>JBKECQ010000060.1:0-53933 GCA_047974845.1 Aminipila sp. | reverse complement strand
GAAAGACCAACTATCAAAAGTCAATAGGTAAATAAAAAAGAATATTGGTTATTAAATGTTTTTTTATGCATTACAAAAAGACCTGCAAAAGCAGGTTTCTAGAAAATATGTACTGGGAAGTTGTTAATTTCGAGGTGCTTGTATCTCGTAAGGAACATTGTTCTTTACGACAGCATAAATCGTATAGCATAGTTTACGTGCGACTGCTCCGAGAGCAACATTATGATGTTTACCTTCCAAGCGTTTCTTTTGATAGTAAGCTTTGAATACTGGATCATTATTCGATGCTACAAAAGCAGCCCTAAATAAAGCTTTTCTCAGATAAGGTGAACCTCTTTTACTCATATGATTGTTAATACATTCATATTCACCCGATTGAGAAACAGAGGCATCAATTCCCGCATAAGCAACAAGTTTTGCACCGCTACTAAAACGGTTGATGTCACCAACTTCGCCAAGTATGGTAGCACCAATAACATCACCTATTCCAGGAATTGTAGTTATTGGAGTATTGATTTTTTCAAGAAGTTCCGACATCTGATTTTCAACATCAGAGACCTGTTTTTCTATAAAGTTGATTTGCTCAATTAGAAGTTTTAATTGAAATGAAAAGCTGTCAACACAAAAGGTGATTCCAAAGGAAGTCTTTGCTAAAGCGGATACCTCTTTGAATTTTTTAGTAGCGTAGCCTTTGAGTGTGACTTGCTTTAAGAGTTCTTCTAATTGTTCAGAAGAAATATCATCGTAGTCGCTAGGTGAGTTTAATTGTAGTAATAATTCTTTTGATGTTTTACCAAAGAGATCAGAAAATGCGTGGTGATACTCAGGAAAGATTTGATCCAGAACACAAATGGTTTTTCTTTTAAGGTCTCCAATAGAGCTAACAAGATAGTTTCTAAAGCGTGATAGATTACGCAGTGACATAGTATCTTCGTCAGTAAGAGAAGTTTCAAGGAAATCACCATAGCGGATGAAATCAGCAATGAGAATCGAGTCAATGATATCAGTTTTACGTTTCCTGATTTCTGTTCCTTTACGCCAGCCATCAGTTTGAATTGGATTGATTACATGCACAACAAAGTGGTTCTCAATGAGAAATGAATAAAGCGAAAGCCAGTAATGCCCAGTAGCCTCCATTCCTATTTCAAGTTCGGTAGCATACGGAGTAATCTTCTCCAAAAGAGTAGCTGCACCATCAGAAGTGTTGGAAAAGGAATGAGCCTTAAAGATAACTTTAGCCTTTTCGTCCATAAGAGAAGCAACATGTGTATTCTTACCAATATCAATACCTAAATAAAACATAAACATCACCCGCAATCAAAGTATTTTAGATAGGTTCCACTGACTGATAAACGTTACTGCCTTATTGTATATGCGAGGTACCCGGCTGGGTCGACATCCAACTTATTCGTAAACTTATTTACCAGACAGAGGCATCACTCTTTCAAGTACGAGGTCTAAGCCTCAAGGAGAAATCGATGTCACTCTACCTAATAGAACAATTATACAAGAAAAACTTGTATAAATATACAGCTAACAAAGGGTTATGGGTTACCTTTATCAACCTAAATATATTATATAAGGAGAAACTCTATGACTTGTAAAGAAATAAGTGCATTATTATCGTCCTATGTTGATAATGAGCTATCAATAAATGAAATGAATCTAGTTAATGAACACATTGCCAGCTGTTCTATGTGTCAACAAGAAGTAAATGAACTTAAAGAATTGCAAAAAGTTCTTTCAAGTCTTGAAGATGTTCCCGTTCCTGTGGAATTCGATACAAGACTTCACGAAGCCCTTGTAATTGAAGCTGAAAAGATGAGAAGCTCTAAAATAGTTCCTTTTGGACAAAGGAAATTTAAGAATTGGAGAAGAATATCTTCAATAGCTGCCGTATTTATAGTTGGATTATTCTCTGTGATATTGTATAATAATAATTCAGATGACTTCAATCAACAGGAATTAATTTTAGACAACATGGAGGCTCAAAAACTCTCGTCTGATGAGGCAAATCCAAAACAAAGGTTGGCACCTATCAGTGAAGATACTGAAATGGAGAACACCCAATTAACAGACGAAGAAAAAACTAAAGATACTAATTCGAAAAAGCAGGAAAGCAAACAATCTACTGATGTGGCACAGGTACCTGAGATGGCATCTTCTAGGGATGCCAATATAGATGCCAACTTAAAGTCTGCACCAATAGTATATGAAAATCCCGCTCCAGAAGAGCCTAAAGAGGAGATGTCTGCTTCGGAAAATAATGAGAATGGCATTAGCAATCCTATAAATGAAACAGATGAGGGCACTTATCAAATTGAACCTCGTGGTAATGCCACTAATCTTGAGCATGAACTTCAAGTATATTTGAATTTTCTCAATGAAATCCTGATTGATAAACATTATGAAGTCAATTCATACACTATGGATCAGCAAACAGGAATAATGACTATAGAAATAGTTATTATTACAACTAATGCTGACGGTAGTGAAACTAAAGAAAACGCAGTTTATTGCGGTCAGGATGGTAAACTATGGAAAAAAGAATTGTAATAATAGATGGGAATAGCTTAATAAATAGGGCTTATTATGCTATGCAAAGGCCAATGATAACAAAAGAAGGACTGTACACTCAAGGAGTGTACGGTTTTCTTAATATGTTGACAAAAATAAAAAACGACTACGAGCCGGGTTATATTGTAGTAACCTTCGATAAAAAAGCTCCTACATTTAGACATATAGAATATGCTGACTATAAAGCAGGCAGAAAAAAGATGCCTCCTGAGCTAGCAATGCAACTTCCTTTATTAAAAGAAGTTTTAGAGGCTATGAACATTAAGATACTAGAGCTAGAAGGTTTTGAAGCAGACGATTTAATAGGAACAATAGCTAGGTCTGCTGAGGAAAGTGCATTAGAACCTCTGATAATAACAGGTGATAAGGATGCTTTGCAACTGGCTACAGATAATACCAAGGTTCTAATTACAAGAAAAGGTATATCTGAATTCGATATTTTTGATAAACAAGCTATGATAGATAAGTACGGATTTACGCCAAGCCAATTTATAGATTTTAAAGGGCTAATGGGGGATCAGTCTGACAATATTCCGGGAATACCGGGAGTAGGCGAAAAAACTGCTCAAAAACTAATACTGGAATACGGTTCAGTTGAAAACCTTATTTCAAATATAGACAATCTTCCTAAGAATAAACTAAAGGAAAGAATTGAAGAAAATGCTCAGTTGGCAATTATGAGTAAAAGGCTTGCTACAATTAATATAAATGTTCCAATTGATATTGATTTTAGTGAGTATATCTCAGAAGAACCTGACTTTGAAAAGTTAATTGAGCTATATGTAAAATTAGAATTCAATAGTTTTTTAAAGAAACTTAAAAATACGGAACTAAATAATTACTCCATGCAAAATATGATGTCAGATAATAGTAATGTTAAAGCTTTTATGCCAAAGAACAGAAGTGAATTAAAAATAAAATCTAAAGAAGAACTGGAAGGATTTTTTAATTCAATAAAAGAAGATGAAGAATTGGCAATAAAGGTTTACTCAAATAAAAATCATATAGATAAACCCGAAGTTTACGGTATAAGTATTATGTCGTCTGAACTATATGTTTTTGTAGCCTGTGATGGAAATCCAGAAATAGTTAGCTTCTTTGCTGAAACTATTTCTGATAAAAATATAAAAATTTATGGTTATTATTTAATAAATGACTATTATGTGCTTTTAAATTACCTAAATGAACAGCAAAGAACAAAAACAGCATTGAATTTTGGTTATTATTTTAATTCATGTTTTGATTGCGCCATAGCTCAATATGTTTTGGAACCGTCAAAAAGTAATTATGAATTGAAAACAGTGGCATTTGAACTACTTCATAAAGAAATTGAGAATGAAGAAGAATTTATGTCCGCTAATGGCCAAATGAACTTATTTGGTGATTCAAGCGAGAATTATATGGAATATACCAAAAAATGGGGACAAGTTGTTGAGGAAATAAGATTTGTTCTGGAAAATAAATTAAAGACAGAAGATCTTGAAGATGTATATTATAATGTTGAACTTCCTCTTATAGAACCTATGGCTTCTATGGAAAGAGTGGGCTTTAAAATTGACAGGGAGGAACTTATTACAGCAGGTTCTTCAATATCAGAACAACTAAATGATTTAACTGAGAAAATTTATCAATGTGCGGGAGAAGAATTTAATATTAACTCTCCATCTCAGTTAGGTGTGATTTTATTTGAAAAAATGGGGCTGACAGCAGGGAAGAAAACTAAGAGGGGATATTCAACCAATGCTGAAAGTCTTGAAAAAATTAAACATGAAAACGACATTATCCCTTATATTTTAGAATATAGAACATTGTCTAAGTTAAAGGGAACATATATTGATGGGCTACTTCCTTTAGTGCATGAAGATGGAAGAATACATGCTCATTTTCAACAAACGGTTACTGCAACAGGGCGTATTAGTTGCACAGAACCAAACTTGCAAAATATTCCTATAAGACAAGAACTGGGTAGAAAGCTAAGAAAAGCTTTTATTTCAGAAAGTGATTTTATACTGGTTGGGGCGGACTATTCTCAAATTGAACTTAGAGTTTTAGCTCATATGTCAGAGGAAAGTCATTTAATTGAAGCCTTTAATAATGGCGAAGACATTCATCGAATTACTGCTGCAAGAGTTTTTAAAACACCACAAGAAGATGTAACTGCTCTGCAAAGAAGTAATGCAAAAGCCGTTAATTTTGGAGTTATTTATGGTATGAGTGGTTTTGGGCTTTCTGAAGAATTAAATATTACAAGAAAAGAAGCAGAAAGCTATATTGAAGAGTATTTCAAGACAAACACAAACGTTAAGCTTTTTATGGACAAGCAAATTCAATTTTGTAAAGAAAATGGATATGTTTCAACTATTATGGGTAGAAAAAGAGCTATTCATGAGATAAATGCCAGTAATTATATGGTTAGACAGCTTGGAGAAAGACTTGCGATGAACAGCCCAATACAGGGAAGTGCGGCGGATATTATAAAGCTTGCCATGATAAAGGTTTATCATCAGCTTAACATAAAAAATACTAAATCAAGATTAATTCTGCAAGTTCACGATGAACTAATCATAGAAACCAGCAATGAAGAAGCGGATTCAATAAAATCTTTGCTTAAAGAATGCATGGAACAGGCAATGGAACTAAAGATAAAACTAGCAGTAGAATTAAACAGCGGAAATAATTGGTATGAATTGAAGTAGTGGAGGAAGTAATGAGAATTGTCGGATTAACAGGTGGCATTGGTTCTGGTAAATCAACAGTAACAAAATACTTGTTAAATAAAGGATTTTCAATAATAGATGCGGATAAAATAGCAAGAGAAATTGTAAAGCCAAACTCACAATTGCTTAGAGACTTAGTTGCTTGCTTTGGTGAAAGCATAATGATGTCAGATGGTAATTTAGACAGAAAAAAATTGGCTGGTATTGTATTTTCTGATTCAAATCAAAAATTAAAACTTGATGAAATTATGCTCAAAGAAATAGTTTCGGAGATTTTAAGTCAAATTGAAGAATATAAAAAACAGGATAAAGATATAATCTTTATTGATGCTCCTTTGCTTTTTGAAGTCGGACTGCACAAAAAATGTGATGAGACTTGGGTTGTAGATGCAGATGACGAAATCAGAATACAACGAGTAATACAAAGAGATGAATTAACTAGAGATGATGTTATTGCAAGAATAAATAATCAAATGAGCAGAACAGAAAAGAATAATTTGGCTTCAATAATTTTAGATAATTCTACTACTCATGAAAATTTGTACGAACAAATAGAAAGATTATTGAAATAAAAGGGAAAAAGTATGTTAAAAAAAATAATTATAATAGTTTCAATAATATTGGTTTTGGGCGCCGCATTTTGGTATTTTCAAAAGGGGGAAGGCTTTGTAAACCCATTTGATAAATCAGATGAAGTAAAAATAAACTATTCAGATTCAAATACAGTAAATTTACCAATGGAAAAGGTTAGAACATTAAATCCTGTCACTTCCAAAGATATAGATACTTACAGAATATCCAGCTTAGTATTTGAAAGCTTGTTTTACCTTGACGAAAAGCTTGCGCTGGTAAATGGGCTGGCAAGCAGTTACAACTATGATATGGATAAATCTTCTGTAGATATAAGGATAAGGCCGGATTCATATTTTAGTAACGGTGAAAATGTGACTGCCTCTGACGTAAAATTTTCAATTGAAAATTATATTTCAGCAGCGGCTTCCGGTAATACTATTTATGGAAATTACGTGTCCAACATTAAATCTGTCAATTTAGATAAGTCTGATAGGTATTCATTGACTATAAACTTTAGAGATAAAAGAGATATATCTTTGGAAAACTTTATTTTTCCTATAGTCTCACAGAAAAATTTTGGTAAATATCAAGCTTCAAAGGTGACTTCTTCAAAATTTGCACCTATTGGTTCCGGACCATATGCCATTGATAAATACAATGAAATATCAGGGTTAACTTTAGTCGCAAATAAATATTATAGTGGTACAAAACCAACAAACAACTTAAACTTTACAATTCTTCCTGAAAAGAAAGATGTAATACCATTGTTAGAAGTAAACAATATTTCAATTGGTTTTTTAGAGGAGCTTTCAAGAGACACGCTGATTTCTGATAAAAAAATATCCATAACTAACTTTGCTTCTAATGAGCTTGAAGTTATTGGGTACAATTTCACCAGAGAGGCTATGGCAAATAAAAAATTGCGTAAGGCTATTGCGTATTCTATTAATAACCAAGAATTAAACGAATTGGCATACTATAAAAATGGTATGATGTCAGATACTTTGTTTTTCCCGGGTTACTTAGGAACCGAGAACACAGGGGATAACTATAAATACAATTTAGAAAAAGCAAAATCACTCCTTACATCTGCAAACTATTTGGATAGAGATGAAAACGGATATTTAGAGGATGAAAGTGATTCTGAGTTAAATATTGATATTTTAGTAGATGGATCAGATAAGAGTAGAGTATTGGTTGCGGAAGCATTAAAGTCCTCTTTAGATAAACTTTCTGTTTCCTGTAAAATCATATATGCATCAGATAACCAAGATTTTTTGGATAAAGTTCGTGGAAAAGATTATGATGTATTTATTGGAGGAATGCAAATAAATGAAACTTATGACCTTAGAAGTTTACTGCATTCCGACTACTCAAATATAATTGGGTATTCCAACGGAAAACTAGATATACTTTTAGATAGATTAAAGTCGGGTATATCGTCTGAACAAAAGGTACAAACCGTTAATGAAATTAAAGAGATTTTAATTGATGAGTTACCATATTATTGTATTATTTATAAAACTTATGGAGCCTTAAGCTCACAGTGCATTGCCGGAGATAATAAAATATATATGTTTAACAATATTTATAATGGTTGTGAAAGCTGGTATTGCAAATATCCAATAAAGGAAACTCCACAAGTTGTAGTCTCTAACGGTGCCGAAGATATTACTGAAAAAAGTGAATAATTGAAAATTTTTAGTAAAAATCATAAATATATTGTTTAGAAGTATTTACATTACAGCATAATTATGCTACTATATTTTTCGTATTTTGTGGTTTGCGTCCGTGGCGGAATGGCAGACGCGCACGCTTGAGGGGCGTGTGAGCAATCGTACCGGTTCAAGTCCGGTCGGACGCACCATATATTTAGAAGAAAATATACAAAATAACTTGATATCATACAACATATATGATATAATTAAGTTAATGTGCCGGCGTGATGGAATTGGCAGACGTGCGGGACTCAAAATCCCGTGGTGGCAACACCGTATGGGTTCGACCCCCATCGCCGGCACCATTTATTATTGGTGCCTTTTTTGTGTCAATAAGTTAAATTTGAGAGTAAGAGTAAAGACAGCGCTTGTTTGGATACTTACATAGGGAGGAGTTAGCGAAATGTTATACCAATTATTGCCATTGGTTCTTTTAATAGTTTTCATGTATTTCTTGCTGATTAGACCGCAGAAGAAGAAAGAGAAGACTATAAACGAAATGAGAAGTAATATCAAGGTAGGAGATGAAATTATCACTATCGGTGGTATTTGCGGAAAAGTAGTTAAAGTTAAAGATGAAACAATCGTTATTCAGGTTGGAGCAGAAAAGCTTAAGTTTGAGATGATGAAATGGTCTGTTTCTAAAGTAGTAAACAGCGATGAATCAAAGACTTCTGCAAAGAAAGCAAGGCCTGTTGAAGAAACTGAAGAAGCTCCAAAGAAAGCTCTTCCAAAAAAATTAAGAAAATCAGAGGCTGTAGAAGAAGTAGCAGTTAAAGAAGAACCTGTTGCTACAGCAGTAGAAGAACCTACTGTTGTTGAAGAAGCTGAAGAAAAATAAAAAAGCAATTTAACCCCTGCATATGTGTGGGGGTTTTATTATTGAAGCCCTGCCCGTATCTTTGATACGGCCCGCAGGTCTCATACAGAAATTCCCCGGCTTTAGCCGGAAAGGGATATTTTAGTTTGATGAAATTGGACTTATTTAAAATTGGAATTTTTCAGTTGAAGCCCTGCCCGTATCTTTGATACGGCCCGCAGGTCTCATACAGAAATTCCTCGGCTTTAGCCGGAAAGGGATATTTAAATTTAAAGAAATTCCCTTGGCTTTTGCCGAAAAGGGATTTGTTCTGAAAGGAATTTTTCGGTTACGGTGCCCGGAATCAACTAAAACCATGGTTTTAGCCACATTTTAGTTCTGATTCGGATAAAAACCAATATATATATATTAACTATTTGTATATATAGTAAATGATATTGGGAGGGGTACCATGAATTATCTTGCAAAAATGATGAAGGGATATTTTATATCCTTTGTAATATTTCTGTTGCTTACAATTTTGCTGGCATTCTTTATAAAAATGACATCCTTACCGGAAGGTATGTCTTTTTATTATTTGATTGCGTCAATTTGCATAGCAACATTTTTTTTAGGAATTTTTTCCGGAAAATTAATAGGAAGAAATGGCCTAATAAGTGCAATAATAATTTCAGCAATATTTGTTTTTTTAATTATTTTCAGCGCAAATTGTATATTTTTTAGGGAATTAAGTCTAGACAGTTTTAATCCTCTTTATCTTATCCCGGTAATAATCGGGGGAATTGGAGGAATAATAGGCGTAAATGTGAAAAAATAGCTATTTTGACTTGATTAATACTTGTGAAAATATACAAAAAGTAGTACAATAATATGAAACGGTTTTTGATTATAGATGCTCGCGTGGCATCTTATATATATCAATAGAATATTGAAGGGGAAAGAAAAATGAGCGTACAAATGAAAAAAGCTTTATCAATCTTTGTAATTATTGTAATTATACTGGGTTGGGCAATAACCATATTCGGTGCAGGTCCAATCCCAGCTATTAAAGATAAAATAAAGCTAGGTCTTGATATCAAAGGTGGCGTATATGTTGTTATGGAAGCACAAACAGACGCAACTGGAGATTCATTAAAAAAATTGATGGAACAAACTCAAGCTGTTATTGAACAGAGAGTAAACCAAATGGGTTTATCTGAACCCGTTGTTACAATAGAGGGCGAAAAGAAGATTAGAATTGAGCTTCCGGGAGCTGATAATGCAGATGAAGCAATCAAACAAATTGGACGAACTGCACAGCTACAATTCTTTTTAGCAGATGGAACTTTAGTTCTGGACGGAAGTATGGTTAAAGATGCGGGCATTACTCAAGATAGTGAACGTGGTGGATATGCGGTTTCCTTAGAATTTGACAAACAGGGTACAGACGCATTTGCACAGGCTACTGAAAGAGCTAAATCAGGTTCAGTTACTTCAACTCTTGAAGGTGTTGACAGCAGAGCAATCGCTATAGTTCTTGATGACAAGATTATATCTGCTCCGGTAGTAAGTACTGCTATAAACAACGGAAAAGCAATTATTACAGGTGGACCCGGTGGTTTCCCACAAGATGAAGCAACAAATTTATCAGCTTTAATTAGAGGTGGTTCACTTCCTGTAGCATTAGAAGAAGTAAATACATCAACTAAGACAGCTACAATCGGGTTTGATGCATTTGAAAAGAGTATTTTTGCAGGTGCTATCGGTGTTGCATTAATATTAATTCTCATGATTGTATGTTACGGAATCATGGGTATTGCTGCTGATATTGCATTAATGCTTTATATACTAATAGTTCTTTGGGTAATGGCTGCAATGGGTAGCGTTCTAACGTTGCCGGGAATAGGCGGTATTATCTTATCAGTCGGTATGGCTGTAGATGCAAATGTAATCATCTTCTCAAGAATAAAAGAAGAAATAGCAAATGGAAAATCTGTAAGAGTATCTGTTCAGTCAGGTTTTAAACGTGCATTGAGCACAATCATGGATTCACAAATCACTACAATCATAGCAGCAGTTGTTCTTTACCAATTTGGTACCGGTGCAATCAAGGGTTTTGCTATGACACTAATGATTGGTATAATAGCTAGTATCTTTACTGCAACTATTATCACACAGTTGTATTTAGGTATAATCAGTGAATCAAAGCACTTCGGACAAAAGAAGTTCTTTGGTATGAATGAAGATAATACTCCTAAATATGCACTTAAAAAACAATTTAATGTTATAAAACATAGAAAGATTTATTATATCGTTACAATAGCAATTCTTGTAATTGGACTTGCCATTGGAGGAATTAGAGGATATAACTACGGAATTGACTTTACGGGCGGTACTATGATGCAGTTCGATATGGGTAAGCAAGTAGAAATATCACAAGTTGAAAAATCACTTGATGCAGTTGGATTCAAAGCACAAGACATAGTTTATAGCGGTGAAAACAACAGCGAAATAATTGTTAGAACTATCACATCTTTAGACAATGAAGATAGAAATAATGTAATTTCACAGCTAAATAAAGATTTTGGTATAACTGAGAAGAATGTATTATCCGTTGAACAGTTTGGACCATCAGTAGGTAAGGAACTTCGTAATAATGCTTTAAAGTCTATTTTAATAGCTTCATTAGGTATGCTTATCTACATTATCTTTAGATTTGAATGGAAATTCGGTGTTGCGGCAATTTCAGGTGTTGCACATGACGTACTAATGGTTATTGCATTCTATGGAATATTCCACGTAACTATAAACAATCCGTTTATAGCGGGTATTTTAACGGTTGTAGGGTATTCTATAAATGATACAATAGTAATTTTTGACAGAATTAGAGAAAACCTTGGAATAATGAAGAAGAATAAGACCGAGGAATTGATTGATATTAGTATTAACCAAACACTTACTCGTTCAATTATGACATCATTTACTACTGTAGTGGTAATGATTCCAATGTATATCTTTACAACAAGTAGCATTAGAGAATTTATCTTACCTCTAATGGTTGGTGTAATTGTAGGATGCCTATCATCAGTATTTGTATGCAGTCCTATTTACTACGAATTATGTCAAGTAACAGGTGGCCCTAAGTATAAGGGTAAAGTATCAAAAAAATCTAATTAGTAATAAATCTTAGTTTAGTTTTAGTATAAAACAATTAAAGGAAAATCGAATGTTGAGTATGGAACAATTTTTACAGGACCTTTTAGCAATAAATCCTCATTACGATGTGGACTTAATTAGCAAAGCTTATAAAAAGGCCGAAGAAATGCATGAGGGACAATTTAGAAAGTCGGGTGAACCTTATTTGATTCACCCTCTTGCTGTTGCCAAAATACTGGCGGAAATAGGTATGGATGAAAACACTATTGCTGCCGGTCTACTTCATGATGTCGTTGAAGATACTCCATACACAAAGGAACAACTAAAAGAAGAATTTGGCGAAGAAATCATGCTTTTGGTTGATGGCGTTACAAAATTAGGCTCTATTGTTTTTGAAAGTAAGGAAGAAAGACAAGCTGAAAATCTAAGAAAAATGTTTTTAGCTATGTCCAGAGATATTAGAGTTTTAATTATTAAGCTTGCAGATAGACTTCATAACTTAAGAACTATCAATTATATGAATGAAAGTAAAATAATTGATAAATGTAAAGAAACTTTAGAAATTTATGCTCCTTTAGCAAGTAGACTTGGTATTTATACCATGAAGTTTGAACTGGAGGATATAGCTCTTAAATGTTTAGACAAAGATTCATACTATGAATTAGTTGACGCTGTAAAAGCCAAGAAAGAAGAAAGAGAAGAAATAATAAACCAAGTAATCGACGAAATACGAAAAAGCTTGGATGAACTTAATATACACTATGATATAACTGGAAGATCAAAGCATTTTTACAGTATCTATAAAAAGATGAAATATCAAAATAAACAAATAGATGAAATTTTTGATTTGACTGCGGTTAGAATTATAGTAGATACAATAAAAGACTGTTATGCTGTGCTGGGTATTGTGCATACAATGTGGAAGCCTATACCCGGCAGATTTAAAGATTATATAGCTATGCCTAAGCCAAATATGTACCAATCATTGCATACAACTGTAATTGGCGAAAATGGTAAACCTTTTGAAATACAAATCAGGACTTATGATATGCATAAGATTGCTGAACTTGGTATTGCGGCTCATTGGAAGTATAAAGAGGGCATATCATCAAAAGAAGTAAATGGCGAAGAAGTAAAGCTTGCATGGCTTAGACAAACTCTTGAATGGCAAAAAGAAATGAATGACCCTAAAGAGTTTATGGAAACTTTAAAAGTAGATTTATTTGCAAGCCAGGTTTTTGTTTTTACACCGGGTGGAGATGTTATAGAACTTCCAGCCGGATCAACACCTCTTGACTTTGCATTTAAAATACACTCGGCTGTAGGATATAAATGTGTGGGCGCTAAGGTAAATGGGAAGATGGTTCCTATAGACCATAGACTTGAAAACGGAAATATAGTAGAGATAGTTACTTCTTCCAACTCAAAAGGGCCAAGCACTGACTGGCTAAAAATTGCTAAAAGTAGTCATGCCAGAAATAAAATAAGAAGTTTCTTAAAGAAGGAAAATAAATCAGATAATGTTGAAAAGGGTAAAGAACTTCTTGAAAAGTATTTAAGAAAAAAAGGATACGACCCTTCACATTTAATGAAAAACATTTATATTAATAAGGTTATAAAGAGTTTAAATCTTACTTCCCATGATGACTTATATACACAAATAAGCTACGGCGGGGCATTGTTAGCCAGAGTAGCAATAACAATAATTGGGTATTATCACGAAGAAAAGCAGGAAGAACTAAAAAAGACAGAAAACGACATAAGTAATATTACTGTCAACGAAAAAAAGAAAAAATCTAAGGTTAATAAGAACCAAACCGGTGTATCAGTAAAAGGAGTGGATAATCTGCTTATTAGATTTTCCAAATGTTGCAATCCGGTACCCGGTGATGAAATAGTTGGATTTATTACAAAAGGAAGAGGAATTTCTGTTCATAGAAAAGATTGCGTTAATGTTCTTGCAATGCCTGAAGTTGAAAGAAATAGATTTATTGAGGTAGAGTGGGATGCCAATGAGGCAAGTAATTCTTATAATGCTGATATATGTATACTTTCAGAAGACAGAAAAGGTCTTTTCTCAGACTTATCAAGAGTATGCGAAGACATGGATGTCCATATTACAGGTGTTAATGCAAAGAGTGCAAAAGATCAAATCATAAATATCACTATGACCCTATCAATATCAAATACTAACCAAATGGAGAAGGTTCTTCGTTCTTTAAGAAGTATTCCTGGTGTTGCAGATGTTTATCGAGCAATAACTTAAGACTGATATAAAAAATATATTAAGCTTTATAAACCCATATTACTGATTTTTAGTAAAAATATTTAGTATACAATAAAGAAAATATGTAAACCAAAAGATGATGTTTATAATAAGCATTGATTAAAGATATGAAACAACAATTTTAAGAATATTGACTTAAAAATAATTCAAGGTATTTGAAAATAATTCAAGGTATTTAAAATAATTAAATATATTTAAAATAATTAAAGATAATTAAAGGTATTTATAAGTAATATTTATTAAGTTTATTAGATTTATTTGGAGGCGAAATGAGGGCAGTCGTACAAAGAGTAACAGACGGGGATGTAACAGTAGAAGGACAGATAACAGGAGCTATAAACAAGGGCTTTGTGGTTCTTCTTGGAGTTGAGGACGATGATGATTCAAAGGATATAGCCTATATGGTAGATAAAATATCCGGCTTAAGAGTATTTGAAGATGAAGATGAAAAAATGAATTTATCACTTTCAGATGTAGGTGGACAAGTCCTGGCTATTTCACAGTTTACATTACTTGGGGATGTGAGAAAAGGGAAAAGACCAAGTTTTATTAAGGCGGCCAGACCGGAAAAAGCTAAGGAACTCTATGATGAATTTGTTAATCAACTAAAGGCAAAAGATATTTATGTTGGAGAAGGAATTTTTCAAGCAGATATGCTTGTGAGAATAAATAATGACGGACCAGTTACAATTTTACTGGATAGCAAAAAAATATTTTAAATATTAATCAGATTGAATTAATTAATTAATTAATATACTATAGGTAGATTTCGTAGGTAGATTTCGATTGTTATGGATAAGGAGAGCTTATATGCAAATTAATTGTATTCCAAGTGGAGCTTTAGGGGTAAATACTTATTATGTAAGAGATGAAATAACAAACAAAGGTTTTATCGTTGATCCAGGCGGTTTTAGCCCAAGTATGGAAGATCTCATAAAAAAAGACCACTGTAATGTTGAATATATAATATTAACACATGGACACGGTGACCATATCGGAGGTGTAAATGACTATAAAGCAACATTTCCCACAGCTAAGGTTATGGCTTGCATACATGAAAAAGATATGCTTTTAGACCCAAGAATGAATATGTCAAGAGAGTGTTGCGGAAAAGATATTAGCATTGATGCGGATATTTGGGTTAATGATAACGATACTGTTAAGATAGGCAATATGGAATTAAAATTTCTTTATACACCGGGACATACACCGGGGGGAATGTGCATTTTAATTGACAATGTTCTTTTTAGTGGTGATACCTTATTCCAGCAGTCTATTGGGAGAACAGACTTCCCGGGAGGTTCTTTCCCTCAATTAAAGGCAGCAATCCATAATAAATTGTTTACTCTTGATGACAATATAACAGTTTATCCTGGACATATGGGCTCAACAACTATAGGACTTGAAAAGAGGAGTAATCCATTTGTATAAAATACTATTAAAAGGCATAACAAACAAATATGAATATGATGAACTTATTAAAATCTTTTTAAGACCGGAGCAATATACCTTATATTGTGACACTGATATGAATCAGGCCGGTGAAGAAGATATAAATGATAATCAAAATATTTCAGAAAACAAATTTAATGAAATTGAAACAGAAGAAAACGTAATTCTTACGTTTCATGAAACAGAAAAAAACATATTAAAAAAGCAGATTTATATAAAGCTCTCTGCTCTGACAGGTAAGAAACCGGAGTGGGGAATACATACAGGAGTTAGGCCTGTAAAGCTTGTAGGAGAACTATATAATAAATTAAACTCAATAGAGCTTGTTAAGGACAAGCTACGTAATTTTTATTTATTCAATGAGGAAAAGATAAAACTGATTTGTGATACTTATAATATTCAACAACAGATTTTATCAACACCTAATCCAAAATCTGTTGGGGTGTATATAGGTATACCATTTTGTCCAACAAGATGTTTATATTGTTCTTTTACATCCAATCAAGCTGACTCTTCAAAAATACAAGAATATTTAGATGCTTTGCATAAGGAAATAATATATACGGGAAAAAAGATGAAAGAGCTTGGGATGTATCCTGAATCAATATATATTGGTGGGGGTACTCCGACTACTCTTACAGCTGAACAGTTGGATAGGTTACTTATTCAAGTACTGAATTCTTATGATCTGGGTAATTTAAGAGAGTTTACTGTTGAAGCCGGTAGACCTGATACAATTACATTAGAAAAACTAAAGGTCATAAAGAAAAACGGAATTCAAAGAATAAGTATTAATCCACAATCAATGAAGGATAGTACGCTTGAATTGATTGGTCGTTCTCATAATAGCAAGGATATATTAGAAGCATTTAATATGGCAAGACAAGCAGGAATATCTATTATAAACACTGATATTATAGCCGGGCTCCCGGAAGAGACGGTAGAAGACTTTAATAATACTTTAAATACAATGATTGATTTGGATGCAGAAAATATAACAGTTCATACGCTTGCAGTAAAAAGAGCATCAAAACTGATTGATATTGATAGCGAATTTCATTACAAGCAAGCAGAAATTGTGCGAGAAATGCTTGCACTTTCAAAACAACTTCTATTTAAAAATGATTATAAGCCTTATTATTTATATAGACAGAAACATATGGCTGGTAGCCTCGAAAATGTTGGATTTGCTAAAGAAAATTGTGAGGGCATTTATAATATAAGGATAATGGAAGAGCGCCAAAGCATTGTTGCTTTAGGGGCGGGTGGAATATCCAAAGCTTATTATCCATCGGAGAACCGTTTGGAAAGAGTTCCAAACGTATCAAATTATGAAATTTATATTTCACGACTGGACGAGATGTTGAAAAGAAAAGAAGATGACTTATTTAGGAGGTAATTTTATGTTAACAAATGCACCAAAGGGTACGAAAGATGTTATGCCAAATCAGGCATATAAATGGCATTTTGTTGAAAAGGCTTTTGCAGATATATGTCAGAAGTATGGTTTTAAAGAAATAAGAACTCCTATATTTGAGCATACCGAATTATTTGCAAGAGGTGTGGGAGATACTACAGATATAGTTGAAAAACAGATGTATACTTTTGAAGATTATGCCAAAAGAAGTATAACACTTAAACCAGAGGGTACTTCTCCGTCAGTAAGAGCATTCATTGAACATAAGCAATTTGCAGAAGTTCAACCAACAAAGATGTACTATGTAATTCCTTGTTTTAGATATGAAAAGCCACAATCCGGAAGGCTAAGAGAATTCCACCAGTTTGGAATTGAAGTATTTGGAACAAATAATATGATGGCAGATGCAGAAGTTATCTGTTTGGCTCAAGATTTTTTAGACTCTTTAGGAATAAAAAATCTTGAACTAAGAATTAACAGCATTGGTTGTCCCAAGTGTAGAGAAAAGCACAGAGAAGCATTAAAGGAATTCTTAAATCCTAAGTATGACCAGCTATGTAATACTTGTAAGGGAAGATACGACAGAAATCCTTTAAGAATTCTTGATTGTAAATCTGAGGTTTGTCAAGAATTAGGTAAGGGGGCACCAATGATGCTTGATTATCTTTGTGACGAATGTACAGATGCTTTTGAAGAACTTAAAAAAGATTTAAATGCCATGGGCGTTGAATATATTGTGGATCCTGGAATCGTTAGAGGTCTTGATTATTACACAAAAACTGCCTTTGAATTTGTTTCAAACAATATTGGAGCGCAGGGTACAGTATGTGGTGGAGGCAGATATGACCACCTTATTGAGGAAATAGGCGGACCGTCTACTCCGGGAGTTGGATTTGGGCTTGGAATTGAAAGATTACTTCTTACTATGGAAGCTAATGAAATAGAGATTCCGGAACCTGATTCTACAGATGTTTTTATTGCGGTCATGGGTGAGGCAGCAAAGGAATATGGTTTATCACTTTTAAGAAACCTTAGATTGGAAGGCTTAAAGGCTGAGATGGACCTGCTTGCAAGAAACTTTAAAGGACAGTTTAAATATGCAGATAGAATAAATGCGAAATATACTGTTGTTATTGGTGACAATGAGCTTAATGAAGGAAAACTTGCAATCAAAACAATGGCTACATCTGAACAACAAGTAGTGGAAATAGATAGAATCATTGAAGAATTAAAAGCAAAAAAGAATGGTAATTTAAAATTTGTAGAATAGATAAATAATGGCACGGGCTATAGAATTTTTCTCACTTAATGCAAATATTTTGTACAAACTCAAACACGTATTTGTTAAGAAAAGATGTATTGGTTTTGCCCGATAGCCGAAATGGAGGCAAAAAATGAGCAATGTTTTTAAAAGAACACATATGTGCGGCGTTTTAAATTCAAGTAATATTGATGAAAATGTAGTACTAAACGGCTGGATTCAAAAAAGAAGAAATTTAGGAGGTCTTATATTTTGTGATTTAAGAGATAAGACCGGACTGGTTCAAGTGGTATTTGACGATAAGATTCCACAAGAACTCTTTGAAAAAGCTGACAAGCTCAGAAGTGAGTTTGTTGTAGGTATAAAGGGTATAGTAAAAGAAAGACAATCAAAAAATCCGGATATGCCTACAGGTGATATTGAAATATTTGCAAACGACTTAATTATATATTCAGAGGCAGAAACTCCTCCAATTTATATTAAAGATGATGATAATGTAGATGAAAATTTAAGACTTAAATATAGATACTTAGATTTAAGAAAAAATAAAATGCAAAACAGTCTTACTTTCAGACATAAAGTAACTAAAATTGCAAGGGACTATTTTGACGAGCAGGAATTTACAGAAGTTGAAACACCTGTTTTAGTTAAGCCAACTCCGGAAGGTGCCAGAGACTATCTTGTACCGAGCAGAGTTAACCCTGGAAAATTCTACGGACTTCCTCAGTCACCACAGCTTTATAAGCAATTATTGATGGTGGGTGGAACAGATAGATATATGCAAATCGCTAAATGTTTTAGAGATGAAGACCTTAGAGCGGACAGACAGCCTGAATTTACACAAATTGACCTTGAAATGTCATTCGTAGAAGAAGATGATGTTATAGCAATTCAGGAAGGTTTCTTAAAAAGAGTAATGAAGGAAATTATGAATATAGATATTCAAATTCCATTTTTAAGACTTCCTTATGATGAAGCTATGGAAAGATACGGTAGTGATAAGCCGGATACAAGATTCGGTTTTGAACTTAAAAAATTGAATGATGTTGTACAGGGTACAGAATTCAAAGTTTTTGCCGATGCCTTAGCAAATGGCGGAGATGTAAGAGGTATTAACATTGATGGTGGTTCTGAACACTTTAGCAGAAAAGACCTTGACAAGCTTACAGATTTAGCTAAGCATTATGGAGCAAAAGGTTTAGTTTGGATTAGGATTGCTGAAAATGAAATTAATTCTTCAGTAAACAAATTCTTTACGCAAGAACAATTACAAGAAATTGCAAAGGTATTTGATGCGAAAATAGGAGATTTAATCTTAATTGCCGCTGATAAACCTAAAATAGTGTTTGATACTCTTGGATTCTTAAGAAGAGAGATTGCAGGCAGACTTGGTCTTTTAGATGATACCAAGTATAACTTCCTATGGGTTGTAGACTTCCCATTATTTGAATATGATGATGAAACTGATTCATATCATGCAATGCACCATCCGTTCACTTGTCCAAAGCTTGAAGACATTAATATGTTAGATTCAGAGCCGGGCAAGGTTAAGGCAAGAGCTTACGATATAGTTCTTAATGGCGTAGAGCTGGGTGGCGGAAGCATTAGAATTCATGATAAGAATCTTCAATCAAAAATGTTTGATATTCTTGGCATTTCTGAAGAAGAACAAGAAATTAAATTTGGATTCTTACTTGAAGCGTTTAAGTATGGAACTCCTCCTCATGGTGGATTGGCTTATGGACTTGATAGACTTGTTATGCTGTTATCAGGACAACACAGTATTAGAGAGGTTATGGCCTTCCCTAAGAACCAAGCAGCACAATGTATGGTTAGTGATGCTCCATGTGAAGTTCCAAAAGAACAGTTAGATGAATTGGTTATAAGTGTTAATGAATAGTCTTGTTTTATAAATTTATATTAATAAAACTAATAATTAAGTATTTATTTCCTTAAAAGTGGAATTTAATATATAATAAGTTTATTCCACTGGTCAGCTAAAATGGTGATAAAATATGAAGAGAATAGGGATATATGGGGGGAGCTTTGATCCCATCCATTTGGGACATATGCATTTAGCTATACAAGCAAAAGAACAGCTAGATTTAAATAAAGTGCTGTTTGTTCCAGCAAAATATCAACCCTTTAAGCTAGATAAAGAAGTTTCTTCTGAAAAACATAGAATAGATATGCTCTGTGCCGCTCTGGAAGGTATTGAAAATATGGAAATCTCATTTATTGAACTTAGTAATAATGAAATTTCTTATACAATAAATACACTTATGCGTATAAAAGAGTCCTACAATGAGGAAGAGTGTGAAATTTTCTTTATTCTAGGCACGGATGCTTTTATAACAATAGAGCTTTGGCATAAATCAGAAGACCTTCTTAAAAATTTTAGTTTTGCCATTGGACATAGACCCGGCTACAAAGAAGATGAATTAAAAACCTGTATAGACAGAATCAGAGAGGTTTATAATACTAATATTGTATTACTTAACAATAAAAGGTTACTTATTTCCTCAACTGAAATAAAACAAAAAGTTAAGGCTGGAATAAGCATAGAAAACCTAGTTCCTAAGGCCGTAGAAAGGTATATCTATGAAAATGAACTATATAAATGAATACCTAGAAAAAAACCTTTCAGAAAAAAGAAGAAGGCATACCTATGCTGTAAGGGACATGGCTTTAAAGCTTGCAGAAACTTACGGTGCAGATAAAGTAAAAGCTGAATTATCTGCATTACTCCATGATATGTGCAAAAACTTAAATATTGAAGAAATGAACAAATATGTTGAGCTTTTCAATTTGGGGTCACAATATATAAATAATTCCAATCTTGCACATAGCAAGGTTGCAGCTAAATTGATACCTACTGAATTTAATATTTCGGATGAAGAAATATTAAATGCTGTCAGTTATCATACTACAGGAAGGGCAGAAATGTCTTTGCTGGAAAAAATAATATACCTATCAGATGCTATTGAACCGGAACGAAATTATCCCGGAGTGGAAAAAATAAGAAAAATGGCGTTTATTGATTTAAATGAGGCTTGCATGATGTCCTTATCACAAACCGCAGATTATATTCAATCTCAAAATTTGTATTTAGATGAGGATACCATAAAGGCCGTGGAATATTTTAAAGAATTGAAAGTTAAAGGAGATTCTGAATGAACAGTAAAGAGATAGCATTATTTGCGACTAAGGTCTTAGACAAGAAGAAAGCACAAAATATTGTTTGTATAGATATTAGTGCTAAATCTTCATTTGCTGACTATTTTGTCCTAGCTTCAGGAAACAGCGAAAGACAAATTAAATCATTAAGTGAAGATGTTGATGATGAACTTGCAAAGGAACAAATCTTTGCAAAAAATATAGAAGGACTATCAAGCTCAGGCTGGATACTCATGGACTACGGCGATGTAATTATTAATGTCCTCACAACAGAAATGCGTGAGAGATATAATATTGAAAAAGTTTGGGGAGACTGTGAATTTTTAGAACTTGAGTTGGAGGATTAGTTCATGTTTGATAAATATAATTTCGGAGAAATAGAAACAAAATGGCAGAAGTACTGGGAAGAGAATAAGGTTTTTGCTACTTCTGAAGACGAAAATAAAGAAAAATATTATGTATTAGAAATGTTTCCATACCCATCAGGTAAGTTACATATGGGTCATGTAAGAAACTATTCTATTGGAGATGTTATAGCAAGATATAAAACTATGGCAGGTTTTAATGTGCTTCACCCTATGGGATACGATTCCTTTGGACTTCCTGCTGAAAATGCAGCAATAAAGAATGGAATAGCTCCGGCTAAATGGACTACAGAAAATATTGCTGAGATGACAGCACAATTAAAAGAGCTTGGATTTGCATATGATTGGGATAGAGAAGTTGCTACTTGTCGTCCTGACTATTATAAATGGATGCAATGGATTTTTATACAATTTTATAAAAAAGGCCTTGCATACAAGAAAGAAAACCCAGTTAACTGGTGTCCTAGTTGTCAAACGGTTCTGGCAAATGAACAAGTTGTGGATGGTTGCTGTGAACGCTGTAAATCAGAAGTTGGTAAAAAAGAATTATCTCAATGGTACTTTAAGATTACTGATTATGCAGAAAGACTTCTTGATAACCTAGACCAACTAGAAGGTTGGCCAAGCAAAGTAAAGGTTATGCAGAAAAACTGGATAGGAAAGAGCATTGGTGCTGAGGTCGAGTTTGAAATTGCTGATTCTGAAAAGAAACTTAACATATTTACAACAAGACCTGATACACTTTATGGTGTTACTTACATGGTACTTGCACCAGAGCACCCATATGTGAAAGACTTAGTTAATGATGCAGAACCTTCTATAAAAGAGGATGTTGCAAAATATTTAGAAGAAGTTCAACGCAAATCTGATATAGAAAGAACATCAACTGTAAATGAAAAGACAGGTGTATTTATCGGAAAATATTGTATTAATCCTTTAAATGGCAAAAAGGTTCCTATTTTTATTTCAGACTATGTTCTTATGGATTATGGAACAGGAGCTATTATGGCTGTTCCTGCTCACGATCAGAGAGACTTTGAATTTGCTAAGAAGTTTAATTGTGAAATCATTCCGGTAGTAGAACCTGCTGATAATAATATTGATATTAACAATTTAACAGAAGCTTTTGTGGCTGAAGGCAAAATGATAAATTCTGAAATGTTCACAGGAATGAACAACAAAGAAGCTATCATTAAAATCATTGATTATTTAGAAGAAAAGGGTATAGGAAAAAGGTCAATAAATTACAGACTTAGAGATTGGCTTATCTCAAGACAAAGATATTGGGGTACACCTATACCAATGATTTATTGTGATGAATGTGGATGGGTACCTGAAAAAGAAGAAAACTTACCGGTTATGCTTCCTACAGATGTAGAATTTACAGGTAAGGGTGAGTCACCATTAACTACAAGTAAAACATTTGCAAAGGTTAACTGTCCAAAATGCGGAAAGCCTGCTAAGAGAGAAATGGATACTATGGATACATTCCTAGACTCTTCTTGGTATTTCTTAAGATATACAGATGCAAATAATGATAAAGAAGCATTTTCTAAAGAAAAGCAAAAATATTGGATGAATGTTGATCAATATATCGGAGGAGTAGAACACGCTATTCTTCACTTAATGTATGCTAGATTTTTCCAGATGGCTCTTTATGATTTAGGATATACTACTAATGAAGAACCTTTTGAAAATCTTCTTACTCAGGGAATGGTAATTAAAGATGGAAAGAAAATGTCAAAGTCCATCGGAAATGTAGTTACTCCTGCAGAAATAATTGAAAAATATGGAGCAGATACAGCAAGATTATTTATATTGTTTGCTGCACCTCCTGAAAGAGAACTTGACTGGTCTGATGCCGGAGTTGAGGGTAGTTATAGATTCCTTAACAGAGTTTACAGATTAGTTTATGAATTGGCAAGCGTTATAGAGCTTGCACCAAATTCATATATTTTAGAGACAGAATCAGATAAATCTTTAGCATATGAAATGAACGCAGCGATTAAAAAGGTTTCTGAAGATGTTGGTGGGAGATTCAGTTTTAATACTGCTATAAGTTCAATCATGGAACTTGTAAACGAAATGTATAAATACAAAGAAAATGATGATATAAATCTTGGTCTTTTAAAGGCTGCTGTGGAAAGTCTTGTATTAATACTATCACCGTTTACTCCTCATATTTGTGAGGAAATGTGGCAGGGATTGGGTCATAACGAATCACTTTATAAAGCTGATTGGCCAAAATATGATGAGTCAGCACTGATTAAGGATACTGTAGAAATAGTTATCCAGATTAATGGAAAAGTTAAGGAAAAAATGAATGTTTCAAACAACTTAGATAAAGAAACATTCGAAAAGACAGCTATGGAAAATGAAACTGTAAAGTCATTGATAGCTGGAAAAACAATTGTAAAAGTAATAGCTGTTCCAAACAAGTTGCTGAACATCGTTGTGAAATAAGTTTCATATTAAAAGTAGAACGGAGAAATAATGAGAAAAAGAACAAATAAAAAGGGAGGCAGCCCACTGCGCGTTATTCCAATTGGCGGATTAAATGAGATCGGTAAAAACATGACCGTATTGGAGTATAAAGACGAAATACTAATCATTGATTGTGGACTGTCCTTTCCTGAAGATGAAATGTACGGAATTGACATTGTTATTCCTGATTTCTCTTATGTTGTTAAAAACAAAGAAAAAGTAAAGGGAATGATTTTGACACATGGTCACGAAGACCACATAGGGGCGATACCTTATCTGTTGAAATTAATCAATCTCCCAATATACGGAACAAAGCTTACTTTAGGCTTGGTAGAAAACAAGCTGAAGGAGCATGGAATTAAGGGTGATTTAAATGTAGTAGTTCCAGGGGATAAGGTACAAATTGGCGGAGCATTTAATGCTGAAGCAATAAAGAGCACGCACTCTGTTGCAGATGCAATTTGCCTTTGTATTGATACACCTGTCGGAAGAATTTTTCACACGGGAGACTTTAAGATAGACTACACACCTATTGACGGAACACCTATTGATTTTGCAAAACTTGCAGAAATAGGATCTAAAGGAGTACAACTAATGCTTTGTGACAGTACAAATGCCACAAAGCCCGGTTACTCCATGTCAGAACAAACTGTTGGCACTACACTTGAGAATATTTTTAGAAATTCAGAAGCCAGAATTATTATTGCTACATTCTCATCAAATGTGCATAGAGTGCAAAAAATTATAGATAATGCCATACAATTTGGACGTAAGGTTGCCATTTCGGGCAGGAGCATGATTAATGTAGCTAATATTGCTATGGAATTAGGCTATTTGAACGTACCGGCAAATGTCCTTGTTGACATAAATAAAACTAAAAATATACCGGATAAAGAGCTTGTAATAATTACTACAGGCAGCCAAGGAGAACCTATGTCGGCTCTTGCAAGAATGGCATCTGCTGATCATAAGGCTGTTTCAATAAAGAAGGGTGATATGGTTATATTATCATCAAGCCCTGTTCCGGGAAATGAGAAAACAGTTTCAAATGTTGTAAACAAACTATTTGAAAAGGGTGCAGAAGTTATTTATTCTGATATTGCAGATATTCACGTTTCAGGTCATGCCTGTGAAGAAGAACTTAAATTAATGCACTCACTGATTAAACCGAAATTTTTTATGCCGGTACATGGAGAGTATAGGCATTTAAAGAGGCATGCTAAGATTGCAGAAAGTCTTGGCAAGGATCCTGAAAATATATTTATATTGGAAAATGGTAGGGTTCTAAGCATTACTCCGAAAAAAGCAGAGATTTTAAAAGAAGAAGTGCCATCACAGGCTGTATATGTTGATGGTCTTGGAGTAGGCGATGTAGGTAATATTGTACTAAGAGACAGAAAATTACTTTCAGAATCCGGACTAATTATAGTCGTTGCAGCAATTGACAGAGCATCGGGGACAATCTGTTCCGGTCCTGATATTATCTCCAGAGGGTTTGTATACGTAAGAGAAAATGAAAATCTTATTGAACAAGCAAGAAATCTTGTGGCAGATACACTAGATAAGTGTTGTGAAGAAAATATAAAAGATTGGAATGCACTTAAAGCAGCAGTAAGGGATGACCTAAGAGGCTTTATCTATAAGCAAACTAAGAGAAATCCTGTAATACTGCCAATATTTTTGGAGGTATAATCAATGAACGTATATGATATTGCTAGAAATTTGGCTATGGCAATAAAGGAATCGGATGAACTTAAGCAGTATGATGCAATGAAGGCAACCGTATCACAAAACGAAGAATTGATAGAGATGATTAATGATTTTCAGGCAAAGCAAATTGAATTACAAACAAAGCAAATGCTTGGTCAAGAAATGGATGCTGAGTTTACAAGTCAAGTGCAACAGCTTTATGGCATAATGATGTCTAATCCTACAGCTGCACAGTATCTACAGGCTGAACTGAGATTTTCATTAATGATGAATGATATATATAAAATCTTAGGTGAAGTAATAAACCTAGGAAATAACAAATAAAAGTGCTTTGAGCCAAAATAATTGACAGTTCTTATTGGGACTTGGCAATTGTTGTATCTTTTGGTATAATAAATACCGTAAAATCTACAAAAGAAATAATAATTCTCTAACGCAGAGGGTTTTTAGCAGTTTAGAAACTAAATAAAAAGGAGTAAAATATGATATACGCAAGTGATTTTAGAAAAGGCATTACTTTTGAATTAAATGGAGAACCTCATGTAATTTTGGACTTCCAGCACGTTAAGCCTGGTAAGGGTGCAGCCTTTGTAAGAACAAAATATAGAAATATTCTTTCAGGAGCTACAAGAGAAGAAGCTTTCAACCCAAATGACAAGTTTCCAAAAGCACACATTGAAACAAAACAAATGCAATATCTATATAACGATGGAGAGCTTTACTACTTCATGGATCAAGAAACTTTTGAACAGGTTCCTCTAATGGAAGAACAGGTTGAAGAAGCAATGAAATACTTAAGAGAAAATGATGAAGCTACTATCAAATTCTATAAGGGTGCTGCATTCATGGTAGAAGCTCCTAACTTTGTAAATCTTAAAGTAATTGAAACTGAGCCGGGAGTTAAGGGTGACACAGCTACAAATGTTACTAAGGCAGCAACAGTTGAAACTGGTGCAACTATTCAGGTTCCTATCTTCATTGAAGAAGGCGAAGTTATTCAAATCGATACAAGAACAGGCGAATACTTAGGAAGAGCTAAATAAGTAAATTTAATGGAGGCTGTCTTATATTAGACAGCCTCTCTGATTAAAGACTTGCCCATTGAAGCCTTGCCCATATCTTCGATATGGCACGCAAGCCTCATACAGAAATCCTCCGACTTTAGTCGGATTAGGATTTTTCAGTTCAAATTGAAATATGGCGCGCAAGTCTTATACAGAAATTCCACGGCTTTAGCCGTAGCAGGATTTTGAAAGGAATTTTAAGTATTACTTAGATTTTAGCTGGTAGGGATTACTCATTTAAGTAACAAAAGAGGAATTATATTTTATGGGAAACAGAAAAACAACAATGATTATTTGTGGGATTATTGCGGCAGTAGCATTAACTATCATTGGAGGCATGTATTACGTAAGCTCATTAGCAAATCCTTTAGATGAAAACAACACTCAAACAGTTGCTATAAACATTCCAAGTGGTTCAGGTACCGGGGCTATAGGCGAAATATTAGAAAGTAATAATATTATTGCAAGTGCCAATAAGTTTAAACTCTTATCTAAGCTGGAGGGTAATGATGGAAAATATAAAGCAGGGGAATATACTTTATCTTCATCAATGAACTCTAAGCAGATAATGCAGATTATTATTTCAGGCGATTCAAATACCGGTAGGTTCACTATTCAGGAAGGCTTAACTGTTAAACAGACTGCGGACAAGCTTGCAGAAAAGAACTTAATTAATGTTGATGAATTTATGAAAGAAGCTCAATATGGTTCTTTTGATTATAAGTTTATGTCTTTACTTCCTAACAATGAAAATAGGCTTGAAGGGTTTTTGTACCCTGAAACCTATGAGGTATATACAACAGCCACTGAACACGATGTTATAAATAAAATGTTATCCCACTTCGATAAAGTAGTAACAGATGATTACTATAAAAGAGCAAAACAGATGGGATATGATATGTATAGGATTATAACCATTGCTTCATTGATTGAAAGGGAAACACTTGTATCCGATGAAAAGGCACAAGTCGCTAGTGTTATATATAATAGATTAGCTATAAATATGCCATTACAAATAGATGCAACGGTTCAATATGCATTGCCAAGTCATAAGGATAGGCTGGATTACAATGACCTACAGATAGATTCACCATATAATACCTATCAAAATACAGGGCTACCTCCGGGACCTATATGCTCGCCATCCATTGATTCAATAAAGGCGGCATTATATCCTGCGGATACAAACTACTATTATTATGTGCTTAGCCCTGCAAAGAATGGTTCCCATAATTTCTCAAATACTTATGAGGAGTTTTTGAAGAATAAGAAAGCATATCTTAATTCACTATAACGGAGAAATTTATGAATATAACAAATGATAAAGTAACGGAATATATAGACAGCTTATATAGACCATTAACACCTGAGCTTGCAGAATTAAGAGAGAAAGCGGAATCTGAGAACGTTCCTATTATTTTAAAAGATGCGGAGACTTTTCTGCTAAATATAATTCGTTTGAAAAAACCCAAGAGAATTCTGGAAATTGGGGCGGCTGTTGGATATTCTTCCTCATGTTTTGCTACAGCAAGTGAATGTGCAGAAATCGTTACTGTAGAATATAATGAAGAAACTTATAAAACGGCCATAGCAAATATAGAAAGACTTGGATTATCAGATAGGATAAAAGTACATTTAGGTGATGGTTCGGAAGTAGTTGAAAAGCTTTTTGTTGAAGGATGTGAACCCTTTGATATGGTATTTATAGATGCTTCTAAAAGTCACTATAAAAGATTTTGGGATTCTGCATTAAAGCTTTGCAATAAGGATTCTATTATAATTTGTGACAATATCTTAATGCGAGCAATGACTGTTTCTGACGAATATGATACTCATGGAAAACATAAAACAAACATACGTAAAATGCGTGAATTTGTTGAATATATAAATGACCTTGAATATTGCTATACCTCAGTTCTTCCAATTGGAGACGGTATCGCTATAAGCGTTTTAAATAGATTATAAAGGGTATAAGTATACTGTAAATTTATTATGTAATACGGAAAAAGTTGTAATAATTTGTTTTTTACGCTTTAATTCGCGTTGATTTTGTAAGGTAATATGATACAAATAAACGTGTAATATAGTACAAATGGAGGCAAAATGGAAAAAATTGAATTACTGGCCCCGGCAGGGGATTTAGAAAAGTTAAAAATAGCAATAGACTATGGTGCAGATGCCGTATATTTTGGTGGAGAAATGTTCAGCTTAAGAGCGGGAGCCGGCAATTTAACCATTGAAGAGATAAAAGAAGGCATAGAATACGCACATTCAAGGGGAAAAAGAGCTTACTTAACAGTAAATATTTATGCACATAATGAAGATATTACACCATTTGCAGAATATCTAAACAAAATAAAAGGGCTAGATATTGATGCTTTTATAGTTTCTGACCCGGGTATCATTCTTTTAATAAAGGAAGCTATGCCAGGTGCTGAAATTCATTTAAGTACACAAGCAAATATGACAAATTATAAAACTGCTGAATTTTGGCACCAGCTGGGGGTAAAAAGGATTGTTTTAGCAAGAGAGCTTACCTTTAGTGAAATCAAAGAACTTAGAGAAAAAATGCCGGATGGTATGGAAATAGAAGCCTTTGTTCAAGGTGCTATGTGCATTTCATATTCAGGAAGATGCTTACTAAGCAACTTTATGGTTGAAAGAGATGCCAATAGAGGTCAATGTGCACATCCATGTAGATGGAAATACAATCTGGTAGAAGAACAAAGACCAGGTGAATATTTTCCTATAGAAGAGGATTCAAGAGGAACTTATATTTTAAACTCAAGAGACTTATGTATGATAGAATTCGTTCCTGAAATAATAAATTCCGGTATTATGTCAGCAAAAATTGAAGGCAGAATGAAAAGTGTTTTTTATGTAGCAACTATTGTAAGTGTTTACAGAAAAGCCATAGATGCTTACTATGCTGACCCTGAAAATTATGAATTTAAGCAAGAATGGCTTGAAGAATTAAAAACGGTTAGCCACAGAGAATTTACAACCGGTTTTTATTTTGATAAACCTACCAATAAGGATCAAAACTATCAGACCAGTGCATATACAAGGGAATATTCTTTTGTAGGGATTGTAAAGGGATATGATGAAGAAAATGATATGGCCATTGTAGAGCAAAGAAATAAAATGGTCAAAGGTGAAGAAATTGAAATCTTTGGTCCAAATGTTGACGCCTTTGCTCAGACTTTAGATATAATGCAAAATGAAGACGGCGAATCTATTGAATCTGCACCACATCCACAACAAATCATTAGAATTAAAACAGCACAACCTGTTAAAGCAGGATTTATGTTGCGCAAAAAGAAATAAAATGGTATAATGTGCAACATAGTGAAAAAATTCAAAATATTTTAGTACTTTATAGTAAAAAGGAGAGAAAAAAGAATGTCTTCGGACCCCAGTACGCCGATAACGGCGCAAATTATTTTCTTAGTATTATTAACTGCCATTAATGCTTTTTTTGCAGCGGCAGAAATGTCTATTGTGTCTGTGAATAAGAATAGAATTAAGATTCTTGCACAGGAGGGTAACAAAAAAGCATTATTGCTTAAGGATTTACTTGAAAATCCTAATAAGTTTCTATCTACTATACAGGTAGCAATAACCTTAGCAGGATTTCTTGCCAGTGCATCTGCTGCCGTAGGTATGTCAGGTAAATTAGCTGAATATTTATATCATTTTGGCATTCCTTATGGTTCTTATATTGCAGTGCTTCTTGTAACTATTATTTTATCATATGTTACACTTGTTTTTGGAGAACTATATCCAAAGCGAATAGCACTACAGCACGCAGAAACAATAGCAATGATGGTGGTAAAACCTATCATGTTTCTATCTAAATTGACAAAGCCTTTTGTTTGGATTTTGTCAATTTCAGTAAATGTTGTTTTAAAACTTACTAGACAAAAAATTAATATTGATGATGAAGAGTTCTCAGAAGATGAAGTAATGTCAATGCTTGAAGTAGGTCAAGAAACAGGTGTCCTAAAGGAAGAGGGCAAGAAGATGATCAATAGTATTTTTGCTTTTGATGATAAGCTGGCCTATGAGGTTATGACTCCAAGAACTGATGTCTTTTATATTGATATAAATGATCCTACTGAGGAATACATTGATGAACTTATGGAACTTAGATATTCAAGAATACCTGTATATGAAGATGACAGCGATAATATAATTGGTATACTTCATATTAAGGACTATCTAATTAAAGCAAGAGAAGATGGCTTTGATAATGTAGATATTAGAAGTATCTTAAGAAAACCATATTTTGTTCCTGAAACAAAGAACATCGACTCTTTATTTATTGATTTACAGAGTTCAAAACAACATATAGCTATATTGATTGATGAATATGGTGGTTTTTCAGGTATTGTTACTATGGAAGACATTATTGAGGAAGTAATGGGAAACATCAACGACGAGTATGATGAAGAAGAATTACCTATCACTAAAATTGATGAAAACACGTTTATTATTGATGGATTTATTAGCTTGGATGATTTAGACGAAGAGTTAGATTTAAATCTTCAATCTGAAAACAGTGAAACTTTAGGGGGACTGTTAATTGATATATTGGGAGAAATCCCTGATGAAGACGAGCCTGAAGAACGTGTCATCGAATATGAAAATTGTGTTTTCAAAATCGAATCTGTAAAAGAACGCCGAATAGAAAAGGTGAAACTATATATTGTTCCAAAGGTATCTGAGGAACAGCAAGACGAAACGCTAGAAGATAAGCAAGAAAATTAATCTTAAACTAATCTTTAAATTATATATTGATAAGCATCAACCATTGGTTGGTGCTTTTTTAATGCCTTGCCCGTATCTCAGATACGGCGCGCAAGGCTTATACTGAAATTCCCCAGCTTTAGCTGGACAGGAATTTTTCAGTTAAATGCCGATATGCAAATGTAAAAGCCCGTATGTCTAAATTGAGCATTTACATTGTTCTTTTGAGCATTTAAAAAATATATTGAAATCAAAAAATGCTCATGCTATTATGATGGTGCCAATTCGGTTTGCTTCGTTATCTAAAGATTTAAAGTGTGAGGTTCTAATATTTAATGCATTTATATTAGATATTAGATAGGTGTAAGGGAATAGGAGAAATAACTATGAAAAAATTTCTTGTATTATGGTTAACACTTATAATGGTATTTGGTCTTTCAGCTTGTGGAAACAGCCCACAAATAGAACCAAATACAACGGATACTACATACCTGGAACTTGATGGTTGGGATAAAACTGTTAAACAAGGCATAAATGATATGTTTGATATGTATGGAAAGAACAGTGAAAATTATAACCCAGATAACAAACCATATGCAGTATTTGACTTTGACAATACAATCTCAGTTCTTGATATTGAAGAAGCGCTTGCAATTTATCAATTAGAGCATCTACGTTTTGCTATTTCCCCGGATGAAATGGAGGAAGTTTTGTTAACGGGTCTGCCTAAGGATAAACTAACCTCTAGTTTGGGCGAGGATTACAAATCAGCGGCAGGAGAGGATCTAAATATTACTACTGTAGCAAAGGATGCAGCCGCAGCGTATAAAAAACTTTATTCTGCCGGATACGTAGCACCGGATAACAGCTTGGAAGACAAAATGGGTGAATGGCTATTAACAGATGATTGGAAAGAATTTGCATCAAAAATGAGATGGATGTACGATGCAATAGGGGATAACATGGATGTTTCAGTTTCCTATCCGTGGATTACATATTGGTTTACAGGCATGACCCCTGAACAGGTTAGCCTGTTAGCAACAGAGTCCCATAAATATTTTTTATCGGAAGCTGATGCAGGTAAATGGGAAAAACGTGAATTTGTTGGCCCTGAAAACTATAAATCGGGAGCCGGCCCATTGTCTATCTCATACAAATACCCGGTTGGTATAACACCTGAGCTAAAGGAGCTTGTTGCAGCATTAGACCAAAATGGAATTGATGTTTGGATTTGTTCAGCATCTTTTATTGATGTTATAGAAGCTGCGGCATTACAACCTGATTTATTTGGAATAGAAGGTGTAGATGGTGTAGTAGCTATGGAAAACAAGGTTGTGGATGGGGTTTATGATAATGCTTATAATTACGACGCACATCCTCAAACGCAAGGACTTGGAAAGAGCGAAACTATACAGCAAGTTATAATGCCAAAATATGACGGAAACGGCCCAATCTTCACTGCAATGGATTCTCAAGGTGACTTTAATTTCTGTACTGAGTTTAAAGATACTTCTGTCAGCCTTATTTTAAACAGACAGCGTTCTGATGACGCAGGTATTCTATCCGCCGTTGCAGTATATCAAAGGGAAAAAGGAATTGACTTAAAAGCCGCACAAGACTTAGGTGATACATTATATCTTCTTCAAGGAAGAGATGAAAATAAAGGCATTTTATTACCACAGGCAGAATGTATAAATTTAGGTAAGACAGACGCGTTATTACTTTCAGATGATGCTCAGGAATGGTATGGATATTTAATTGATGGAAAATATAAAACCGTTAAAGATTTAATTAATGATTGTGTAAACCTTTCCGGAAAGCTTGATATATATGATGGATATAAAACAAAATAAGTGTTTTAAGCACACCAATTGGTAATAAATAAAAACAGCACCATGAATAAAGGGTGCTGTTTTTATTTAATTTTATTATTTAGTTTTTCATAAAGTAGTCATATTTTTTTGTCCAAGCAATATCTTTATGATATGGAGGTGTAAACAATATGGACAAAAATATTGAAAGTATACTTACAAAGATGCCTGAGCATCTTGAGAAAACTTTAAAATCTCTACCCGATACTATCATTAGCCATGTGGAGGAATTTCGCTTCAGAATCGGACAGCCCATTTCTATAATTTCAAAAAATGAAGAGTTTCATATATCATATGCTGTTGATTACGAAATGTTGAATAACCTTATAAATCGTTTGCTAAATTATTCCTATTACGCATATGAAACCGAGTTGTCAAATGGATATATCACAATTGAAGGTGGACATAGAGTAGGGATATGTGGAAAGACAGTATTAGAAAAAGGTAGTGTTAGACTAATAAAAGACATTTCTTCATTAAACATACGATGTAGTAGGCAAGTTATCGGAGCTTCAGATGAATGTTTAAGTAAAATTCTTAAGCCTGATGGAAGCGTCCATAACACATTAATAGTTTCACCTCCCAAGTGTGGAAAAACTACATTACTCAGAGATTTAATAAAAAATCTCAGCAACAAGGGCTTTAAAATCGGTGTATGTGATGAAAGATCCGAAATAGCAGGTAGTTATAAAGGCACAACTTACTATGATTTGGGACCACGAACTGATATTTTGGATGCGTGCCCTAAAGAGCAGGGCATTATTATGCTGATTCGTTCTATGTCTCCGGATATAATCGCCACTGATGAGGTTGGTAAAAGTGCAGATGTTTATGCAATAGAATCTGCCATGTGCGCCGGAATCAACTTAATTACCACAATCCATGGGAATTCCTATGCAGATGTTGTGAACTCTGAAATAGGGGGATTGATAAGTAAAGGCATATTTTCATGTATTATTTTCTTATCAAACGTACCAAAAACAGGAACAATTAGAGAGGTAATATATGCAAAACAAGCAGATTCGACAAATATAGACAATAATATTATTATGTAAATACACAATAGAAAAGGAGAAATATAGTGCTTAGCATGATTTTAAATACTCTGATTTTTGTTATTTGTTCAGCCATAGGTTATTTTATGGCACAAGAATACAAATGTAGGGTAGTAAATTTGCAAAGCTTCCTTGATGGATTAAAAAAACTTGAAGACGAAATATTATATAGGAAGACGCCACTTCCCGAAGCTTTAAAAAACGTTTCCGAAGAAAAAGATAACAATGCTGCTAAATACTTGTTTTCAAATGTTTCACTAAATCTTGGAGAAAACGGAAATCATAACTTTGCTAATATTTGGTCTAGATATTCAGTAAATTTAGACAAGGACTTTGCACTGAAAGAAAATGATATTCATATTATAAGTGAGCTTGGACGAGGTCTTGGTAGCACGGATGCTTATGGGCAAAGTGCAGTAATACAACGAGCTTGTAAGCAACTTGAAAGTCAATTGGATGAGGCTGTTGAAGCCAACAATACAAAGGGTAAAATGTACAAAAGCCTTGGAATTGCTGTTGGACTAACAATTGTGATTATACTAATTTAAAAATTATGGAGGATACTCAGGATGATGGATGTTGACATCATATTTAAAATAGCAGGTATTGGCATTGCTATTGCTGTAATAAATCAGATTCTTACTAAAGCTGGACGGGAAGACTATGCCCTTATGACTACTTTAGCCGGTATAGTAGTAGTACTGTTTTTTATTATAGGAATGATCAGTGATTTCTTTGAAACCGTTAAAACCTTATTTCAACTATAGGTGTATATATGGATTTAGATATAATACAAATAGCTCTTATAGCGCTTGTAGGTGTTATTTCTGCACAAATTGTAAAGGGATTTAAACCGGAATTTGCAATATATGTAGTCTTAGCTACAGTAATTATTATATTTACATTGGCAGTACAAAAATTAATAGTTGTATTTTCTTTTCTTGAAAGTATCTATGGAAATATAACATATGGAAAGACCTTTTTCCCTATTATTATAAAGGTATTAGTCGTGGCATATATAGCAGATTTTACGTCTCAATTATGTAAAGATTCAGGGGAGGGAGCAATAGCTGGTAAAGTAGAGCTGGCAGGAAAAATATTAATATTTTATTTGGCAATCCCAATACTTGTAGCTATACTTGAGCTTATAAATTCAGTTCTTACATAAGAGCAATATAAGTATCTTACAGAAGAATAAGATATGTATTTTAAAAAACAACCCAAAGTGATTTTAAGTACTAAGGGTTGTTTTTGTTTATAATTTTTAAAACATTATTATTGCTCTTACGGGGCAGACAGGTGCACAATACCCACAAGTGAGGCAAAGATTTTCTTCAACCTGTGCAATGCCGTTTAAGTTAAAGTGAATAGCTTTGTTTGGACATTTTTTTATACAGGCTCCACAGCCTTCACAATCTCCTTGGTCAATATGAATCTTTTTCTCTGTAATATCGGGAACATAATTTCTGTCGATTGTTCCGTTTATATATTCAATGATTTTATCCACTTCATGGTGTTTTCCAAAACCAATCATCATTGACGAAACACCCTTTATGTTAGAAACATAATCTAATGCCTCCAAATAATGACCTGTGAGATTTCCACCACCAAAGGCTTTCATGGTAAATACACCTTTACCATTATCCGCATTCTTCTTTATGGCAGCTTCCATTTCTTCCTTTGTTCCTTCTTGCGCTCCTTTTCTAATGCCAAGTCCTCTAAAATTAATTAGTGGGAAAACAACATCAAGTTCAGGAATAGCTGATGCTTTCTCTGTAACATCAACGTGATGTGTAGAAATACCTATGGCTTTAACAATACCTTTTTCTTTAGCTTCCTGTAAATATTCCCATGCACCTTTTCTTATCTCAAAGTCCGGATCGTTTCTAATTTCATGTAATAAAAAGATATCTATTACATCTCTATCCATTTCTTTCCTTGCTTGCTCAACTGCAAACTTCATTTGACTATAAGAAGGGTCTAAACATTTTGACGTAATAACAGGGTCAAAATTAGAACCCTTTAAAGCTTCTTTAATGTAATGGTAAGTATCATAGTATTGTGCTGTATCTAAAAAGTTGATACCGCATTCAAGAGCATATCTCAGTACGGAGGCTCCTGCTTCTGTGGGAAGATTAAGCTGCGATTTTCCAACTGTAAGAACGCCGAAGCCTATGGGAGTAACTTCAATTTGTGTTTGTCCAAGCTTATTTTTCTTCATAGAATCCCCAATCTGTTTTGACAAATAAATGACATATTAGTATAATAATCGGCTAATATACCAAATAGAAAACAATTTTCATTATTTTCTTTAATTATAGCATAAAACGTGGTATAATAACCACAATTGCCTTATGGCTATTTTTTGTTAAATACTAATTTCGGGAGGAATAAATATATATGGAAAAACTTGGATTGAATCAAATAAGAGACGCTTTCCAAAACTTTTATGTAGGAAAAGAACATTATAAAAGAAAGAGCTTTTCTCTTGTTCCGGAAAAGGACAAGAGCCTACTTTTAATAAATTCAGGTATGGCGCCTTTAAAACCATACTTTGCCGGACTTGAAACTCCACCAAGCAAGAGAATGACAACTTGTCAAAAATGTATTAGAACAGGTGACATTGACAATGTTGGTTTAACTGCAAGACACGGTACTTTCTTTGAAATGCTAGGTAGCTTTTCATTCGGTGATTATTTTAAAACAGAATCCCTAACTTGGGGATGGGAATTCATTACTAAGGTATTAAAAATGCCTGAAGACAAAATATGGGCAACTATATATGAAGATGATGATGAAGCTTTTGAAATATGGAAAAATGTTATTGGAATGCCAACAGATAAAATCGTTAGACTTGGAAAAGACGATAACTTCTGGGAAATAGGTACCGGTCCATGTGGTCCTTGCTCAGAAATCTATTTCGATAGAGGAGAAGCCTATGGCTGTGGAAGTCCTGATTGCAAACCGGGATGTGAATGTGATAGATATGTAGAATTTTGGAACCATGTATTTACACAGTTTTCAAGGGATGACGCAGGCAACTACAGCAATTTAGCTCATCCAAATATTGATACAGGAATGGGTCTTGAAAGACTTGCTTGTATTATGCAAGGTGTAGATTCTATTTTTGATATAGATACTATTAAATATATACTTGATGGTGTAGTAGAAAAATCAGGTGTTGAATATGCCAGTGGTAAAAATAAGACAGATGTTTCTATTAGAATTATTACTGACCACATACGTTCAGTAACCTTTATGATTGCTGATGGAATCATACCAAGCAATGAAGGTAGAGGATATGTTCTTAGAAGACTTCTTAGAAGGGCCGCAAGACATGGAAAAATTTTAAATATTGAGGGTGCATTTTTAGCTGAACTTTCAAAGAGAGTAATAGAAGTATCAGGTGATGCATATCCTGAACTTAAAGAAAAAAGTGATTATATATTTAAGATTATTACCATAGAAGAAGAGAAATTTAGTTCAACTATTGATCAAGGTAGTGCTATCATTGCAGAATATGTAGAAGAACTAAAGAAAGAAAATAAAACTGAGCTTTCAGGGGAAAAAGTATTTAAACTATATGATACATTTGGGTTCCCGTTAGAACTAACTCAGGAGATTTTAGCCGAAAATGGATGTACTGCTGACATAGATGGTTTCAATGCAAATATGTTACATCAAAAGGAAACAGCAAGAGCTGCAAGAAAGTCTGTTGATGATGACGGTTGGGCAGAAGAAAATCTAGAATTTGGTTCTGATATAAAAACTGAATTTATTGGGTATAATAACACTTCAGGTGAAGGTGTTATTAAAGCAATACTTTCAGGCAAAGGAACAGTTGAAAGCGCTAAAGTAGGTGAAGATGTAAAAGTTATATTTGACAAAACTCCATTTTATGCTGAAAGTGGTGGACAAATTTTTGACTGTGGTACTGTCTCAAATGATAACTTTACTGCTGAGGTACTTGAAGTAAGCAAGTTCCAAGGAAACTTTACTCATAAGCTAAAGGTACTAAATGGTGAACTAAAGATTGGTGATACAGTACAGTTAGATATAAATGTTCCAATGAGAAATCACATTTCAAGAAACCATACAGCAACGCATTTACTTCATAAGGCTTTAAAAGAAGTAATTGGTGAACACGTACAGCAAGCAGGTTCAAGTGTGAACTCAGAAGGATTACGTTTTGACTTTAATCATTATGAAGCTTTATCTAAGGAAGAGCTTATAAAGATTGAGGAAATTGTAAATGATAAAATCATGCATTTCATGCCTGTCACTATGGAAGAAATGTCTATGCAAGATGCAGTAAATAAAGGAGCAACAGCACTGTTTGGTGAAAAATATGGAAACACTGTTAGAGTTGTAACTATTGGAGACTTCAGTATGGAACTTTGTGGTGGTACTCATGTTGCTAACTCTGGTTTAATCGGAGCATTTAAAATTGTAAGTGAATCCGGTGTTGCTGCAGGCGTTAGAAGAATTGAAGCAATAACAGGTATGGGTATTTTAAATAAGCTTGAAAGTGCTGAAAATACAATTGATGAAGCCGCAGAAATATTGAAAACTAATCATGCAGGATTAATTAATAAAATTTCAAACGTATCAGAAGAAGCTAAGTCACTTAAGAAAGAGTTAGAAGAATTAAAGAAGAGTGCAATCAGCTCTTCACTTGACTCCATATTAGCAGAAGCAAGAACTATTGGAGATGTAAAACTTTTAACTAAATGCTTCAATGACTATGATATTAATGATTTACGTCAGATGTCAGATGATATAAAGAAATCAAATAAAGGATATATTCTTGTATTTGCCACATGCAATGGAAGCAAAGTAACGTTCATGGTTTCAATAACCGACGACTTACTTGAAAAGGGTTATCATGCAGGAAATATGATTAAGCAAATTGCGGCAGCAGCAGGGGGCGGCGGCGGCGGAAAAGCTGATATGGCTCAAGCTGGTGCAAAAGATCCTTCAAAAATTGAAGAAGCATTTAAGGTTGCTGAAACACTTATTAAATAAATATTACAACAATATTAAATTAGTAATTTAGGGTTGTTTTAAAGATGGTAATATGTGTATAATAGAATTAAGGAAAGAGGGTGAGTAGGATTGGATAGAAACACAATTATGTTTAATACTTTAGATAAAAGTGACCAAAAAACAACAGAAGATATTTTGAAGACCGTTTATGATGCTTTAGATGAAAAAGGCTACAATGCCATTGACCAGATGGTAGGTTATATCCTTTCAGGGGATCCTTCCTACATAACCGGTCATAATAATGCTAGAAATATCATAAGACACATCGAAAGAGATGATTTGGTAGAAGAACTACTTAGAGCATTTCTAAAAAAATAACTAACGGAAAAGGGCGAACATAATTGTTCGCCTTATTTTTTGATTTTATATGTTGATATTTTATAACATAGGGTATATAAAATAGATAAAATTAGGTGATAAACTAAAATATATCTCATATTTGGTACAGAAGAGAGGAAACTTATAAAGGAATGAAAAGAAAAATAGCACTAGATGTAGGAGATAAAACAATAGGTGTAGCGGTTAGTGATGCTCTACTTTTAACAGCTACAGGTATTACTACTATTCAACGAGTTGGTATAAGAAAAGATGCCGGAAAAGTAATGGATTATATTAAGGAATATGATTGTGATACAGTTGTTGTGGGTCTTCCTAAAAAACTGGACGGAACTGACAGTATTCAAACCGAAAAGGTTTATGAATTCAAAACTATGCTTGAAAATAAGTTAAAAAGTTCCGGCATGGGAGATATAGCCGTTGTTTTTCAAGATGAAAGATTGACTACTGTTATGGCTGAGAAAGTTTTAATTGAAGCCGATGTAAGTAGAAAGAAACGTAAAGAAGTAATAGATAAACAAGCTGCTATTCTAATATTACAGGGATATTTAGATAGATTATCTTTTGAAAAACGTAAAGAAATCTAGTTTTTAATTTATTAATATTATTGACTTGACAGCCATTGAATAGCTTACACATATTAAAATTTATAAAATATAAAGGTAGGGTTGATTATGGATTTAAAAGAAATAATGGAACAAAAGAGATTTGCAGTAGTAGGAGATACCTTAAACAGTGAAAAGTATGCATACAAGATAAAAGTCGGATTAGAAAATAAAGGGTATGATGTTTATCCCGTAGGAAAAGAAATAGCTTCATTAAATGATATATCCGGAAATCTTGACATCATTGACCTTTGTATAAATCCGGTTAAAGGTCTTTCAATGATAAAAGAGTGCGTAAAAACTTTTAAATGTATTGTCATACAACCGGGTGCAGAAAGTGAAGAGCTTTTGGAATATCTAAAACAAAATAATATTCCATACATTGAAGGATGTTTATTAGTAGGTTTATCTTTATATGCAAAGTAGCGTTCACAAATGTAATAATATAAAAATTTTATAATGTAGTTAAATTATAAAATTTTTTAAGTCTTATTATGGACAAAAGAAAATAAACACATAAGCAAGGGGTAGGCCAATAACCTATATCCTTGCTTGTTTTTTTATGTCATAATTTGTATGTTGATAAAAGAACATGAGTTCTATATAATAATAAAAGAACTTACGTTTGAAAAGAGGCGACAAAATGATTATCATGCATATAGATGCAAATAGTGCATATTTAAGCTGGACCGCAGTTGACTTGTTGGAAAAAGGTTATCCAATAGATGTTAGGACAGTACCTGCTGTTATATCCGGGAATCCTGATAATAGGCGTGGCATTATACTTACTAAATCAATTCCTGCAAAAAAATATGGTATAAAAACAGGAGAGAGTTTATTTGAGGCAAGGAGAAAGTATCCCAAGCTACTTGTTTTTCCACCTAATTATGATTTATACCTTTTGTGCAGTGAAGCAATGGTTAATATTTTAAAGGAATATAACCCACGAATACAAAGATATAGTGTAGATGAATGTTTTTTAGACTATACACAAAGCCAGAAGAAATTTGGCAGTCCAATACAAGCTGCTCATGAAATAAAAGATAGAATAAAAGATGAGCTGGGCTTTACTGTAAATATTGGTGTAGGTGAAAACAAACTTCTTGCAAAGATGGCATCAGAGTTTGAAAAACCTAATAAGGTTCACACCTTATTTAAAGAAGAGATAAAAAGCAAAATGTGGCCACTGCCCATTGGGGAACTATTTATGGTAGGTAGAGCAACAGCCAACAAACTAAAGAAAATAAATATAAATACTATTGGTGATTTGGCGAACTCAGACTTAAGGCATATGAAGGCAATGCTCAAATCCCATGGTGAACTCGTATGGAACTATGCTAATGGCATAGATTTTTCTGAAGTAACAAGAAACATAGATATAGAACAAAAAGGAGTAGGTAATAGTACTACAATTGCATATGATGTGACTGACAGGCAGGGAGCACGTGAGGTAATGCTGGCATTATGCGAGCGGACAGCCATGAGGCTAAGACGACTTCAAAAAAAAGCATCGCTTGTATCAATTTCAATAAAGACCAATACATTTGTTAGATATAGTCATCAGATACAATTGGCTAATTATATAGATGCGGCCAGTGACATTTATTACTATTCTTGCTTGCTATTTGATCAGTGCTGGAAAGGTGAGTATATAAGGCAACTGGGAGTATCAGTATCAAATTTAGGTACTGGAAATGAAATTCAATTGAGCTTGTTTAATGAGAGAAGTAATGAGTTTGATAGAAACAGTAAGCTGGAGTATACCATAGATGATATTCGAAAACGCTTTGGAGAAAAGTCTGTTATACGAGGTACCTTTGTAAATAGCGAGGTAGAGGCATTACAAGGTGGAGTTAACGACGGAAATTATCTTATGATGGGAGGTTACCAACTTTGAAAATATTAGCAGAACCCATAGATGCATTAGTAATGTTTAAAGGAAAAGAAAAACCTATACCATTTAAATTTAAATATATAAATGGGGATGGTATATATCAGGAAATAAAAATAGATAAGATTTTATATACAGAAGATGTGAAATTGGCGGGAATAAGGGCATTTATTTATTGTTGTCAAAGCTTGATTGGAAATCAAATAAGAAGATATGAGCTTAAATACATTGTAGGTGAATATAGGTGGGAATTATATAAGATGTAGTATGGAAAATGTAGCATGAGATAAGTAGTATGTGATAGGTAGCAAATTCACACTATGTAAATGGTTAGATGACTAGTAAATAATATAATTGCAATATTTATTTTCTTATAAAATTAAATTGGCATAATATAAAACTTTTTGTATCTGTTTTTCGTCTTATAAGAAGATATGCTCAAAAGATATTATAAAATAATTATTATCTTAAGTAGAGCATCAGAAATACCTAAAGTTCATATTACATTTGGGAATAGAGAACATAATAGAATTTATATCATTACATGGAGGAAAATATGAAAAAGAAGTTAATAATTATTTCTATGCTTGTTTTAAGTGCTGTTTTAAGTACCGGTTGTAAAGGCCAAGATACTACCCAAAACAAATTATTGGAAGGTAGTAATCTTTCTAATGTAGATACTTATCTGAAATACATGACCGATTATCAAAACGGTAAGGTGCTAGAACAGGACTATAATTGTCGTACTGCTGCGTTTACTCTTTTAGAGGATAGCATTACAGCCACACCTCAAAAAAATTATAACAATTATCTAATGTTTGATATTTACGCCATTGAAAACGACGATAACTTTAAGCAAATTCAAGATCATAAGGGTGAGTTTATTGCTTTGTTTGATGGAGCAAGTGTTGATGGTGTTGCCAATGATCAATTTGAACAAGTTTATCCCAACGCATTGAAGGAACGAAATGTGCAGTTTAACAATGATAAAGCTTCACTCATAAGCGTTATAATGCATGACCCTTACGAAAAATGGCTTTTTGTTGGACATTCAGGTGTTTTAATTCCGCAAGATGACAAGTTCGTGTTTTTCGAGAAGCTGGCACCTGATCAAGATTACCAAGCCAAAACCTTTTCCTCTAAGGAAGAATTGAAAAAAGAGTTATTATCAAGACCTGCTTATCGAGGAGACGGTAGTGAACATGAACCAATGATTTATGAAAATGGTGTTTTGATGAAGTAATATCTTTAAATACGGTTTTTTATGCTACAAAAATTAAAAGTCTGTAAAATAAAAAAATAGCTTCTTGTGATATTTTTAGTTTATTATAAAAAGCTATATAGTTTTATTATTTACAGGCTTTTTTTATAGTACCTAGAAGGCTTATTTAGACTTTTTTTCACAGGCAATGTATTTTTTTATTAATACTTTTGCAAATTATGCAGGAAATTGTAAGAGTATACCATCAGCCATGTAATCTGCCATTTTTAATGCTTCATTTTCTATGTTATTATATATTTGAATATCTTGTTTATAATTGCCGTTAAATCTGTTTCTAGCTTCATCTTCAGTCATTTCAAGATGATTAAACAGAAACTCTCTCCACTTTTCTACACTCCAATTGGGATTAAGCTCTGATAAAAAAATGGCAATTTGGTCTGCATTGTTATACCACTGAGTACGATACATATCCACATCTTTAGTGTTTCCCATTTTAGCAGAATTCACGAGATTTGCTGCAATTTGTAAATGATTAGCCAGTAGTTGTTTTAATTTATCGGCATTATTCTTACCATAAAATGTGACAAATATTTTTGACATGTCATCGGGATTTTGTAATAATCTTTGAGTTACATCATTTAAATCACCTAGATTTTCAGCAGTACTAATAATAAAAGATCTAGTCCACATAACATGCTGCTCCCACAGTTGTCTTAAGTCGTTCCTAAGATTCAACTGATTGTATAAAGGTTCGTTATACATAAAACACCTCCTATAATAGTTATACATAAATATTGTATGCTATTTAAGATGTTTATGTACTATATATTCTCAATAGTTAATGTTTATAATGCTTTCAAAGAGTTAATCGCAGATTTATTATAAGTAAAATTTAAATTAAGATTAATATTTAAATTAAAAAGCAAAATCAAACTAAAAATAGGGATAAATTAAAAATAATATTAAACTAAAATAGGCTTAAATTAAAAAGCAAAATTAAACTAAAATAGGCTTAAATTAAAAAACGAAACAAAATAAAAAAATCAAACCTAAAGTAGAAATAAGATTAAAATTAAAAAGCAAAATTAAAATTTAATAATAAAATGTAGCATTTTGTACTTTTTAAGGGTGTTAATGGTGAAAGGAGGTTAGAAGAATGAATCAACAATCATTAAATATGGATGATTGCACAGAGAAAATTATTAGATATTATTCTGATATGGTATACCGCCTTGCTTTTGCTCGCACAGGAACAGCACATGATGCCGATGATGTTTTCCAAGAGGTCTTTATTAGATACGTAAAAAAGAAGCCGGTATTTACAAATGAGGAGCATCGCAAAGCTTGGCTTATTCGAGTTACAATAAACTGCTCAAATAATTTTTGGAATTCCTTATGGAGGAAAAAAACACAAGAGCTTAGCGATGAAATCTTATTTGAAACAAAAGAAACTGTGAGCTTATATGCCGAATTGCAACAGTTACCGCCCAAATATCGTGAGGTTATTCATCTATTTTACTATGAGAATATGTCACTTGAAGAGATAAGCATTGCACTTAATAGAAAAAATTCCACAGTAAGAACTCAACTCACAAGGGCACGAGCTATGTTGAAAAAATTTATGAAGGAGGAAGACTATGTTTAGAGAACAGTACAATCAGCTGAATAACCAAGTTAGACCTAATGAAAAATTACTGCAAATGACCATCCATAATGCTGAAAAAATGGAAGAAAAATCTAACCATAAAATATATTTACTCCGCAAGCCGCTAATAACGGCAGCAACTATTTGTCTTTGCTTATCACTTGCAATGCCAGTTTTAGCTGCTACAGTAGAACCCATATACCAACTTATGTACATGGTTTCTCCATCTATTGCACAGTTCTTTATGCCTGTTAAAAAATCAGATGAGGATAACGGTATAAAAATGGAGGTGGTATCTGCTTATATTCATGAGAATATAGCAGAAATATATGTAACAATGCAAGACTTAAGAGAAAACCGCATAGATGAAACAACCGATCTTTTTGATAGCTATTCAATTAACAGACCCTTTGATAGTTCCGCACATTGTGAACGTGTTGGCTATGATGCAACTACAAAAACAGCCACCTTTTTAATTACCATTTACGAATGGGGAAACAATGATATTGTAGGAGATAAAATAACATTTACAGTCAATGAGTTTTTAAGTCATAAAAAAATATATGAAAATATTGAGATTCCTGTAGAGCTTTCTTCAATTGATACTGCAAAAGAAGTGCAAGAAGCCTCAAATGTAACAGGTGGTGGTGGAATGGATTACCAGCAATTTCAAGAAGAAAACCCAGACGCCTTAATTCCATCTTTACCTATGGAAAGTTTTCCTGTGGATGGTATTGACCTGACAGGCATAGGATATATTGAAAACAAACTTCATATTCAGACGGCTGTTACTGACAATTTAGATAAAGACAATCATGGATTCTTTTATTTGAAGGATAGCAGTGGTAATAAAATAGATTGTAGTTACAGTTTCAGTTTTGTAAATCAGTATGAGCAGCCGGGTAGAATTACTTATTGCAACCATGTTTTTGATATTCCCAAAAGTGGCATTTCCAATTATACCTTATACGGTAATTTTGTAACCTCAGGTATGATAACAAAAGGAAATTGGAAAGTTACATTTCCTTTAGAAAACAAAAACTAATTAGCTTAACATTCCGATGCTTTTGTTTACAATATTACTTTTTCTTTAATCTATCACTGAAGCTGTAAAATATGGCTATAATCTAAGATTATCTTGTAACCCTACTGTTGGTTTACTTAAAATATGCATAATTCTACTAATACATTATCAAAAGAAGAAAGCGATTTACAAAACACCTCTAAAATGAAAAGAATATTGATATTTATATCTTGCCTGATAATTTTTGCTTTTGAACTGTTGTTTTTTCTTTCAAGAGGATACACACTGGATTCTATACCTGAGGCTGTATACACAGTGGAATTACTTATGCTTATTTTTGGGACTTATTTTACTTTTTTCGCAAAAGAAGTATTACCAGTGTATTATGACGAAAATAAAATAAATCAGTACAGACACGGTGCCTTTAGAATGAATGCTCCGGGAATAGCATTTAATAATACCAATTGGAGGTACATATTAAGAGCAGCGCATTTATCAATAATGAGTATTTTTATAATATTTCCTCTTCTGTATTTAGTGTTGCTTTTGAACTTTCCTTTGATATGGGAAAAGGGAATGCTTATAATTACGCTTTTCTCTGTTTTCATTATGTTTGTTCCAATATATATAGTTGGGAAAAAATATGAATGATTTGCTATTATAATTTAAGATTATAATTTAACATTAAAATCAAAATAAAAAAGTATTGTATTTAGATAACATTTAGCAGACTCAAATTGGGTCTGTTATTTTTATGGAAAGTTAACTTGACATTCAATGCAGTGGGTGCTATTATTAAGGTATGGAAAGCTAACTTTCCGCCGAAAGGAGTAAAGCTTTGAAAAACAGATTAGAAGAAGTCCGCAAACTCCATGGAATCACACAAGAAGATTTGGCCTTGTCCCTTGAGGTATCAAGACAAACTATAGGCTCCTTGGAAAACGGAAGATATAATCCATCTATTACGCTTGCTTTTAAAATTGCCCGATTTTTTAAAATGCAAATTGAAGAAATATTTATTTATGAGGAGGAAGTATAATGCGAAAAGACAGATTAAATTACATAACTACAGTAGTAGGAATTGTTTTATTATTTGTGGGACTATATTTAGTGAAAACTATTGAAAACCTTGAAGGTTTAATGGTTGCATTGCCATATGTATGTATAGGAATCGGATGTGGAGGCTTTGGCCATGGTATGGGCAATCTGATTTCAAACAAAGCAGTTAAAAACAATCCAGAGATACAGAAGAAAATAGATATTGAACAAAAAGATGAGAGAAATATTGCAATTTCCAATAGTGCAAAAGCTAAAGCATATGACCTGATGACTTTTGTATTTGGTGCTTTGCTATTAGTTTTTGCTTTAATGGGAGTGGATATGATAGCTATATTGCTTTTTGTTTTTGCATATTTACTTGTACATGGATACGCCATTTTCTATCGCTTTAAGTATGATAAACAAATGTGAAAAAGGGAATAAGGAGTGAAAATAATGGAACAATACCAAAAGGTCTATGAGACTTTAAAAAAAATGAATATTACTTATGACCTTATTGAGCACCCGCCAGCATTAACAACAGAGGAAGCAGACAGTTATATTGTAGGAAAGCCGGGTGCACGAACAAAATCTCTTTTCTTATCTAACAGGAAAAAAAATGCATACTATTTAGTAATTATGGATGATAAAAAACGTTTAGATATGAAAAAACTTGGAGAAATTGTCAATGAAAAGGGCATGAGTTTTAGTGCTCCTGAAAAGTTAATGGAAAAAATGTCATTGACTCCTGGAGCGGTATCATTATTTGGATTACTTAATAACCCAGAACACGACATAAGGTTATGTATTGATAGAGAAATGCTCTCGGAAAAATATATGAGTTTCCATGCTAATGATAATACTAAAACCATTATTATTTCTACGGAGGATATGTTTACATTTATAACAACATTAGGTTATGAATTTTCTATTATTGACCTATAGATAATTAGATAACGTTTTATTTAAAAATACATCAAGAACTTTTAAGTATGAGGTATATTTTTAAATATTAAATTTAATCAATTACTAAACAAGAACTGAATGAAATTTCAAGAGAGCGCTATACTGGCATACTTTACAATTTTAGGTGTGTCTGTTATGATAAAATAGTAATCTAGGAGGTGAGTATCATGCCAAGCAAAGCATACTCCAAAGAAGAGCGTGAAGAGATGTCCCAACGCTTGTTGCAAGCAGGGCTTGAGCTATACTCTATTAATGGAATAAAAAATGTTGGGCTTATGGATATTTTGAAAAAAGTAGGAATTTCTAAGCCGTTTTTTTATACTTTTTATGATTCCGTGCAGGAATTTGTCGTTTGTTTATTGGATTATCAGTGGAGCATTTTATATGAACTGGTGGAGAAAACAGAAGAACATTCCCAGTGGGATAGAGAAGAAAAATGTTACAACCTGTTTTTGTATTTAATTGAACGCAAAAAGAATGGTTTGCTCATTATGACACAGCAAGAGGAACTTTGGGTTTCAAAAAAAATTGGTAAGGCTAATGTACAAGCATTTATGGATCGTCAGGTGAATTTTTTTCGATATGTTCTGCAATTATGGAATATCCCTGAAGAAGCTTGTCCTCCGGAAGTGCTGGGAAATTTAGTTATTTCCATATTGGTTGTACACGGTTCTACAGAAGAATCTTTCCCATTTTTGTACACGGACTCATTAGAGGAAACAGCACGAATGCAGGCACGGGCTTTGGCAAAATATCTTGCCACGCTACAATTAAAAAAAATTTAGGTGGGTATGTTATATGTTCAACATACCCACCTTTTTTATATATAGAAAACCACGGGTTGTATGAAGTTGCCAACTCAATATAGACAGATTTCAAAACGCCTTACGTAAAGCCTTGTCCTGTTTTGTATTGACAAAAATATTGTATAACTTTATAATAATACTTACTAAATTAAACTGAAAAGTAAGCATTTTGATACTATTATTTTGGGGTCAGCATAAAGAGCCGTGCTTGCGTGAAACAACACTGAGTTTGAGCATTAAAAGAATTAATATTATAAATAACAAGAAAGTGAGATATTGAAATATGAAAAATTTCAGTGAAAATGCCCTTGTAAATAAATACCTAACAGGCTTAATTCAAAAAATGCAGTCAAAGGGATATGAAGAAACCGATAATGGGGTTTATGAAATTACAGAATATGCCCACGGGGCAAGCCAGACGGATATAGACAAACTTTTAAAGGAATACCCAAACACATCTCAAACACTGATTGATTTATTAAAAACCATTGATGGAACATACTTCAGAGAGTATGAAAAGGGGAAAGTTTTAACCTGCATTTTAAGTGCAGAGTTAAGTGAGTACAACTACTACGATTATTACTTACTTTCTGCAAAACAAATGCTTGATACTAAAAATGAAGCCATGGAATATTATGGCGAAGAAATTGATAATCGTGAGTATGCAGAAATTGATAACAGAATTACAAATAGCTCTAAACAAATGAATTGGCTACATTTTGCGGATTGTTCTAATAACGGCGGGACATCCCAGCTTTTCATCGACTTTTCTCCCTCAGAAAAAGGGTTGGTAGGACAGATAGTAATGTATTTGCATGACCCCGATGAATTCACCGTTATAGCAAATAGCTTTGAAGAATACTTAGAACTGATAATAGAAAGTGATTTTGCATTTGTAGATATTTTGGATTGTATCTACGAAGAAAAATCTGAGGATATGGAGCGTAAACAGTTAATTAAAACTTTGGAAGAATTGCCACTGTCGGAATTAAGCTATGATAATATTCTTATTTTGGGACGAGCCTATAATAACGATTGTCAACCTGCAAAAGCAAAAGAGGTTATGCTTACGGTACAAGCTCTTGGAGAAAATGACCCTATATGGAATTATCGCATGGGATACTCTTGCTATTTTTTAACTCAATACGATGAGGCTATTACTTACCTTGAAAATGCGAAAGCCATGGGATTGGTAGAATGGGCCAACGAACTGCTACCAGATTGCAAATCCGCCTTAACCTACCAAACAAATCATGAAAATGAACTTCCACCGGAGAAAAGCGATATGCCTACATACGAATATGTTTTTATCAATAAGCACGGTACTTCGGTTTCTGTCTACTTTGATGTTGGTAGTGATGTGCCTTTTTCAATCGGTGAGAAAATGCAAGATATTTGTGATAATGCCTATATGAATGGATACAACTGGGAGGCATTCTTTGATTACTACCTATCACAATATGAACCGGATATTTTAGTGGGCATGGATAGCGATCCGGAGGCAGGCAGCTATATTGCTTACTATACTTTGACCGCAGAAAATGAAAAACGTGCTGAGAAGTTTGTGAACCTTATAAAACATCTGTTGGAAAACGAGGAAAAGATTTATGATGAATTAAGGCTTAACAAAGACAAAATCAATTGGGATTGAGCAGATTGCGAGCAGTTTTTTCCAGTAGACGAGTTTAAATCAGATTAGTTATGTTAAGTGGAGAGGTCAGAGTGAAAGGAATTGCGTTATGGCATTACTGAACAAATTTATTAGTAAAAATCAAATAGAAACACAGATTGATACATTTAAGACTAATGAAAAGTTTTTGTATATGAAAGATGAAATAGTGTCATTAATAATAAAAACATTAAAATCACTCTGTGAATTGGAAGAGGAGTATACTTTAATAGAAAAAAAGCAGGGAGCTTCATTCTTTGAGTTGTCTTGGGATGACTATAAAGAGCGTTATAAAGCAATCATAGCACCTGTTTGTACAGAAAAATTACTTAAAAGAGGGTATGCAGATGTTCTAAGTAGCCCTGCAACCTACGCATATCTTAACACTTCAAAATGTAAGATTGACTTTATTATGAAAAACGAAAAAAAGGCTGTGGTTGAAACTCATTTTGATAATGGAATTAAGCAGAAGCATCAAATTACGGCCATTAATACTCCAAATGGTTGGAAGATAGACTCTTTTAAATATGGATATGAAGATGAAACAACTTGGAACAACTATCATATATAATATTTAATTAAAAGAAAATGGGGAGTTTATGCCACTTGAAAAAATAATACTTTACGAATATGGGAGGCTTTGTTATGAAAAAATATGATGATGCATCTTGGCATTATGAGGGTGAATATCCGAAAAACCTACCCAATGAAAATGCCGGAATATTTATCGGAATGTTTTTAGCATGGTGCGTTGAGAATGATTTTGTTTCCGAAGAAATTTTAGAGGAGGAAAAAGAAGTAGTTGATAAAATAAAGGCACATGAAATTACAGGCTCCGTGCTATTGTGGAAGCTTGACGGTAAGCTAATAAGCGAAGATTTGAATGAGGAAGGCAATTCCTTTGCTTTAAGCTATTATGAAGACAACTCTAAGTTTGCAAAAACATATGGCGATTATGTTACTGATTTTTGTGAGGTGTTTAACTCAAAAGCGGAACAAAGCGGCTTAGAATATGAGTCGCTCTATCATGTTGAAGATACTTTAGAAAATTACTTGCTTATAAAAAACTTGATTGATATTCGCTTTAAGCAATGGATAGAATTTGTTTAGGATAAGCAAAACAAATTCCAAAGATAAAAAGAGCATATGCTGATTATAGATAAAAAAACAGCTGTTACATCCTCGTTTTGATGCAACGGCTGTTTTTTGTGATAAGTAAACCTTTATTAGTTAAATGAAGATGGACTTGGATATTTATTAGGACTGCTAGACCAGCCATTTTGATATTGAACCGTCATATACAAAGTTTCTTTTCCATTTGAAACTTTCGCATAGCATATTTCATCATTAAATTTATCTGTAATCTCAATTTTTTGATCAAAATAGTAAATCCATACTGAGCCGTCCTCCTTATAAACAACCTCCGGGGCATTAAGGGAATCTAACAGTTCCTCTTGAGTTAAAGGTCTTTCATTTCCAAAAGCATCAAAGGCAACGCCTCCGCCCCCTTGGTGAACAGTATTGCCCTCACTGTCGGAATATTCCATGTCATAGCTACCTTCATCAAGATTATAATCAATATTTACTTCCGTTTGATCGCCGTGTATCCAAAGTTGAATGGTACGTTGAATTCCTCCCAAATCTGCGGCATAAGCTGTAGCCGAGCCGCCCACTATAAGGACACAAATCGCTATACCTGCAACCATTTGATTAAATTTCTTCTTTTTAATTGTATTTGTCATTTTTTTTACCTCCAAAGAGAATTCGTCAGAGACATGAAGTGCAGAAAAAGCCTGCTTGTATTTTTCTTTATTCGTCATCTCCCCATACCTCCTTTAATGTTTCCCTAAGAAACATTCTTCCGCGTGATAATCTAACTTTTGCATTACTCACAGATATTTTTAAAATATCTGATATTTCATTTACAGAATAGCCTTCATAATAAAACAGATGAATGACAACACGATACTTTTCCGGAAGTTTCATCACTGTCTCAAATAATTCGGATGATTCCGATGATTTAAATTCTAATGTTTCCATGTAATCTTCCAGTGGCAGTGTATTCCTTCTAAAAAAAGTAATCTTTTTATTCTTTGACTTATTAATGGATACTCTTATAAGCCATGCACGTATGTGTTGCTCTGTTTCAAAATCTTTTTTTAACAATATATACTGAATGAATGTATCTTGAACGACATCTTCTGCATCTTGAGCATTTTTGCAAATATTAAAAGCAATTGCATAAATATTGTCCTTGTACTTTTCAATCAATATCTCTACTGGTTGTCTCATGAGTTTTCTCCTTAATCCCTTTGAAAAGCCTTTCACTAATAATACAAATGAGGATAACGAAAGGTTACATTATATCATAAAATTTTCTGTGATTGTAGGGAATAATTAAATTGCAATAGATTTATCAAAGGAAAAGGGGATAGTGCAAAGTACTTGTATATAAAGTGAGTACTGTAGTATAATGTATCAAAACTAATGCGGCTTAGAGAATCAAAAGGAAAGGAATACTAAAAGGAAAGGAATACTAAAATGAAAAAATTTATTATCTCAGAGGATATTTTTGAAATTTTTCCAAATATCCAGATTGGGACAATTGTATGTGAGGGGATAGACAATAACTATAAAGATGATGAAAAAGAATATGCTGAGCTAATTAGAAATGCGGAAAAAAAAGCAATAGAGTTTTTGCCGAATCTAGACTTTGCCAGCAATCAGGTTATTAAAGTTTGGCGTGATGCCTTCCAAAAATTCAAGACTAAGAAGGGTGCAAGGTGTTCTATAGAAGCTCTAATGAAGCGAATAGAAAAAGAAAACCCCGTAGGTACAATTAATCCATTGGTAGATATTTATAACGCAATATCATTATCATATGCTTTTCCTATTGGTGGAGAGGACTTAGACAAGATAGAAGGGGATATAAAATTAACAAAAGCTGTTGGAGACGAATCCTTTCTCATTCTTGGTAGTGAAGAAAGTAGCTCACCATATCCTGAAGAAATTATCTATAAGGATGAGGAGGGTGCAATATGTCGTTGTTTAAATTGGAGAGAAGCTGTCCGAACCATGTTAACCGTTGAAACTAAAAATGCTTTTATGTGCCTAGAATCAATAGATGTAATGCGTCAAGACGAGTTTTTAAAGGCACTTGAGGATTTGAAGGTTCAAATCGAGAACAGATTAGGAGCCAAGTGCAAAATACAAGTTGCTAATATTGATAATAGGGAATTAGAATTAATTTAGA
>JBKECQ010000051.1:0-48015 GCA_047974845.1 Aminipila sp. | reverse complement strand
GTTAATATTAGCATTAACCTCGCTTACCCCATCAGTCCAACTAACTCATTATACTGAACTTCAGTAATTCTATTATTAAGTAGAAACACATCCAATTTCTGTGTCATATCTACCTTTTCGTAGTTGCCTTTTGTAATCAACATTTTACATAAATTATATGTCATGTCTATTTACCTCCTAATTCTTGCAAACTTAGTCTATAATCTAAATCTAGCATATAGTTTGCTGACTTCTCTTGTTCTGTAGGTTCAGGCTTCGGAAAATACCCAAGTTCTACCTGTTTTTCTTCTGCTGTAGTTTCTACCATTTTGCCACCTACGTATTTGTAGTTATGACAACCTTGCATATCAAATAAAGGCTTATCCAAATAATTTCCTTGTGCGTGATAATACTTATCTCCCAAACCTTCATCAATTAAAACATAATCTGTAACATCAGATAGAAAAGCTGATGAACTGATTTCTGTTACTAAATCATTTGAAGTTTTTATATATACTTTATAGTTATTCATTATTTTCCCCCCCTATATATTAGCATCAATTATAAATGAAGCAGCTTCTAGTCTGATTAAATATGTAGTACCAACTGTTAGCCCCGTTGATGTTAATAATAAATAAGCAGAGTTTCCAGCACCACCAAAAGAGGTTAATGCTGTCATCGCAAACACTGTTGCACCATTGGACAATTTAAGCCCCTTTATATCCGAAACTGAAAGACTTGGGCTTGTGCATCGTAAAGTAGATGGTGTCGCAATTATACCTATAGCAGATGTGGTTGACTGTGCTATTGCTACACCAATAACTGTATTTATGCTTGATTTTCCCAATACTAGCTGATGCCTCTGACATTTTGCTAACTCAACCTGTAGGTTAGGCGGTGAGTCAAGATGTAGGGTTGATATTGAACCTAGTTCGAGTTTTGCTTGTTGAATTGTCAAATCAAAATAATCATTAATAGTGTTAAGAGCTAAAATCTCTACTCCAAAATTTAAAATATCTGTTGTTGGCGTAAAAGTTAACGTTATAAGTTGTTTAGTAGTAGATGATGGTATTAATTTACTAAATCCTATACTCCCATAGGTACTATTACAAGGTCGTAATTGAACACTCCCGCTTGTAGTACCTGATAAATATATAGATAAAGTATAAGAAATATTTGCGTATAAAGTTAATTCTGTCATTTGCGTAAAACGTTTATATGTTGCAGTTTGGGTTGACACAATGTTTATATCATTTGTCATTACATTTACTGTGGTATCAGTGCACTTCCATCTATCTATACCATAACTAAAAGCTGGATATGAACTACAATAAGTGTTTAATCCTCTTTGGTTTATTACCCCCTTACCAAACCAAGGATTATCCAACATATTAGGATTACAAAATTGATTTGTTGTGGCTATTTCTTGCCAATTAGTCCATACATTACTCGCAACAGTACGTGTATATATTTTACCTACGTTAGTACCCCATAGAACTTTGGCAGTTTGTGTTAGTGTGTCGGCTGTCTGTGCAGTTACATCCAGTGTTATTGCATAGCTAGTCGCTTCAAATGGTGCGTGTAGAGATCCACCAAATAACACATATTTACCATTTGATATAGCTAAATTAAAGTCTGTTAATGTTACTACACTAGATATATATCCTCTATGGGTTATCTCATTTAAGTTAGCATTAACCTCATTAATCGCCCCTACTGTACTGCCTTTTTCAGTTGTTTCAAGTACTGTTAAATCTCCTATATCCTTAAATATATCCCTTGCCTTATTTGTAGGGTCATAAACCGACTTTGCCATATCACCGGCACCCACATTCTCCATGATGTTTTTCCACGTGTATAGCTTTGTACTATCTGTATCCAGCGCAACCGCTTTGCATTGATATATAATGCCGGTCACGCTGTCAAATAAAAACTGCCCCACATTCCCCGAAGTTCGGTTAGTTGGAGCAGTCTCGCTTACTATCGTTCTCATACCTACAGATGCATCAACCTCTTCACCTGTATATTTACTTTTGTATGTATTCAAATCTGAACCCCCTTAATAATAAATAATTATGCAACCATCTGCACCGTCTCCGGCTTCTCCTCCGTTTCCGGGGTTACCGCCATCTCCCGGCCATGCATACGCATCATCAGGATGATAACAATTTCCACCGCCACCACCACCAGCTCCGCCATGGCCACCGTCTCCGCCGGAACCGGGAGTTTTACCGTTAGTATTCTTTGTAGGCGTTGCACCAGTTCCGCCGGGGCCACCGGTTACAGAACCATAACCGTTATTTGCTGAAGCTTTTCCGTCTGAACCATTAAATCCATCTGAACCAATGGCAGCTCCACCGCCTTCTCCTCCGTCTCCATAGATGTAACTTCCGTTAAGCTTATACTGTGCACCTCGGCCTCTCATGCCTCCATTATAAACACCTTCATCAGTGTATATTGTTTGACCGCCTTCTCCACCAATGTTTCCAGTGTCTCCCTTTACGGAGAACCTGTCCGTTGTGATAATGTCTACATATTCCATCACCACACCATCATTTGATGTGTGTGTTCCGAAAGTAGTAGCTTCTCCTAAAGTTCCCTCGGTATTGTTTGATTTGCTAGCAATACCGCCCTTACCAATTTGTGCGGGAATAATTTGCTCAGGTGTTACTGATATAGTTACATCAAGAACCTTACCACCGTCTCCACCTATTCCAGGTTTGCCGCCTTTTCCACTTGCACCAAATCCCCTTGTCTGTGTGTTACTTCCGGGGCTGCCTTTAGTCCCCGGGCTACCTGTTGTTCCGGGATTACCTCCGCCAATCAATACTGCTCTTATTTCGGTAACTCCTACTGGGACTGTAAAGTTCTGATTCTGAGATATAACAACTCTGTTCTTATATCCGGTACTTGTACCTTTAGGGGCATAGTCCTCTAGCATCAATGCTGTAGCTTTTAGCTTATTTGACATACTGTAATCAAGACTTTGTATGGCCACATCAATTAATTGGTTCGTATACGGATGTGCTACTTTAACCATATCTCCGCTTTTTTCATTTTGCATGGTCAGGTCTGCTTTTATAGTTTTATTGCATTTAGCATATTGGTAAAGCCGCTCTGCCACAGATGAAGAGTTTAGCATCGTAATTAAAGTTGCATTTGATACAGATGGTATTTTATCTTCCGGTGTGTTCTTTGGTGTACCTTTTTCCATTATCCTAGTGGTATGAGTATATTTTTTGCCTACTAATACTACTGTTCCGCTGCCTTTTATTTTGGCATAATTAGCCCCTGAGGATAGTATTGTTCCATTGGTTATACTTAAGGTGTGGGCTGGTTCAGAAAAGATAATAATCTTCTCGTCGAAAAAACTCCCTTCATATAAGGTTATTTGGTCGTTGCTTTCTATATAAGCGTGCTCTGTAACCCTTACTGCTGTAACTTGTGTATCTACAGATTCATTGGGTTCTGCATATATTCTTTGCTCTGTGAATGTGCCTGTAATTGTATTGGTTAAAACTGTAATATTTATTGTTCCGTCAACATTCTTTCTTACTGCCGCACCAGTAGCAATAAGGATTTGCTGTAGGTTATCTCTGCATGATGCATATGGTAGGTAACCATATATTTTTACATTGGCCACATCTTCATTTATTGTGTATGGTATTTCACCCATCAACTCAGCTACAATACTTCCCGCAAGAGTTCCGCTATAAATACCTCCGTAATGATACGTGTATTCAAGTAGTGATATATAGGATTCTGCATATAGGCTATACGTATCAATCCCTATCTGCTTTATTTGTCCATTAAAAAACACCCCCATAACCTCGGCGTTCCTTTTTACTGTGATGGCGGTGTATCTGTTTAATTCGGGCTTAGTTTTGCTTATTATTTCTGCACTCACTGTATCAATGGCCAGTTTATCCGTGAGCAATCCTGTTTCATAGTGTATCTTAATATCTCTAACTTTATTGCTGTTGAAGTTGTAACTTCCAAAAGCTATGCTATTTAACTCTAATTGTTTATTGGTTGGATCACTAAAGTAATTATCCATACACCTAACATCTAAAGGAGATTCATCACTTATAAGAAAGCTTTTATTGTCTGCTGTAATAAATTTTTCATATGAAAAATACATAGCCATTATAAAGCCCTCCTTTTCGGTTGCATGGCCGTGAACTTAACCTTTAAATCATTCCATACATTAATGTTTTCTTTTATTAATGTCAGCTTGTCTTTTACCTCTGAAATGTAAACATCGAACTCATACATGGTTTGGCCATAAGGTATGCTCAAATGATGTGATTCGACTGGTGCTGTTAATAAATAATATAATGTATCATAATCCTTTGCAGAGCCCACTAACTGTTCAATAGACATTTCATAGTTGTAAATAGTTCCGATTATTTCCCTGTTTGCTCTTCCGGACATAGTCTTTTGGTTATTCAATTCAAGCACCGTGCTAGTCCTTTTGAGTTCCGATACAATTACATCAAACTTGTACCCATCAATGGTAAATACATTATTTTGTGATTGTGGTATTGTCGGTGCCCAAATCTCGCCTAAATATCTTTGGGGCTCTTTTGCGTTAATTGTAAAAGCTAAACCGTCCCAATATTTATTAGTAGTAATGATTTGGATTTCATCCGATACATCATTTATATATGCACTATATGCTAAAATTCCTTGTCCAAAAGGTACCTCAACATTATAACTGTCCACTGGTGCTGTTATGAGTTCGTAAAACTCATCATAGGCGGTTAGATTGTCACTCTTAGGTTTTGCTGTATAAGCATAGTCGTAATATGTACCGATTACATCCCTTACCACATTACCATTCTTAAGTCTGCCCGAATTTGCTCCATCAAATATAGTTGCATTACGTTGTATTGATAAAACCTCTATATCCGGTGTAACGCCTCCTATCGTCAGCACGTGCATCATATCACCCCATCAATTAATCTAACACCCTGTCTAGCTGATTCACCAGCGTTATACGGTGCTATTACTCTAGCAACTTCTCTGCCGTCTAGCTGTATTATAATAGGTGCACCGCCTCCACCCCCACTATAACCTCTTCGACTTAATACATTGTCCATAGCCTGCTCTATTGTTGAAAGTGGGGCTTCGATATTAGTACCATGCTTTTGGTCACCTAGGATTGCTAAAAACTCGCTGTTTGGCGGTATTACTGCGCCAGTTGCAAGTTTTGGTACATTCATAGTACTATATCCACTAGAGGAATAACCGCCACTATAAGAATTACTTCTTTGTGTTTGTTTTGCCCTTGACTCTGCCGCTGCGATTGCTAAAGTTACAGCTAATATTCCAGCTCCAATAGCTGCGGCCGCAGCCCCCATTGTAGCCACGGTTTGAAATGCGCCAACAGCCATTGCAGCCGAAAACGCCGCAGCTGCAATTAATCCAAATGATGCTATTAGTTGTTCACCAAAAGTCATTTTGCCCCATGCATCATGCAATCTAAATGCTAGTTGTATTAAAGTCAAAAGCGCCGTAGCTGTTAGCATAATTTTGCCAGTTGGTAAAGTTTTCCCGAATATATCAAACCCCTTTGCAAGTTCTACTACCAGTTTAGATGCGTTCCTTACCGCAAGATAAGTAACAAGACCGCTTAAAAACCCAAGTATTAGATTTATAAAAGTTTTTGTTGCCTCCGGGTTTCGTTGCATTAGTTCAACTAACCCTCCCAAGGTAGTTGTTATACCTTGTAAGCTAACTGTTAAACCACTTAAAACAGGAGTTCCAACTATTTCTAAAAATCTTTGCCATACAGCCGTTAGGTTGGCTGTTACATTAGCCCAATTATCTTGCTCCCTTGTGGCTTGGCCTGCCGCTCCATTTAACTGATATGTTTTATCTATTGTATCTAACAAGAGCCATTGTCGTTCTGATTCACTTAACTTATCCCATGATTTGCTATACATCTCATTTGCTCTTGCATCCATTTGTTTAGCATTTGTAAATACTCCTATCGCGTCACCTGCTTCAAAGTTTCCTTTCATGAAACTTGCTACACTAGAAGTAGCGCTCTGTAAATTGGTGTCATAAAACGCAGCTGAATCAGCTGCTAATTTAGTTGCTAATGCTGTAGCCTCTAGTGCCTTCTTAGATTCCATGCCAGCGCCCTTTACCTGAGCACCAAATGAACTAAAAGAACTTTTTAACAAATCAACGTGTATTTTTAAATCATCTGACTGTTCTTGAATTAGTTTTAGAGCTTGTTTACTTTCTTCCCCTTTAAAAACTTGTTCAAACTGCGAATCTAAAGCCTTTAGAGCAGAAGAGGTTTCTGCTAATCCTACCAAAAAATCTTTCACAGCCCTAACACTAAAGGCCATTGCTATTCCTCGGGCTAATCCTTTAATGGTATCGTTGGTGCTTCCAATTTCTTTTTCGGTTTTTTCAACCTCTTCCCCAAAGTCTTTTACTACCTTTATATTAAAGGCTGATACTATAGATTTTTTAAGCGTAACAAAAATATCATTTGCCTTATTTGTTTTCCTATCAATGTCTTTAATTCCACTTTGAAAATTTTTGGTGCTTATTTTAGTGTCAAATATAAGCGCACCCGAATATGTTGTTCCGGACATGATATATCCTTTCTTTTCATTAAAAAAGCACCCTCATGGGTGCTTTTACTAATATATTATAATTTTGTTAAACTATTTAAGTTTTCATATAGTTCTGTCATGGTGTTGGATAGAGTTCCAATCTGTGTGACAGTAATATATGTAAGCGAGGTCATACCCAACACAACTAGTGTTAATATGAATATGCTAATTGCTTTTTTTATTTTGTTATTTTTTACAACCTCTATTTTCTTGTTAGTGTATCTAATATATTGTTCGTCCAGTTCTTGCTGTTGTTGAATTAGTTCTGAATAGTCTTCACTTTCTGAAATAGACTTTAATATTTTAATGATACTTCTTGCCTCTTTGTCTAGGGGTTTCTCTAACATAGGAAATTTTTCTCTATTTTTTTTAATATAAGTAATGTTATCTATTAGGTTTATTAATTGCTCTTTATTAAAATCACGTTCTCCGTTTTTATACTTTGATACATATTCCTTTGCCTCATTTAATATATTGGTAACTTTTTTCTTAGCTTTTACAGCACATTTTTGGCATAATGCTGCATATATAAAAGTTTCTGTTTTTTCAGTATCACCACAAGAATTACAGATCCATGTTTCCCCGAACTTTTCATCAAGCTTTTTTTGTTTGTCATGCCCTACAAAAATTAAAATCGCCGCTATCCATTGCATTGCTATTATTGCAACAACCCCGGCTACCATTGCTGCATTTCGTTTGTGTTTAAAGCACGCTAAATAGCATGATATTGAAAGGATTAGCGATAAAACTCCTTCTACTAAATAAAAATACCTTATAAAGAAAATATCACCTAGCATTATAAATGCTGATATTCCAGATACAAACACTATGCATGATGCAACAAAAGGGATTAAAAACCACAACATTATTCTTTCACGTTCAACTAAATTCTCTTCAATCATATTATTTACCCCTGCCATATACTATATCTTATATCTCAGATAATACCAAACCAAGGCTTATATTTCAACCCTATCCCATTAATTTATTGAATTTGTCTACTGCTGCCATTTCTTCTTGAGTTAAAACTATTTCCAATTTCAACTCTGCTATTTCTCTATTTTCAGCCCACCATTCTTTATCATATTTTTCTTGTTTTCCAATCTTTTTTAATTTGCGTTGGTGTATTAGTGTGCTAAAAGTACACTCTTTGCATTCCATTAAAGCGGATAAAAAAATCCACCAGTGCATATATGTTTGGCTTCTGGATGATATATTAAGTGTAAGGTCTACGGCGGATAAAATGTATTTAATATCTTGTTTCCATGAATATAATCGCCCATAATCTCTTCCATGTGTATTGCTTTCCTCTTGTCCTCCGTCCAAAAAACATAATGCTTTGTCAACAGCTTCACCAAAGTGTTCGGCTGGTATTTCCTCTTTAAATAATATACCTACTAATACTATTAGCTTTTCTGCCTCTGTTATATCGTTATTTTCAAAAGTTTGCATTATGCCTAAACATGGTCTGAAATCGCTATTAATTTTATATGTTTTTCCGCATACTTCTAAGCTTTCTGCTAAAGTTATTATATCCATATGATGTACCTACCTAGGCTTATATTTTTTAATTATTTCCTGTGTCTTTGCACTTCTTTTTAGTATTTCTGATTTAATCATATTAAGTAGAGCGTTTACAAAGCTAGAAAATATGATTTCACCGTTACTATTTATAGCAGTAACACAAATATCGCCAAATACTAATTCAGATATACCAACACCTAATATCAGATCTAATTCATTACGTAAAAATTTATCTAATTCTAGGTTTAGCTGATTTTTCTTTTTTACTTTTTCTAAATTACTATCTTTGTTGCTCTTATCGAATAACGCCTTTTCGTTTTCTATAAATTCTTTTATTTCCTTACTCTCAACAATCTTTAGCAATCCCTCAACAATTTTCTCGTCAGCTGGATTAATCCTCAGTACCTTGCTTTCATCACCATTAATAGCTAATTCCATCATTCCACTATCAAAATTTAAATTGTCCATATTTACCTCCCTTAATTAGCTGTAAAAGCCTTTGTTGTCGGATTAAAAGTACCGGCAACTCTTTTGCCTGTAAAATGTAAATTAAACGGTATCTGAAATCCCTCTGTATTACCGCCGTAAGATACAACTTCAATAATTACATCCTCTTTGTAAGCTGGATATGCTCCGGTGGATTCAGTTTCAAATAAATTCACGTGAACCACATCGGTTTTAAGGTCATCAAGGACTTTTTCCTGTTCGATAATGCCTTTAAGTAGGGTAAATAACCCTGTTCCACTGTCTGCCTTGTACGGCTCAACAGAAGCTGTTTTTTCGTATTTGTCGATACTAATTGAGCTTGTACCTAGGATATTATTAGTCTTGTTAACATTAGCACCCATTTCTATATTTAATTCTTCTAGATCATCACCAAGAACCTCATATACTGCTGTTTTATCTGGAGCTGTATTAATGAATGTTCTAAACAAATTACGTTTTATTTTAGCCATTAGGTTGTTACCTCCTTCTTTATTCTCAAATTGAATTGTACCTGGTACACACCAGTTCCGGCTTCTTCTATATCTAACAGCATACCGTTCGATACCGCAATCTCTAAGGCTTTAAACTTGCCCTGTAGCTGTGGTAAATTGTCTATGCTGTTTTGCTCTTCTAGCCAGTCAGAAAAATCTTCTAAAAAGTCTTGCTTATCTCCACGGTTGATTTCGTCCAGGGCGTGTTCTTTGGCTATAAATACATATTGATTAGTAAATATCTTATTGCCTAAAATATCTTCGGAAACTTTGCTGTTTCCTGTTGGTGATAATGCATAACCGTTGGTAGCTTCTGCCACATAAGTCTTTATATCTTTTATCTGCTCCATACCCTCATAGGTTTGTAGGTATGATTGCAAAGATTTTATAATACTCACATTTAATCTCCCTTCGTTATTTTGGCTGCGCCTTTAAGTATTTGCTCCTTTTTATCGGCTTTCATTCTTTCGAACCATAACCTACCTCTCATCGGTGCGCCATGATACACTAAATCTCGGTCTGTAAGTTTTTTTGGTGCTCTGCCGACCATAACTTTGCCGTAGTACTGATAACGGGCATATGGGGAATTATAAATAACTTTACCACTGCCTATCTTAGTACCAAGTATCCCACTTTCTTGTAATCCTCCTTGTTGCATTGGTATATATGGATTGGATAGTCTCAGAACCTCACTATCAATAAACTTCTGCGCCTTACTAAATCTATTTGTCCACTCTTTTTCAAAGTCATGTTCCCATACAAGGTCTAATGTACTAATCTTCATTTACCACTAACCTCCCAATGGTCAAGGTTACTCCCAAATTTTTTAGTGTCAATGTTACTTATTGTCAGCATATCATCAAACTGTTGCAGTTCTTTGATGCTCTTGACCACTTCATATTCAATTTTTCCAAGAACAACAACATCCCTTGGTTGTAATGTCCAATGCACTGTTTTATTTGCTAATTCAAGCCAATCTGACGGCTTTAAATACCCTTGTGCTGACATAGGGATTATAAGCTGTAGTCCATCAACCGAACTTACTCCAGTCTTTCGCACTACAGCCCCTTTGCTACTATCCCAAAGCACACCAGTAATTACAGTTCGGTGGTAATGTTCTTCTTTATCCCGGTTATAAATAGTAACTGTATGAGGAAACACTAACACCACCTTACCTTCCTTACTACATCATATAAATACAAATTGGCCGCTTCGAATAACCTTTGGTCATCGCTCTTTGATTCCTTATTAAATGACTTTGACCAAGACCCAACCGATTGGCTGACTACATCGCCGCCATTCTCATTTATCTGCCAAGCCTCTGCTACTGCACAAGTGGCCATTTTAACTTTTTCTGTAGTGGATATTTCGGAGATTTTGCTACCAATGATTTTATCTAGGTAACTGCTAGCTCTATTTGCCAATCTATCAAAATTGGCAGAGGGTATGGAGTTACCCATATACTCTGCCGTGTAATATGCATAATTAGCATATGCCATACCCTTAACCTCCTTACTCTTTAACAGTTTCAAGGAAAGCTTTAATTACACTCTTTTTCTCTTCCTTGTTTGCACAACCAGATATATCTACACCTAGTTCATTAGCATAGTTTTGTAATTCTTCTACAGTCATCTTTCCTATATTCTTTTGCTTAGGTTCGGACTCATTAGCCTCACCTCGGCTCATTTCCTCATCAGCATCAACTGTAAAACCTCTGCCTTCGAGCCATCTTGCAACAACCTCATTATTAGTAGTTGCCGTTCCTTCTACAAAATGTACACCCGCTATCTCACGGGTGTATTCTTCATTTGGTGCTGTAATTTTAAACATATTGCACCTCCTACTGTACTTTAATATTTCTAAGCACGCCTGCAGCTCTAGTCTTTTTCAAAACTGTTGCAGCAACCATTTCCACATCACCGGCTTTTACTGCACCTGCAGTGCTGAAGTCTGGCAATGTAGTATCAATCAACTTACCACCAAGTGGTGAAGCTGCATGGAATCCGTCAAGTGCAAATCTAGTAGCATAAAGGTCTGTCAGACCAGTTACCGTAGTTTCAGATCCGCCTGATGGTGTGTACTTTCTAGATACGATTGGTACAATTGGCAATGTTGTTGTTCCATTGTAGAAATAATCTAAATCCACAAACTTAATTCCATTGTAGGAATCAACTTGTCTTCCGAAAGCATCTTCAGACTGAGTTAAATAACCCGCCCTTCTTGCGCACGCTTTTAACTTTGTAATAAGCTTGCTGTTGCCCATAAGCATTCCTGGTAATCCATCAAGTTCAGCTAAAAACTCATCCATAATATCAAGCACTGCCTTATAGTTAGTATCAATGCCAGATGCTGTAGACAAGTCTATGTAATTGCCTGCACCTGCATTAATCTCTGTAGATGTATTGGCAAGCATTACATCTAATCCATCAAATCCTTTAACTGACTTATCACCGTTGATAACAGTGTTGTGGAATAGATTTGTAGTTGCCTTAATCTTTTCCTTTAACTGAAAATCGACTTCGTCAATTGCGCCTGATGTCTTTGCAATAACTCTATCAATTTTGAACTCTCCACCAAAGATTTTAAGTTCAACAGACTTTGTTTGTCTGTCAGCTTCTTTTGAGGTATATTCAGCATTGATATTTCTGAAATCTGCAGTTGCTGGAGTCTTTAACTGTGTATATCCATACACCAAAGTAGACCCTCCTGTACCTGGAGATACAGAGTCGTCAAAAGTAAGAGCATCCATAAGTAATGAACCTCTTCTAAATTCATCTATGACCATTTGGTCAATTTTGTTGGCCATGCCAACCTTTGCCTGTTCTAATGTTACAGCCATAATTTATTACCTCCTATAATTTTATTTGTATGCATCCGCTAGGGCTGCCTTTAATGTTGTTGGTTCATGGTTTCCACCGTTGCCGTGACTTCCACCACTGTCAGCACGGAAGGATGAGCCACCATTTCCATCATCCTCTTGTTTGAAAAGAGAAGGATTTGATTCCTTATAAGGTTTAATAGTTTCGTCTAAACCGATTAGCTTGCCCTCATCATTGAAAGCAAACTTCTCTGTACCACCATGCTTAAAGATAATGTAATCTGGATCTAAAACACCGGCACTCCTTAAGGCCTCTTTAAGTGAGTATGTTCTTTCCAGATTCTTTGCTTTGGTTTGCTCTGCAGTAATGTCAGTGTTGTACTTTGTTTCCCAGTCCTGAGCACTCTGTTTCAACTTTTCAACATCAACCCCATCGAACTTTTTAATGTCGTCCTGTAAACCTTTGATAGTGTCATTAGCCTTAACCAGTTCACCATCTTTTGCAGTGGTCTTTGCTTTTTCTGCCTCAATATCTTTGCCGTTTTCATCCATAACTGCATCAAGCGTGGTTTTTAGTTTATCCTCACCAACACCTGCCTCTTTTAATAATGTTTCAATTTGTTCTCTTTTCATATTCTCCCTTTCTCGGCTACGATTTTTAACGACTGTTTCTTGTCTGCCGTTCTGCTATTTACGTCTGCAGTAGACTATTTTTAGATATAACAAAAGACAGCCATTTCTGACTGCCTTGAATTAATTATATTTAGATATAAAAATACCGTCTGCAGATGCAAACGGCTTATCTTGTTTTCTTTGTTGTATCTTTCATTTTTTCTAGTTCATCCCATGCCTTGGATGCATTCTTTGTATGCTCTGCATATCGTTTTTCTTCCTCTTCTCGAGGCAAACTATAATCAGGGATATATTCATCCGGAATCAGCACTTCTTTCATTCGTTTTCCCTCCTGTAGGTCCATTTAAACTTTTTAGCAATAGCTTCATTTATTTCATTCGAATGTTCTCTCCATGTAGCTACCTGGTCATTTGTCTTAATAAACATTTTGTAGTACTTATCATGCGTTTTCTCCTGAAGTTCATTGTATGCATCTCTAATCTGGCATATATCCGGCCTGTATCCACCTCCTATTTCAAGGTAGTACTTAGTTCCATCATGTCCAACAACTTGCATTTCTTTGACAGACTCAAAGCGACAAGCTACATTCATGTCCTCCGCTGAAAAAGCAGAACTTTTTGGGTGGTTATGTAGGGATATTACAGTACCTTTCTTAGCGTTTAATAAATAATTTATAGTTTCTTGGCTGATAGCCACACTGTTTTTATTTCCGGCTGCAAACTCTATTACTTCGTTGCCATTTAAATCAAGCCACAATAGACATTCATTTCCGGTTTTGTTGCCATGTTCTAAAGCTTTATTAAAGGCATTTTCAAAATTGGCATCGTCTTTTTTGGGCTTAACTTTATTTGTATCTATTATACTACTTTTTTCGTTTTTAGAAACAGGTTTTTTTATTTCTGTAGTATTTCTTTCAGCTTTTTTCTTATTTCCTCCAGGAATCTGCTCCCTGTCATATTGCCTTTTTAAACCAGTCTGATTTATAAAGTCTCTTTGAACACTCTGCCACTGTCTTACCTTAGCTGTTGCTTCATCAGTGGGAAAGTTTATAGTCTTAAATGCCTGTTCTTCACGTTTCCACCGTCTTATTTGCCTTTCGATATGTCTTTGCTTCTGAGTGGCCTCATATTCGGTCATTTTCTGACCGTTATATTCATACTTCAAAGCGTTAAGTTCTTTTAACTCTGACCTAGTGCATGTCTTTTCTGATATGCCTTCGAAAAATGGATAAAAGTTATGGCGGCAATTCCACCCACATAATCCAGCACCAGTTCCGTACCCTGTGGAGGATACAAAGTCAGGATACTTAGGATGTTTGCCTGAACGGCTAAATACTTTTCCTTGCCACTCTGCATGGTCTGGTCTAGCACCGGCATGAGCTGTTACCTCAACTAAGTCACTATCCATCTCATCAGCACGTGCTTCTTGTAGTTTGGCAGCAGTCTGATTAACTCCTGTTACTGTTGCTCTTCTTACAGCGACCTCCATATAATCTATGTGTCCGCTTGGATATTCCACCACAGCAACACCTTTCTGAGATAGGTCTTTTACAGCTGATCTAATTGCACTATTATAATCAAAAGCACCACTTGTAATCTGCATGTATGCCCTATCTAGTGCCTTTTCAAATTGGTGTGTAGCCGTGTTAGCTGTAGTCCTTGTTAAGTTTTCAAATAACCCCTGTGTCTTATTCACTCCTGCAGTAAGTACGGCTTGTAGTTCAGGTGATGCGCTTATAGGTCCTGGTGTTTTACCTGCTCTTTTGTATATTTCATCATCCGTCTTTAATGTTTGGACACCGGCCTGTTCTATCATCTGTTCAATCTGCTTCTTCGAGATTCCTGTCGTAGCTGACAGCTTTTTTAATATATCTTCATGTAGCAGTGACATCTCTCTAAGCTTCTTATACTGCCACTGTGCTGCAGGAATAAAATAATCGTATGTAGTGAGTCTTCTGGCCATATCTGCTATAATGTCTGATTCGGCTTTAGAATATAATTCTATGAGGTTATCCGGCAACTGTTCTAAATATTTAGGACTAAGCATCTTCTTTCCTCAAATCAAATAATACAGCTCCATTATCCTGCAGCACTTGATATATGCCTTTAGCAAACATATCAACAATTTTTTCTTCATCTTCAATTTCCATTCCAAAATTATTTACAATACCATGTAAAACTTCGTGCCAGAGCGTAATACATTGGTGCTGATGCCCCTCAATATCATCATTTAGCTTAATTTCACTTGCTTGATAGTCAATCTGACCATACAACATGTTCACACCATCATTTAACGCGCCCTGTAATTCTACTTTATAATCAACTCCGCCAATTCTTATATTTTCTGGTATCTTCATACTGTGTCCTCCTTAAAACAGTGACGTATTGCCTAAATCTGCCACCATACTTTTTGCAGTTTCCTCGTCCTCTCCATACCACTTCATTCGGTATTCATACTTTTGCCTTATTCCATCTCTAATTTCTTGCAAATCATTTAGACGTTCAGAATCCTTATCAGTAATATAACTATCATCAAATTCTATAGTAACAACTGCATCCGGATTTACATTCGCACCAATTACCTCTTTGCCTACCCACAAGATTGCCTTAACTATGCCTCTTAGTGCAGTTTCTACTGTCTTGTAATGCTTGCTAACATTTTTTATTAGGTCTTGTTTTTCTCCAGTATATTGTGTTGCTGTAACAGTCACGTTTGAATTATTAAACTGATAATACTTAGCACCAAGACCACATTTAAACGACAAATAATCTAATTGTGCTTGCAATCCTGCAACATTTTCTTCTACTCTCAGTTCAGGATTATGCTCATGAATCAGAGTATCCTTACCTTCAATCAAAGTGTCACTTACACATACAAATAGTTGCTGTGCTACATCATCGGGAGTATAAACATTTCCGCTTGAATCCGTTTTGGTTAGGTCCTCGTTAATGAATACCTTTTTGCCTCCAAGCTTAAAGTCACGGTTAAAGTTATTATAAGCAAGGTCAACACCCATTAAGTTATCTATAGCATTTGCAAATACAGATATTCCAAGTGAAGTATCTTCATCTATGCTATTGCAGATATTAGGCTTGATAATGCTAAATAAAGGTATATCCGATCCAGTCTTTATAACTTCTAGTATGCCCTGCGGTAATGGCTTAGCAACTAACTTCTCACTTTCCTCTTTGAAGTAAGCATTATTTATAACATATTCTTTGCTGCCTTCATTACCTTCGAGCATATGAGTTTCTATATACACGAACTTCTCGCCCTTGTATAAAACCTCAGATACAAATGCAACATCAATAATCTCACCATACTTTACTGACAGCGGAATTATATTAGTTGCCGGTAAATACTCAATCTTTATTTTGGTATCCTGGTCTCGCTGAATATTTCCATTAGTCACCTTCATTCCTACAAGTCTAAGTACAAATGCACCTGTTCCCATAGCAAACGACTTTTCAACTAACTCATTAGCTTTTAACCAGAAGTTATTCTCATACAGCACGCCCTCATTATCTTTGCCATCACCATTTACAAAGTTTGAGCTCTGCTCATCATTTATAGACACTATAGTTTTTTCATTAAGCAGAATCGAAGCCCAATCCTCTGAAATCTTCTTGGCCATCTTTAAGGTATATAGTTTTCTCTTTATCTGCTTACCATCAGAATCAGCTTCGTGGTACTCATGGAATGGCTGAAAGAACCCCTTCCACCAATCTTTCCACTCTTCTATGTTATTATAATAATCTCCATTTAAGTCGTACCCATATTTTTTATTCAGATGCTCAATTACTGTGTTTATATTCACATTCTCAATCCTCCTTAACTACAGAGCCGATGCGCTCCTTATATGGCAGCCAAGAATATTGGTCTGCATTAATCATGTGGTCATTTCCATCTTCAGGTTTATCTTTATCTTCTTGCCATGAATAAGTATTTAACTCTCTTATAGTTTCTTTGCAATCTTCCACAATTAAAAAATCTCCATGAGCCATCCATCCGCCCTGGAGATTAATTCTGTCTATTATCATTGTTTTCTTCCATGCTCCACCAAAGACATAAATACTGCCATGCCTTTTCTTGTATTTCTGACATTCAAGTATAGTGGCCTGGTCTGCAGAGTCTATAAATACATTCTTAGCAAATCCAAACTCTTTGGTGCACTGATTCATAAAGTCTACTAGTAGTGGTGGAATATCACTTGGGGATAATGGTTCTGTTCTATCTTTGTTGTTATAGCATCTCTCAGCAAGTGTAATCTTTTTTCTGCAGTTTGTTATGCCGGAGAAAATAAAGGAGAACTTATCGTCTGAATTACGTGAATAAGATGTATCAACTCCGCAAGAAAACACTTCATACTTGAATTTCTTAGCATCTTCCTTGGTTATTATATTTTCTTTCTTAACATTAAATATAAGTCCAGTTGCCCTGCCACGTAGTCCTTGGATTTTGTTTTTGTACATCTTGGTTCCAACTGCAACACTATTTATTTTCTTCTGGATCTGTTCGTGTGTCATTGCTGCATTATCATAAAAAGTAAAGTACCAATGAACCCAACCCTCTACAGCCTGTTCATTTAGCTCACTTATTAATTCTTCGGGATAATCTTTTTTATATTTTTCTAACGGCCTGCTTCTGTTGATAAACTCCTTATAAATTGGCAAGTCAGGATTATCCGGATTCGAGGTTGTCATCATATATTCGCATCTATGAGTTATTTCTCGAACGAACTCCATGTCTGCAATATTAACTTCGTCAATGTAAACACATCCAACTTGACCACCTAACACCTTTTGCCATCTTTTTTTATTATCATAGCCACAAATATAAATTATTCTCTTGCCTTTTGATGTTTCATATTCAACGTGGGGTAACTTTGTATTGCCTTTACCATTTCCATAGTATTCAGCTAACCCCTCAAACTGCTCTAGTAAGCCACGTTCACTATTCAGTACATTCTTTTCTACAGTTCCAAGGTCAGCACCCGCAATTACATGATATTTAATCTCAGACCTTGCAACCATAAGCATAAATTTAAAGATACCAACAGTAGTTTTTCCAGCCGCTGTCGTTCCTTCAAGGTACTCCCTTTCAGTTACAACACTTAAAAAGTCTTTAAATTTGGGTGATAATTTTAACATTACCCTTCATCCCCTTTTACTGGTTGCATCTGTTCTAGTATTCCTGTTATAGCATCCAGCTTCTTGTTCTTTTCAACTTCGGCTTTGTTATCCACTTCCACCTTGTCTGTAAATAATCTATATCGTTTGCCTAGAAGTTCAGCCGCCTTAGTTCGGTCTTGAAGAGATGCGTCTAAGTCAAATTGGTCTTTCTCTTCTCCACGCATTACCTTCGTCAGGTACTGAAGGACCTCATTGCCCGAAGCTATGCGCTTTGATTCAATTTCTTTAGTTCTGCTATCTATATATTGTGAAACGCTAAGTTTATCTAAGTTCTGACTGCCTTGTACATGAGGTTGCTTATATCCAGCTCTTCTTGCTGATTCTGTTGCATTGCCAGTCTCAATATAATAATCTGCAAAAGCTTTCTGTTTTGGTGTAAGTTTATTCACTGCCTTCACCTTCTTTCAGAATGTCAACGAGTTCATTTAGTAGGTCTGCCTTACTATATACTTCTGCAATAATATCATTACTTTTACCTCTGGGAGTTCCGTAATGAAGTACGTATTTAGTTATTGGGCCATTATCTCCGTAAAATTGTTCATGGTTTATCAGCGGCATCATACCTTTTACATTTAATGCCTTTGATACTTTGTTTATTAGTTTTTGTACACTGGCCACAATGCCACCTCCTTTTGAGTATAAAAAAAGATGGTATTCTCTTACCATCTTTTAATTTTTAGAGTTAAACCTATTTTTTTATTTATTTTTTTGTTAATACTTCTATCTTCTTAAATTTATTTATATCTACTATCATATAGCTTGTATACGATTCATCCTTTTTAGGCGTTATTTGCTTATTATTCTCAAATTCTTGATACTTAGATACGGTTATTAAATTAGACATATTTCCTTCGCCACAATATTTACATTGCCCTTGGATATAAGAGGTTGGATTTTCATTATAAAATCTTAAAAATGAACCTTCTTTTATCACGTCTGCCCATAAGTTTTCATTAGTAGTTCTATTGATTTTAAACAAAAGTAAAAAGTCATTAAATCTTTTGGATTTCCACATTTGTCCTAATGCATATCCTAGAATAATTGGAATGATTAAGACTTTTATAACAAATGGAATCACAAATGTAATTTCAGGAATCTTTATAGTGTTCGGAACAAGTCGCATTATAAAACTAAGTACGACACTTTTAATTATTACATTGTCGCATTTCCTAACATCCCCTAAAGCTACAAAATGGAATAAATATAATAGTACATATCCTGGTACCACATACTCTAAAATGTATGGAATTTGGGCAACTAAATTCTCCATATTGATAAAATCACATCCAAACATTTATTTATTTTTTTCATCACTAGTAAATGTGACTGGGCCTTCATCGTCCGTTTCCTTAAATTGTAAAGAAAAATTATGACTTCTTTCGTACAAAGAGTCTTTATTTTTTATTACCTCTGCATCTCTTTTTTCAGATATTTCTTTAATATCTTGTTGCTTATTTTTATTATTTTCATTTGGCATAATGCACACCTTCCTTCCACCTCCATATTATCCCAATATCTGACCAAATTCAACCTGACCAATTCGACATAATACGACATTTAAAAAGACAACCCCAATATCTCTACTGTAGTTGCCTTTTAAGAAAGTGTGTGGTTTAAAGGAGAAATCAATGCCTATCTTTCACCAATACCATAATAACACATAAAAAATGTCACTGTAAAATCATGTTTTTCTCATTTTTTAAATCATGCTCTATGTAAGTAAATTCAATCCTTCTGCGCCAAAAATGTAAATTCCCAGTGTATTAACCATTTCATTACGCCATCTTCTAATTGTCTTTTCAGACTTCCCAAGTTCATCAGAAACAGTTCCCAGCCTGTCAATCCAATCTAATTCTTGTAGTGCTGGATTAAGATGTAGCATATCTATTACTGTGTACTTATCCATCATATCATCTTTATTACTTAACTCACATTTTTCCTTCAAAACCTCCAACGCTGCATCTATATGATTTAGCATAATCAAAGTTACCTCTTTGCTACGTTTAAGGCTTCTGACTGAAACTGTTTCACCTGTAACCTCGTCTATTATTTCAAAGATTCGATAGTTTTCATCGTCAACAGCCATGGGAGCACTTTCATATACAACATTGTTACAAAAGTCTTTCAGTTCTAAATAATGCTCTAAAAGTAAATTTGTGTTTTGAAAGGCTCTTTTCTTCTTACCTTTGCGTTCTTCGTCTTTAAGCATCTTGATAGCTGTTTTAGCAGCACTTTCTGCCACTATTTTTAAAATGTCTTGCTCTGCTATAGTAATCACCTCCCAGCAAATTCCTTGCAACGCTTTACCTGTATGTATTTGAAATTATCAACATCCCTTGATTTGTTTTTATTAGCCTGCACCTGTGCCTGGTACTTTGCATAATCTAGCCGATATTGCTTGTACCCCTCACACCCGGACTGACACGCTGGTTCTCTAGTTTGGCAATTCTTACATGGCGGTAATGGTTGTTTCATATCCAGCCACCGCCTTTAATTTCTCAAGTGACATATTGTATGCTTGTACCTCAGCAAGGTCGATAATTTCTCCGTCAGCAAGATTTTTATTGAGATGTGACAACTTCTCCGAATAATCGTCTATAGCCTTGTTAAAATTGATTTTAGCAAGTGCAATGAAATTCGGTTTACTATCGAAGTGGTATGCCGGATCTATTTCATTAATGGCAGCCGTAACATCATCCTCAACTTTCTCCGGTACTTCCTTTGCCTTAAACATATCTGCCGTAGCTTCTTCAAACTTCGGATTAGGTATTGCTGGTTTACCCTTAAATAAATCTTCTACGCTTCCATCACCTTTTTGTAAAGCCTTATTCTTATTCTCAATGCCTGCCATAATACTATCAACATCAACCCTATTTTTCTCCACTAGTTCTGCTGCCTTTGCCTTGCCATAGTGAATTCCATTCGGTTCAGTAATAGGCTCCTTAGTATTAATCTCTAATGCACCGTGTGTCTGCCTAAGCTTGTCTATGTGCTTTCCTACTCTAGTTTGACTTCCAACCGGGATATTTAACTTCTTGAAAATACCCTTATTATCTAAACCCTTTTCAATAAGTCCTATGTATTCCTTATCTGAATGTTTTGCTGCTCTTGACATGATTTCATCCTCCTCAATAAAATTTCTAAACACAACACCTTCTCCAATGAGGTATTGCCTTAACTCTTCTGTACTCATTTCTCCATTTTCTAGTCTTATCGAAAGCTCATCCATTACAGTATTAAGCTTTTCCGTATCCTGCGGAGAAAATCCAAATTCCTTAACTAACCCAACTAGAGCTAGTCCTACAATTAATCTATAGGCTTTATCTACTGAACCATGTATTCCGTCCTGAAATCCTTTTGTATATGATTCTTCCATCAGCTTAATTGTATCTTTACTTACACCGGTTTCTTTCTTCTTGCCGGCCTTTATTCCTTTTCCCATTTCATGCTCCGTTCTTGGTTGATTTTGGCATATAATACCTTTATACTGTTATTTAGTGGAGGTATTATATGAACAAATTGGTTATTTTTAATATTGCTATTATGGCTTTACTCCTTATTGCATATTTAATATCTAAAGTTAATACGCTTTTGTATATTTTAGATATATATGTCTTTATAACTTTTTGCTTTTTAGCATATTTATCATTTAAGCAGAAGAATTTCAAACTGTTTGTATTCCTGTGCTTTTTTAATGTATCCACTATTTTCAAATGGGCAATATTAATGTATTCACTATAATTTCTCTGTATTTCCTCTGCTAGATTTCGTAATATATAAGAGTAGAGATTAAAACCTCTATTCTTATTTTTTTGTTATGATGAGTTTGATTGGTTAACGTTCTAAATTTGGGACTGGCTCCCGTAACTAAAAGTGTTAACCACCTCTCATTATTATTAATTCGATTTAGCAAGTTGGGATTCGCTCCCGTGTAAATAACGAAACTGAACAAATATTGAGATGTTGGAACCAATCATAACAATACACAAGGAGGAATTATCATGATTGCAGTAGGAATTGATGTTTCTAAGTCTAAAAGTACCATCGCCATAATTAATTCAGATGGTGAAATTTTATTAAAACCCAAAAACTTCAATCACACTATTAGTGGACTTAATGCTCTAACTGACCTTATTCAAGTCTATATGCCTGATGTTAAGGTTGCCATGGAAGCTACAGGGCATTACCACTATCCAATCCTAAAAACATTACTCAATGAAAATATCCATGTTTCATTAATCAACCCATACCTCATGAAAAAGTATGGTGACAACAGTATTCGTAAAGGTAAAACCGATAAGAAAGATGCTCTTAAAATTGCAATTTACGTTATAGAAAAAGCCTATCAGTTGCAGCCTTATACGAATGCTTCTCAAAAATATGATGATTTAAAATTCCTTTCAAGGCAATATCAGCAATGCATTTCCATGAAGATAAAATCACGTGTGCAGCTGACAAATTTACTTGATGAAGTTATGCCAGGAATTAAATCATTACTATCTCCAAACCCCAATTTGTCACAAAGTTTTTTCTATGATTTCGTTGAAAAATACGAAAACTTTGAGAATATTAAAAAAATGGGAGAAAGGAGATTTATTAATAGTTATACAAAATTCGCTGCTAAAAAACGTTGTCGTAATGTCCAAACAAAAGCCCTTGCCATATATGAACTTGCTAAAAACAGCATTACCACTAGAGGAACTGATATAAGTACCACCTTAGCACTTAAGCAATGTCTTGATGTCTTAAAGCAATGTACTTCTTCTTCCACTTTGCTATTACAACAAATGCAAGTAATTGCTTATACTCTTCCTGAATACCCTATAGTTAGAGCTATGGGTGGTGTTGGCAACAGACTTGCTCCTCGTCTCATTGCTGAAATCGGCGATACCAGACGTTTTACAAGTGGTAAAGCCCTTAATGCTTATGCAGGTAATGATGCTCCACCATACCAGTCAGGACAATTCGAAGGAACAAACCGACATATATCTAAACGTGGCTCCGCTCCTCTTAGAAAAGCCTGCTACGAAGTAATGCAGGCTCTTAAATTACATAAGCTAGAAAATGATGTAGTATATCAATTCATGATTAAAAAAGAAGCCGAGGGCAAGCCTAAAAATGTAGCTAAAATGGCTGGTGTTAACAAATTTCTTCGCATTTACTATGCTAGAGTAATGGAGGTTTACAACTAATTTTTTCTAAATTCCATATTTAATTTTTATCCTCATCTTCACATGGGGCTAGTTAAATTGTCCTTTTTTTACTTACTAAATCTGTATTAAAACTTGTATAAAACGCTTGACTTTTATTAGCAAGTTTTAGTTTTTCAGTTTTTAAGCCTAATGCCGTTCTCAGTTCTTCTTCTTGCTTTTCTATTTTTTTGTCTTCCTCAAAAATTTCATCTTTATAATTTACACTGTTATTAAGTTTTTCGTTATATTGAGTCTCAGAGATTATTCCTCGTTCATATTTTGCTTTTGCCAAGCTTTCATCAAGTTTATTTTGTTTATCCTTTTCTATAAACAGTTGGTAATTTTCTTTCATTCTCATATATTTTATGTATTCACTTTTAGCTGACATAGCTTGTTTTTTTAAGCTTATTTCCTCTGTCATATTTAATATTTTAAGATTGTATTGAGCTGTTCTTAGCTGGTCATAAAGAGAACTGATAGTGCTTGCATTACCCCAATCGTCAGCGCTATCTTCCTTTTTTATTTTTCTTATTCTGCTTTCGTATTTGCTTGCATCACTTTTAAGTCTTTGCTTCTTTTCTTCTGAATCCTTATTAAATTGACTACTCTTCATAATCAGTTCATCTATTGTGTTTAGTGAAACTTCATATACCTTTTCTTTGCTACTTTCATTGGATGTTTTTTTGTCTGCCGCAAAACCCACAATAGGTATACAAAAAAACATTATAGCTGAAATACTAACTGCTATTATTCTTCTCATATTACAAAACTCCCTTTCCTTTGATTTCTATATAATACAAATTAAACCTTATTTGAATCTTTACATAAGCTTAAGGTTCATTAAGATTAATGATTGTTTTTCTTCTCTACAGCAAGATAACCCTTATTTGTTCCAAATAAAAAAAGACTCAAATATTTGAGTCTTTTTTTGAATTTACAGCTTTATTATTGGGATATATATAACAAATTCCGTGCTATATTCGCTCTTTTCACTTGGTATTAATTCTATTACCCCGCCATGTCCCTCTATAATTTTTTTACTAATTGACAGCCCTAAGCCGGAACCCTGCTTGCTGTTTCGAGAGTCATCTCCCACAACAAAAGGATCAAATATATCCTTAACCAATTCTTGTGGTATTCCCAGACCATCATCTGCCATTATTATCTTTAAATATCCTTCTCTTTCATCTTTATCTGCATAACCTATGTTCACGTACATTGTTGTTCCCTTAGGATTGTGCTTTAGTGAATTATTAATAATATTATCTAACCCTCGTCTAAATTGAAGCTTATCAATACTGCAAATTGTAATTTGCTCCGGAATATCAATTTCTAATAAGAAATCCTTATCCATTATTTCCTCATACCGTTGAGCTAAATATTCTCTGAAAAATTCATTTATTTCAATGTTTTCAAATAAGAAAGCAAAATCCGGATGTTCAAGCTTACTATATTCATAGAAAGTATTTATCAATTCTGTTAGGTCAATTGATTTATTATAAATTTTATCCAAGTATTTTTGTTGCTCTTCCTTTACAATTATTCCATCAGCTAAAGCTTTTGCATAGCCTTGGATTGTGGTTATGGGTGTTTTCAAATCATGTGAAATATCTGCAAGCATTTTGCTTTTTTGGTCTTCAATTTGAAGTTTCGCCTCTTCACTTTTTCTTAACAGCTCTGCCATTTCATTGAAGCTGTCACAAATATGCACAAATTCTGCTGCCCCACTATAATTAACAACGCTTTCCTTGTCACCTTTAGCAAAAGAAATCATTGCGTTATTAAGAACAGTCAGCGGTTTCTTCACCTTTCTTGTAAGCCATTTTACAAAGAAAAATATAGATAAAATATAACAAATAATAATCGCTATGCCTATACAAGCCAATCCCCTATAATACGCGTTTACAGTCCTTTTATCAGAAAAGGCAGTATTTATTATCATAGTATATTTATTGCCGTCTTGTCCTTTAAATTCATACTTACTTGTATATAGCTTACCCTTATCATCATTTATAAGGAATCCATATTCTCTTTCCGTATACTGTTCCTTTGTAACATTTGGACTTGCATATATAACCTTTCTTTTGTCATCTAATACAATTATAAATTCCTTTTTTAATTCTTCCTCCGGAACATCATAATAGGTATTCGCAATTATTATAGTAATGTCCTTGCCTTGCTTATCCTTATGCTTTTGAACGTCCATATATATATCAGAAATATAATCAGGAATACAGGCTAACTCTCCTTCAGTATACACTTCTTTTTTCTTACTTGAATCGCTTATATAAACAACCTTATTATTCTCATTTAAGATTTCAAAGTATCCACTTGGTCCCGTTAGTTTATAATCCTTTATCTTATCGTACCTACCCGATTCTAAAAGGGATAATTGCCTTTCTACATTTGAACCCGGCATCTTTAAATGAGCCGCCAAAACAACAGAACCTAGAGAAAAAATAATTATTACCAATGCAACATTTACAGCTGTAAAAGCAACATAGTTTTTAATAAGAAGGGAAAAAAAGCTCCCCTTCATTCTACTATCTCTTTTCAATTTTATACCCCAACCCTCTAATGGTTTTTATATATTTTGGATTCTTAGGATCATCCTCAATTTTTTCTCTGATTTTAGAAACGTGTACCATCATAGTGTTATCATCACTTTCAAAGTATTCACCGCTGATAGTCTCATATATCTGTGCCTTTGTATATACTCTTCCCGGTGTTTTCATTAATAATGCCACAATTTTATACTCAGTGGGCGTTAATGGTATTTCTTTTCCGTTCTTTGTAACCTCAAGCTTTTCTGTATCAAGTTCTAACTCTCCTACTAAATATTTAGTAGTAATCAATCCTTTGTCTAAGTTGTTGTTTAATTTATAATATCTTCTTAATGCCGCCTTTACTCTTGCTATTATTTCCAATGGATTAAAGGGCTTTGTCATATAATCATCTGCCCCTAAATCTAATCCAATTATCTTATCGCTATCTAAATTCTTTGCTGAAAGCACTAAAATAGGAATGTTGCTGACATTTCTAATCATCTTAGTAACTTCATATCCATTTAGCTTTGGCATCATTATGTCTAATACTGCCATATCTATCTTATTATTTTCCAATAAATCTAGCGCCTTTAGTCCATCACTTGCAGCAAAAACCTTATATCCCTCGTTCTCTAAATATAGTCTCAATAGCTCAACTATCGATTCGTCATCTTCTGCTACAAGAATGTTATAACACATATTTTAATCCTCCTATAATTTTCTGTATTTATCTTTAAATTTCTCAGTTATGAACCCTTTAAATTCTGAGGCATCTATTTCCTTCATATCCTTTTTTCTTAACATTGTCGCCATGGCTTTTGTATAATAGAATATATAATAATTCCTTGTCTCAATTAATCCATAAAAATCTTTATAGTTTAATTTGCTTACTCCTTTTGCCATTGTGGTTTCCATAGCCAAATAATCTTCATAAAACGAAATATCTGTCATGTTTCCAAAAACGCCGGTGTCATCATCCTTGACCCTGCGCATATGTCTCAGTTCAATTTTTAATATCAGAACTAGAAAAACAATACAAAACATAAAGAAGAACGATCCTATAAATTCTATTATTCCAAATCTTTTCATTGCAAACATCAGCAACGCTCCACCAATTAATGCCAAAACTGCCATTGGCATAAATATAGATGAATTCTGCTTAAATGTTCTGATGTATAAGAAATTTCTATTATCAACAGCTTCCATTGTAGTTCTAACCTTATAAAGTATTTCTTTACTCATTTCTTCCTCCTGGGTCATTCACAAATTGATATTAAACTATTATCCTTTACTTATTATTAAGACAATCTTAATTTTCCTTAAGTTTATTAATTTTATCACAAATATTGGTGTTTTGCCAATATGATGATAAAAAGAAAAACAGAGTAGAAATCGTTAAATCTCTACTCTGATAAAGTCCCGTTTTTAAAGTCCCGCTTTGAGGGGTCACCTCATAAATAGGTTCTTTTAATATATGGTTATTTAATTATATAACAAATTATTTACTGGTGTTTTCGTATGTACTCAGCTAATTTTGAGTCTACATTTCTAATGTGTGCTATTAGAATTGCTGTCTTTTTATTAACCTCACTTACCATTGATACTGTTTGCCCATCTACAGCAAATGAGTTTCTAATTGCCTCAATTTGAGAAATATAGGCTTTGTGCCATTCCCTATGTTTTTCATATTGTGGATAATTATATTGTCTTTGTAATTCCTCTTCATGAGCAAAGTGTTCCTTAACATAATTGTCCAGAAAAACAATAGTCTTCTCAAGCTCTGCACGGCCCTTACCTTTTCCACTGGCTTCTAAAACGTCATTTATTGCAGCAATAAGCTTACGATGCTCACTATCGATTACTTGATTACCTGTTTCCAAGTCTTTTGTAAATTCATATTTTGTAGCCTTCTCAGAGTATAAGGTAAACTCATTCATTAATGATTTCAACATATGAGCATACTGTGAAAGTTCTTGGCTGGTTGCCGCTGTCTCTTCTGAAGTAGCCGCATTAGTTTGTACCACAATTGAGATTTGTTCTATCCCCGCCTTTATTTGTTGCATTCCAACAGCACTTTGTTTGGATATTTCATCAATTTGCCTTGTTTTAGAAGTTATTTCACCTGTATTCTTTACAATATCATCAAAGTTTGCAGTGGTTTCCATAAGAAGACCCTCTGCACCTTTAACTGCATTAATAGTACCCTCGATTATTGTATCGATTTCCTTTACGGCTTCATCTGTAACAGCAGCTAGGCTCTTTACTTCTTCTGCAACTACAGAAAATCCTTTTCCTGCTTCACCTGCTCTTGCAGCTTCTATAGCGGCATTTAATGCTAGAAGATTAGTTTGAGATGCAATTTCCTGTATTTTAAACGTAATGCTCTTTGCTTTTTCCGACTCTGCCGCCACTTGTCCCATAGATTCCTTCATTCTTGTCATCTTCCCGTGACCGTCTTCAACCAATCCACCTGTCTTACTGATTACACGACTTATCTCATCAACCTCTTCCGACATTAAGTTTATCTTTTCTGATATTTCTTCAATTGATGCCGTAATTTCTTCAATTCCGCTTGCTTGCTCTGTTGCTCCGTCAGCGAAGTGCTGTGCCGCATTTGCAATCTGCTCTACACCCTCAGACAAAGATGTAGCAGTGTTAGAAACCTCTCTTAATGCCACTGAAATCATTATTATAAAATCATTTAAAGAGTTTTCAATTTCTTTAAAGTCACCAACAAATTTTTGACTTGTTGTAGCGCTAAAATTTTTCATTGAGAATTCTCTTGTTACCTTAGAAATGTCCGAAACATAGTTAGCAATTTCATTTACCGCAAATTTTAAACTTGTATTTAAATTTTCAAATTCATCTCCGCTATTTATATCTTGTTTATAGGTTAGATTTCCCTTTGCTAATTCCGAGGTGTGATCTATTATTTGTTCTAACGGTTTTTCAACCGAGCTAATCAATCTTATTACAACAATAATGGAGCAAATTATATATGCAATTAAGCCAATCATAACTGCCATAAATAAAGTTCCTGATATTTTTTGTATGCTGGCCACCCCTATTACGATTAGTATCGTTGACCATATTACTAATAAGCTATTCCCAATAATCAGTTTTTGTTTCACAGACATCTTTTTTCCTCCTGCATAAGATACTCCTTTTTTTAGATAACGCAATTACTTCTATCAAACTTAGTCTTTATGAATTATTTGTTAATAAAATGTAATGCTCAATATATATTTACCATATTTTTTCTTTCTCTAACAATACTTTACTTTTTTTATCAAAGTTCTGCAATATATTTCTACATAAATTATGGTTTTTTTTATTATTTATTTTTATTTTTGAATAATAAGTTTTAAAAACTATTATTTTATATCATATATTGAATTGGCTGAAAATAATAATACCTAGAAGTTAATAAAACGTATTCAATTCTTTTACATACTTCCAAATCTTACCGCATATATTGTTGTATCGAACTCATTAAATCGAATCCAATAAATGATAGGGCGGTGAAGTATTTAATTATGAAGGATTACATAGAAGAAAGAGTCCTGGAGCTTGCCAGGTATATTCTTGATACAAATGCTACAGTTAGAGCTACTGCAAAGAAGTTCAGGGTGAGCAAGAGTACCGTACATAAAGATATTACCGAAAGATTGCATGAGATAAACCCAGGCCTTGCCGCCGAAGTTAAGGCGGTACTTGACACAAATAAGGCTGAACGTCATATACGTGGTGGTCTTGCTACAAAGGAGAAATATCATTCAAAAACTTCCAATTAGCAACAAAATACCCTGTGAGCGGTCATAACATATAAACGCTTACAGGGTATTCTGCTATTTGATTTTTACTTATACGGATCTGAGTATATGGTTTTATAGTCCTTTGGTAAATATGGACTGGCTAGTTTAATTTCAATTGAGCTGGCATTATCAATGCCCTTATCAATAATCTTACTGGCATTAGCGTTCATTTTTTTTACAATATATCCGTTCAACTCCCCCTGATTAACCTTACTGTAAATTCCACTCAAATCCCCATCTTTTTCTGGCCAAGCACTTAAAGTCCCTCCCTGTTTTGCATTATATGGTTCAGTTCTCCCAATCTTATAATTGATTGTAAGACCATAAGGGACTTGCTTCGTTTTTAGCTCCATGCCATTAGTATATTCGCTCAAGGGAAGCAAACTTACTAACTTTCCTACTGCGGAAATATTACCTACATACTTTACTTTAGCGTTGGACAACACTCTAGGCCAAAGCACTTGATCATACCAATCGTCTATCTTCTTCATTACAGAGTAATCTATTCCATATTCAGCTAGGTTACTTGGATGTATAAATCCTAAAAAAGCAGCTTCATATTCTCTGCCATCCACCGAGAAGCTGTAAAACACACCGTAGCTTTCCTCATATCGCTTATTGCCTATACTAGTTATTTCAAAACCGCCACCTGCAACGTCTTTGTATTTTTCTTTGTCTTTAGGAACCAGTTCATAGTCTATTTTATACAGCCTTGCAGTGGGGTATATAATATTCCATGGTATGGTTTCACCCTCAATCATGCCGCTATCTATGATATTTGGTATATCACCTACAGGCTTTATCTCTTCCATGCTATTAATCTTGTAAGATTTGATCGCTTTTTCTATGGGTAAATCAGCCGCAACATAGTTGTTAAAATAGCTCTTTAGTAATTTTTTTGCGTCATATTCTCCACCCATTATCCCAACTCCGGTGTCATGATTTGCATATATCCCTGCTTTGTCTATTGGAATATATTCAGTAGGCTCCTCCACCTTTTTTATAGTACTAATCATACCCAATAAATTTTCTTTACTGACTTTAGGATTTTCTGTATAAATAATAGGGATATATTTGGGATACTCATCAAGAACTAAATATAGCTCTGTTCTAATTAAATTCTTCCCATCTATTAAGCCGTCAAGCTCATCTTCCTTCGAACCCTCTTTTACCCCTGAATAGTACTGAGCCTGATATACCATAAAAACGTTATTTATATTAATGTCTTGTTTCCCTGCAATCAGATAACTGCTAACACTATCATTTAATCTTTTCATGGTATTTGACTGCGAAGCTATCCCCTCTATTTTTTCTGCTATTCTTGTGGCACTGTTCTGCTCTTCAGCTTGTAAGGTGCTATCATCATCATTAATTAAAACATAAGTAAGACCCGCTAATGTTTCGGTCTTATCCTTATTATATAAAACTATATCTTCATACTGTGCAGTATGGCTATTTTTTGATGCGGTAATGTCTTTATTCCATTCCTTTGGAATATCTATGGTATATGAGTTTTTAGTTCCGTCCGATCCCATAATACCTATTGTACTTGAATTTGCTAATTGGTTAGTAGGATTGGTTAAACATAACAAGGCTAGTATAATTAAAATCCCAAACCCTATACAGCTAACCCATACCTTAGGCTTTTTAAAGCGTGCTATTCGTTTAATTCTCTGAGATACTTCTTTCTGTCCATTTTCAAGACAAGTTGTTGCAAATCTAAAACCCTCATTTTTTATGGCTGTTTTTAGTAACACATTTGCATATGTCTTTTTCTCCCCTATAAGTTGAATTGCTCTGTAATCACAATACATTTCTAAATCACGCCTAAAGGCCTTAAAGGATCACCATGCAATAGGGTTAAACCAGTTAAGGCACAGTAGCGCTGTTGAAATAACATTCCACAGAGTATCTGCATTCTTATAGTGGTATAGCTCATGCACAAAAACAGCTCTTAATTCTTCTAATTTATATGTATCTGATATATATATTGTGGGTCTGATAACCCCAACAATCATGGGAGAAAAATCACCTATTTTTAAATCAATTTTATTATTTTGAAGACCCATCTCATGTTTACAACTATTAAATAGTTGTACAATCTCTTTTTGTTCAAAGTCTTTTGCCCTTTTTAAGTTTCTTTTTAACCTTATGTAGGAGGTCACCATTGATAGGAGCATAAGAAATATGCCTAAAAAATAAATTGAAACAACTATTATATTAATTCTTCTAATTATATTATTGGAGGAAATCTCCTCAAAGTTTCCAAGGGCAGTATTATTTTTTTCATCAGCACTTACAGGTTTAATTTCTTCACTAATGTTTTGTATATTAGTTTTATCATTCAAGAGACTATATTCAAAAGCTTCATCTTTAAATGTAGGCTGTTTCATATAGGCACTATATTCTTCTGTCACATTAGGTATCATATTAAAAATACTGCCTTGACTCTCCGGCAATGAGGGTAAAAATAATCTTAGGATTAAAATTAACCATATCATTATGTGCCATTTAGGTGTAAATTTGTCTTTAAATATGAACTTAAAAAATAAAATTAAAGCGGCCGTCACGGTAAAGGTAGCAGTAATGTTCATTAAATATTCCATGCTAACATCTCCTTAATTAATTTAATCCCTCTTACTCATTCTTATCCATTTTTGAAATAATGTTCATAAGCTCTTCTTGTTCCTCATGGGAAAGCTTGCTATCTTTAGCTAACATTGATACTAACAAACTAGCAGAGCCGTCAAAAACTTTATTTAGAAAACTCTTTACCTCTTTTATTTTACATTCTTCTTCTAAAACCACCGCATAATATTTAAAATTATTGCAAATAGTCTTGTCTGCACATATTATACCCTTGTCGCATAATCTGTTTACCATTGTTCTAATGGTAGTATAGCTCCAGCCGCAAGCTTTTGTGCTTTCTGCTATCTCTTTGAGTGTCATATTAGGCTTTTCCCATATTGCCCTCATAATCTGCCACTCTGAATCACTAATATTTATTTCTTTTGACATAGCGTCCTCCATTCAAGACTACATTTGTAATCCTAGGTGTAGTTTACATTTGTAGTCACAATTTGTCAACATAAAAATATTATTTATTTAATATTCTTAAAGACATTTTATTTGTATATATCTTCGTGATTGTTTTTGTTATATAATGTATTAAGGCTTAGCAGACAAGCCTTAATATTATTTAGGAGGAACCTTTTTATGATATTCTTAAGATGTGATTACAGTGAAGGAGCCCACCCAGAAGTACTAGATTCACTAATCAAGACCAATATGGAGCAAAGCGTTGGTTATGGTGAGGATCCACACTGCCTTAATGCTGCTGAAATGATAAAAAAGAGAATAGGAAGAAGTGATGTCGATGTACACTTCTTTGTTGGTGGTACTCAAACAAATTATACATCTATAACCGCATTCCTCAGACCTCATGAAGCAGTTATTTCACCTGCAAGAGGTCATATTTGTGTCCATGAAACCGGTGCAGTTGAAGCCAGGGGTCATAAAATAGTAGCAATGCCAACTACTGACGCAAAGTTATATGCCGATCAAATTGACGAAGCTGTTAAGTATCATGAAGATGAGCATTTTGTAAAACCTAAAATGGTATATATATCAAATACTACTGAGCTTGGAACAATCTATAAAAAATCCGAGCTTCAAGAAATCAAAAAAAGATGTGAGAAATATGGCTTGTATTTATATTTAGATGGTGCAAGATTGGCATCTGCTCTTACTTCTCCGGAAAATGATTTAACTATAGAAGACATTGCCGAGCTTACAGATGCTTTTTACATTGGAGCTACAAAAAACGGAGCTTTATTTGGTGAGGCACTTGTAATCTCTAACCCAGCCCTAAAAAGTGATTTTAGATGGATACTAAAACAAAGCGGCTCTATGTTAGCAAAAGGTAGGTTGCTGGGTGTACAGTTTGAAGCACTCTTTAAGGACAATCTTTATTTTGATATGGGAAAACACGCAAATGATATGGCATTACTTTTAAGAGATGGTATTCGTGCAAAGGGATATAAGTTTATTTCGGAATCACCAAGTAATCAAATATTCCCTATCTTTCCTAACGAATTAGTTGAAAAGCTGGAAAAAGAGGTATCTTTTGAAAGGGAATGTCCTGTGGGAGATTCTGAATATTGTATTAGGTTTGTTACCTCTTGGGCAACTCCTAAGGAAGACATTGAGAAGTTATTAGAGATGATTTAATATAGCTAAAGGTTTAAATAAATCAAAAAAGAGACAGTTGTAATAGCAACTGCCTCTTTATTTGATTCTACATACTTTAATCTATATATTTATTTCTGCCTGTAATCTCGTATTTTTTTAATATCTTATTTGCCATTGGGTTATCTGAATTCCTCAGCTCTTCCACGTGCTTTTCTTCTTCATTTAGTTCTTTTATGTTTTTAATATGACTTCTTATTGGTCTTGGTAAAGCAATCACATAAATTAATGGATTAATAAATATAATGTCAATTAAAATCCATAAAATGACTGCCGGTGCCACAAGGTTTTCTCCAAAATATTCCCAACAACTAAAGCCTATTATTGCAAACCCAACCAAACAAATTAAATATGTTATAAGACTTTTTTCAACTCTATCTATGGCTCTATAGAGCTTTTCATCCTTCCATATATTCCTCATACCTCTAAAGAAGAATGTTCCGCCTCTAAAGTTACTCCAGCACAAAAGTGCTGCCCATTTTACATCGTTACCTGTAATCCTAGCTTTTTTGTTTACTTGTTTACTTTTGACCTCATTAGAACCATTAGTATCATTACCCCATACATTTTCAGCTTCATCGCCAATTGACGATATACTTTTCTTTTGGTTATTGTCAAAACTATTGTCATTGTATCCTATCTGAGATCTAATTATTTTGCCCTCTCCCATTAGTCCAAGTTTAATATTATCACTTGTGTTATAGCTAACAACAAATAGCTCTCCCTGCTTTATCATACAGCTTTCATTTTCAAAATTTATGATGCCATATCCCTCTGCACAAAAGAATGCTTGACTTGTTTTTAAAAACTGTCCATTTATCTCAGGCTCCAGCTCTTTATATTCTTCCGTTGGAGTAATAACTTCAGCCAGCCCTACATTGCCCTTTTTCACCATGAGATTAAAATCTACGATTTTCCCATAACTTCTGGTTTCGTATTCTCCGCTAAACCTATCTTGTTCGTACTTATTCAGCCTTGCCACTCTTTTATTTTTATGTGCAAGAATCACTTCACCCTCCAGTACAATTAACGTTCTGTCATAGTCGGGTAACGCTGTAAAGTCCGATTCCTCTATATCTACAGTAGCGGAACTTATTCTCCAAATAAAGTCTCTATCAATATATTTTTTATCAGCAGGGTATATATATAGCTCCGTAGTTGATCCTCCTGACCACTGCCCGATATTATAATCTTCTTTTTTATATATATGAAATTCAATATTCTTCATGTTTTGGCTCCATTTCAACTATTTGAAGGCTTTTTTTTGCTATTTCTTGTATTATACATTAACTTATCTATGTTTGCAAATATGGATAAATTGTGGTATCATATTCATTATATTGTAAGAAGCTTCTAAAATTACCAGCTTCAAGATTTTTAACCAAGGAAGGTTCCAGATGATTTTTGTACAAACAAATCAGCTAAAGCCCGGAATGATAGTTGGGCAGTCAGTTATGAATGAAGTTGCTGCAGTGCCTTTAATTCCTGTTGACCAAAAACTAACTATACGCAATATAAAAAGGCTGAAAGAGCTGAACATTCATGGTGTTTATATAAAAACCAAATACAGTGAGGACATTATTGCGCAAGGCTTTGTTAGTCCTGTTTTGAAGCAAAAAATCACAGCAGACTTAAAAAGTGTCTGTAGGAATTTTGTTACAAAAGCTGCTATTACGCCAAATATGGCAACCACATTGCTTGATGTTTCAAGTTCCTTAATGGATCATATTCTTTCTAAAGATGAGTATGTGTTAAATATGGTTGAAATTAAGACCTTTGACAATTACACCTACTCGCACTGTATTAATGTTGCAAGCTTAGCCACATTAATAGGTATACAGCTTGGTTATAGCAGAGTATCTCTACAGGAGCTTACATCTGCGGGTTTAATGCATGACTTTGGCAAACTTGATGTTCCCATAAGCATAATTAATAAACCGGCAGCGTTGACTACAGAAGAATTTGCACTTGTTAAAAAACATCCCATTTATGCTATTAACAAGTTAAAAACATCTATGAAAATTTCATTAACTGTGTTAGACGGAATTGCCAGCCATCACGAAAAATATGATGGCAGTGGTTATCCTAATGGATTGTCCGGACCTAATATCCCTCTTTGTGGGCGTATTTTGGCAATTGCTGATGTATATGATGCCTTAACAACATCACGTTCTTATAGACCTGCTTGGAGTACTAAAGATACCCTTGATTTTATGGCAAGAAATTCGGGAACTCACTTTGATCCGGATATACTTAACGCATTTTTCAAAACTATTTCGGTTTACCCGGTAGGTACTATGGTTAAGTTAACAGATGATTCAATTGCGTTGGTTGTTAAAAATACTCCCGGTTGTATGCTTGATCCCATTATTAGAATTTTATCTTCTAAAAAACTGGATCCGGGAAGTGAATACAATCTTGCAGAGGTTCCAGATCTGCATATACTTAAATCTATAGATGCAGACAGTGAAATTCCAATCGAAATTTTTGATTAATTTTATTACATAATTAAAGAGCTGATTCAAAATTTGAATCAGCTCTTTTTATTTTAACCTACGTATATAACATTATATTCTTAGATACCTTCTCCTTCGCCACTAATGCAAAGCTCAGGATTTTTGATACTTACTTTTGTGTGTGCCGGAATGGATTTAGTTATAAATGCATTACCACCAATAACACAGTCGTGTCCAATAACTGTATTTCCTCCTAAGATTGAAGCTCCTGAGTAAATAGTCACATTATCTTCTATAGTTGGGTGACGCTTAACTCCTGCCAATGCCTGACCTCCCCTGGTGGACAATGCACCAATGGTAACGCCTTGGAACAATTTAACATTGTCTCCGATGATTGTTGTTTCACCTATTACAACCCCTGTACCATGGTCAATAAAGAAATATTTTCCAATTGTTGCTCCTGCATTTATGTCAATACCTGTACGACTATGAGCATATTCAGTCATAATTCTAGGTATAAAGGGTACATTCCTTACATATAGCTCGTGAGCCATACGATAAACAAAGATTGCATAAAGCCCCGGATATGAAAATACTATCTGTTCTTTACTACCCGCCGCCGGGTCACCATCAAAAGCAGCCTGAATATCTGTTAAAAGTACTTTCTGAATCTTAGATAATTCCTTTAGAAAATCTACAGTGATATTCTGCGCCTGTTCCTTTATTTCATCTGAGTTGCCATCATTTGTATATGAAAGTGCAAGCTCAATCTGGGTAGATAAATTGTCAAATACAGTTGTAAGCTTTTGACCTATAAAGTAAGGAGCTAAAGTACAATCCAATCTATCCGTTCCAAAATATCCAGGGAACATAACTGTACGTAATTCTTTGAGCATATTTATAATTACACTTCTATTTGGAAGTTTTACTCCGTCTTTTGCCAAGAACAATTCCTCAGTTAAATAATTAGTGGTAATCTCTTCAACTATATCTTGAACGTTTCTTTTAAACTCATCTTTCACTTTTTGACATCTCCTCTTAATATAAAATCACGATAAAGTTCATTATACTACAGAACTATCACATCAGTCCAGCTTTTTACCACAATAGGGACAGTAATGCTTCTCCTCGGCTTGTTTCCTTTTTCGTTCATGTTCTTCAGCCCTTTTTGCAATGGATATTTGTTCAACAAATCCGGCTGAAATAATACCTGTTGGTATAGCCACTAATCCTATCCCTAAAAATGTGATTAATATGCTTAACGCTCTGCCCAGAAAAGTAATAGGATAAATATCCCCAAAACCTATGGTTGATATATTGGATACTACAAACCATATACTGGTAAATGCATTATCAAACACCGCCGGTTGTGCTTCATGCTCAACACTATACATGGTAAGTGCTGAAGCTAACATCATAACTATAATAATGAAAAGTGATGACATTAATTGCCCCCTCTTCTTCTTTACAATTAATGCAATTACAGCTAATGAATCGTAATATTTATTTATCCTGAACAGCCTTAGTATTCTGACTGCCCTAAGTGCCCTAAGAGCAATCATTCCCGATGGAAACAATTCCGGCAAATAGTATGGTAATATGGCTAACAAATCTATTATTCCAAAGGGAGAGAATGCAAAGTCAGCTAAGGATTCCAGCCTTCTTCTTCTCCTATATAGCAAATCGCTTGTCCACAATCTAAGTAAATATTCAATTGTAAAAAAGGTAACGGATACTCTTTCAATAATATTAAACATTCCCAGCAGTTCTTGAGGAATAGCATAAGTTTCGGCAATCATTATTATTACGTTTAACAAAATAAAGAATATAAGAATAAAATCAAAAGATCTACTAATAAAATCTTTAGTTTCTCCCACCTGTATGATTTGAAATATTCTTCTTTTTATCTTTTTCAGTTTGCTCACATTTTCCTCCATTTTGAAAGCCATCGGTAGCTTGCCGATGGCCTCTTCTAATGTTAATGTTTTATCTAATATTATTTATCAACATAATTATTAAAATTATTCGGTTCTCAGGTAAAATTCTACTGATACTACTTTGTCAATGTCCTTACCATCTAGTACTTTCATTGCAGATTCCACAGCTGCGGCACCCATTTCTTTAGGAAGTTTTTGAACCGTAGCCGTAAGTTCTCCGTTCTTTATAGAATTAATCGCCTCGTTTGATCCTCCGAATCCAATAACCAACGTATTGCTTCCTGCTAGCTTTACAGCTTCTAAAGCACCAAGAGCAAGCTCGTCATCGTGTGCAAACACCGCACTTATTTTTGGTTCTTCCTTCAATAAGCTTTGTACTGCTGAAAATCCCTGAGATCTATTAAATGAAGTAGCTTCTGCCTCAATAACTTTAATATTACTTTCCTTTAAAGTCTTATTCAAACCCTTGCTTTTGTCTTTTGCCGCTTTTTCGGTGGCATTACCTTTTATCTCTGCCACAACGCCTTCTCCCCCAAGCTTTTTAATTAAATATTCCCCCACAAGCTGGCCGGCATCTGCGTTGTTGGAGTTAATGTGGCATTGTATTTTACCTTCTTCTACAGGGGTATTAATCGTAATAATTGGAATCTCAGCTTTGTTGGCAGAGGCAACAGAGTTTTCTGCCATACCTGCTGCCACAGGGTTTATTAGTATAAAATCTAACTTCTCCGAAATAGCTTCTTGCATATTACTTAATTCCATTGCGGAGTCCATCTTTGAATCAAAAACAATAAGCTTAACATCTAGCTCCTCTGCTTTTGCTTCTGCTCCTTTTATCAAATCAGCATAAAAAGGATTGCTTAAGTCTGAGACTATTATCCCCATTTTAGCCATTATTTCTTGCTCCTCATCCTTCTTATCGCCATTGCCACATCCTATTAAAACAAATACTAAAATTGCTACTAATAGAGCAACCATTACTTTTTTCATTACAACTTTTCCCTTCTGATTAAATTCAATAAGCCCGCTATTGTATAAGGAGTAATTCCAGTTCTTATATTTGTCATACAACCTCCACACCCCTTCAACCTTTATGAATTATTATGATAAATATTTACGATAAATACTATTATAATTCAATACTCCTTATTTTTCTATGCAAATTGTTTAAACATAAAAAACGACCCCCAATAGAAAGATTTTTCTCTACCCTTTGGACGGTCGTTTCATTTATTCAAAGTACTATTATTTATTTACTTGAGATAATTTTTTAAAGCTGTCAAATAAAGTGATATACAAGTCTTTATAAATACCATAATATTTTTGATATTCTAGTCCATTATCAACAATCGGTTCACAAACTGATTTCTTTAGTATCAATTTCCTGCAAGTCGATTCTAAATCCTTATATACACCTGCACCGACTCCCGCTAGGATAGCAGCTCCCAATGCTCCACCCTGATCAGCCTTTATAGTGCTTACCGGGCATTGATACATATCTGCAAACATCTGTCTCCACATAGGGCTTCTTGCACCGCCGCCGCAAATCATCATGTCATTAATATTTACACCCATTTCTCTAAAAACGTCTACACATTCTAATTGAGAGTATGCAACGCCCTCCAAAACGGCTCTAATCAAGTGTTTTCTTTCGTGTATAGCTGAAAGACCAAAGAAAGTTCCTCTACAATCCGGATCCGGATGTGGAGAACGCTCACCCATCAAATAAGGTAAGTAAATCAGTCTATCTGCTCCAATAGGCACAGATGATGCCATATCTGTCATTATCTCATATGGATCCACATTCTTTTCCTTAGCTAGTTTTACTTCTTCTGTACATATATTGTTTCTCAGCCACTGCAAGGATAAACCAGCCCCTTGAGTACAGCTCATAACAGTCCATTTCCCCGGCACAGATGCACATAATGTGTGAACTCTTCCTTTTTGGTCAATAGCCACCTTATCAGAAACTGCATATACTACTCCGGAAGTTCCCAAGGTTGTAAATGCACTTCCCTCCGATACTATTCCCGTTCCAATAGCCGCCGCAGGGTTATCTCCTGCTCCTCCAACTACTATGGTGCCTTCTTTCAGTCCTGTTACACCGGAAGCTTCACTGTGAACAGCCCCTGTTACATCTTGTGATTCATACATCTTACCTAAAAGGCTTCTATCAATCCCCAATGTGTCTAGGACTTCATCAGACCAATCTCTTTGTGCAACATTCATAAGTTGCATTCCAGATGCATCAGAAACTTCTGTGGCAAACTCCCCAGTCAACTTATATCTGATATAATCTTTAGGTAACAAAATGTGTTTACATTTCCTATATGTCTCAGGTTCGTTATTTTTGACCCAAAGAATTTTAGCCGCTGTAAAGCCTGTTAGTGCAGGATTCGCAGTAATAGAAATCAATTTTTCCGGTGTTAACAGCCTATTTAGTTCATCGGCTTCTTTTCCTGTTCTTTGGTCACACCATATAATAGACTTTCTTAGTAATTCACCCTTTTCATCCAGCATAACCAATCCATGCATTTGTCCTGAAAGACCCAGACCTTTTATATCTTTAGGGTCTACCTTTGAATCTTTAAGAACAAAATTTATTCCCTCAACTGTAGCATTCCACCAATCTGTAGGGTCTTGTTCTGCCCAGCCGTTCTGTTCTTGGTATAATGGATATTCGCAGGTTTTTGAGCTAATCGTATTTGCATCCACATCGAACAAAACAGTTTTTGTTCCAGATGTTCCTATATCAATTCCCAATAGATATTCCATTCAATAATCTCCTTTTAAAAAAATGTGTATGGGACACTTTTCAATTTAATCAATTTTAAAAGTGCAAAGGACGGAAACCAACATAAATTGTTAAAGCCTCCGTCCCATATTCTGTAATCTACTATTCAGTAATTTTAATTACTGCCTTAACAACATTGTCTTTATCATTTATTGCACATTCAAAAGCTTCTTGTATATCATTAAAATCGAACTCATGAGTTACAATACCTGATACATCAATAAAGCCATCTGCAATTGCCGCTATAGCTTTAGGATAAACATTTCTATATCTAAATACGGATTCTATTTTAGCTTCTTTAGCCATAATCTTTCCAAAATTAAATTTAATTTCTGGGTCTGCTGATAGACCAACTAAAACGATAGTTCCGCCATTCTTTACTAAGTAAGGTGTTTGTGCAATGGTAATAGGAGAACCGGCTGTTTCAATAACCTTTTCTACTCCCATGCCATTTGTTAATTTTTCTATTTCTGCAACTACATCCACATCTTTTCCGTTTAGAACTCTAGTTGCGCCAAGTTTCTTTGCATATTCCAGTCTTTTAGGAATAACATCCACTACTGTAATATCTGTTGCACCATAAGCTTTACAAGCAAGAAGAGTTACTAATCCAATGCAACCCGCTCCTAAAATAATTACTTGATCCCCAAGAGAAATCTGTCCTTGCATTGCCGCGTGCATACCTACAGAAAGAGGTTCAACTAAAGCACCTTCTTTTGTTGAGATATTTTCCGGAAGCTTAAAACACATATTTTCCGGGAATGCAATATAGTTTTCATAACATCCTTGTACCGGTGGTGTTGCTAGAAACTGTACATCCGGACAAAGGTTATAGCGACCTGTTTTGCAAAATTCACATTGTCCGCAAGTAATGCCCGGTTCTAATGCAACTTTATCGCCAACCTTAAGCTTAGCTACCTTTGACCCTATTTTTTCTATTACACCTGCGCATTCATGTCCTAACATAAATTCGCCCTCAACAACAAAATCTCCACATCTTCCATCGTGGAAATAATGTACGTCAGACCCACAAATTCCTACATATTCAAGTTTCACTAAAACTTCATTTTCACCTATTTCAGGCACAGGAATTTCTCGAATCTCCATTTTATTTAATTCAGTCATATAAGCTGCTCTATTTTTCATACGGTCATATCCTTTCTTTCATGTAAAACTTTTTTTGCCGCTTTTAATCATGTATGTCGCCACAAAATTGTGGCATTTTTCATTATATACTTTTTAATTTCTGATATATTTGTAATATAAAAGGTGCCTTCTTTTAGTCTTAAGGCACCTTTCAGTTTAAAATCTAGTTAGTCTTATTCAGTGATTAGACCTCTGTCTCTGTAGATTTTTACATATTCGCTTGCATTATCCTTAGTGATAAGTGGAGCAGCAATATCTGTGTCAATCTGAGTTTCTTCACCTGTAAGTAACTTATACACTGTTTCCATGTTAAGCTTTGCAAGGTCAATAGCAGACTGTAAGCACGTTGATGTCATCTTACCTTCTTCAATTAGAAGACAAGCTTCTGCAGTTCCATCTACACCATATGATAAGATTTCAGCATATTCAGGCTTATCTTTAACTACTTCTAAAGCACCTGCTGCCATGTTATCATTCATTGAAATAATTGCATCAATTTTACCCTGAGAAATAACCCAGTCTTCCATAAGTTGCATTGCTTCATCTTTGTTCCAATTTGCAAAGTCTTCTCCAACAATCTTCACATCAGGTCTTGCTGCAAAGAATACTTCTTTCCAAGCTTTTAATCTTTCATCTGCGTGGAAGTTTCCTGAAGGTCCCTTAAGAACAACTACTCTTCCGTTTTGAGGAATTTGGTCAATAGCAGCTTCAGCATTAACTTTTGCCTGAACATATGGGTCAGCGTCAACTGAAGAAGCACCATCAATACCATCAATACGAGCATTTGTAGTAATAGCAATAATTCCTGCATCTACAATCTGTTCAACGTAAGGTCTTTGAGCTTCACCATTGTTTGGTTGAACGATGATTGCATCATAACCGTTAGCGATTGCATTTTCGATAGCAGCATTTTCTTTTTCGTCATCAGCTTGTCCATCAAAGATGTCTAATTTAACATCTGGATATTCTGCTGCTGCAGCCTTCATTTCGTTTGCAAGCCATGCTGCAAATGAGTCGGATTGTGCTCTAGCAATATATGCTACTTTGTAAACCTTATCTCCGCCATTTTCAGCACTGTCACCTTTATCACCGCAACCTACAAATGTTGCAGCTACAAGAGTTAAAATTAATAAGACCGCTAAAACTTTCTTTTTCATAATGATTTTTCCTTTCTTTTCTCATTTATTAAAAAATAAAATTGGAACCATAATTAATTATTTTTCTGCGTTATCTTCTTTTTTAGCTAAAATCACTCTAACATTTTTCTTATTCTTGAATTTAAGGTCATATAGCACTGCTGCCACAATAATTCCGCCCTTTACAATCTGCTGAACATATGAATCCACACGCTGTAAATTCATGATGTTGTTTAAACATCCTATGATGAATGAACCAATCAACGTTCCTGAAGTTGTACCTACACCACCGGAGAAGCTTGTTCCACCAACGATAGCAGCTGTAAGACCTTCCATTTCATATCCAACTGCACCATTTGGAAGACCTGCATTTACACGTGACATAAATAGTACTCCTGCAATACCAACTAATATACCGTTAATAATGAATGCTTTATACTTTGAACGTGTAACATTAATACCTGAAGCAATGGCTGCTTCTTCATTACCACCAATTGCGTATAAGGATCTTCCGAATCTAGTGTGATTCAACGTGTACCATATAACAACTGTTATTATCACCAAAAATACAATTGGTATCGGTATATTCTCTAAAAAAGTTATTTTTTCAAAGATTGGAATGTCTGTCATCCTACCTTGACCAAAAATTTTATAATCACCTAACTGTAATATGTTCTGTCCACTTGTATACAACAGAGCCATTCCCCTTGCTGCCATGGTCATGGCTAAGGTTACGATAAATGCCGGCATCTTACAATTTGCAACGAAAAATGCATTTATTAAATTGCACAAAACGCCTACGAGAATGGCCACTACAAAGGCTCCCACTAAAGACCCTGTGGTCTTATAAAAACTAACTGATAACACTCCTGAAAGTGCTAAAACGGCACCTGCCGATAAGTCTAGCATACCGCTTATGATAAGTAACATTTCTCCATATGCAAGTATTGTGGCTACAGCAAGCTGTCTACCAATATTAGTAAGGTTTCCGGGGCTGAAAAAGTTTTCATTCATAGCCGCCGAAATAAGTATCATAACCAATAATACAAAGAAAATTGAATATTTTTGCATTGCTTGGCTTGCACTATCTTTTAATCTCATTATTTTGCTTCCTCCCTTAGTGTGTTCCTGTAGCAAACTTCATGATTGCCTCTTGTGAAAATTCTTCTTTATTAAGCTCTCCTTCAATCCTTCCCTGATTCATAACGTATATACGATCACACATACCAATCAGTTCCGGTAGTTCAGAGGATACCATTATAACCCCTTTACCTTCCTTTGCCATTTCTGACATAAGCTTATAGATTTCAAATTTTGCACCAACGTCAATGCCTCTTGTAGGTTCATCTAAAATTAAAATATCCGGATTTCTAAGCATCCACTTTGCTAAAAGAACCTTTTGTTGATTTCCTCCTGACAAAGACTGTATGGTAGTCTCCATTGTCGGAGTCTTTACATTCATCTTATTAAAATATTCTCCTACAACTTCTCTCTCTTGTTTTTTATGAGAATATCCTTTATAAATAAATTGTTCAAGTGAAGATAAACTAGCATTTTCCAAAACACTTCTAACAGGAATAATACCATATCTTCTTCTATCTTCTGATAGCATAATCATGCCATTCTTTATGCTACTTTCTACATTTTTTATTGTAACTGTTTTACCTGAAATAAGAACTTGTCCGGAGGAAATTGGATCTAATCCAAACAGGGATCTCATAACCTCAGTTCTTCCTGCTCCTACTAACCCTGCAAATCCAATTATTTCACCTCTTTCTAAATGAAATGAAACATTTTCATACAAGTGCTCACAGCATAGGTCCTTTACTTCCAGTAGGTTATCTCCGATTTCAATATCCTCTTTTGGATAAATATTATCCATTTTTCTTCCTACCATCAGAGCAATTACTTCTTCAATGTTGGACTCTTCGGCTTTCATACTTTTTACTACAGTACCATCTCTAAATACTGTTATGTCATCAGCAATTTTAAATACTTCGTCAAGTTTATGAGAGATATATATTATGCTCACGCCTTTTTCTTTTAGTAATGCTATTTTATCAAATAGAAGTTCAACCTCCTTTTGTGTAATAGCTGACGTAGGCTCATCCATAACAATTATTTGTGCATCATTTGAGATTGCCTTAATTATCTCTAGCATCTGTATATCTGATACTGTCAAAGTCTTCAATTTCTGATCAGGTGTGTAATTCAGACCTTCTCTTTCCAAGAACTCAACAGTTCTTTGTCTAACTTCTTTCCACTTTATATTTCCAAACTTATTTACCGGTAATCTTCCTAAAAATAGGTTTTCCTCAACGGACATCTCCGGTACATAATTAAGCTCTTGTGCAATCATGGCAATACCAAGACTCTGCGCCTGAATAGGATCTTTTACTTGCACAGGCTTTCCATCAATATAAAGTTGTCCACCGTCTGGCTTATAAATTCCGTTTATAATTTTCATTAAAGTAGACTTTCCTGCGCCATTTTCTCCACACAGTGCATGCACCGTACCTTTCCTCACAGAAAAATCTATTTTGTCCAGAGCCTTAACTCCCGGAAAAGATTTCTCAATCTGAGACGCTCTCAGCTTAATTTCCTCAGCCACGACAAGTCTCCTTTCTTAAATACATTCAATATTATTTCTAACTATGTTTACATTATCCTTCTTATTTCTTCACTTTAAACTAAACCATAAGAAACTTGTAGGTCAATATATCAAACACTTTTGTATATCTACTTTATATAAGTTAATAGCAAAAGTATACACTTTCCTCAATTCTCTGTCAATGTATAATCAATAATTTCAAAAATTATACAAGAGAAAAACGGCTATTTATCTTATTTTTTATTGTAAATAGCCGTTTTATCCATTAAATTGTACCAATTGGATTAGCCTAACTAAAAATATATTCTTTTAATGCTACATTTAAATTTATCCATAAATCTAAATATTTATAATATAATTGTCCAAATAGTGAAGAGCTGCACCTACTGCGGAGGCTTCAAACCTGTAATCACAAACCTTTACGTAATTGCCGTTATCCTCAAAAGGATTACGTAGATTAACAAGATTTATAAGTTTCTCTAGATGCCCTGCCATATGGCTACCTACATAGCCCCCTAATACCACATCACAATCAAATGTCATTCTCAAGTTACATACCAGCTGAGATACGTAGTATAGATACTCATCAAATGCCTTCAAACACTTCTCATCATTCTTATCCAGTAAGTTAAAGAAGGTTGATAAATTTCCATCTGTTAAATCAGATAATAATTTAGCATTACAATAAGCATCTGCACACCCTTTTTGTCCACAGTAACATTGTCTTCCATCCGGTACCAATGAAATATGTCCAAATTCGCCACTTCGTTGATTTTGACCGCAATATACGCTTTGTGAATACATAATCGCACCACCAACACTGTTACTTAAAGAAATATATACTATAGGATCCTCCGAGTCACGTCTCCAAAATTCCGCAAATCCACCAGAGTTAGCATCATTGAAAAATTCAAACTTATACTTTATATATTTCTTCATTCTTGAATAAAGGTCACCAGGTGCCGGTAAAACCGTTAAATAAGTTATACTTTTTCTGTCTTCTCCTATTATTGCCGGTAATGATATACCTAATCCTAATATTTTTTCAACATCAACTTTACTATCTGATACAAAATCGTTGATGTGTTCGCCTAAACCCTTATAGAAAGCTTCTTCATCTTTAAATTCATATCGAATTCTGTTGCTATGCAATATCACACCCTTTAAATCAACAAGAACCAAGCTTATATGATTTCGTGTAATATCCAGCCCCAGCGCTACTTTAAAGTCATCTACGCTACAAATGACTTTTGCTTTTCTGCCACCCGTAGATTCAAAAGTTCCATCTTCTATTATCAGGCCTCTTTCTTTAAGTTCAGATAAGTTTTGGCTTACCGTAGGCAAACTTAAGTTCAGGCTACGAGAAATGTCTTGTTTGGATATACCTTTTGAGTCATAAATTAGCTTATATATATTATTCCTATTTTTAGCTTTAATTAACATCCTGCTTTCCATTGCTCCCCCTACTTTTCCAAAACTCTTTTATAAAACTACGTCTTATCGCATTGTACCCTTTAAATGCAATCTTTTCAATAGGCAATATTACTTATCTACATATTTTTTCCAATTTTAGTTCTTTTCAACAATTTTTTAGTAAAATTATTGTCTGTGTGCTTACTTGTTCTATTATTTTAATTATGTTATTATAAATCTAAAATTATTATAAACAAGCAAGTGTATATCGTTATTAGACTATGTAATTGTATTTTCACATATTAGGAGATTTATTTATGAAAAAAATTATTTTTGTTTTTTTAATTCTAATATTCTTCTCTTTATCCGGTTGTAGCAATGGCAACGACTCATTGGAACAAATAGACTTTAATGAAACTTGTGGCAATGAATATCAAACGGATAAAAAGACAACCGGCAAAAAGACAGACGAAAATCCCGGATATGAAACAATCACCGCAGATGAGGCTAAAGAAATCATGGATACAAACCCAAGGGCTATTATCTTGGACGTCCGTACAAAAGATGAGTATGAAGAAAAGCATATCCCCGATTCAATACTATTTCCAAATGAAAACATAAATGAAGAAACTGTATCTCAGTTGGATATAAACACAGACTCAGTAATATTAATATATTGCAGAAGTGGAAACAGAAGCAAGGAAGCCGCTTCAAAACTAGCTGAGTTAGGATACCAAAACCTATATGACTTTGGTGGCATAAAGGATTGGTCGTATGAAGTAGAATAATCAGAGCCTAATTTTTAATAAACACATATAAAAAAAGAGTAAGCCGTGCTATTGTATATGATGTGACCCCAATAAGTTAGACTTTATTGCGTAGTAGTTTTTAACTGCTACGCAATCTTTATGCAGCCAAGAGGTTGAGTCTGTATTGCACAGGACTCATCCAGCCTAGCTTTTC
>JBKECQ010000033.1:0-11129 GCA_047974845.1 Aminipila sp. | reverse complement strand
TTTCTTTAAATTTATCGTTATATTCTTCAATGGTTATTACCGCATATTTTCCTCTCCCATTTTTAGTTAAAAAAACAGGTTCTCCATCTTTACAGTGCTTAAGTACCTCATTATAATTTCTCAAATCTGATACAGGAGAAATTTTTGGCATATATCCACGTCCTTTCCGTTTTCTTAGCCTCATTATATACCGTTTTACTTAAAATACAACTTAAAATATAAAGAATATATAATATCATATGTATATACCTAACTATGTTGCACTATATTTAAAAAATCATCTAGTTGTTTGCGGTCTTCATGATATTTTAATCTAAGCCAATACAGTCCGCAATATACTTCGATTCTGTGAAATTCTTTTATATACCAAATCCATTCGCCCGGTTCTAATTTTCTATATAATGCAAAGCCTTTGTCCTTATTTATTATCATATACTCCGGGCTATCTGTATCTTCTTTTGTTTTTATCCTTTTAATTTTTCCTATCAAGTTATCACTCCTTCCCTTTATATTGGAATAAATAAAAACCCTATTATTAACAGGGTTTTTTCAACAGAAAAGACAGTCTTTTACTCTAGGTTTTATTATATTTATCACATGGTTTACTGTTTGGTGTTGGCCACTTCCCATAAAGGGGGTGATGCTATATGATTACTTACGAAGCACTTACTGCGTTTAACACATTAGGAATGTTTGTAATTGGAGTCACTACCTTGTGTAGTCTCAAAAAATAGCAACAGCCACCTAAATTAGCAGTTTAGATGGCTTAGTTTTGACTTTTGGACTAACCACCATGTGCAAAAGCGGTAATCCTTTTCTATATTATATCGATACTTACATAAAAGTTGCAATATTTGATTTTTTAACGAATTTACTACAATGTTGAAATACATTATCATATTTGGTATAATTTGTTAGGAAAGAGTCGTAAAGAGTGGTGACTGGCTCAGTATCCCTTGGAGGTGATGTATTTGGATACATCTATATTTACAAAGGAGAAAAGCCATGAGTGTTTATCAAGCTTTAATGCTTATGATAACATTTGCAATGTTAGTGCTTACAATTGTAAGTTTCAAATAACGCAAAAACCACTCGGTATGTTTGGCGACAACGAGTGGTTTTTGAAATTCATTAATTAACTCTGTTAGCGAGCCAGTCATTTCTGCGACTCTTTTCTATATTATATCCATATTTACATTTAAAATGCAAGTCTTTTACTATAAAATATATAATTCATATAAGATATATCCGCTATTCTATGTAGCTCACCTTTTTAACTGCTGGCTTTGCTATTCTTGCTATTGTCGAAGGCTCTACAACTAAGACTTCATTTTGAAGCATAAAAATACTCTTGTTATACTATATAGAAGATTTTTGTTTAGAGGAGATTAATAATGTTTAGTAAAATTAAAAATAAAGAATATACCTTAAAGCAAACTCAGTACGAAGACTGGTATGAATATTTTTCTAACAAATCATGCTATGAATTGCAAGTAACCTTAAATATATATGAGTTAATAAAGTTAGATTATCTACGTAAAAAAAATCTCTATAATAAAGTTCCTTATTTTTTTACCGTATGTCTTGCAATTGTTGCCTTGGTAGATAATAATGGCTCAGAAAATAAATTAAATTTATTAGTTTTACTCCTTTTCTTTAGTTTTTTATCAATTATAGATATTTTTGTTCAATTTTATAGGAATAATAAAATAAATCAATGTGAATTAATAGAAAAGGTATGCTCACAATTACTTAGTGATAAAAACAATCAATTAAATAATGCCTCCAGCAAAGACTTCCATATTACCATTACAAAAGTTGATAAAGCCCATACAAGCAATAAATAATTATTCCTAAATATAATCCAACATACAGACCCCCCTCATGACGTTCACATATTTCTAATAAAGAATGTATTCCTTTTTTAATTCCTCCAATTATATGCTGTTTATCTTTTTCTCTTTTACTCATCAACTACCCTCCCACATACTCATATTCTGATGTACGAATTAACCTCATTCCAGCACAACTTCAGCCCTATATAATTTATACAGCATTGCTATATAAAATAAATTTTGTTATACTTTTCATATTAAAATTACCATTCAAGGAGCTGTACTATGTTTGATAAAAAGATGAAAACAACTTTAGAAAATATTGAAAAAGACTACGACGAGCTAATTGCTGATTTTGGTAATTTAACAAAGCTGGAACTAATTCAGAAGCGTACTGCCGCTCAACTTCTAAGACAGAAGCTTGCTCGAACACAATCACTTTTTACCAAAGTCCCTTACTTTTTGACTGCTGGATTTGCTATTCTTGCTATTGCCGAAGGCTCTACAGCCAAGACTTCATTGGCTTTATGTATAATTATTTATTAATGAAACATTTCCCATACAGTATGCCCCGTAAAAATCGCTGTTCCTATTATGATTGAGCAAATAAAATATAGTGCTTTGTTATCCTTAACTTTATCTATCGTTATCTTTATATATCTCTTTTTCATCCTACCCTCCCACATACTCATATCCTGATGTACGAATTAACCTCTGGTCATTTATAAAAGTAAGTCTATAATCAAAATCACCACTATTTATTGTCACTATTACTCTGGGTTCATTGACCATGCTTTTGTACCCCGTTAATGCTTCAGTAAATTGATATGGATATTTAATACCCTCTTCTTCAGAAATTAGTTTATTATCTTTATATGTTGTTTTCTTACCATTGCCATCAAAGTAATATGTAAAATATTCCTTTGGGCTTTCGACTAAATCATATTTTAATATGTAATCAATAGCCTGGTTTCCCGCTGTTTTGTCAAATACCTTTACTCCTGATCCAAAGTAGTCCTTATCATAATACAGCATTGCTGCTGCGGAGCAGTCATCAGCAATGTGCTTTAACTGCTCCTGCTTTAGCAAATATATATCGTTGTCTACTTGGTATACTGAGAATGCGGAGAATATTAGAAATAGCCCCATAAAATATAGTAGAAATTTCACCTAATCCCTCCTATTCTCTCAGCCTCTCAGAAGCAACAGTTCCAGATACTTTATATGCACCTCTATTATCTTCATCCGATATTCCAAAAAATTTATTGGCTGCTATTATTTTCTCTATGGCCACTTTAATGTCATATTTAATTAATTCTCTATCATCAAAAACATCAGTCCTATATTTAGGAGTGGTTGTCACATCAATTGTTATATCAGATTCATCAAACCCTAATGCAACAATCTGTTCTTTAATATTATTAATCATATCAGGGCTAAAGTAACCCAATTGCCTTGCTTGTTCTTTCGCTGTATTTACAATTGTTTCTACCTTATTTATCTTGCTATCATTAACAAGCTGCAATGTATACTGTGAGGGAAATGATGCAATTAATACTAGACATATAAAAAAGGCTACAACTTCTTTCATCTCAACCTCCTAATTACGGAACTATGATGCAACCTGAAGTTGCATCACCCATTACCGCAGAACCAGTATCAAATAATAGTCCTGTTAAAACAATAAATACCATCGCCATAATTGATAGTCCAATTACAGTAAATACCAATCCTTTCATCTACATCAATCCACCTAACTTTGTTACATTTGATGAAGCTATGCTTGTTAAAATCCCTTGCACTGAATCAGGATTTTTACCAATAATAAAAGTTACAATTAATACTGCTAATAAAGCCAATCCAATTACATCATAAGTTATACCTTTCATTTTCTCTCTCCTTCTCTTACTGTAGTAATGTCAATGCTTTCATTGAATCTACTACTATTAAATATAAAAAATTACCTGCTATTATAAAGGCCCATGCCATTGCAAACATATACCGTATGGTGTTTAATCTTGTATTTTTACTATCTCTTCTTGTTCGTCTCTCTGATTCGGCTCTTTTTTGTATTGCTCTTAGTTGCTCTTTAAATTCATCCGCTGGGAGCACATCTAGTTTTACTATAATATTTGCAAATGATTCTCCTAGTTTTGTTCCAAAATGCTTTGAAAAGCTTGTAGTAGCCATCCTTGCATCTCCTTGCCTAACAAATCTTAAAGACATTGCAAAAGCCTGTTTAGTAAGATTAGTAAAAGGCAGTAATCTTGTCATCAGATAGTCTGCTGACATATTATCATTTGATATAATAATGTTTTGCATCTGCATAATAATGCCTGCAAGCTCCTCATCCATCTTCTCTAACCTTCTAGACCTTAATTTTGTTAATACATAATATAAAGGGCTTGTCCTACCATTCATGGTTTCTTTTGGGGAGGTTATGTAATAAAATGCAATGGAAATTATTAGGAGTTTCTGTGTTCCATAAATATCCCCTTTAGCAAGCTGGAATAAGCTATATATAATGCATACGGAAAAACAAAGTTTACGTATAACAATATATTTCTTGATACTTAGGTTAATCCCTGCAGATTCAAATATGTAATCTCTGCTATTATCCATAAGTGCCGATTTTATCTTCTTATACCTATATAATGGTCCATCCCTATACCTAATAGATATAGGGCTACTATTAAAGTTAAATGCTGTTAAAGCCATATATACGCCAATTGCAAATATCAATATAATTGCTATTTGTACAATATTAGAAATATACATCTATACCCTCCTAAAAATCATATTTTGTTTTCCCTAAAACAGGAAATACGATTAGATTAATTGCAGCCAATTGTACTATCAAAGTGAATATCTCTAGCCCTGCCGGTTCAGTAAACTCGTACTTAATAATTGTGCTCCATGAATAACCAACCATGTTTTTTGCCATAAACAACATCAATATAAAAAACAGAGGACATAGTATTTTTACTAAAACCTCTGTTTCCATACCTTCTTTTCTATCCGTTTCAATAAATTTTGTTATCTCCTTATATAATATATTTAGGTTGATAAAGGTAACCTATAACCCTTTGTTAGCTGTATAATTATTCAGGTTTATCCTGTATAATTGTTTCATTAGATAGAGCGACATCGATTTCTCCTTGAGACCTAGATCTCGACCCTGAAAGAGTGATGCCTCTGTCTGGTAAACAAGTTTACGAATAAGTTGGATGTCGACCCAGCCGGGTACCTCGCATATACAATAAGGCAGTAACGTTTATCAGTCAGTGGAACCTATCTAAAATACTTTATTTGTAGGTGATGTTTATGTTTTATTTAGGTATTGATATTGGCAAGAATACACATGTTGCTTCTCTTATGGATGAAAAAGCTAAAGTTATATTCAAAGCTCATTCTTTCTCAAATACTTCTGATGGTGCATCTTCACTTTTAGAGAAGATAGTTCCATATAAAGATGAACTTGAAATAGGTATGGAAGCCACTGGTCATTATTGGCTATCACTTTATTCTTTTCTTGTTGAAAATCACTTTGTTGTACATGTTATCAACCCTATTCAAACTGATGGTTGGCGTAAAGGTACAGAAATCAGGAAGCGTAAAACTGATATAATTGATTCTGTTCTAATTGCCGATTTCATCCGCTATGGAGATTTTCTCGAAACGTCTTTAGCTGACGAAGATACTATGTCTCTACGCAATCTATCACGCTTTAGAAACTATCTTGTCAGTTCTATTGGTGACCTCAAAAGAAAGACAATCTGCGTTTTAGATCAAATCTTTCCTGAATACCATCATGCGTTCTCTGATATCTTTGGTAAAACATCTAAGGAACTTTTACTACAGCTAAACTCACCCAGTGACTACGAAAGTATTACTTCTGAACAATTAGAAGAACTTTTATCCCAGGTCACTCTCAAAGGATATGCGGCCAAGAAATTTAATGATGTATCTTCATTGGCGAAAACTTCCTTTGGTATTACTTTTTGTGTTGAAAGCTTTTCTTTTCAATTAAAACTTCTCATTGAACAAATCAACTTTATCGAAAAACAGGTATCTGACGTTGAATTACAGATGTCTGAACTTCTTGAAAAACTCAAAACTCCTATTACAACAATTCCAGGAATAGGAAATGTCATAGGTGCTACTATACTTGGCGAAATTGGCGATATCAATCGTTTCAGCAGCGGTGCAAAACTTGTTGCATATGCTGGAATTGATGCCTCAGTATCCCAATCTGGTGAATATGAATGTATTAACAATCATATGAGTAAACGTGGCTCACCTTATTTACGAAAGGCTCTATTTAGAGCTGCTTTCGTTGCATCCAATACAGATCCTGTATTTAAAGCTTACTATCAAAAGAAACGTATGGAAGGCAAGCATCATAATGTTGCAGTCGGAGCAGTTGCTCGTAAGTTGTGCTATACCATCTATGCTGTTATAAAAAATGACATTCCTTACGAGATTCAAATACCTCAAGAATAATGGTATATCTACTACATAAAAAACTTGCTTTTGCAGGTCTTTTTGTGATGCATAAAAATACTTCCCATATTCAAAAATCTTTTTTATTTATCTATTGACTTTTGATAGTTGGTCTTTCGTAAACACACATATTGAAAATATCTCATCCTACATATCTCCCATGGTCAATTCTTGCTTTTGTTCACTAATACCAAGTTCTTCCGCAGTCTGTAAGCTCCAATTTTTGCTATGCCAAAAGCTCACAAAAATTTCTTTTCCATTACAGTTAATTTCCCTTTGTTCAAAGCCTTCACCAAAACCGTCACTGGCTTGTCCTGAAATTTCCGACTTAATTTTCTCAAGCTCATTATCATCAAGGAGTGCATTGAGTTGTAAGGTGGCAATACCCATTAACTTTCCATGAACATTTTCCACAGAGAAGTCATAGCGTTTTACCTTGGCATTGACTGAGTCTATACTGCTATAATATTTCATCAGCCCTCGTTCTTTTTCATCCGGCAAAGCGTTCTTCTCTAAGGCTTCTAGAATTTCGTCCTCGTAATCAGCTAGTTCTTCGGGACAAATTTCCATTTCATAATCGGTCTGATAGAAGTCACCATAACCATTTTCATCATAATAGGTGCTTCCTTTAAGAGGCATATACAGTTTGAGGACTTGTGCTTCTTGCGGCTCTACTTCTATACCGATTTCCTCCAACATATCTCGAAGCTCCATGTTATAGCCGTGGTAAAGTAGGTATCCATCATCCAAAAATGCACCATTTTCATATTTCAGCTTATGATTTCCGTATCTCTCAAAGTCGATGTATTCCTCCAAATTCTCATCGTATTCAAAGTGACCGCTATCACAAATCATATATTTTCCGTATTCCGCAGCGGAGCAAATACCCTGAAAAATCTCAAACTCATACATATTGTCCAGAATGGCATTTAGGTCTTTTTCTGTTTTTGGATGTAAGTGCTCAACAAGAACGTCAAAGTGTGATTTCTCACTTATTCCTACTTCCGTAAACCGCTTTGAAAACGCTGCGATATTGAGTAGTCTATCCTTAGTAGCCTCACCCTCAGTAATGGCCATAAGGATTTCATCAGTGAGGATCTCACTGTCTAATTCAACTTCGCACCCTTTAATATCCTCGACCCCTAGTCGTTCCATTGCCTTTCTTAACTCTGTTTCTTCAAAGGGAAGGTAGAGGTATTCTTGCTCACCATATTTACGGAGCATAGCTACTCCTAAGCTTTCTTTCCAGTAATATTCTGGGAAATGGATTCCATCAAAGACTTGTTCATATTGATTTTGATTGCGATAAATAATTCCGTAGGGCGTGACCATGGGGTTAGGATTTTCCGCAAGTGTTCTTTCAAAGTAGGTCTGCCCATCCAATCGGTCTAACTCCTCCACAGTTGCTCCGACTCGCTCAGTGAGGTACATATCCTTACCTATGGCTTCAAGGTCGCTAAAATCGCTGACAACGCTGGCACAGTGAGTATTAAAGGTGAGATTAATGAGACTGTCTATGTCATCAAGCTTTTCGCCATAAGCAACCGCATAAAATGTGGTCAGTTCACTTTTTCCAAAGCTATCTAACCGTTTTGCAAGGTAGTTCAGCTTATCAAGATTAACTGTCTTACCTCCCAGCAGAACATTGGCTCTGTCATCCATATATACACTATCCACTGTTATCGACGTTTGACTGTTGTTTGAGATATCGAGATCCTCACAAAGCTTATCAATTTCTTCTTCGTTGCAAGGTATCACAAACCTTGTGGTACTTTCTTTTGCTCGCACTCTGATATTCAATTTTTCTTCCTCCTTGTCTTAAAAAGTTATATATTTTTCTAACCCCTTATATTCAAGACCTCCTCTCCATATCTGGCGAGTAATATGCCAAATATAATCGCCTTAAATGCAAAATCGCCGATGAGCTGATCATCGGCGATTTCATTAATATATATATGTTGTTTTCCTGTGGTAATTGTTTTTGCGGTTTGATATAGGGCATAGCCGTCTGTATTGATTCCTCGGAGTAGAATGTTATTTACCACAATCTCATCTACAAAGATATGACTGTAAGAACGAAACCATAAAATTTCATCAGCACTTAGAAGATATAATGCTGCACAACTTTGATTTGAAAATGTTTCTCTATAATACCTCAAAAATCTGTACCTGTGAGATGGTGTTAGAAAAAAATCCCCATTCCAATTGCTCATCATTTTTTCTAATCGCTTATCTAGTTTATGGTGGCGAAATTTTAAAAAGTCATTTTCTAATAGCTGATTACAGTTTTTAGCTATACACTTCTTATGATGTTGTCGATTACCATGATCTCCTTTCAACGCTTGCTTATCTTCCATTACAATCACACCTTTTCTCCTTTGCGTAAAATTTGGCACTAACATCATCAGCTGCTCAAGCTCAGAGAGTTTTGTGCCGTGAAAAAAATACCTGGACATTTTAAAAACTCCTTTCATCTGTATTTAGGCATAAAAAAATAGGCAGTGAATTTTATATATAATCCACTGCCTATTTTCTTAGCTTACGATTCAATTTTGGTGTAACATCCGTTCCAATACCCGATGTCATCTATATTTTTGCGATTTTTCGAGGTCTAAAAAACGCCGTTAAAAAGTGCTTCAAACCCGCATGGTTACTGAGTTTTAAGCCCTTGTCATCATTATTATCGCTTCAACGTGCGTCGTAATAGGGAACAGGTCAACTGGATTTTATGTATATTTATGTATATTTATGCATACTAATTGCACATTACGCTTATATTAACGCATAAACAATAGGGTTTTGAATATTTATTATGTCATCTGTTTTATCGCTTCAAGGGTTACTTGAGTAACTTACACTCCATTTTCAATATAATAGCAATATAAAGTCGATTATAAACAAATAAATTATACTCTATCTGGCTTAAACATGATAAACTATACATAATTTTAACATAATGTCAAATTGTATGCAATAAAGCTTCCAAATAACAAAAGAAATTTGAAAGCTTTATTATGCTGAATTTATTTAATTGTTATATACAAAGTTAAGCTATTTAATAAAGAATAACAAGTAGGGAAAAGTTTAAAATTTATTCAACCTCTATTTTAATACAGGTATATTTATATTTTATCGTCTAACGCTGTCAAAACCACCTCCTGAACTGCCGTAAATAATATCAGTCATAGCGACTTCTTTTGTTTCAGCACCAAGGGTAAGGGTGTAGGATTCTCCCTTTTGAATTTCCGGACAGCTTATAACCGCTGAAGAATATTCTTTTTCGGGAGTATATGTTAGCAAGGTGTTGCCGCTTAAGTCTTTGAGTGTAATAGGGCTTTTTGCTGCCTGTGCTGTTTGCGTACTTATCAGAATAGAACCTTGTGTAGAAGAATTGCCAAAATTTTGTGCCATTCCAGATGAACCTGCTGCTACAATAATACCACCTGTTACTTCTGCCTCTCCATTATAATCTACTGCGCCATTACCGTTGTTGGTAGGACCGGAAACGAAGGTTTCTCCACCTGTTACTATAAGGTTTCCGTTTGAATCAACACCATCGCCGGATGCATTAATGTAAATTTCCCCTCCTGATATTTTAATATAGCAGTCTGCATCTGCATCAAAACTACCCATACCCGGGCGACCACCCATTCCGCTTTGGTCTGCTCCTCCAGCAGAATTAAAACCATCATCCGAAGCTACCAATTGGATGGTTCCACCTTGAATTTCAATGTTCTGTCCTTCAATTCCTTCATAGCTTTTGGTGATGTTTATGTTGCCATTTATTATGAGAACCTGTGCATCTGCATGGATCCCATCATCACCCGATGCAAGTTCAAAAACACCGCCATTAATGTGGACATTGGTGTTGGAATGAATGATATCATCGGAGGAATCAATATTGAAATCACCATTATTTATAATCAAGTTTCCGCCAGCCTTTAATCCTTTTTCAGAGGTGGTCTCGATAGCTTGTTCTTCAGAATTGTTTTCAACTTGGTCAGGTCTTTGTATCTTCTCACCCTCGGGCTTTTCTGGCATATTATCGCGATTAGGTTTTTGCATTTGTTCGCCTTCGGGCATGTTTTGCATATCACCTTGGTCGGGTCTTTGCATAAAATCATCGTTTCTGCTATAGTTGTTTCCGTTTTCACTTCCACCACCTGTTGTGATATTAAAATTACCGTCATCAATTTGAAGTATGCCCGAAGCGGAAATCCCATCAAGTTCGGAATTTATTTCATAATTTCCATTGGCGATATACACAAACCCTAGTGTTTCGTCTTCGGTGTTTTCTGCATGAATAGCATCTTTTCCACTTGTTATATTAAAGTTCCCTTCGGCTATTCTAACGCTGTCATTTGCAGAAATACCATGATTTTCAGCTGTTATCACATATTCACCGCTTGTTATTGCTAAGGCATCTTTTGCAACAATTCCATGGCCGTATTGTGCATTTACGATTAATTTACCATTTCCATTGAAAGTAATGTCTTCTTTGGAGAAAATAACACTGTCTACATTGTTATCATCCACCGCAACATATTCACCGCTCACAGATAGAGTATTTTGGCTTTCGTTTGCCAATGTAATAAACACTTTATCTGCCGATTTAACATAAATGGCAGCTGAGTTACTGCAATTTATATTTACATTATCAAGGATAAGTTGCACTTTTTCGCTTTTATTTACATCAATTATAATTTGCCCATCGGCTAGTTCTCCCGACACTAGATATAAACCTGCTTCCGATATGGTTATATTTTCGTTTTTTAAAACTAATTGTTTGCA
>JBKECQ010000028.1:0-3499 GCA_047974845.1 Aminipila sp. | reverse complement strand
CAAAAACGTATGATCTCAAAGTAAATGTGGTGGATAAAAAGGATGGTCATATCTACTTTACAAATACATTTAGTGATGTAGGTATTATGGATCCTGTTACATTCAATTTACCAACGTACACAGGTTATAAGTTTGACGCAATAACGACAGAGAGCACGGAGTTTGTGGAAGTGAATAATGGTGTTGTTGAATTTTTACCGGATGATGAGGATGCATATGAAATAAACATAAACTACAAACAAGATGCAAAAGTAAAGCTTGTTTATGCCATTAGCAGAAATGAACAATTCACACAGGTTTTTGAGGAAGAAAGAGATGTTTCTCTGGGAGATAAATACAACTTGCAATTGCCTAATGATTATGAGGGATATGACTTAAGAAATATTTATTTGGATGGCACTATGTATGATGTTTCAGAGATTGAAAATGGAAGTTACACGGTAAGTAGCACATATACAACAGCTTATCTTGTTTATGTGCCTACAACGAAATATACTGTTAGCCTAGAAACAAACATTGCCGGTGCAGGGGATGTTTTTGGTGAGGGAGAATATATTTCTGATGTAGCAATTCGTATTGGTGCCAGTGCCAGAGAAGGATATGAATTTGTGAAATGGACAAAGACGTCCGGCCCAGACGTTACACTAAAAGCCAACCAAAATGATGAGGCAGGAAGTTTGAATTTCACGTCGGTAGCGGAACCTACCTTTATGATGCCGGAAGCTGAGGTTACATTTTGTGCAGAGTTTAAGGCTGTAGGTGGCAATGTAGGCGGCGGAGGTGGAGGTGGCTCAACATCTGGCGGAAAAGATACCGACAAAGAAGATGAAGTAACAGGAGAAGACATCACAAAACCTGTACCACCCACAAAACCGCTTGTGCCTACACAAGATGATGTTGATGCATTGGTAAATGATGCATACTATCAAAATTATAGAGAGTATATTCCGTATATGGAAGGTTACCCGAATGGGCTGATCCAACCTGCATCCCACATCACGAGGGCCGAAGTTGTTTCTGTTATTTATAACTTATTTGGAAATGGATATGTTTCTGATGAGGCTTCACTTGACAAATATAATGATGTGCAGGGGCAAAACTGGTATGGAAAACAAATTGCTTTTGCAGCGGATTTTGGTATCGTAGGTGGATATAGCGATGGTACATTCAGACCGAATGATAGCATTACAAGAGCTGAGCTTGCTACGATTATTGCGAAGCTTATTAAAAAAGATGCAGCAACAACAGATCAGGTAAATCTTTATGATATTGAGGGACACTGGGCGGAAGAAAGTATACAAAAGTTGATTGCGGTTGGTGTTGTTTCTGGGTATGAAGATAAAACCTTTATGCCAAGCAATGTGACTACAAGAGCTGAATTTGTTACATTTACAAATAGATTGATTGGTCGTGATTTGTCATTTGATGAAAAGCAGACCTATCCGGATTTGCCAAAGAGTCATTGGGCATATGAAAATATGATGAATGCGGCAAATGGTGGTATTGCACCAACAAGTGGAATTGAAACAACCCAGAAATAACACGGGTGTTAGCCCTATAAGGGACAAAAATGTTTTGGATTGAGAATTAAAGTTGACTGTGAAGGTAATTTTGATAATTTGCTGTGAGAATAGCGGAATGAGAGTGCTTCGTATATATTTACGAGGTACTCTCATTTTGGTTATCATGCAAATGGCAAAGAGGTACGAGTGAGATGGTTTATGTTTTTTGAAGAATGAATGCATGCAAATATAAAAAAGAGTCCTTCTTTATTATAGAGGCTCTTTTTTATAAATAGCATTAAATTGTTTGTTTTACATTTGTAGCAGTAACTTCTAGGACTCTTGTTGCAAAGGAGAATTTTTCTTTCATCATATCAAAGTTTTCGCCTTCGGTTAAAAATTTTGCAGTACCTGTAACCATAAATCCTGTGCCCATTCCCATTTTGCCTTGAACTTCTGGGGAGCCTAAGGTAAGGATAATTTTTTCATTGAGTGTTATATTTTTTTCGGTGTGAAACATCCAAGCGGCGGGGATAAGGATTTTACTGTCTTCTATAATCTGAAGGTAGCTATTCCAAGTGTTTGATACATGAGCGTCTTGGTTAGCCCAAGTTGTGATACTGACTACACCGTTGTGTGTTAATACTTCTTTAAAAGTTTCGTTAAACATAATGACCTCCAAAACAATAATTAATTTAATATATCGCAGACAACTGTTGTCTTTAATGATATAATAATGCAAAATTTAGGTCTAGTCAAGGGGTGAAAAATAATTTATGATATAAAGTATAACAATTAACTACAATAGAGATGTTGTGAGGTGGAAAATGCAATTTAGTGTGGGCGTAGAGTATGCGATACATTCGTTGTTTTATATGATATGTATACCGACCGGAAAGACTGTTGCTATCAAGGAACTAGCAGAATTAAATGGACTTACGGAGACATATCTTTCTAAAATTTTTACGAAACTTAGAAAAGGTGGAATTGTCCGTTCCGTATCTGGTGTGAAGGGTGGATATGAACTGGCTAAGGGTGCTGATGAAATTTCTTTTTGGGACATTGTTGAGTCTATTGAAGGTTCGTCTTATATGTTTCAGTGTGCCGAAATAAGACAAAATAATATTTTTGGGAAAAATGATATGGTTGTTGATCAGACAAAGAAAATGGACAAATTTGATAAGCCTTGTCCGTGTTTGATCAAAGTGGTGATGGTTGATGCTGAGGAACAAATGAGAAACTATCTTCGTGAAAAATCATTACAATGGCTTTTTGATCATGTCATTGATGACTTCACAGATAGTAAAAAAGAAGAAATGTTTGAATGGGCAAGGAATAGATAAATGTATATAAAGTATTGTTTTGCATGGTTGAAAAATTGCGTTCTATCTATTTGTCTATATCATATCGTTTGTATTTTGTGGGATGGCAAAGAAAGAGCGTTACAGATTAGAGATTAGAGATATACACGTGTGGGATAATAAAGATAATGTAAAATGGTTTTTACGATAATTTGTTTATTGTGTTTTTTTAAAAATATAATTGAAATTTACTGTATTTCATGATAATCTAATACAATTATCTTAGGATGAGGAGAGATTAGGATGCATTACAGCTATAAGCCGAGAGGTGTCTGTTCTAGCAAAGTAGAATTTGATGTCATAGATGGTTTTCTTAAAAACATCGTTATCCTTAACGGATGTGACGGAAATAGTAAAGGGTTGGCTGCATTGGCAGAGGGGATGATGCCTAAAGAGGCTGCCTTGAAGTTAAAGGGCATTACTTGTGGTATGAAAAAGAGTAGCTGTCCTGATCAATTTGCTTTGGCTTTGGAAGAATTTATGAAAAGCGATTGTGAATAAATGTGCATCAAATCTTTTTTAATCGTTGAAAAATAGGCGTTTAATAGGATTTATTGTTGACAACAAAAAAGACTTGTGTTATTCTAGTTGTGAAGACACAGGTCTTTTTTTTATGTACAAAAAATCATCATTACG
>JBKECQ010000061.1:0-3171 GCA_047974845.1 Aminipila sp. | reverse complement strand
AGTATTTATTTACATAGTTTTTTTTGTTATAATGTATGCGTCTGCAATACAGACAGAAAGGAATGGATTTATGAATTATAGCAAACAAGGTGTCCACGAAAAACAAAAGGCACTCAATTCTAAGTCTGTGAAGTGGGGACGAAAACTAATCATTACCTTGATCAAGGTAGTCTTAGTATCAATAATAGGAATCTTTATACTAGCAGCATCGGCAGGGATTGGTATGTTTAAAGGCATACTTGCTTCGGTACCTAATATAAGTAGCAATGATGTTGCTCCAATCGGTGCAACATCATTTGTATATGATATTGAAGGAAATCAAATCGATGAACTAGTACGCACGAATTCCAACCGTATACCTGTTTCCATGGACAAGGTTCCAGAAAATCTTGCATATGCTTTTGTTGCAATTGAGGATGAAAGATTTTATGAACACAATGGGATTGATTTTAAAAGGACTATTACGTTCTGGTTACCAATTCTTTAAAACCACTGGTGAGGAGACGCAAGGTGCAAGCACCATCACACAACAGCTTTTAAAAAATACAATTTTTACAGATTGGACTTCCGAAGGTGATAATATAATCAAAAAAATAAAGCGAAAACTTCAAGAACAATACCTTGCGTTAGAAATTTCGAAAATCCTTGATAAAGATGAAGTTCTAATTCGATATATGAATACCATCAATCTTGGACAAAATACTCTTGGTATCGAAGCGGCTTCGCAGAGATATTTTGGTAAATCAGTAAGTGAACTTACACTATCCGAATGTACTGTAATATCAAGTATTACACAGAATCCTTCTAGATATAACCCAATCACACATCCTGATTATAACGCAGAACGTAGAATCAGATGTTTGAATAAAATGCTTGAGCTGGAATTTATTACACAATCCGAATATGATACTGCAATGGCAGATGATGTCTACAGCCGTATTGAAGAACATAATACAATTTATATTGCTGCTGAAGGGACTAGCTCTTATTTTGTAGATGCGCTTACTTATGATCTAAAAGAGGATTTACTAGCGGCTGGATATAATGAAACTCAAGTCGAATTTTTACTATATTCTGGTGGTTTAAGAATACAATCTACCATGGATCCAAAAATTCAGGCAATTGCGGACGAAGCAGCTGCAAACCCTGATAATTATCCAGAAAATATCAAATGGTATCTTAGTCACTACGCCCTAACTGTAACTGGCAGCGATGGTCAAATACGCAATTATAGCAAAGAAATGTTACAGACATTCTTTAAAGAAAATTATGATAAAAGCTTTAATTTGATTTTTTCTTCTCAAGAAGCTGTACACGAAGCTATCGCCACATACAAAGAGGCTATCTTAGTAGAAGGAGACACCTATGATGAAACCACGGATGAAAAAATCTCAATGACACCTCAACCCCAGATTTCTATTACCATAGAAGATCAAGAAACTGGTTATGTAGTCGCTATGGTTGGTGGTCGTGGAGACAAAGAAGGACGACTTACTCTTAATCGAGCAACAGATGCTTATCGACAGCCAGGTTCAACCTTTAAAATATTATCTACTTATGCGCCAGCATTAGACAGCGCGGGACTTACTCTGGCAACTGTTCTAAACGATGCACCCTTTAATTATGATGATGGCACTCCTGTAAGCAACTGGTATGATACAGGATACCGCGGTCTTAATTCCTTCCGTACAGGAATTGAAGATTCCTTGAACATCATTGCCGTAAAGGCATTAACACTTATTACACCACAGTTAGGATATGATTATTTATTAAATTTTGGCTTCACTTCCTTAACCACTAGCAAAACCATAAATGGAAAAATATACTCTGATGTTATGCAACCTCTTGCCCTTGGTGGTATTACAAATGGTGTTTCAAACATTGAATTAAATGCTGCTTTTGCGTCCATTGCCAATGCTGGTACTTATGTAAAACCAAAACTATACACCAAAGTTCTAGACGCAGACGGAAATGTAATCCTTGACAATACCACTGTAGATACAAAACAAGTGATTAAGGACACGACTGCTTTCCTACTAACAGATGCTATGGTAGATGTTGTAACCTCTGGAACAGGCGGCGCTGTGAACTTCGGTGGTATGGCTATCGCAGGAAAAACTGGTACTACTTCTGACAACAAAGATGTATGGTTTGCAGGATATACCCCGTACTATACATGTACCGTGTGGGCAGGTTATGACAACAATACGAAAATGAGCAGCAGCAAGGTCAACAATGAAACAGGCATTGCAAAAGTCCTATGGCGCGATATTATGAAACAAGTACATGCAGAACTTCCCAATACACAATTTTCAATCCCCCAAGGAATCGTACAAGCAACTGTTTGTTCACGTTCGGGAAAATTGGCTATCCCAGGTATTTGTGATGCCACTTTGATTACAGAATACTTTGCAGAGGGAACCGTTCCTACCGAAATATGTGATGTACATTATGAGGGTTATGTCTGTGCCTATGATAATTTACCAGCAAGTGCAGATTGTCCATTTAAATATCTTGGTCACCTTGAATTAACACCTATAGAAAACGAAGCATTACAAGTCGGTTCAACCAGTATGATTAAGAATGAAGACGGAAGCATTATTTATCAAACACCAAGAACCTCCAATCTATGCCAGCATGATGCACTGTTCTTTTCAGATCCGAATTATGAAGCCATCATTGCGGGGCAGCAATTAGAATTAAACCAAAGACAAGAAGTTGCAGCGGCTGCCGCTGCTGCTGAGGCTGCTGCTGCTAACGCAGCCGTGGGAACTGATACCACACAACAATAAAATAACTAAATCCTTAATAAGATTTAATTGTAACAAACAAAAATAAATTCTATGCAGGATTTAATTATCATGAATAAGTAAAGAGTCATATAGGAAACCATCTTCCCATATGACTCTATTTTTGTATTATTCTATTTGCATACTTCTTCTATAGACTAAGCATAATTTTATTCTTTCTGCAATGTTTCTTCTATGATGTTAATCATTATTTCTTTGGTTAATGACCCAGATACATATCCATAAATAGTTCCATCTGTCTCAATCATAAAGGTGGTTGGAAATGCATTAATATAATAATCTGACAAAACATCTCCTGTTAAATCATACACAACCGGAAATGTATATCCATTTTCTTCTAAAAAGGTTGTTACCTCTTCCT
>JBKECQ010000035.1:0-55873 GCA_047974845.1 Aminipila sp. | reverse complement strand
TGTAATGTTTCCCGACGCATTGCACACCACTATGGAAAGTCTCTGATTATTCACAATTAATTCTCTCCTTTGGTTTTTATTTTATATAAATATATCAGAAATATTTACCAAAATCAAATTTCAAACCACTTGGGATGACTATGCAATAATGTCTATGGTTGAAAGCGGCCTGGGTATTAGCATACTTCCGGAGCTAATTCTAAAAAGAATTCCATATAAGATTGTGATTAAAGAGTTAAGTTTACCTGCGTATAGAAATATCGGTATTGCTTTACGAGAAACAAAAACTGCCTCCCTTGCTGTAAAGCGGTTTCTGGAATATCTTGAATATAGAAATTCAGACAACAATATTTAACGGTTCAGTTCAAATTAAAACATTGCTAAAATTAACATTTTATGTTATAATTCTTTTCGCTGTGGAGAGTTGTCAGAGTGGTCGATCGTGCGGCACTCGAAATGCCGTGTCCTTAACAGGACCTAGGGTTCGAATCCCTAACTCTCCGCCAACTGAACCCGCATAAACAAATAGTTTATGCGGGTTTTATTACATTGAAGCGACCTTTTTTGTATGTTATAATTTGTATGTTGTAATACGTTTCATATAGGTTATAGCATTACAATATTTTACCCAAACCGGCAAAGGAGAAAAGTAAAATGTATGAATTGATACAAGTCGCAGAAAACAGTTACTATATTGAAAGTCCCGCTAAAATTGGGCTTATAAAGCTAAATGATACCGATGTTTATCTGATTGACAGCGGAAACGACAAAGATGCAGGAAGAAAAGTAAGACAGATACTTGATTCCAACCATTGGAAACTAACAGCAATATACAACACTCATTCCAACGCAGACCATATAGGTGGAAATAAGTATTTACAGGGTCAGACCGGATGCAAAATATATACTCCCGGAATTGAATGCGATTTTACAAGGCACACGCTTTTAGAGCCTTCTTTTTTATACGGAGGTTATCCCTCCAAAGATTTGAGACATAAATTCTTAATGGCTCAGGAGAGTAGTGCTGAATATCTCACAAAAGATTGTTTGCCGCACAACCTTGAAATGATTTCATTACCTGGACATTTTTTTGATATGGTAGGCTTTCGTACCTCTGATAATATTGTTTATCTTGCCGACTGCCTGTCCAGTAAAGAAACGCTGGATAAATACCAAATTGGATTTATTTATGATGTAGCGTCATATCTTTCAACACTGGAAATGGTAAAAAAATTAAAGGCTAAACTCTTTGTTCCATCCCATGCAGCAGCTACGGAAACAATAGAGCCACTTGCTCAATATAATATTGACAAGGTCTTAGAGATTGCAAGCCATATTATTGACTTATGCAAAGAGCCCTTATGTTTTGAAAGCATTTTGCAAAAACTATTTTCTGACTATGGTTTGACAATGAATTTTGATCAATATGTCTTAGTAGGAAGTACAGTCCGCTCATATCTTTCATGGTTAAAGGATACTGATAAATTGGATGCTGATTTCCAAAACAATATGATGATATGGAAACAAAAATAAGAAAACCCGCCACAGTTGGCGGGTATAATTATATTTTAAATTTCTAGATATTCTTGTACCATATAATTAGCAAACAGTTTTAACTGTTTTTTTGTAAATGTAAACTTACAGGTATAATTATTTTCTCGAAATTTAGTTGTTCCGGTAATTGATATTCCTGCGATTCTCCCAGTATTATTTACAGCTTCCATTTTTATATGCGCAATACCATTTCTCAGGCATTTCAGCATTTGTTTATCAGGAGTATTGGGTATGTCTTCGTTAATGATTACCCCTAAATCCCTCATTTTCTGACAAAGATTAGAAAATAGCATATTATAAGTCTCTCTATCATTCATGTACTCTTCATTGCTTCTCTCAATGGGCAAGCATATTAGTGAAAGCGTACAATTTTATGCTATTATATCACACCTCATATCCATTTTGCTACCTTTCTAAAAGTATAGCAATAGTATCACTTTCATTGCTGTAGGAGCTACCAGCCACATCACTAAATACCTCGCAGACCTTAAAACCACAATTCTCAACTTCTTCAATGAGCGATTCTGGTGTAAAATATGTGTTCCACAAATAGTAAGTAGTAACTTTATCATCTGAAATAATGGATATTAACTCCAATGTTACATTGTCTGAATACTTATAAAATCCCTTCATCTCAATATATTCATCTGCACGCCAAAACCCTCCGTCTTTACTGAAATTCCATGTCTGTTTTTCATTAAAATCATTATATTTTTTCTTAGAAAATACATCTAACAATAGCCTTCCCCCGGGTTTAATATGGTGGTAAATCTTATTCAGAATGGTTTGCCTATCTGCCCTTGATAAAGCTCCGTAATCGCAATATATAAATGTGGCAAAATTAAAGCTTTTATGCAACTCCATACCTAAATAATCCTGATAAATGTAATTAATATCTAATTTATTATGCAGTGCAGATTGTTTGGCATAATCAATTGAGCGCTTTGAGAAATCTATTCCTGTGACATTGTAACCTGCCCGTGTAAATTTTTCTGCATATATACCCGGGCCGCATCCAATATCAAGGAGCAAGGGATAATTTTTAGGTGTAACTACTTTCTTTATCCATGCAACAGACTTTTCAATAAAATCTAATTTCCTACTGGCTCCCTCGAATTGCGGATCCAAATGTGCTTTTAGCATTTGTTTGGAAATGTATTTATCATTCCAGAACTCTGCCTGTGATTTTGCAAAAATGGCTGGAAGTTCTAAAGCATTAATGATATTATTGTTCATTTTCTCTCCTTTCATGGGCAAACAAAAAAGCCGCAGAGCTTTACTCTGCGGCTAATCTTTCATAGGATGAACGAATCAGTTAAGAGTAAAATAAAATCAAACATTAGGCACTAAAACATAGCTGTGAATACAGCCTTTCTAGCCTATTAAATTGATTTTATCTACTCTTTTCCAGTCATATCAACGTTACTGATTGTGCAACATCTGATACGTCGGACTAACCCCACCCTTTTCTATTTAATTAAGTTCTTTTATTATAGTATTGTATTTTCCCATATGTGTCAACAACCACAAAGATTTTCTCTGCTTCGTTTTACCAAAAGTGATATATTTCACTTTTCATAATGATTATAATGTTGTACACATAAACCTTAATCAAAAGAAACTTTTACTTAGTTTATAAAATTCTTCTGAGTTAGTTAGCATAGCCGGATGTCCACCAGTTTCAAATAAACACATCTTTCCGTGTCCAATTTTTTCAAGCATTTTACCGTAAACATTTTCAAAATATGTCTGTGAAATACTGCTTACAAATTCATCCTGTTTACTTCCCGTCATAATAATATCGGGTTTTAAGTTCTGTAAATCCTTATGAAAAAATTTTCCGATTTCCTTTTGGTGCCGTACAATAGCAGATGTGTCATTATCAACTACATTTTCCCAATCATCACCCTGCATATATTGATAAAACATTCTTGCATTTTCATCATGTTTGGAATTTTCTCTGTCCACCACAACATTTTGCGTAAATTGTTTTAGAGGCTTCTCCCCCTCAAAACTATCTGCAATTACTTTTGATACAAGTTCCGGTGCTTCTAAAGCCACGTTGATAGCCACTAATGCGCCCCCACTGCTTCCTATAATATTAACATTATCATATGACTTTTCTTTCAGCAGGGCAATTGTTTGCTGTGCTTCATAAAACCATAAGTCAGCGGGAAACTCTTGTAATCTTTCCGATTTACCATGACCTAAAAAGTCAATTAATATTACCTTGAAATCCTTTGTATATCTTTTGGATATTTCATCAAACATCATTGAAGAAGCGGTATTTCCGTGCAAAAACACAAGTGGCGTACCTGTACCTATCTCATTATAATAAATCTTCTTATTTTCAAATATAAAATAGCTCATATCAAGCCTCCTAAATTATTTTTTCAATTTTTAGCAAGGCCTCTCAACCTTGTAGTTATATCATCTTCATGTTTTCACCCCTTCCTGAGCCTATATAATTTACTAATTATATGGATATTTTTAGTATATCACCAGTCTTGCACAAACACAATTCACATAATTATGTTTTGCTTGTAAACTTAACTATTCTATATGTAATCTTCCTATCTTACTTTATTTCTTCCATCATGTTTTGCCATGTACAGTTGTTTATCAACAGCTTTAAAAATGCTATCAAAAGTTGGCACTGTGCTAAAATCATCTATAGTGCATACACCAAGACTACAAGTAACTTTTATCTGCTCATTTCTATATATAAACTTCTTTGTTTCAATACTTTTTCTGATTTTCTCTGCTAGAATTTTTGTTTCAACATAATCAACATCTATCAGGCATATTAAAAATTCATCTCCCCCATATCGTGCTACCCAGCCATTATTACTCTTGATATTTTTATTTAATTCTATAGAGAACTCTGATAGAACATAATCTCCTGCAGAATGACTGTATAAATCATTAATATTTTTAAAAAAGTCTAAATCTGTGAATATCACCGATAGTGGTTTATTATGATGAGCACATCTGTTTATAGCAATGGGCAACGCTTTATTTATATATCTTCTATTATATACTCCCGTAAGTTCGTCGGTAATTGATAATTTATAGGCTCCTTCAAAGAATTTGCAGCATTGATTCATTTCCAGACTCTCTGTTATATTTGCAACACACTCTAATATATATATATTTCCATCTATAAAAATAGAAAATACTGCAAAAAAGTATAGATACTGATTTTTTTGTTTAACCTTATACATTACTGAATTAGATTCAAGACACTGTTCATAAACCTCTCTTCTTTCATTGTAATCAAAATCTGAAATAAGATCTGAGCATGATTTTAAAAAATATTCTTGTGAGATAGATTCATTATCTATGTCTATTAATCTCAAACAGTCAAAAGTTTTTGCCATCAGTTCAAACTCTTTTAATTCCTCAATAAAACGTTGCATGCTAACCCCTTTCTAGTTCCAAAATGCAGATATTATTGCTTTTATTAATACATAAATGAAATTACAACTATTAGCTTGCAGATAAATCCACTTATATTTATTGAAATTTAACACATAATAATAGCCTAATTATAAGCTAATAGTCCTACAAAATCAATGTCTTATGGATTATTTTTTAAACTAATAGCTTCATATAGAATAAACTGAGAGGTGAATTTATGAAAAAAGATTTAGATTCAAAGATAGGACAACGTGTCCGGAATAAGCGCGAAGAGCAAAGGATTAGCAGAGAAAAACTTGCCGAGTGCATTGATGTTTCTCCTCAATTTCTTGCCCAAATAGAGCTTGGTCGTAGAGGTATGTCTTCAGCAACTCTTTATAAAATTTGTAAGGCTTTAAGCACTTCCGCCGATTACATTGTACTCGGTCGAGAAGAAGAAAATGACTTATCACCATTCTATAAAATGTTACTAAAACTAGATCCAAAATATTTACCTTATGTTGAAGACATAATCAAAACATTTATACTTGCTGTAAACAAATAAAAATAATTACAAAAAAAGGGTGTTTTCAGATTTAAACATGAAAATAACGAAATCTGAAAGCAACCTTTTTTGTCGTGCCTTTATTTAATTTCTTTAATATTTGTAGAGGACGTTTGCTTATGTAAAGCTTGATCGCTATACTGTGCCGGCTGAGTCTCCATAAGCTGCATAACCTGTTCTGCCTCCTGCTGTGTTGCAGCCCTAACTTGCTTTTTTTCGCAAAATGGGCAAGAATCTACTTCTCCTACTCTTGAAAATGTAAAATTACAATCTTCACATGTATAAATCATATTCTATCCTTTCTGAAAACAACAAAACCTATGGAAATATAAATCTCTAGTATTCTTTATCAGCTATAAATCATAGTATTAAAATAATCAGATATGCCTAATATTATTCGGAGATTACAAAAAAATATAAATTAAAATATTTATTACATTTTTTGTGCTGATTTTTGTACATAATAAATATATGATTATCCTTAATATTAATCACAAGAATTAATTTTACCATATTTATAGCCCAATAATAAACAATAAATTTGGTTACAACTTTTATTATTTATTGGTTTGGGTTATAATAACATTTGGAAATAAGCACCTAAAAACGAAAAGGAGATTAAATAAATGGATCCACGCGTAAAAAAATTATCAAATGTCTTGGTTGATTACTCATGTGATGTAAAACCTGGCGAAAGAGTATTTATACACTATGAAGGCGAATGCACAAAGCCTCTTGTAAAACAATTAATAAGAGATATTTATGCAAAGGGAGGTTTCCCTTATTTTGAAATAAGAGATGCTGAAATCAACAGAGAAATTCTTATGAATTGTACAGAAGAGCAAATCAAATTTCTTGAAGAGTGCCAAATGAAACAGATGAAGGGAATGGATGCATATATATCAATACGAGCAGGTCAAAACACATCTGAACTTTCTGATGTCCCTTCAGATAAAATGAATATGTATAACAGAATATTAACAAGTGTTTTAGACGAAAGAGTGAATAATACAAAATGGGTAGTTCTTAGATATCCAAACTACAGCATGGCACAACTGGCTAATACCAGCCTAGAAGCATTTGAAGATTTCTACTTTGATGTTTGTACATTAGACTATAAAAAAATGGCAGATGCCATGACCCCACTGGTTGAACTAATGAATAAAACCGATAAAGTTAGAATTGTAGGACCCGGTACAGATTTAACATTCTCAATTAAAGGAATTCCTGCTGTTAAGTGTTCAGGTGAACGAAATATACCTGATGGTGAAGTTTATACTGCCCCTGTTAAAGACTCTATGAATGGAGTTATTTCATATAATACTCCTTCTGAAGAACTGGGTTTCACATATGAAAATATTGTGTTTGAAATTAAAGACGGTAAGATTGTAAAAGCTACTTCAAATAATGACCAAAAGATAAACGAGCTTTTAGATACAGACGAAGGCGCAAGATACTTTGGAGAATTCGCTATAGGTGTGAATCCATATGTGCTTCACCCTATGAAGGATACCTTATTTGATGAAAAAATTGCAGGTTCATTCCACTTAACTCCCGGTCAATCATATGAAGATGCTCCTAACGGTAATAACTCTGCTGTTCACTGGGATCTGGTTATGATACAAAGACCTGAATATGCCGGCGGTGAAATCTATTTTGATGATGTTCTAATTCGTAAAGACGGATTATTTGTCATTCCGGAGCTTACTTGTTTAAATCCGGATGCTCTAAAATAAAAAATAAAAGCACCTTTTATCAAGAAATATAAACCTATTTAAAAGTAAAACTTTATGGGGTTACATTTATGATTTAGGTGCTTATTTTTTTATGTCATACACATACTATTTCTTATCTTTATTTGTATCCACTGAAGAATAAACGGATGCCGCTGTTGCTACTAGTTTACCGTTGTTTTCACTAAAAGCTTTTGCAGTCAATTGAATAATACGTTTTCCGGTTGCGGTAGCCTCAGTTTTTAAAATAAGGTTATCCCCTACTTCTATTGGTCGTATATATTTAACATCCAAACTTACAGTAGGGGCCCAATTAGTTATTGAACAAAATCTTGCCAGAGCCGCCATAGAAAAATCAAATGCAGTACATATTGCACCGCCATGCATCAATCCAACTCTATTTTTTTGCCATTCAAGCACAGGAAACCTAAAGGTCATTGATAAATCTTTGTAAGAACATTCTATTGCCTCTACCTTCATCATTCCGTTTAAAATGTTTGCTTGCTGTGTATATGTTTCCTCTACTGAATTCTTCTGATATTCTTCCATCTCTAACTGTCTGCTCATCATAACCTTCCTTTTTTATTATTAAAATAAATTAACTAAGTTTACTTATCAATAAGTTCCTAAAAGAATCTTAAATCTATACCTACCTATAATATCATAGATTTTAAATACTTCTAATAAATAATTGCAATAAGTCTTAATTAAGGTTTAGTTAAGTCCTATTAAGGTTTTTATATTTTAGGCAGATTAATAAATTAGTTGTTATTTGCATTTTAACAATAAATAATCCCATTGTCTATCCACATATTGTTGGGTTTCATCAATCATCCATTCATTGCCTTTTGCGAACATATGTTTAAACCGTCCTTGTTTAACTAGAAATTCTTCTACAGGAAGTTTCTTTTTAGGCTCATATGTTAGTTTCCATTCTCCCTCTTCAATTTCGTATAAAGGCCATACGCAAGTATCTACCGCAAGCTTACATATATCAGCTAAGTCTTCCGCATCATATCTCCACCCTCTTGGACATGGTGATAAAATATTTAAAAAACAAGCTCCTTCAGTATAAATTGCCTTTTTAGCCTTCTCATGTAAGTCTTTAAAATTTCCTATAAAGGTGGTTTGTGCCGCATACGGAACGTTGTGTGCTGCAATTATCTCCGTTAGATTTTTTTTATTTTGTATTTTCCCATATGACTGCTTTCCTACGGGAGTAGTTGTTGCATCTGAAAATCTAGGTGTGGACGAGGACCTCTGTATCCCCGTATTCATATATGCTTCATTATCATAACAAACATATACCATATCATGGTTTCTTTCCATTGCACCTGACAATGATTGTAACCCTATATCGTATGTTCCCCCATCACCACCAAAGGCTATAAATTTAAAGTTTTCCTTTATTTTTCCTTTCTTTTTTAACACCTTGTATGCAGTCTCAACACCGCCACAAGTTGCTCCAGCATTTTCAAATGCACTATGTATATAGCTATCCTCATAAGCAGTATATGGATATAAATATGTTGAAACTTCCAGACAACTGGTGGCATTAGTTACAACTGCCCTATCTTCAGGTTCCAATGCCCTTAAAACGCCTCTTACTGCAACAGACGCTCCACACCCTGCACATAATCTATGTCCACCAACAAGGCGCTCAGCCTTTTCCATCTCTTGTTTAAAATTATAGGTCACTGCTTTGCCACCTCCAATTGTTATTCTCCGTTTGATACTTTTTATAATTTATACGCTTTGGTTCCTCTTGGGATTCTCTCTGTCCAATATGTCTATAAACCTCTCCCAATTCACCGCCATCTGCTATTCTTTTTAGTTCCTCAAAAATAAATTCAAAATCACTGGTGGTTATATCTCTTCCTCCAAGACCATACACATAGTTCACCAATTTAGGTCTGGTTTCAAGATCATATAATGCCGATCTTGATTCTGCAAATAATGGACCTCCTGCCGCAGAAAAGCTTTCAGCCTTATCCATTATGGCTACCGCTTTTACACTGGACAGTGCTTGTGCCAATTCTTCACTTGGGAAGGGTCTAAATACCCTTATTTTAAGCAAGCCTACTTTTAGCCCCTTACTTCTCAGCATATTTACCGCGGCTTTTCCAGTTCCTGCACTTGAACCTATTAAAACTACCGCTGTTTCCGCATCGTCTAACATATATTCCTCAAAAAAGCCATACTTTCTGCCTGTAACTTTTTCAAAATCCTTTGCCACATCAAGTATAATTTGTTTTGCATTTTTCATTGCCTCAGCTTGCTGTTTTTTAAACTCCATATAATAAGCCGATATGCCATAAGGTCCTACTGCCAATGGGTTCTCTTTCTTCAAAAGGTAGTTCTCCGGTTCATATTCACCAACAAAAGCCTTAACCTTTTCATCCTCTAGCAGCTCTATATTTTCCACAGCATGACTTGTAATAAAACCATCCTGACATACCATAACCGGAAGTCTTACTGATTTATTTTCGCCTATAGGCATGGCCTGTAGAAAGTTATCATAAGCTTCCTGATTGGTTTCTGAATAAATTTGAATCCAGCCCGAGTCCCTTGCTCCCATAGAATCCGAGTGGTCATTATTTATATTTATAGGCCCCGTTAAAGCTCTATTTACAAGAGCCATGGTAATTGGAAGCCTTGAGGAAGATGCCACATATAGCAATTCCCACATCAATGCCATACCACAAGAAGATGTTGCCGTTACAGCTCTGCCTCCCGCCGCCTCCGCTGCTATGCACGTAGACATGGCACTGTGTTCAGATTCAACAGCCACAAATTCTGTGTCTACTAGTCCATTGGCAACATACGAAGAAAAATATTGAGGTATTTCTGTTGACGGCGTTATAGGGAATGCGCCCATAACGTCCGGATTTATTTGCCTCATTGCGGTTGCTATTGCCTCGTTTCCTGATAGTCTATCTCTTATAGCCATTATTTCTCCTCCTTTACAAAGTCAATAGCATTAAAAGGGCATACTTTATAGCAAATTCCACACCCTTTACAATGCATAAAATCAAAATCTGCTCGTTTCCCATCTTTTACAGGTATTGAGCTGTCGGGACAATATGGTACACATAATAAACAATGCTTACACTTATCTTCTATAAAGACTGGAATTTCCGTTCTCCAATCTCCAGTGTTTACAAGTTTTGAGGTTGCAGGCTCATATATTTCCGCACCCGGAGTTAATTCCTGCCATGGAGTATTTTCATTTATTTCTGCTGCTTTTTTCATTATCCTACTTTGACCTCCTCCATTGATTTCTTAAGGGCTTCCATATTACCGGTTATTACTTGAGGCTTAGTGGCAAATTTATGCTTAAGAGAGTTTTCCATATCTTTAATAAACTGCTCTTGTTCTACTACATTACTTATCTTTACTGCTGCCGCTAGCATAGGAGTATTAGGCATATTCCTACCTATTGTTTCTTCCGATATCTTTCTAGCATTGATGGAACATACTTTTCCGCTAAAACTTCCCAACAGCTTTCTTAGTTCTGAAGGATCCTTCTCACTATTTACTATAATTGCTCCGTCTTCCTTTAAGCCCTTTGTAACATCTACACTGCCCAAAAGAGTTTCATCTACTACTATTACATAATCAGGTGTATAAATATTTGAATGAATGGTACATCTTTTATCTGTAATCCTGTTATATGCTGTAATAGGTGCGCCCATCCTTTCTGGACCATATTCAGGGAATCCCTGAACATGCTTTCCTGAACTAAAGGCAACATCAGCTAATAGTAAACAAGCTGTCTTTGCGCCCTGACCACCACGACCATGCCAACGAAATTCTAAAGTATTGTTTTTCATCTCTATATACCTCCACAGATAAATACATTTTTTATGTATGTCTTTTCTTTATAAAACTTGCGCGCCGTAGCTTAGATACAGGAAAGGCAACAATAAAAAAGGCTTTTATCCTTGTAAAAGGACAAAAGCCTAAAGCACTTTGCTATACCACCTTATACAACATACTAACATACGCGTTCCCTATTACGGAGGAAAACCGTCAAAACTTACTGAAGTTTAAAATTCTACTCGTTCAGTCTGAAACTCAGGAGTGATTTTCAGATATTTAAATACTTGTATCAAGCTCTCACCATCCTTGACTCGCTTTGACTTCTTTTAAATACTTACTCTCTCCGTCTTAGTCTTTATACTATTCAATTATTGATTAAAATCATAACTGAATTTTAGTATATTAAATATAAGATGTCAATACTTTTTATTATTTTTTAACAAATAATTTTAAAATTATTTGTTTATAATAACAAATACCTAACTATTAATTTATCTAGAATGCTATTTTTTTGTATTTTGGTGTGCCTGAAGAGTTATCTAAAACAAATACACCCTTAACCGATAATATTTGCCCATCAAATATATTTAAAACTTTTTTAATATTATCAGTTTTTAAATATATAGCATAACCACAAGATGTAACTATTTCAGAAGGAGCTCTCTTTATGGTACACCTTACTCCTAACTCTAAGATTTTTTCCTGTGCATATTTTGCTTTATAAAATGATGAGAAAGTAAGCAAATAATCTTTATTCATTCTGTGCGCCTCCCATCTTCTGCGACTATTATATGATATGCTAAAAATGCTATTCTGTTAATTTCTCTTTTAAAAAAACAATACCGCTTTCAGTTATACGTGTGCCGATTCTTCCCTTTCCAATTTGAATTAAGCCCCTGTTACTCAGCTTATTTAAATATTTTCTGGTTTTATCATCGCTTAGGCAAACATCTTCGCTCTTTAATATTTGCATTATTGCGGTTCTTCCGATACCGCTACTCTCATCTGTATGTTTATTTATAATATCTAAGATTTTGGTCTCAATAGAAATATGTTTTAATCTAAAGCAATTATTATACATTAAATCTTGTGGCAACTCACCTAAGGTTTTATAGTACCTAGCAACATTCTCTAGTTCTCTTACATTTCCGGGCCATGAATAATTCTCTAAGCTGGCTTTCTGAGCCTCAGTTAATTCAAGATAACAATCTCCTAAGAACTCCTTAAAAATATATAAAATATCTTCTCTTCTCTCCCTTAATGGAGGTAAAGAAACATTTAAATTACATAGCCTATAATATAAATCCTGTCTAAACGCTCCCGTCTCCACTCCCTCTATTAAGTTTCTATTGGTTGCCGCTATTATCCTAATATCTATATCAATGACCTTGTCACTACCCAACCTCATTATCTGTTTTTCTTGAAGCACCCTTAAAAGCCTGCATTGAAGAGCAAAAGGCATATCTCCAATCTCATCAAGAAAAATGCTACCTTTATTGGCTCTCTCAAATAACCCGATTTTCCCCTTAGCTAAAGCCCCTGTAAATGCGCCTTTTTCATATCCAAAAAGTTCACTCTCCAATAGAGATTCCGGGAGAGCGGCACAATTTATTGCCACAAAAGCATTCTTATTCCTGTTTGAATAATTATGTATTGATTGTGCAAAAAGCTCTTTTCCCGTTCCACTTTCACCGTTTATTAAAACTGTATAATCAGTCAAAGCGGCTTTTTTAGCGATTTCAATACATTTTTTCATATTATCTGAAATGCAGATAATATTATCAAAAGAATACTTTGCAAACAATCCTGTCTTTATAAGCTGTTCATTTAGCTGATTTCCTATGTTCTTAATATTTTGTTCATCATTTAGTGATATGGAGTAGCCCACAGTTTGGTCCAGTATTTTTATAGCATTTTTATTTACAATATAATTTGAACCATTTAGACGAAACAACTTATTGCTATAGTTATCCTTTGCTATTAAGTCCTCTGCCATTTCATTGAATAAAGAAAATAGACTGTTCTTTTCCATATCCACGTTTATGTTAAACTGTTTTATCGCTCTATCATTGGCATAAACGATACTGTAATTCTGATTAGTCAAAATGATTGCATCCTCAGAGTCATATATAATCTTTTTTAGCATTTCGCTCTTTACATGGTCAGTTATATATTTTTCTGTAATGCCTCTATTGGTTCCCACAATTAATTCCGTGTATTTTATTAAATTTCTTGTTATTTTCTCATTATTTAAGTTTAATTTATTTATGATAGTTATAAAGGTATTCAAATCTAAATATCTGTCACCTATATTAATTATATTTTTAATTTGCTTGGGAACCATGGAAACTTCATTTGGTGTTATTGCTACATTTATATTCTTATAATGCTTTTCATAATCCCAATCCGCATTGTATGGAACTAGATTTATATGATTTATACCTATTTCATAAAGCGTGTTAGCGGTCTGCCATGTGCTTTCGTGTGAGTCATTTACAACCAGTACATCTGTATTTTCAGGAATACTTAATATGTCTTGTAAAACACTTTTTTGAATGGTTCTTGAAAGCACTATTACTTTATCAAGGGAAGAAATGTATTTCTTCATATAATAAACTCTCTCTTTATATAAAACGATAAACAAATCTCCATCAGAAATATCGCCCTCTTCAATTTCATCAAGAAAGCAAGTCTTTATTTTAATATAATCTTCAAACACTGCTTTTAAGTTTTTATACAAGCTACTTGATACCGATATTTTTTCCTTATCATTAAATACCATATAAATTGTTTTCATAATTATATTCCTTTTCTCACTTAATCCATACGTGTTAAAATAACTATTATATTACACCCCATATTAAAATTTACAGAAAGCTAACATAACTAATATTATCTGTTATTATCTGTTTTAATGCTATAACAAAGCAAGTAATAGGATTATTATAGGATATTTATCCCATTATTTCAATTTTACTTTTAAATTTTATCATAATATTATCGTAAAATTGCATTTTTTCTGATATTTGTTGTTGGCACACTTTTTGCTTTTAATATTTGCATAGTTAGTTTTTATAATTTTTTAATATTTAGGAGGAAATTATGTACGAATTATTTGCAAACTTTACATCATTCCTGTGGGGAATGCCTTTGCTAATAGTAATAGTAGTTACAGGCGTTTATTTTACCATACGTTCAGGATTCTTTCAGTTTCGGTATTTTGGTCATATTGTTACTAATCTCTTCAATAAGGAACGTCGTTCCGGTGGTGAAGAGGATTCCAGAAAACTTACACCTTTTCAGGCAATCTCCATTGCCATAGGAGGCACTGTAGGAGTAAGTAATATGAGTGGAGTAGCCACTGCCATTGCAACCGGAGGCCCCGGAGCTCTTTTTTGGTTATGGATTGCCGCATTCTTAGGAATGATTATAAAAATGGCAGAGGTTTCATTGGCAGTTTATTATAGGGAAACAACTCCAGAGGGAGACTTTAGAGGCGGACCTACCTACTATATGCAAAAGGGGCTTGGAAAAGAAAAAGGATTTAAATTTTGGAAAGTATTTGCAGTTATTTTTGGAGGAGGAATATTCTTAACTTGGTTCATTACACTTCAAAATTACACAATTTCAGAAGCAGTAGGCAGTACATTTAAGATTCCGTTTATTATTCCTGCACTCATTTATGTCGTAGGTATTTATGTAATCATAATAGGCGGTATTAAAAAGGTTGGTATTATAGCTTCTTTTATGACCCCTATTATCTGTAGCTTTTACGTTATTTCAGCTCTAATTATTTTAGCTGTTAACTATGAGCAATTACCTCATACATTTGCACTAATATTTAAAGGTGCATTTTCATCACAAGCCGCGTCCGGCGGATTCATGGGAGCAACTGTTATGTATGCTATGAGACTTGGCTTTGCTCGATCAGTATATAGTAATGAAGCCGGTTGGGGTACTTCTCCTATGGTTCATGCAACAGCCAAAACAGATCATCCTATAAAGCAAGGTCTAATGGGTGCATTTGAAGTATTTGCAGATACCATTGTTGTCTGTACAATGACCGGCCTTGTAGTAATTTCTACGGGATATTGGAATTCAGGACTTCAAGGTGCAACATTAACCCTTACAGCCTTTGAGTCTGTTATGGGGTCTTTTTCAAGAATATTAATTGCTTTAAGCATATTCCTTTTCGGTTTGACAACCTCTACCGGGTGGTTTACATATTACAGAGTCCTATTAGACCACGCTCTTAAAGGAAAGGAAAAAATTAAATCAATTATGGTAAAAATATTCATAATAGGTACTCCGCTATGGGGTCTGCTAATAACAATGTTAACTGTATATGGAAATGGTACTCCTGAACAATTATGGGTAATAGCTGATTTCTCTTCTGTATTACCTACATTCTTCAACGTAGCATCAGTTCTTCTTCTTGGCGGAACATTTATCAATTTACTTAAGGATTATAAGGCTCGTTATTTTGGTAAAGGCACTATTGATCCGGATTTCCATTTATTCTATGAAGATAAACTAAATGCACAGCAAAACAAATCATCAGAGATTGAGCATAGCGTATAATTTAAGGAGATATCATGGATACAATTTTCTATAACGGCTGTATAAGCACTTTAGATTCTAAAGATAGTTTTGTTGAAGCCATTGGCATTAAAGATGGAACCATACAATTTATTGGTACAACACAAGAGGCCTTAAAGCTAAATTGTGACAAAAAAATAAACTTGCATAAAAAACTTATGCTCCCCGGCTTTGTTGATTCACATCTGCATATGATTAACTATGCTTTTGTTGAAAACTCTGTTAAGCTTTTTGATTGCAAGAGCGTTGAAGATGCAATAATACTGGCAAAAAAACGTTTAATTGAATCTAATTCAACTATTATGTCCGGGCTTTACTGTAGGGGGTGGAACGAAGATTCATTTACAGTACCACGTTATCCAACCAAGGAAGAACTGGATTTAATTTCTACAGACATCCCAATTATTATGGTAAGAGTGTGCGGTCATATTGCGGTTTGTAATACCTGCGGACTGGAAAAATTGGGCAAAATAAAGGAATTTGATTTAATAAAAAACGATGTGGATTTTACTACAGGTTTAATCAGAGAAAATGCAGTGCAATTTTTTTACTCTGCTTTAGAAAAGCCAACATTATCACAAGTGGAACAATATATTGAACTATCAATGAAAGATTTAAATAAAAAAGGGATAACGGGAATTCAATCGGATGACTTCACATCATTGCCCGGGAAAGATAGGAACCTAATCCTAAGTGCGTATAATTCCCTTAATGAAAAGAAGAAAATGACCGTGAGGGTTTATGAGCAATGTTTATTTGAAAAATTTGATGATTTGAAAGAATTTATTAATCTAGGCTACAGAACCGGTCAAGGTGATGATTTCTTTACATTAGGGCCTGTAAAACTGCTTCAGGATGGCTCTTTGGGTGCCAAAACAGCCGCATTATCAGATGATTACGAGGGCTGTGTAGGAAACAAAGGTATGGTAATATTTAATAATGAAGAATTAAATCAGATATTCAAACTGTGCCACGAAAATAATATGCAATTGGCCATTCATTGCATAGGCGACCGAAGCATGGATATGGTCATCAATGCTTTAGAAGCTTGTATGAGCAATGAAGAAATAGCTGAAGGACGTCACGGTATTGTTCATGCTCAGATTACAAATAAGAAGATACTTAAGCGAATGAGTGAAAATAAAATAATAGCATATATCCAACCTGTCTTTATAGGTTATGATATGGATATTGTAGAATCACGCATTGGCAAGCACAGAATGGATAAGGTTTATGCATGGAACTCAATGATTAATATGGGTATTCCTGTAGCAGGTGGCTCTGATGCTCCCGTGGAAAGCTTTGATATAATGAAAAACATTTATTTCGCTGTTACAAGAAAGAAAATCAATGGTTTTCCCGAATCAGGCTGGTTATCACAAGAAAAACTTACTGTCAATGAGGCTATAAAATTATTTACAAAGTATCCCGCATACGCCTCTTTTACAGAAAATACAAATGGAACCATTGAACTGTCAAAACGCGCAGATTTAGTAGTGCTTGATAGGAATATCTACCACATTCCTTGTGATGAAATAAAAGATGTTGAAATCTCTTACACAATAATAGACGGAAAAATCGTTTATCAAGCTTAATAAGGAAAAATCGTTTACCAAGCTTAATAAGGTAATAATAAAAAGTGAAAGTACTTATATTAAATACTTTCACTTTTATTATCAAACGAAGCTGAGCAATGCAGTATTGCTTCTAATACTCCGCCGCCAATTGCCCTGGCCTTATCAGAAATGGTATAACAATGCTCTTTTTTTGCTCTGGGGTCTACATCTCCAACCTTCATATTTACGCGTACCTGTACACCATCTTGAAGAAGGCCTCTAACCAAACCTGTTAATTCAGATTTTATTTCTGTTTGTCCTGAAAAAGCTACAACCTGCCCTTTTTCTACCATATCCCCAATTTTAACAATACCCTTAAATGTTCCGTTTTGCGTAGCTCTTAAAATTCTTTCTTTTGTAAATCCACCTATATCCCCGGGGACACCAGTGTTAGCCATTGCTTTGCCATTATATATACATCTTCCTAAATCATGCCCTCTCATAGATTCTATAACACAATGGCAATCTTCACCTGCTGTAAATCCCGGACCTATGGCAATGACAATTGGTGCATCAGATATTTTTGTTGCAATATTATTTTTAGCTACTATTGCATCTATTACTACATCAGGGTTGTAACTATGGAGATAAAAATTATCTGAATCTATTACTATAGGAATTCCTTTTTCATCAAATACCCTATTAACTTCATCACAGGTGCTACAGAATGTGCCCTTTTTACCCTCAACTATAGTCTCACCCATATATATAGCAGGAGAAAAAGCAACGGTTCTTCTTACTGTGGTTGGAACTTTTAAATCAGTCATCATAATTTGAAAACCACTTTCATATAGTCTGCAAGCTGTACCAGTGGCTAAATCACCTGCACCCCTTATATATATTTTCATCATCTATATATCCTTTCACTTTCTTTAAAGGAAGTAATAAAACACTCTATGCAATAATATTTATTTAGCATTTCAGCGATATTATTCGCATTACTAATTCTCTCAATATTGTCCGCTTTGTTTAAAATTACTTTAAAGTCTCTCTTGTCAACATTCTTTTTATATCCATTTTGACTTACAACAATTTTAACTATATCATTTGCCGTAATAATATGGTCTTCATCAATTTTATCCTTTAAGATGTTTTTTGCATTAACGCTTCCCTCTTCTAATACTTTAATAACCTGCTGTGTACAGAAGCTCATACTTCCTAATGTTTTACCAATACAGTCTAAACCAACTACAGCCACAACTGTATCGGCATTTTCCGGCATAGCAGGTTCATGTTCTCTTGGAGCCTTTAAAGGTAAGCCCCTTGCTCCGTCAGCTTCTATTAAAACGTAATCCGCATATTGATTCAATCTATTTAGGAGGTTAACATCTACTCCCTTTACCTTGCCATCATTAGCTTCTGTAGATACAAATACTATATTGTGTTCATGAAAAGCTTCCTTAATTTCCTTTTCTTCCTGACATATAGTAATATTTACAGGCTCATACATATGTGTTGTGGTGGTTATTATTACTTTGTTTCCCTTATTTGCAAGCTGTTTAGCTAAGTTAAATATAATTGTAGTTTTGCCACCCCCACCAATAAAGGCTATTGTCTTACCGTTATTTTTGACCAATGGAAGTAAGTAGTTACTCATTGTCATTACACCTCTCCAATAAATAAACCTTATAAAATCCTTGAACCTTAATGTTATTTTGAAAAATAAATTCTTTGATTTCTTCCTCTTGTTCTATTTCAGCTTTCCATGCCAGTCCACATCCCGCAGAGACTTCTCCGGGTAATGGTATCAATCGTTCTTTTATATTTTTTTCATTGCATATGCTTTCAAAATGCATAGCTTGTGTTGTGTCTTCAAAGGTAATTATAAGTTTTAATACTTTTTTTCTCACAAAATGCCTACTTCCTCTTTTATTTCTATTTACCCATTCTTAAAATTGCTAATTCCACTGTTTCCTTTTCTCTGCTTCAAATTGCTGATTCTGCCGTTTCCTTATTCCCGCTTCAAATTGCTGATTCTGCTATTTCCTTATCCCCGCTTCAAATTGCTAATTCTGCTATTTCTTTCACTGCCTTAATTGCTTCTTCCACTTCCAAAAGAGTGTTAAAATATCCAAAACTGAACCTAACCATCCCTTGTTTTTCTGTTTTAAAATGTTTATGAAGTAATGGAGCACAGTGAGCACCTGCTCTTGTTGCAATATTATAATCTGTACTTAAAATATCTGCAATCTGTGATGAATTTATATCTCCGATATTTAAAGACACAATAGGAGCCCTATTGTGGCATTCAAAACCACCATAAATCTTCACCCCACCAAGATCCCTAACACCCTTATAAAATGTATCCATCAAGGTCTTTTGTCTTTCAGATATTTTTTCTAAACCTATAGCATTTATAAATTCTATAGCCGCAGTTAATCCTGCAATTCCAGGCATATTTAAGGTTCCTGCCTCAAGCCTTGTTGGCATTGTATCCGGCTGTTCTTTTGAAAAGGAAAGAATACCTGTACCACCTACCTTAAAAGGTCGTATGTAGATTTCCTTTTTTACTCCCAGTAAACCTACTCCCTGAGGACCCATAAGTCCTTTATGCCCTGTTGTACAAAGTATATCAATATTCATTTTATCAACATCTATCTTAAATTCTCCCGCCGTCTGTGAAGCATCTAATAGGAAAATTAATCCCTTTTCTTTAGCAAATTGAGAAAGCAGAATAATGTCGTTAAGGTTTCCTGTTACATTTGACCCATGAGTTGCTACTATCATTCTAGTATTACTTTTCACCAACTTTTCCATTTGCTGATATTCTAACTCACCACACTCATTGCAGGTAACAAAAGATACTTCCACACCCCTTTCTTCCATTAAAAAAAGAGGTCTTAATACCGAATTATGTTCCATACAAGTAGTTATTACATGGTCATTATTCTTTAAGACTCCTTGCAATGCAATATTTAGGCTTTCTGTGGCACTGGAAGTAAATACAATAGATTCAGGACTTTCAAATCCAAAAAAATCACTAACAGTTTTCCTGGCATTATAAATAATTCTATTTGCTTCAAGAGCAGCTAAATGACCACCCCGTCCACTATTACCTCCATTTTTCAAATTGTTTACAACTGCATTAATTACACTTTCAGGTTTTATATATGTAGTTGCGGCATTATCAAAATAAATCATATTCTTTATCCTTCTACCAATAGACTTTATTTATTGAGCAATACAAGATTAAATTATTCTTTTCTTCTATGAGAAGAATATATAGCATTCGCTGTCTCGATTATGCTTATCAGCTTTATCTCTTCCACATACGCTTCCTATTATTTCCGGTCTTAACTTTGGCAAAGCCACCTTTAATCTTTCAAGAAGCTCTTTTCCCTGTTCTTGCGGTACACTAAGAAGCAATCCTCCCGAGGTTTGCGGATCACATATTAAATCAATAATTTCTTCGTCTATGGATGTAAAGTCTACCTTTGACTTTGAATACTTTCTATTTCTATAAGTACCCTCCGGTACTAATCCCATTTGTGCATACTCTAAGGCTCTCCTCAATACAGGAATTTTTTGTGTATCTATCTTTATGTTTACATTACTGGCTACAGCCATTTCTAAAGAGTGCCCTACCAATCCAAACCCTGTAATATCCGTGCAAGCATTTATTGTAAAGTCTTGAGCTATTTCTTTTGCTGTTTTGTTTAGCATTGACATACTATAAATTGCCTCTTGCACAGACTCGTCATAAGCCATTTCAGCCTTAACTGCAGTGTTTATTAGACCTGTACCCAATGGTTTTGTTAAAATCAGTACATCACCAACCTTAGACCCTTTATTGGACCATACCCTATCCGGTTTTACAAAACCTGTTACACTTAAACCATATTTAGGCTCATCATCATTGATAGAATGTCCACCGGCTATAATCCCACCGGCTTCATTTACTTTGTCTGCTCCACCTTTTAAGATTCTACTCAAAGTATCATCTCCAAGGCAATTTGGATAAGCTACAATGTTTAAAGCTGTGACGGGATTTCCACCCATAGCATATATGTCACTCAAAGCATTGGCTGCTGCAATTTGTCCAAAAGTATACGGATCGTCTACCATTGGAGGAAAAAAATCCAAAGTTTGTACCATGGCTACTTCATCTGATATCCTATAAACAGCTGCGTCATCTGAAGTTTCTAAACCAATAAGTAAATTTTCATCTTGACTCCTTGGGAATTCTTTTAAGATTTTACCTAATATACCCGGCTCTAATTTGGCCGCACAGCCCGCTGATTTGGCATATTTCGTTAGCTTTATATTTTCTATATTTTCGTTTAATTTCATATTCATTTATTACAATCTTTCCATTTTTTATTAGGATTTTTCCTTAATTTTTTTCAGAGCTTTGCTACCATTTTATTAAAGCTTTTTATGGTTTTATTAAAGCTTTTTTATAGTTTTGTTAAAGCTTTTCCCTGAATTTTTTTCAGAGCTTTTACGGTTTTATAATGTGAATTGCACTACTCATTTTTTCTGCAATAGTGTACATATTAGTTACACTTCCGACTCCCAGTTTATCCTCTATGCCGTAATGCTTTAAACACGTTCCACAGGTTAATACTTCACTTCCCAAACTCTCTAAAAGAAGTAAATCCTTTAGACACTCAGATCCCTCAATTGAAAGTTTAGCACCACCATTATAAAGTAATATGGTCTTTGGTATATCTTCCAACTGAGTCATTGCAAATATAAATCCTTTTATCAAGATTTTGCCTAGAGTCTCGTCTCCTTCACCCATTTTATCAGATGAAATCACTACTATTTTATTTAAATTTTGTTGTTTTTCTGTATATATATCAGTTTTTTGATTAATCGTCCCATTTCCCTTACTTTTTTCACTTGTAACCTTTATATTAACCAAATACTGATTTTCTTTTTCTTCTACAAGACTAGTTTCTAATCCTTTGCTCTTTGCAAATTTCATCACGTTACTTACTGCTGCCTCATTATCTACTAGAACTTCAAGCTCAGCTGCGTCATGTAAGCTTTCTAAAGCTTGTTTTGTCAATATTACAGGTTGAGGACATGATAGCCCCATTGTGTTTATCCTTTGTTTCATTTGCCACCTCTATTAATTTGTTCTGCTTCTAATATATTATCTATCTACTACATCAAAAGGATTTTTTGAAAAGTCTTGGAAAGACATATCATTTATATATCTTATATTGCTGTTATTTTTAAATAGTCTACTGTATCTGTTTTGCTCTTTTTCTATGGCACCATCTATCTTATCAGGATAATAATTTATAATAGTTGCTTTAAAATTATTATCTGCATTCCTATTAAGCTCCGCCCTTTTTAGCAAATATTTTATGTGCATATCTGCACTTGGCAACGAGTAGCCTGAAAAAACAATGTGATTAGATTCTCTTAATAACTTTTCTGCATTATTCCATATATTGGCCAAATACACGTTACTCATATCTTTGTAATATGTTGGGGGTACTATAATATATTCCGCGTCAGAATTACAGTAACTGCATTTAACACTCCCCGGATTATCAATTTCATATATATTTACATCTTTACTGTTTACCGCCTCAATGTGCTTACAAACAGGGCAATATTTCCAATTTAATGATCCATGGATTTTGAACAGCTTGGCACCTCTACTGGTATCCTCTAAGTTCTCTAAAGGATAAAATCCATAGTCTACCTTATCAAACTGTCTGCTCATCACATCATCTAAAATTATATCATAATTGGTAGAAATAAAAGAAATTGTCCCAGCTTCTATTCTTTCATGCAATTTTTCAATGAGCCTTGTATGACTCTCTCCTTGAGAGCATTCTCCTGTAGACCCAATTTTATATTGAATAGCTTGAGCCATTGAAAAAATCAAAGCCGTCCTATATTTATAAAGGTTTCCCAATTCGCTCTTATATTTTTCATTTCTCTCAATTGCAAGGTCCAATACGCCCAGTGCTTCTTCAAAGGTAGGAAAAACCTCATCTTCATGTGTTGCATCATCACTTAACTCAAAGAAATTTCTAAAATATCTTGCTACCAGTTCTTTGACTTTACTATTTCTAATATTGAATCTATCATTTAGAGATTTGTCTTCACACGCTTCAAAATATGATTTAAATAACTCACGTTGTAATGGTGCGCCATCTGCCTTTGAAGCACCTGCTCCCAAAAATATTACAGTTTTCTTCACAATAGTCCTCCATTTATTAGAGTATTTTTTTGCTCTACATTATTATACTACATTTAGCTTGAAATTTATTTATGTTTTCAATAAAATGATTCAACATAGTAAAGAAGTTTTAAAGAAACGGCCACCAAGAATTAATTCCTATAAAAATAGAATAGAGTTCCTTATAAAACCAAGGAACCCTATTCTACTAATATTTTGTTTTTATTAAATTAATTAATTGTCATAGGTTTCATATTTTAATCAGTTTATCTTTTTCCCAACCCCAATTTCACTTGTTGTTAATATATTTAAAAAGCTATCCACCTACAATAAACTTTCCTCTGCAATGTCACCCTTTTCAATAGTAAATAATTTATCATTAAAACCCTCTGCTTTAATAGTTAAGTTATTTACACCTTGAGTTAAAGATGAAACAGGTATTTCAAACACCTGAAAGTCCTTATTAATTAATGAAATCGTCTTAATATTTGCTTTACCTTGTATTTGATTTCCTTCTAAATATAATGAAATATCACTTTTAGAAGAATATCCATTATCTAAATATATGTTGTCATTCAAAATGATATAAACATTGCCATTTGCAACAGGATTACTAACTGTTGTACCACTAATATCCACAAGTTTTACATAATTGGGAGCATCTACTTTAGCGCTTTCTTCCGGCTGTTCAGGTGTTATATCTGGCTTGGTAGGAATAATATCTTTCACTAATATCTGTAATTCTTTATCCTTAAAGCCTACTGCGGAAATTTTTATTGCATAAGTATCAGCAACCATAAAATTGCTTCCTGCTAATACTAATTCTCCATTACCTTTCAAGGCATATTCTGCATCGATGTGTTCATTTATAGTAACCTTATAAATTGCCTCTTTATATCCACTATTATCTAAGATGTTCACTATATTAATTTTTACATCCTCACCTTTAATATGACTATCGCCTTTAATTTCAACAAACGTAGGAACCTCTTTTGTTTGGTCTGCAATAGTAACCTTGAAAGTTTTATCCTCATATCCTGTAGCCTTAATAAGTATATTATTTTCACCAACTTTTTTAACCATATTTGCCGGAATAGTTATAGTATCCTTAAAGCTTAAATCCCCTAACATAATATTTTCTTCATTAAAAGATACACTTATGATAGCTTTTGCGTAGTCAAAGCCATTTAAAAGGCTACCAACAGTAATATCAATTTTTTCTCCAAGTTTATTTGTATTACTTTCATTAAGCTTAATAAACGAAGGAACAGGAATTGTAGCAATATCTTGTCCTATATCATTATAGGTGAATGTAATATACTCGTTACCATATCCATCCGCTGTAAGCTTTAGTACATATCTACTGCTATCTGCTAAAAATAAAGATTTATCTAAAATTATATGGGTGCCTTTTATTAAGTATTGTCCACCATTATCCTGTTGCAAAAGCCCTTTGCCATTTAGAATTACACCATTTACTTTTTTGATAAATTCTTCTGTCCCTCCTGATAAAATAATATTGCCATCCTTATCTTTTATAAGTTTAAATTCGCTATTGTTAGATTTTTCTAACATAATTTCAACGGCAGATGCTTTAAACCCCTCTGCATAGACCTTAAATGTATATTTTCCGGCACCAAGTTGTTCTGCATAGCTGGAGTAAGGAATGGTGATAGTGTTATTAATTTTATCAACTGTAAAGCCGGTATTTGTCACCCCAAATTGATAATTTGATATGATAGAATTAACTTTTTCTTCCCAGTTAGAATTTTCTTCGTATTTTAGTATAATATTTTTACCTATTTTTACAGTTTCATCAATAGTAATTATAGGCGCATTTTTATCAGTAGCTTCTGTCCAAGAATGTGTTTCGCCCAACTTTGCATCCTCTAAAATATTTTTTACAGAATAAGGTCTACCCTTATATATTGAAGAATGTGAGTTGTCGCTTTTAGCTTCTGCATATAACTCTGCAAAAGTAAAATAACTATCCTCACCTTTTTCCATGCCGCAATTGTTTTTAATAAAATTATAACTAATTAATAAATCGTTTCCATTCTCCATATAAGCCGCTAATTTATTAAGACTGTTCCACCAAGAAATAATCTCATCACTATATTTAGTTGATTTATGCATAGCTGATAAAATCCTTGCGTTAGCCACCATGTCAAAATCGAATACTACATAAGCATTTATATCATAACCTCCAGCTGAACCGTCAGAAGAATTACTTGCAGAGCCACCTACAGAAGTTGCACCACTGATTGCATCAAGTTTATAAGAAGCAGTAGCTGCAGGGATTTTTTTATTAACTCTTTCGCCTATTTTTTCATTCACACTTTTGCCCATTTTTTCATCGGATTTTTCACCCCAAACCGGGTTTTGAGAACCGTTTTCTGCTGTTTCTAAGTTGAAGGTCTTTGTATAATCTGTATATCCCCAAGCTTTGATTGTTAACGTATGATTTCCGGCCGTCAATAGGGGTATGGTATCGTTCTCTAATCTAATTAAATTATCAACAATATGATAATTAACACAATCTCCCGCCAGAGCCTTTCCATCCAATTCCACAGAATAAACAGGACAAGGATATATATATGACAATCCTTTCATTTCAAACAACAAATCTTGATGTGCATTCCAGTTGAAATTACTATCCAGCGTTAAGCCTTCCGATTGTTTATTTCTGACAACATCAATCTTAGCATTTGGAAAATCCTTAGACTGAATAATAATACTGAAAATACCATTTCTGCCTTGGAATTGTTCGCTATTCTTATGTAGTATTAATTGCCCCACTTTACCGTATGCTCCCGTTGTTTCCTTAAATGAAAATTCAACGGGGATCCTAGCACCTTCTCCCCTACCAAAATCTACAAAAACAGCATAAATGTTTTCATTCCATTTAATAGACTTTTCATCATTTAGGTTATATTTAATAATTGTATCTTCTGACATTAATACTTGAGGTGCATATAATTTAGGAACATCTAAATTAGGATTTACCACACCCTCTTTTTCTGTATCAAAGGTTAATTTAGACGGATTTACTCTAATATTTCCATTACTGTCATAATTGGATAAGTAGAAATCAAAAACATTTACCTTTCCATTTGTTAATATTTTTTCAGGAATATCCTCATTAACCATCTTTGTAAATGCCTGTACTCCCTTGCTTACAGAGATTTCTTGGTATTGCTTATCTTTAGTAGCTTTTAGTTTCCCTGTCTCTTTAGGGTTAATCGCTAACTTTATGATTGTTTTTTGATCGTTTACTGCTGTAGGCTTTACATTAACACCATTGAAAGTAAAAATATAATCATCGAGATTTCCATTTTCCAATTCAAGCGTTGCAAAATGAACTTGTTCAACATTAACCAGCTTTACAGAATTTTCTACAAAGATTGTATCTACAGCAGAAATTTTGTCTGACGTGCTACCGCCGTTTCCTGCATTTCCGTGACTGTTTCCTCCGCCACTGTTTCCGCTTCCACTGTTTCCAGTACTACTTCCTCCGCCACTACTATTTCCGCTTCCACTGTTTCCAGTACTACTATTTCCACTGTTACTGTTATTAGGCTTTACTCCGGTTTTAATAATGTTTAAACCTTTTCCATTAGTCTCGATTTTAGCAGAATTACCTTCAACCTTAGCCTGTTTTACTTTAGCTACAGTAGCAATATTTACCTTGGAATCACCTTTCACTAAAAGTGTATCAACATTACCGCTTCTAATATTTGCATTAGCGTTATTATGTACAATTAAAGAGCCAACATTACCATCTACAATAATATCTGTTTTAGCATCTACACTGCCCACTTGACAATCAACAATATTAAACCTTGTTCTGCCGTTTGGATTAGTTAGTACAGCACTGTTTTGTAAGGTTGAATTTTTAATAGTAATAGAATCTTCACCACCACCACGAACAATTAACTTTCCTTCAATGTTAACATTGTCAAGCATTACATCTCCAACACCAACACCATCTCCAATTATTAGGTTTCCTTTAATTGTTGCATTTTTAATGCTAGCCTCTGGAACCCGTACAAGAATATTCCCCTTAATTTCTCCTGTTATTTCTTTTTTGTCAACAACATATCTTTCAACAAGTCTTGTCATCAGGCTTGCAAATTCAGCTCTCGTCATACCTTTTTTTGCATTAATTTTGCCTTCATCGTCTCCTGAAAGGTAACCCCTCGCAACAAAATTAGCAATACTCCCTTTTGCCCAAGATGAAATATTTTCACCATCTTTAAATTTATCTAAAACCTTAACATCAGAACTCTCTAAATCTAATGCTCTATCTAATATTACAACAACTTCTTCCCGTGATATTACTTTATTTGGGGAAATATTTTCACCATTGCCTTTCAATACCCCCATATTAACAGCCTTTGCCACACTATCATAAAACCAATTATTCTCGTTTACATCTTTGTATTGTTCTATATTCGCTAAAGCCGTGGCACCAAAGGCTCTTGTTATGATAGATGCCATTTCTGCCTTCGTTAAATAGGCATTAGGATTTAATTTACCATCGTTTCCTTGTAGTAAATTATTTTCTACACACCTTATTAAGTCCTTTTTTGCCCAAGAGTTTTCAATATCTGAAAATTTACTTGTTTCATTTGCAAAAGATACACTTTGCACACTCCCAATTTGACTAATCAATAAAGATAAAACTAAGATTTTGCAAATATAATTTTTCTTCATCTAAAATCCTCCTTTTTAATTTACCCAATTCAGTTAGCTATGGCTAACTTATTTTAAGAGTATAGCATAGCACTATATTAAATGTAAAGCTAAAGAAATATTTTTTTGAAAACTTTTATAGGTAAACAAAAATATGGCTGTGCTTCCCTGTCAAATCCCCTTTCAAGGTATTTGCAGTAATTGCACAGCCATATATATGAAGGCTCCTTTATCATTACAATAAAAGAGGAACTTCTTTATTTAAAATAATACTTGTTTCTGTAACATCACAATCATATGCTAAAATCCTAACGCCTTTTTCTTTTACTTGTCTTAATGTATCAGCAAAAGCCTTATGTGTTACATCATTTGGTTTAAATCCTTTAACATCTTTCATTTGAATAACAAATATAACATAAGCTTCAAATCCATCATCAAGGCACTCTGCCAATTCTTTTAAATGCTTTACGCCTCTGTCGGTTGGTGCATCAGGAAACATCACTATACCGTTTTCTTCTAAGGTGGCTCCCTTAACTTCAATATATATTTTTCTACCTTCTGCCTCCACATAAAGATCAAATCTTGAGTTTTTATATTTTTGCTCGTTCTTTATATAAGTAATGTTTTTAAATAAGTTGCCACTACTAATCCATTCAAATACTACCTTATTCGTAACTTGACTATCCATATTAATTAACTTACTTCCCTTGTAAACTGCTATAAGGTCATATTTTGTCTTTCTCTTATTGGTATCAAATTCCTCTACAAATATATCTGCACCATCAATTAAAAATTCTTTGCATCTGCCTGTATTCTTTACGTGGCAGATTTCTCTTTTGCCATCTATCTCTATATTGGCAATAAATCGATTTGGTCTTGAAATAAACTTTGCAGGCTTAATATTTTTATAATTCATTAATGTTTTTCCCCGTTATTTTCTATAAATAGAGCTTTGATTCTGTGTCATTATCACACTTAGTCTTTTATTATATATACCCCATTACTTTTTATTTAACCTACGGTAAATATATCTCCGCCTTTAGTTACATTAACCCATTTCTACTCTACAAGACCTTTTATCATTCTCTTATAAAGCTGTACTAATGTTGCCTTTTGTGAGGATTCTTCAGCTACAAGTGGGTATCTTCCTATTTCACTCTCATTTTGATATACAACAATTTCGCCTATCTTATCTCCCTTATTTACAGGAGCCTTAAGGTTCTTTGGTTGCTCTACTTCAAACGTAACAGAGTCTTTTTCACCCTTCTTGACTAAAATAGAAATATTCTCTCCTGCCACGGCGTTTATGCTACTAGGCTCTCCCTTTTGAACCTCTATTAACCCGTGTGGCTCTCCCATTTCTGCCAGCTTTACAGTATCATATGCAGCAAAACCATAGTCCAAAAGCTTTGATGCTTCTGCAAAACGAACCTTAGAGCTAGGGCTTCCAAGTACCACTGCAATTAATGTCATATCATCTCTTGTTGCAGAACCGGACAAACAGTAGCCAGCCTCTTGAGTAAAACCTGTCTTTATGCCATTTGCACCTTGATATTGTTTTATAAGCTTATTTGTATTTGTCAACCCAAACTCAGTTTGCTTTCCGGGTAAGCCTACTGTTAAAGTATCCTGCCAATTAGTAAACCAATCATGTGTTTTTTTATGCTTAATAAGCTCACATGACATAATAGCAATATCATGTGCACTTGTATAATGTTCAGCTACCGGAAGACCATTTGTATTCACAAAATGCGTATTCTCCATACCTAGTTCTTTTGCCTTTGAATTCATATTCTCAACAAAAATTTCTACACTGCCTGCTAGATATTCTGCAACAGCAACACACGCGTCATTTAATTCTATATCATTTTGGGAGAACTTTATTCAGTGTTTAAAAAACCTCTAAACTTAAAATGAACATCAATCTCATTGTTTTCATGTACTTCAATCTTCTCAATCATTTCCATAACTATTTCTCTGGTTAAACTATCAATATTCATATAGTTTCTAAACCGATCAATCCAGTATGAAAATTCTCGATGAATATCCGTGCTCTTTTCTGATTGTTCCTGCAACTGTTCAAGCTGAGTATTAATATCATGCTCCTGTTTAATATACTCCGCTTTATAATCTAAATACTCTGCCTTAGTAAGCAGCCCATCAACGCAATCTTCATAAACCTTCTTCTTATATTTCATTATATTATCCAATTGCTCTATGAGTTTATTCCTTTGCATTTGTATATTATTTTCTCTTGTATAGCTGCCTATTTTTTCGAGTTCATTTATTTTATCAGTATCAAGTAACCACGCTGCTTCTTTTTTTAATTCATTTAGTACAATATCATGAAGTTCCTTTTCATCTATAATATGTTTAGTACAAAATTTATTTCCAAACATCTTATAGGTTTTACACATATAGCCTTCAATATTTCTTGTTCCATCTTTCTTCTTTTTGCTTTTGTATCCCGTCATTACTTTTTTACAGTCAGAACATATTACTATTTTAGAAAATAACCTCCCCGACCAATCATTCACTACTTTTTTGGTTTTTTTAAGTCGTAAATCTTGTGCAGCTTGAAAGGTTTCAACATCTATAATTGGTTCATGTGTATTTTCAACTTTAATCCAATTTTCTTTTGCAACAGCTTTCTTGACCCTAGATTTATATGATACTGTATTACATTTATTCTGTACCATATGCCCTATATATACTTCATTATTAAGTATTGTATGTATAGTCTGAAACGACCATAACTTCGTATCTATATTCGCATTTGCATTATGATAATTCTGCCCCAGGACCTTCCTTTTATATACACTTGGTATCAAAATACCTTCTGAAGATAATATCGCACCAATTTGTGCCTTACCTATTCCTGAAATATACATTGAGAAGATTCTCCGTACAACATTTGCTGCATATTCATCTATAATTAGATGATGCCGATCCTTTGGATCCCTGACATATCCATAAACTGTGCTTGAACCAAGAAATTGTCCGGTCTGCTGTTTTGCTCTAAAAACCGCTTTTATGTTTTCTGATAAATCTTCACAGTACCATTCATTAATTAATCCCGAAATTTGCCTTGCTTTTTTATTTCCTTTTATAGCTGTATCTACATGATCAACAACACCAATAAACCTTATCCCCCATACCGGGAAATCATTATGTATATACTTTTCTAAATGTTCCATGTTTCTAGTGAATCTTGATTGACTCTTAGCTATAATTATATTAAATTTTTCACCTTTTGCATCCTGTATAAGTTTTTCAAACTCTGGTCTATCATCAAACAAACCACTGTAATCATCATCCTTATATACTTTTACAACGGAAAATCCATTTTCTAAAGCAAAGTCAGTCAAGAGTAATTGTTGATTCACTATGGACTGACTATCATCACCCTTGTCTATCTTTTGTACATCTTCTTTCGATAACCTGCAATAAATAGCTGCCCTCTGTTCCATCTTACCTCCTGTCTCGGTAAAATATGCTCATTTTTATTATACCACATAAACACATCACTATTTTATACTCTTAAAACATCATCTTGCCGTTTGCTTTCATTAAATGTATTCTGTGATCCTGTTTTTACAAGTTCAATTTTACAAACTTCCTTACTGCTAACCTGCCTAATGACCTTTTTCATACATTCTAAAAAGTCATCTTCTCCATAATATTTATTCACTTTATATTGGATTTTGTTTGATTCCATATTTTTACCCCCTGCATGTAAATTATAATAAATAATATGTTGGTAACTTCGTTTTCATTCTATATAACAGCACATTTATACTATTAACGATTAACTCTATATCACGTTGAATAAAAAAGAAGTCTATCATATTTATTTAATAAACTTCTTGTGTTTCTAACTACTTTTAAAAATTAACTATTTTTTTAATTTATTTCAATTCTTCTTCTATTATAATAATTTCTTTAACTCTTTCGGCGGGAATACAAACAGCTTCTTGCTCTTTTATTATATAATATTCTCCTGATTTTTTTATCCAACGTCCATCTTTCAAAAATTCATCAATATTTTGATATTGTATTGATGTTATTATTTCTTTCGTGTATGAGTTATAATCTGTTGTAATTATTATTGTATATTTGATATTCCTTTTTATGGTTTTTATATAAAATACAATCGCTATCAAAGCAATAGAAATCGATATAATGATATTTAAGACTTTTATTATATTCATATAAGGAGCCTCCTATGATTTTAACAATATTAGATACTTATAAAAGCCTTTTTCTTAATTCTCGAGGATATTCAGTAGCCGTGAGAATTCTATTTAACTGAAATAAAAAAGTTGCTTGAATTTCTTATCAGTGTTTTTTCATATTTCTTACTTATCATTCAAATATTATATAATGTAAAGCTTTGTAATTTAAACTGGACAACACTCTTTACATATTATTCAGATATAAATTTGTCTTTTTCAAATGTACCTGCATTTGCCTTGCTTTGTTTTAACTTTATTTTGCTTATCCTAACATACATAGGATTTTTATGGCAAAAATATTAAATATTTTACTAACAGCACATTTATACCAGCAGCCTAATCGGTTGCTGGCATTATCTACTGTTAAGTAGTTATTTTCTTAATTTCCATATTTGTCCCCGACACCCTTGGTAGGAACACCTTAATCAATCTATTTTCACAAACCCCTGACTCACTATATCCCACAGGGCAAGCTTCAATTTAAAGCTTTCATCGCTATGCTCTTATTGCTCCCCCCTTGGTCAATTTAATGTTCATGTCTCCTGTTTCACAACAGCAGTTTCCTGCGACATTAACCTTATATTGACTGTGACATTCCTGCGACTAAAAAGTCTTGCAGGAGATCGTGGCAGTGCATCGCTCTTACTTCAAACCTACTTTTAAGGTGTTGCATATTCACTTGACTGAGGTACCAGATATTATTTCACAACAAGGTCTGGCAGTGCTACTGATTGTCATATAGTTTTAAGCCATATATCTTCAAAGCAGAGACTGATTACCTTTCTTGAGTAATATAGTCCCTATTTTCAAGATATATGTTTTCACTCTAGGCAAAAGCTACTCAAAGTAAGTAAAAATAAAAATAATTTATGCCTTTTGTGTTTTTGTCTTTGATTTTTTATGCTAAAATCAGATTAATTGGTCGAGGAGAAAGAAACTTTATCAGAAGCTACTGCAAATAGTTCCTGATGACTCAAATTGAATAATTTTTCAAGATTTAAAAGAACGTTGCGACGTGGGAATCGTCTGCCCTTTTCCCAATCACAAACCGCTTGTTTAGAGACACCAAGTTTTTCTGCTAATTCACTTTGTGTCCAATTATGGTTTAGGCGTTCTTCTTTTAATCTTAGCTTCGTATTCATGTTCTATCCTTTCTCCTCTTGTTGTTATTATAGTACGCATATTGCTGACTATACCATCATTATAGTACGCATATTGCTGACAGTCAAGAGGTTTATTTTTATGTATAGAAAAAGTATATCTATTAGGTTGAAAGCCCTTCGTCTTAAGGCACATTTATCACAATCACAATTAGGTGACGCTGTCGGTTTTACGAAGCAAGCCATTAGTGATATTGAAAACGGTAGACGTTCTACTACTGCTGAAAAGCTTGCTATCATTGCTGATTTTTTTAACGTATCTGTCGACTATTTGATAGGTAGAACAGATAAACCTGAAATTAATAAATAATCTTAACTCTTTTTTTTAGCTTTAGGAGCCTCTCTCCTAAAGTTATTTTTTTGTAATTTCCTATAGCTCTTCAAATCAAGAGTCATATACTGTGTATTGGCTAAGTTTGGCTAGCTCCTGTTTTCAAGATATATAACAAGATATATAAATACTTATTTATGATTTTATATCCTCAAATAAATCATCATTATTATATTTAAGTGTTCTTTTAATCTTTATTGCTATGCTTAAAGTAGGGTTTCTAATTCCCTTTTCAATTTTACAATAATGTGTTCTAGATATTTCTAAAATTCCAGCAAGTTCTGCCTGAGTATATTTATTGATAATTCTTTTTTCCTTAAGTTTTTCTCTCATTATTTCTCCTTCCAAGTCATATTGGCACATTCATTATTATAATCATAGTGTCATTTCGGCACATTGTCAATATACAATTACTTATTTATGTACATTTTCGGCTCGTTTTTACAATATTTTCTTTATTCATATTAAAATTATACAAATATGAAATTTAAGGGGTAGCACAATGGATTTTGGGGAAAGATTAAGATTTTTAAGACAGGAAAATTCTATAACTCAAGAAGAGCTTGCAAATGCAATAAATGTACGTAGACCAGCTATTTCTGGTTATGAAACTAAAAACCAGCAACCTGATTTTGCACGACTAATTTTAATCTCTAATTTCTTTAACGTTTCTATAGATTATCTTCTTGGTAAAACCGATTTGCCAAATTACGACCGTAGTATTAATTCATCTACATCTATATTGCCAACCAAGCAGAAGCAATTAGTTGATATATATAATTCGTTAAATGCAACAAATCAAGGAGCTTTATTAGAACGTGCTGAAACTTTACTAGAATTTCAAAAAAAAGAAGAATCCACTTTATCGTATGCTCCTATAGAGGGGGCATAGCATAAATAAATTTAACCAACACAGCAAGGTTATTCCACTTTTTTCAAATTAAGTGTAATAACCTCTTTGTATATTAGATACAAAATTCGACAAAATGTTACAAAGTTTTATTAGTTATTTTTTTAGTTATTATATAAAGGATAATATAAGATTATCCTTAGTACTAATTTATTGGAGGCATACTTGAGCAATATTAACACATTTACCGAAAGTAGTTATATATGCAAAGAATTAAAGAAAAAGATAGTTGATTCAAGAATTATACACCTTCAGGGAGAACATGGCAGTGGTAAAACATATATATCAAAACTATTGTATAATGAAATAATTGAATGGGAGAATTGGAAAACCTATTATATCTGTGGTATGGCTGCGGAAACAACTCCTTACTCAACATTTTATAACATTTTTCATGCAAATAAATTTGAAATTTCTGAAATAAATATACCACTTCCATTACCAGGTGTTGGGTTTACACTTTCAAGAAAAAATGCAAACCCTTTTAATCCTGAAGATTATAATATCATAAACACTGTATTACAATCTTCAGAAGATGATATATTAATTATTGCAGATAACTTTTTTTCATGGGACAAGCAATCTAAAGATCTTTTAACTACAATGACCCTACAGCAAGAAATATTTTCAAAGGCGAATAAAAGGTTACATACTATTATCGTAACAGATCAACTTACAGATACAGCATTGATGGATTTCCAAGAGATCTTTCATCAATGCCCTACTTATGAAACCCACCGTCTTGATAATGTAGGATTAAAATCATATTTAAACAACATAATATCACCTGATACAAATGTTGAAATTTCTAATAATTTTGTAGATTATATAAACAATTTAACTGGTGGTGATATGAACATTATTCATACCATTATTAAAAATTATAATGACATCATACGCTTAACTAATAATATTGACAAACTTAGTACAGACGAGCATTTAGATACTTTAAATAAATTAATCCTTTACAGAATACATAGATTTACTAATCATAACAAGGAAATTTCTAGTAACATTGAATCCATTTTATCAATTGCAGCATTGTTTGATCATGGTTTTACCGCAGAGGAATTGTCTTATATTGTACAACAAGATGAAGTCCACATACTACAAATTCTAGTAGAAGCAAAAAAAGAAGGACTCATTAAGGAATTGCCTCCTTATATTTTTTCTTGTATGGCAATCAAAAATGTTCTAACTCGAAACATGCAAGGGCAGGAAAAAATATATTACAAAAAACAATATGAATTGCTTAGCGACCAGAAACCGCAGCTTTACTACCAACGTGCCAAATATTTATCAAAAGCTGAAACGTGTAATGTAAAGGTAGTCTATTTATCTGCGTTGGCATATTCCCGATATAATTCATATGATGATAATAATTTGTGTAATTCAATAATTATGTTTACACAGAACTATGCAAATGACAATATTAACTCAAACGAAATCACTGAAGCATATAGTTTGTTTTGCGATTTTATAGAAATAGTTAATTGTTTTCATTGTGGAGATTTTAACTCTGCATATGAGAAATCGCTTTCTTTCGGGAGAATTACAGATATATTACTATATTGTGAACTACAATCAATTGCAGTTAGTAGTTTAGTACTTATAAATAATTCAACTGCATCTATTCGAGATGTGGTTGAGAATAATTTAGAACTATTGCCTATACTCAAAGAAAAGGGAGAATTTGAACAGTATGTAAGAATGTTGCTAATACATATACCTATTTTGATTGATAAACTAAATGATGTAGACGGTTTTAATAAATTACGGAAAGAATTAACTAGAGCCTTATTTGAAGATAAAATGAACCCATTTCTTTCATATGCACAAGCTACAATACAAAGAAAATCAAACTTGTACAAATCGTATGATACTGCATATACAGATACAGCACAAGCAATTAGTTTCTTTCATAAAAAGAATATGATTGTCGATAAATATTTGTCTTTATGCAATCATGCGGGAAATTTGATTTTAGCAAATAAATATGAGCAATCAATAAAATGTTCACAGGAAGCATACAAATTATTGAAATATACTCCAACATTGTATTCCCCACAAAAAGTGAATAACAATTTAATCTTAGGGAATTTATTGAAATTAGAAAATGAATATGTGACATCAAAGTTATCTGCATATAAATTTAAAGAACATATATCAGAATTAATTCATCAACTTATAGATAACCAAATGGTTACCGACGATTTAGATGCTGAGTTAGTAATAAAAATCAATATTTGCAGTTTATATGCTTATATAGGCAATTTTGAAACATCAAGAATTATTATAAGTGAAATAGATGAACGGTTACTCCAAACCAATAATAATGATGATTTCTATCCTTATTTCATTGCAAATATAAAACTAGGAATTGCAATCATAGAAAATGAGTGGGAAATAGCTGCACAAATTATAAATACGCTTGAATCTATTCCATCATTATTTCATAAATCAAAACATCTTATAGAAAAAAGATATATTATGTTAAAAGAAATAGTTTCAAATAGGGAATCACTATCTTCTATTGAATATAATTTCATACTAATTAATAAGTTAAGTCGATTTTCAGATGCTAGTTGGCATTATTTTTCGCGTGGGTTCCCTATCTCAGAATTGCAGTTTTATATACCTTAGTATTTTTGTACACAGCTTAAGATTATGGCAAATATCTTTGAAAATGGTATATTATTTTTTTCAAAGATATACGCCATTGAGCTATGTTTAGTTGTAAATGGCGTAGTTGCAATGTCTGTTATATAGAAATTTCCGTTGTTATCTATTCTACAATCTATTCTTCCATAATTAGTTATTCCTAGTATTAGTGCAATGCATTTACAATTCTCTTTTATCTGTAGTATTTTATCACGTGGTAATATCTTTGACATATTATAAAATTGATAATTATCATTATCAGATAATTCCTGTGTTAATATTTGCTCATCTAAATGTTCATTGCCATTTATAGAGATCCCTACAGGATCTAATATTACAGGAACTTCATTATATCTAAAAAATGGGATTTCGCATTCATATCCTGATATAAACTCTTGAATAATTATAGGTTTACTATCATTTTGCTTATATAAATCATCAATTAAAGTAATTTTCTCAGCTAAATAAGTAAATACATTTTTTAAGCTTAATCCAATACTAGCTGACTCAAAAGCTGGTTTCACAATTATTTTTGTCCCTTCTTTTGGTTCTCCATCTGCCCAAAGACCATCACCTAGATATAACCAGCTATTCGGAACTGGTATTTTATGTGACTTTAGGATATGTGAAAAAGCGTATTTATTCCTACATAGTGACATCACAAAAGCATTTGAACCAGTATATGGGATATGTAACAAGTCACAGAAAGATGGAATTAATGATTTTTTCCCTTCTCTATTTCCATTTCTTGCTAAGTTATATACTACTATTTCCTCTGGCTTGAGTTTATTATTAATAATATCGTTTATAAATATAATTTCATTAAAATAGCTATTTATATAATATCCTTCTAATTTTAAACCTTCTAGTATTTCATCATATTCTTCTTCTTTAAAAAACTCAGTTTCCTCAGCAAATTGAATTTCTAAATTTCCGATGTTCGTAGTTTTTCCTCTTGTGTTTGTAAGAAGTATAATTTCCTTTTTTTTACTCTCTGTTTCTAAAATTGATGTTTGTTCTATTAATGTTTTAATTTGTTCTCTCACATTCACTTAATATTCCTCCAATAAAGGATAATCTTATATTATCCTTTATTGAGTAAGCTAAATTTATAATAAAAATTAAACCCTAATTCTATTTCTAGGATGTCTTGTAGTTAGTATTTCTCTCTGTTTTTTGATTGTAACATGAGTGTATATCTGCGTTGTCATTATTGAACTATGGCCTAAAATCTGCTGTATATATCTTATATCTACATCTTCTTCAAGTAGCAATGTAGCAAATGTATGTCTAAACATATGTGGTGTTATTTTTTCTTTTATTCCGGCTAATTCTGTATATCGTTTAATCATAAATCTTACAGATTGTTCTGATAGTCTTCCCCCCAAACGATTAATAAATAAGTACTGACTTGCTTTTTGTTCCGATCTATATCCTTTGTTATATTGTAATATGGCTTTTAGAACATTTTTATTTGTAATATGAACAATCCTTTCTTTTGCTCCCTTACCATATATAAGAATAGTACCAGCTTTAAAGTCTATTTCATCTTGCTTAAGTGCACATAGTTCCGACACTCGCATTCCTGTAGCAAATAATAATTCTAACACAGCAATATCTCTCATTATCGTTTTATCTTCAAGATTTTCTGCCCTATTTTGGTATGCCGTCTTAAATATTTTCTGTAAGTTTTCTATAGATATTATCCTTGGTAATAAGGATGGTTCTTGAAATTTAACTTTAATCTTGTTAAAAGGGTTTTCATCTATAAATTCTTCATATTCTAAATAATAAAAGAAAGCCTTCAAACTTGCTATCTTTCGTTTAGCAGTCTTAGGCTTAAATTTTTTATGTAATTGAGTTATAAAAGATGTTAAATTGTAACGATTTACCTCCATATTATTTTTATGCATACATTGGATGAATTGGTTTAAATCAATTTTATAAGCTTTCAGTGTTTTATCACTAAGTTTTTTTTGATACTCACAGTATCCTAAATAATTTTCAACTATTATATTTAAATCTAACATTTATTTTGTTCCTCCAAAATTAGTAATATTTTTATTATGGAGGATTTTTGTCTGCTTGTGTAAAGATTTTAATAATAAGTCTCTCTTTTCAGCTTATAGTTTTTTTAAAAAATATAAATAGTTATATAACTATTTATATTTTTGACAAATGGCTCTATATTATAAAAATAACGGGAAGTTTATTGAGTCTTCTAAAAAAATGTGCCAAATTTCATAGTGTTAACCATTACATCCTAATCCTTAAGTGCGGAGCTAATAAGAGCTTGTCTCATAGGAATGTGTATGTTTGTAACATCGTACATATACTTTTTAAAGGTGGGCACTGTAACCCAAAGACTTTTAATATTTTGTCTTATCCTAGAGCTATTTGCTAGATCTGTTTTTTCTGAATATTCAGGGTAAATAACGATTGCTGAGAGCTTCTGATTATTCATTCCATACTCAAGTTCTTCTTTGAGAGCCTTGATTTTAACTATAATTGAGCTTAAGAAAAGTACAATGTTTTTAGATCCACGAATCCGCTCTCTAAGCCGATTACACAGCGTTTCCCAACTGCTATCATAGCGAACATTGTAATTCTTATTATGAGAATTGGTGAAAGGAAAGGTGGAATCATTAGATTTCCACATTCTCAAGGTATTGTAATAACAGAAATCATGGGAGATATTTGCTCCAAGATTTGTATCCTTAAATGGTTCCTTTACATAAAATGCGCTGTAGTTTCCCATACGATTCATAGGTCCTCATTATTAAGCATCTCAACAAATGTTTATCATCACAGTAAACAAATACAAATGCGCACTGATTATAATGAACTTACCTGTTTCAAATTATAGAGATTAATATCATTTATCCTGTCATAGACCACAATGTTAATCGGTGACTTTAGCTGAACATTACTTGTCCTCAGTGTACAAAGCATACATCTCAACAGTTCAAAGGAAGAAGGCTTTTCTGATATGCCGTCAAAGCGAGTTATACCATCACCTAAAATTGGTAACGTAACTGGCTTTCCTGAGTATACTCGACCTATTTCCAACCACATTTTTCGCAGGATGTTTTCATAGTTTGAGTTGTCAATATGCGCCTCATTATCGCTGTTGAGATGTGTCCAAGCCAATAATATGTAATCTTCATATGTTTTTACACAGCCAAGCGAAACATCCCGCATATCTTTTGCAATAGTAGCTTTAAATGCTTCAATTTTACCAGTGTCTCTTAGATGCTTAAGTAGCTTTCCATGAAGAGATAAATGCGAAATTACCATGTCATCTTCTGATGTGCTAAATGTATCATCAACACCAATAACTTTCCATCCCTTTACGTCAAAGATATCGCCTTGGTAAACAGTGACTTTAATCCCTCTAATTTTCAGAGTAATACTATCTTTTACATGCCACCATTTCCAAACAACAGCAATCAAATATGAAAGTACAAGAGCAGCAATTGTCGCCAAAACGATTAGCCACACATTACCAAAAATACTAGTAAAAGAAATCCCTAATACACCTAATATGGCTGAGATGACACCAAAAATTGCAAACCCCAACGTGACGCTATCTCCCCAAAGTTTGCTGCTTCTAAACTGATAAAATAGTTTTTGCTTTTCCATATTAAACATGTACCATCCTTTCTTCCGTACAGTTTTGAGGCTACTTCTTCTGCTCTATTTTTTTCTTTCAAAACAAGAGTCAGCAGATATTTAAGTTGCGTCTAATTGCTCTAATGCACATTTACTAACCTTATACAATTATTGTATATTTCCATATCATACCAAAATTCAACTCCATGCCAACCGACTTTTTCAACAAAAAATACAAAGTTCAATTCTTAAGCCCAAACCACGCTGAATAGCAAGGTTCGCCTATATTTTAGTGGCAATCAAGTTTTGCTTTAGTATAGTCATTTTAGACATACTAATGCGTGCTTATAATTTGTAGTTATGTACTTTTAAGATTTTGCCATCACGCTGGATTGTTTCTTCTGAAATTTGATGAAAGCCCAATTTTTGCAAAACTTTTTCACTGGCGACATTTTCAACAACTACATCAGCAAATAAAATTACGTCCTTATATTTTTGTTTCATGTAATCAATTAACCATTTTGTAGCAATGCTTGCATTGCCTTTTCCCCATGAAGATTTTGAAAACTGGTAGAATAGACCGAATTGAAGTGTTGCCTTATTTATGGGCGGGCAACCAATAATGCCAATCAATCGTTCTTGTTTTATTACTGCAAAAACATCTAAATCTTTAAATATTGCTATTCTCTGTTTCACATCTGCTACAGTGCAAGGAATGCGCATATTTGTATATCTTATTACATCTGGGTCAGTCCAAATACCTAATAATCCTTCTTGATGACAATAATCAAGCACCTGATATTTTAATTCATCCATAGCTCCACCCCCTATTATATAAAATCACTTTTTGAACGTTAAATTTTCTCAATACCTTTTCAAAAAGTTTTCTTCGGTAGATATATAAAACAAATCTACCATATTAAATTAAAAGCTTCAACTGCAAACTAGTGAATAATAGAGATAATAAGTAATAAGAAAAAATCCGCCCCCCTTCCTTTTGCAAGGATACTCTGGACTATATTAAGATTATAAAAAATAAAAGCAGAGAGTCCATGTTCTCGTTCTTGGAATCTATGCTTAATGGATGGAGTAAATTTACTTTTTCAGCATAAATAGAACAATTGTCAATAAAGAAATGACAACCGTTGCAAGTGACAATACAAAGTGGAATTGCATATCCTCCTGTGGGTGAAACCGTATCCACAGTCCACAGATTATTGTACAAATAAGTAGTATGATAGATATACCTCCCATTATTTTTAATATAATAGACATTATTCTTCATTCTCCTTCTTTGCATAATAGCTGAATTTCAATCTCGCAATTTGATTAAATACAATACCAAGACAAATCATAACTGACATTAACCAAAATCCCAGTTTATCCAGCACCTTATTTCCAAAAATCAATGCCATAGGAGATTGAACTAGCAAAATAATTGTAAATATGTTAAGTAGTTTATTAGTATGATAATTGGACAGTGGAACAACCATATTGCTCGGATATTTCATACGTGCAGCTTGGTCAAGAACAAGCCCGACTGTGGCTAAAATGAACATAATTAAAATTCCGTAACCCTTATAAAACCAGTCTACCACGATGAGAGCAGGCACAGCGAATACAAAAGAAGTTAGCGAAAGTATTTTCAAACTATTTTTCATCTTCAAAACCTCCTAAAAACAAATCTAACTGTGCATCAAGGAAGTCCTCTAAATGTTGTTTATTAGTAATATCAATTCCAGAATACTTGCGAAAATCTTCTGCCCTATAAAAAATCAATTGCATTGTGTAGACCATTTGAAATGCAATTATACGGCAATCGGTTTCACATTTTTTTGCTCCAAAGTGCATTTTGATGTAAGGCAGAATATCAAGTGGAAGAGCGATTTCCTCATTCAACATTAGGTATGGAATGGATAATTTAGTAAGTTCTCGATATTTTATCATTGCATTGCAAACATAAAGTAGCACTTCTCGCAATTGTTCCTTGGCCGATATACCTTGTATATCTATGTGGGAATGTTGATTAAATTCTTCGGCAATAATTTCGTCGACTGCGATTTTTAAAAGTTCATCCTTAGATTTAAAGCTATAGTTTATCATTGCAAGATTTGTTCCTGCTTTAGTTGAAATTTTCCGTGCAGTCAAGGTTTCAAGTGGTGTGCCTTCTGTCAGCAATAGCTTAGTAGTATCTATAAGTTTTCTTCTTGTATCTTGATTCGCCATAAATACGTTCCTCTCTAAAATAAAACAAGTATTAAACACGTTTAATTATAGAAAAAAACAGGGTTACTGTCAAGTGCTGTTATTTCATACCTAAAAATTAAGTATTATCTATTGTCGTTCATTCTTAAATCGTGAAGATGAAATCCATTGCAAACAATATAATTTACTTGCTTAGTAAAATGAAATTAGCTTACAGGGAAAAGCTCAACTATCACAAGTTCTGGTGGATTAAAAATTCTTGGAATACGGGTTGATTCCTTTGCAAGTCCTCGACTCACAATAAAGGTTTTATCACTAAATTCATATATTCCTCCCGCATATTTAGGGAAAAGCCCCTGATTTGGTGCCAGTAAACCATTTACTATTCCAGGAATTCTCCATTGACCACCATGTGCATGCCCAGCTAGGATTAAATTGAAATCATATTGCAAATATGTATTTATATATTCAGGACGGTGTGCCATAAAAATTGTAAATAGTTCAGTGTCTGTTTGGTTACCAGCATTTCTAATTTGTCCCATAAAATTTCTCTGCCCAATTTCTACATCATCAACTCCACAAATATTTAGCAATTGACCTTTTATGTTAACCGTTTCATTTTGACCTTCAAGAATCTTAATACCATATCCTGAAATCATTTGTTTTATAGCACTTATCTTTCCACTCCAGTACTCATGGTTTCCATAAACATAAAAGCAAGGATATACTTTTGATAATGATTTAAGTACACTAACCGCATTTTTATCTGGCAAATTGTCATCTAAAATATCCCCACCGAACATTATAATATCCGGTTGTTGCTCATCAATACAATTAAGAAGCTCTTTTTGTCCTTCACTGTAGTAACAGCTATGTAAATCTGCAATAAAGGCAATGCGAACCTTATTACTAATCTTATTACTTTCAATCTTATAGTATCTGATTGCCAAATTATCATTTAAAGCAAAAACAATTAAAATTATAAATGCTATAATTGTTGTAAATGCAATCAGTATTTTTCTTTTATTAATATGCTCACCCCTCACAATAAAAATAAGGATTATTCAAAAACCAACCCCTTATATTAATATATTTTTCTCATTGTTACATAAACCATCTAAGATTACCACATTACATTTTTAAAAATAATTATTATACTAATATCAAACACAAAAAAAACTCTAAAAAACATATTTATATTCATGGGCTTAAATGGGATAGTTTTTTTATCTTTTCCTTTATAATATTTACTCTCATTAAGTTCCAATATTTCTTTTTCACTTGGTACATATATTATTACATATCATATAATAACATCAAGGAGGTATAACAATGGGCAATACAAATTTCAATTGTGATAAAAATAGTGTTATTCAACAGCAATTGCAAGTCCAAGCTGAAATAAGCATTTCTCCTGTTGTAGAGCATGGTACACCGAAACTTTTCTGTATGGATTCGAAAATAATACCAAATTGTAATTATCGCAATAAATATTGTAATAATTATAATTGTCCTTACTATGGTAATTGTTATGATTTGTGCTATTTTAATAATTGCCATCCCAATTCTTCAGAGGAATATAATTATACCTTATGTCAGACTATTTGCGTTGAAATACCTATATTTTTAGATGCAGAAGTTAATATAGATAAAGGCATTTCTTGCTGTTGTGAACCTAAGATTAAATCCACAAATAATGTAAATAAAGGTTGTCTATAAGTTTCTACATTTTTATTTTTGAAAGGAATGTTAATTATGACAGAATCTACAGATTGTAAAAAATATATTACCACTACAAATTTTGCAAACGAAACTGGTATGTGTGAAACAATTGTAAATGAGCGGGTTTGTGTTCAGGCTACTGTAACCGTTACTCCTAACGTAGATAGTGGACCTAGCACATCTTTTTGTCTTGGTAACCCTGTAATTGGTAGTTGTAAAGGTAGATTGGAACCACAGTGTATATTTACTGTAAGCCAAGAAATTTGTGTTGAAATTCCTTTAACATTCTCTGCAACTGCTACTGCTACTGAAAATGGCTTAGTCTGTGGAGGTATCGATACACAACCATGTCAAGACGGAAATGCTTGCACTCATACAATAGGATACTTCCGCAACCACTCAACAATTACCAACGAGTTAATAGCAAATGCCGGAGGTTCTATTATATTAGGTATGGATGATGATGGCCTGAGTTTCACGGTAACATCAAGTAATGCAAATGATGTTTTCGATTTTAAAACTCCTGAACCTCCTACTCCAACAGACCCACCATTTCATCAACAATATCTTAATCTCTATGCCCAATTGCTAGCTGCTAATCTAAATGTTTTGGCATTACAAGCGGCAGGATTTGAAGTTTGTAGCTATGCTCTACAAGCAATAAATGAAGCAAACCAATTCCTTGCTGATTCCCCTGACGGAGGTATGGCTAATGCTCCTGAATATCAAACCCCACTAGAAAGATTTAATTCGGGTACTGCTCCAGGTTGTCCAACCCATTGTGATTGATTTTGAATAAATTAAAGATATAGCTTAATATCAACCATAAAATGTTAGTGTTTAATAAAAATAAGCACTAGCATTTTTATGTAGCTTTTTTTCATTTACTTTCTTAAATGTTATCATATTTCTATCACCTTATGGGTATTTATTAAATATCATTTTTACATAAAACTCTGTTAATTAAGCGCCTATCTTGTATAATCCCCCATTACAGGCTCGGCTAGATTTAATGCTTTTTGCAATCCTTTATTTCTGTAAACCCTTACAACATTTTGATCATTACGTTTAAGGAATTTTCCACCATGAACATCAATTATATTTCTTGTATTCTCTTATCTGCTATATTAGCTACCTCCTATTCAATCTTGTCTTTGTATGAAATATAAAAAAATTATAAAAAAAGTCATCCTCCTCCGTTTTCTTTTGATTTCTTTAAAAGAAGAAGAATGATGAATATAATTAAAGTTATTTATGTAGTAATGTAATAGATAATAATAATATATATACTGTTTCTATTAATACTGTTAATATTAGTGTCTTAAAAAACCATACATGAAAATTTAAGACATCTGTAAATTTCAACGTTTTCACCATGTCCTAAATTTTAAGACATGGTATGATTGTTGGAATTTAAACGTTTTTATCCATGTCCTAAATTTTAAGACATCTGTATTTTTCAACGTTTATTAGTATTGTCTAATTCATAAAGTCATTACTATATCAAGTGAGTTCTTAATTACTAATTGCTCTCTAGTAGTAATAAGATCCTCATATTGTTTTTCTAAAAGTTTTATCATAACTTCGTTTTTGGATAATACTGCTCTTGATTTCTTTTTTATAATTTCAGTTAATTCATTATCAATATTTTTTAATTCTGGGCAAGCAGCATATGCATCTTCTAGTTTTCTTTTTTCTTGTTCTTTTTGTATGTCTACTAATTTTTCTGCTTCTTCTGCACTTTTCTTTTTTAATAAACCTTCAGCCTCTTTATTTTGAGCCAGTATATCAAAAATACTATTTACCAAACATGCTTGTATATATGATTTTCGATTTAAGAGCGTTTTTTTATTGTTTTTCATAGTTGTGGTCACTAAAAGGATATTATCGCTTGTAAGACGATTTAAGAGCTCCTGAATGGCATCTTTTTTCCTTATTGTTCCACCTATATTTATTTGTTCGGAAGAATTCATATCTTCTATTGCCAAAACTACTTCTTCAATTAATTCTTTGTCCTCTGGATGTTTTTCTTTCAGCATATCAATTTGTAGCCGTTCTCTTAATGCCTTTACACTTGCACGATCTTTTACTTTTACTGGTTTTGTCTTAGTAGTACTTTCTTTACCCGCAGAATTACTATTTTTATTACTAAGGCTATCTTCTAGTTCATTACTTTTCCCCACTGGATTTGGAAGAGCTACTATGGTATAAATATTTTTATCAAATGAACCATTTTGACCCTTAGTTCTCTCTATCTTTATATAGTCTGTATCTGTTAAGATTTTCATGTGTTTATAGTATGTATTTTTATTTATCTGTAGCTCTTCTATCATTAGGTCCCGATTAGGAAAAGCTTGATTACCTCCTCCTGCGAAACTAGCAATATATGCGTATATGGCCTTAGCTGTTGTAGTTAGTCTTTTATCCCTCATTACTATCTTAGGATTTAGTCCATACCCTTGTGCCATTATTCCTTCTACTCTTAGTATATCAACTGTTTTCTTCGTCTCAGCCATAACTATATTACTCCTTTCAAAAAACAAAAAATAAGGCACTAAGATTATTTAATGCCTTATAAAAAAATATATTATTTAATTGAATTAAAAAAATACAAATGGTAAGATAATATACCTAATGATTTTACTCTTATGCTATAGGGAGATTTATTTAATATGAATTATATGTATCGTAAAAAACATAATAAACGACAATCCAAGTTAGTAAGCCTTTCCTCTACACAAAATTTTATGACTTTCATTAAAGAATATGTAGCTGTAATTGCATTAATTATTCCTATATTACCTTCTGTAATATTTGCTGGAATATTTGCGAAACAATATGGATATTGTTATTTCTTTCAAATTTCATTGCAATCTTATTTAGGTTTATCAAATGCCAATATTGTGGTTCAGTCTATTTTACTTTTTAGTATAGGCGTTGGGTTACTTTCACTTAATGTACTAGGTTATATCGCAACTTTAAAAAATAGTGGTTTTTCTATTTTATTATTAATAGTATCACCTTTTCTCTTAAGTCTTTTTACTGCCTTAATTGCTAGCATTTCAGACTTCAAAATACTTTTTAATGCCATTCTACCTTTTTTTACTGTATTATTTTTTATTGGTCTCTTCCCGGGTATTTGCTTCGCCTTTCCAGATAAAAAATCTATAAAGGATGGGCAAAAATACTTATTATATGATAAATGGGAAAGTAATAAAGTTTTTAAATATATTTTATTATTTTTACCAATTTTAATTATAGCATTTTCTATTTTATTTTCAGTAGGTTATTCTAGTTGCTTTAAGCTCGATCGTCTTTACTTTACCGAAGTAAATGGAAAAGAATATGCTATCCTTTATGAAAGTAATGATTATTATCAGCTTGCTACTACAGTTGTAGAAGGAAACAATCCCCAAAGGAAAATCATCATAAACCAACAGATGCGGATTAATAAAGACAATTTACTAGTTTATCCTAAAGCCACTGATTTATCTGATTTATTTGTTAATAATTAAGACTCGTAAATCCAATATTTTTTTAAGAAGTACACTATATGTGGAATAGAGAATGCCAATGGAACTATTCTTATCCAACTCATTGGATATGTAACTATAAGGAACATATATAGCCCTAAAGTTCCTATCAACACCATTGAAATGCTTATTCCCACTATAAAAAGCTCTAATACCTTCCTGTAATTCCTTAGGTTTTTTTCTCTTTTTAATTCAAGAAACAAGTGAATACTGCTTATAATGCACCACAATATGATTAACTTAATTGTAAATTCAGTCAAAAAGTATTGCCCCTGTGGTGCATATTTTATTTCTAATATATTCCCGATTATTCCAAAGAAAATACCGTATAATATCAATATTTTATCTATCTTGCCCATATCACTACTCCTTCTTGTAAACAAAAAAAGAAGATTCTAAATTTATATTTAAAATCTTCTTGCTCAGTTACATCTATTTCTTAATAATTTAAAACACCCTATGAAGTCTCCAATATGGATTCATATTGTCCACAATAGCCCTTGCCTCGTGTGTTTTAATCGTCCCACCGCTATAAGTAGCTGTAAATGTAAAAATCAGTTCTTCAGGTTGTTTATTTCCCCATTTATTTATCATGGACTTATCCCATAGGATTCCTTCATATATTGTTTCATTTTTCTCATTTTTTCGTCCTGTACTTCTCATGTTAGTTGTGTAAGACGTTCCATTGATTTTACAAGTGACTTTTGTAGGACTTCCTGCTACTGCTGCTTGCAACATAAATTTCTCGCCACTCCAAAATACATTGATACCTCTAGTCCTTGGTTCCTTAAGTTTCATATATTCGTTATATGGAATGATTTTATTTATTTCATTTTTAAACCATGATAAATTATACTTCTTTCTATTTTTCTCCCAGTCTTCCGTGTGATAAACTTCACCTATTATCTTACCTTCAGATATAACTGTAAATTTATATGTTCCTATCCCTGCCCCTGTTTGGTCACGAACTGTACAAACAACCTCATATTTTCCTGCTTGTGCCTTATCAGGTAATGCACCGGTATTGATTACAGGGTATTTTGTAGGTTCACTTTCTATACAAACCTCTATATTCTCGACTTTGCCTGTATCTTCATTAAGCCCCCTTATTACCTCACCTGTTTTTACCAAATGTTTACCATCTACATATTTATACACGTTAAAAAGCGTATGTTCATTAGTTATAGGGTCATATGTATAGGTTTGTCTTTGAAATATATATCCCCCATTAATAATAGGTCTATTAAGCCAATCTAAAGGCTGTATATTTTTTCGCCTGTGAGTAAATATATGCTTTCTATCTTTATACACTTCTGTTGTAAGATTAAGTACATCTTTTTCTAAGTCATCTATGCCTATATTTATACTGAAATATTCATTTTCTTTAACTGTTGCGGGGCTTGTACTGATACCTGTTATCCACGGAGCATTAGCCGTACCTTGTACATAAAAGGTTAATTCTACAACATTTGATGATTTATCATAGATTGGGTAACCTCCATTAACAATACCTCTTGATGTATCGTCATGCTCCCAATGAAACACAGTATATTTACCATCTACATAAAACCTTTCTATTGGCTTATCTAATGTTTTTAGCCCTTTAGATTTTGCTATTTCTACGGCTTTCTCTATGGTTATTGCTGTATCAGTTATTTTCTCACCGCAGATTGATGTTATGTGTCCATCTTCATCATAAATGATAGCTGCATTTTGGTTCTCTCCATCGTTGTATGGTGTGTGAGCATATATCCAATATCCATCTTTGCTCGGGTCAGCTTCATAATCACTATAATTTATTCCATATCTTATTAATTCTCCTTTCTTATAGACTAACGAATCATCTTGATTTTCCTTCTTCTCAGACGTTTCTATATTAACTATTCCTGAACCTTGTACATTTTTATTCCATCCATTATCCTTTATAGCATTTAAATAGTTAAAATTTCTATTGTGAAGAATATTTGTATATCCGAATTTATTATCCTTTTCCTTTATTACCAAGTTTGATATGTTTGCATCTATTCCGTCAGAGTTTTCGGTTGATAACTTTAAAATTTCTTCAGAGTCCGGAGTGAAGTCATCATATTTATCTATTATTACAGTTCCATCTTGCATACTAAAGAAATCTATAACATTCAAAGACTTTACATTTCTGCTAACTGTATCTCCATAACTAGATTCTTCAAATGGGTTATAACAGAAAAAACCACTTATAGTTGCTTCATCCAGTTTTATATTTGGTTCCATAAATTCTTTTATAACCTCTGAATTTACGAACCCATACTTAGCATTATACATGGTCCACCATCCACCATAAGCTCCATCAGAACCACTATTATTTTGATGAAAATTACCAGAGCTATTTGGAGGTATTAAGAACCAAACCTTATGAACCTTCTCTGTTGATTGTCCTCCAGTAGTTCCACTTCTTGTGGATCGTAAGTCTTGGCTTTCTCCATTCCAGCAAGTTATAGAAGGAGAGCCAAAGGCTGTAGTGGTTCCTCCCCATTGAAATGATGCTATCATCCAATCATCTGTTGGATTTTTTACATCCATATCAAAAGTATTAGACCTACCTCCAAAATCTACAGCATTACCTCTTGGGGTTATAAATGATTTATCTCTTCTGGAGTCTGATATATCTGTTAATTGAAAGTAATTTGCTAAGTCTCCCTTAAAGCCATAAGACGTATACTTTCCGCCAGATGGAATAGTTCCACAATTACTGGAATCAAAGTTAACTTGATTTAATTTTAAATAAGACCTACTTTTTGTATATAATATATCATTTGGTACATTGAAAGTTCCTTTAACGTTCTTAGATCCATCTTTATTCTCATAAATTACGCTGGTTTTATTTATATTATTATTTTCATAAACATATCCTATTTCCAATGTTTCAATAACCTTGGTATCTTCATTATAATTGTGAGAATCCTCTACTCTTATAGTGTGTTTTCCGGCCGGTAACAACTTTAAGATTCGCATATTTTTTGGTGATTTATTAAATTTTGCAAGGTCTTCATCAATATATATGTATATATTCCCGGTATCATTAAAAAAGGACATATCAATATAGCCATCTTTTTCTAAAAAGAAAGACATACTAGGTCCGGGTTCTCCATTTCTACCTCCATTACTATTTTTTCTTACTTTAGTTCCCCCATATCCTGCACCGTAAAAATAACTGCCATCATTAAATAATCCTGTATCAAAGTTTACATATTGAGACTTCCCTGTATTTCCACCGGTATAATCTTCCTTATATACAATTTCTTTATAATATGTTTTTCCATTACTTTTTAAGGCATAAGGGTTATAAACTTCAAATAGGTCTATAGCCTTTCCTGATTTAATATCCATGTTATAACTATATTCATATTTTTTGCCGGAGTCTAAATTGACATTTTTATATATTGATGCTATGTTCTTACTGTCTCCTTTTATTCTTAATGAATAATCTTTAGGTGCTTCAAGATCCACTTTAATTTCATTTACTAAATCGTCAAAATTATTTATTAGTCTTATGCCTTTTTCCTCTATAAACTTTAATGCTCTTTTGCTATTAACATCTATATTCTTTAAGCATAAATAAGTATTGTTATTGTCTAAAATAGAATATTTTTTAATGCTATTAAATAGTGCTTGATCCGGCTCTTTATTATCTATGTCTTGAGATTTAAAAAGCTCTTCATTATCTATTTTTTCTTTTATAGATAAATATTTATCCCAAGATGTTATAGCGGTAAAATCTTCTATATTATAGAATTTATATCTTCCATATCTAGTAATATTGTTATTGTCTTTGTAGGGGTAACTGTATTCTTCACTATAACCGTATTTTATTTTTCCCAAATCATCAATTATAAAATTTCCGCCCATTTTAGATTTATTATCTTTTATTAATTCATTATACAAAGACTGCTTTCCCGTTTCTGCATTTACAATAATCTCCATTGTTTGTAAATTCTTTCTTACTGAGCTAAAATAAATAATATCAAATCCGTCCCAATATTTTGGAGTCAAGTTAGTTCCTTCGTTTGAACTAGCATTTTTATCAGTTCTTAAGTATGGGAGCATTTTAGTTGTTAGTTCTCCTGATTGTAAATCTATATAACTTATCCCAAATGACACACTACTAAACTTCTTTATATAGCATAGCTTACCATCCATAATTTTAGGTAAATAGGCACACTTTTTATCTATAGATTCTATGCTTCCGTTATTTAAATTTATTTTAATAACATATGAACCTAATTCATTACATATTTTATCATTAAAAATATATAGGATATTATTTGTACTATTTATAAAAATTTCACAATTATTAGGAGAGTTATTAAACAAGTTATTCTTATATGTTTTTATTGGTACGCCCGTTTTTGCATTTATTATAATGGCATCATATTTTTGTTTGTACGATTTATCAGTATAGTAATGCAAAACAATACCATAATTTTCTTTCTGGTCAACAAAAACATTATATGCCATTGAACTATATTCTATTTCATCGTCTAAAGAATCATTAACATTTGGTAATTTTAATCTCCAAACTACATTACCACTTTTGTCAAAAGCTTTTAAAACGGTGTAATCAGTCTCTAATCTTGCAAACTGGTAATTCTCACTACTTCCTATTATCTTATGCCCGGTTATCTCACCATCTAAATTCCCCCGGTAAAGACTTTCTATTGATAACTTTGCATCTATGCCTTTTTCTATAAAGTCTACATTTATTTGGTTTTCTTTTTTTCTTTCTTCAATAAGGCTGTTTTTATCCATTAATAACAAGACATTAGCAACATAAGTTTCTAAAGGCTCTATGCTTACTGTTGGAGCTATATTGATAACCTTAGTGGCTTTTACAGCTTCAGCTTCCAAATAATCGGAAGGACTTATAAACTCTTCTAGTGTGGGTTCAGTCCAAACATCTTTTAAATGAAGTCTTAAGCTTGTTATACCAACCCCTTCCTTATCGAATTTTATTTTTTGGTCAGTTCCGAATCCTATGTTTTCATAGTTAGGATACCCTACTGCGTTATTAAAACTCTCTTTGGGAATATCAGCATTTGAGTTTATCTGTCCTGTGGCCAAATTTGTAAGTGGGTTATGCTCTGCTATACTCCATACTCTTGCTAAAGAATCTCCGTCACTTTCACTTAAACATTCAGCTTGCATTGTTGCTGTATTAGTTCCTATATTTCTAGTGTAAACTGACTGCATATTGATAATAGGTACCGGTGGTTTATCCGGTGCTACAGGAAAACCTTTAAATACCTCTGCCGTATCATTTTTGCTATCCTTAACAACAAGTTTATATGAAAAGTCTCTGTTTTCCTCACCTGTCAAACTATATTTTGGATATTTAGTTAAAAATTCTACAGTTATTTCCGTAAAGTAATCATTAAGGACTACGTATTTCGTTTCTCTTGTTTTTATTGTATCCCCTATAAATGTTAGGTTCTCTTTATCAATGTTTGCTATTTCATTTGATTTTAAGTCTTTAATCGATAGTGTCCAATCTGTTATAGGTTTTCCGGGATATGTAGCAATTTTAAATTTTAACACTTGTTTTCTGTTTTGTTTTTGAACACCTGATAAATCATCATATATATATGGTGTTTTAAGTACCTCTACGTTCTTAGTATCTGACATCCAATCAGGATTCCCCTTTAATCGCACGTCTAAAGTTACCGGATAGACTCCTTTTTTAGGGAAAGTAACTATAGCATCATATTTATCCCTTTTATATGTTCCGTCAGGTACTCTATATCTATTTGAAGCCAATCCTTCTTCATATGCATATTTTGCTGATACTGACCTGCTCTCTCCATCTTCTTCAATAGAATATGTTGAGAAGTCAATAGCATCCACCGGATGGCCTTCATGGGTTATATTGGGCCTTACCATTAGTTCTACTTGCCCGCTTATATTCTTCCCATCATCTATGGTTATGCTCTTTGTTGCTGTATCTGTTAAACCACTTACCGTCTCCACGACTAATTCATATACTATAACACCCTCCGTAGTTGCTTGTTGTGATGTTGTTCCTCCCGTATTTTCACCTCTTTTTCCAGATCCAAGCCAAGTGTCAATAAGTGTTTTTACACCATCATAGGTTTTATATAGCTTTGCTGATTTAACTATAGTTTTATTTCCTACACTAGAGGTATCCACTAAGTTATATGCTTCTCCCTTTTTAGCTGATGCGGGTAGTGAAAAATCAGCTATTATGCTTTCCGGTTCAGGGTCAGGAATCTCAACCATTTCCTTTACATCATACTGTATAATAACAGGGCAAAAATACATATATGCACGAACCTTATCATCTACACCATCACGCCCCTTATTTAGCTTGTTATATAAATCAGGAAACCCTTTTTTCACATCAGTTTCAGGATTAGTAGAGTATGGTCCTGCCATAAGGGAAAATACTTGTTCAATTTGTCCGCGATTTAATCTATCTTTTAAATTATATTCCTCTGTGCTACTCATAACCGCACTGTATGAAAAACTAGCTATGTTCCCGCTTGAGCTATAGTTTTTTACGTTTATGTTTTTTGATGCAAACTTTACATAGTTTTTATCGTAATATTGCTCACTACCTACATTACTAGTATAGTTTGGGTCATCCCAATCAAACTTTGAAGCATTGTATTCATAAACTTTTACATTTGAGATTTTGTCATACCTGTCAAATTTCACACTGGTATTTACAGGCATATAGTCACCTTTACCAATATTATCATCCCATTTAATTATTTCATTGCCGGCACTATCGTATTTGCCAGTAAACACTCCCCATATTTGCTGTACCCCTATATCAAGGTGATATTTTGTTACAGTCTGCTCTACAGTCATACCGCTTGCATAATTGGGGGTAATAAAAAACCCTGTAATCAACAGGGTTAGTATCAAAAGAAAAGATATTCCTTTTCTCATTATTAAGTTATTTGTCATTTAATAGGTTTCCTCCTTTTTCCTTGTCTTTTGCTTTAGGTTTTGTTATATTTATTACATGGATTACCGTTTCGGTGGTTGGTCACTTCCCATAAAGGGGGTGATGCTATGATAACATATTCAGAGCTGTTTCAGTTCTGCCTTGTCATCATTGGAGTTGTTACTTTGTGTAAGCTCAAAAACTAGCAAGACCACCTAAATTAGCAGTTTAGATGGTCTACGTTCAAATCTTGGACTGACCACCCTGCGAGAAGCGGTAATCCTTTTCTATATTATATCCATATTTCAATATATAATGCAAGTCTTTATTTATTTTTGTATAAAGGATTTGGCATTATACCAAGCTTTTCCTTCTCACCTTTATACCAAGTGAATACAAAGTATTCAATAGTGGTTATATCATACTTTTTATA
>JBKECQ010000040.1:0-76821 GCA_047974845.1 Aminipila sp. | reverse complement strand
GAAACAACGGGCATTACAACAAGCAATATGAAAATATAACCAGCACTCTAATGAATGCTGGTTATATTAGAACCTACAATTTAATTGTTTTCTTTGTCTACTTGACAAGGGATGTATCACTCATTCGTATTTATTATGATAGCTTTTTTATTATAAATATAACAATACATAAATAAGAGCGGCATTTAAAATAGAGTCTTAGTAATAAAATTATTGAACCTTACATTGATTTTATATGGTATATGTAACAGTGAGTCGAGATATATAATGAAGATATTAGTTATGGAAGACGAAAGAGAACTTAGCGAATCTTTATATATTGAGAATCATTCGTAAAGAAAATAAAGATGCTAGGGTAAAATCTTTATTACGAATAAGAAAAATGCTTTGCTTGAGTACTGACTTATATATCCTTTGAGCAGAAAACCTAAAAGCGAGGTGAGCTTTGATCCCGTGAGCAATATAATTGGAAAGGGGTACATAATTAAGGAGGGGGACTAAATTGATACATCACAAATCTATTTCTTTGAGAGCAAGGCTTACAATAATATTTATTATTATATCTTCTTTAATGTGCATTTGCTTGACTATTTCATCCTTACATTCTGCGGATAGAATAGTTTTTCAAAATTCTCTTCTGCCCAGCATAGGGGGAGAGTCAATTGGGCAATATGATATGCAGGTGGAGGACACAGACATTATTACACCACTAAGAGTGACAGAGGCAAAAAGGATATTTAGAATTAACAATCTTGTAATAATGAGCGGAATTATAATAATAGGGTCATTTCTGACCTACTATTTAGCAGGAAGGGCATTAAAGCCACTGGAAGTTTTTGCTAATACTGTAAGTGAAAGAACGGCAGAAACCTTAGCGGAACAAATTGAATTACCTAAAATAAAGGATGAAGTGTATGAGCTTACGAAGGCTTTTAATAAAATGAGTTCGGAAGTTTCCAATGCATATGTTGAACAGAAAAACTTTTCAGCTAACGCAGCTCATGAACTGAGAACGCCTTTGGCAGTGCTACAAACAAAGCTAGAGGTATTCAATATGAAAGACAATAGAACAAAAGACGAATACTTAAAACTTATTCATACGGTTGAAATAAATGTTGAGAGAATATCTTCTATTGTGCAAGGATTGTTTGACTTAAGTAATTGCAACCATATTGATATGAATCAAAAAGTTGCGTTACTTGATATAATAGAAGAAATTGTTTTTGAACTGGAAGATATGGCTGAAAAACATGGGATAGCCTTAAATGTAACCGGCGAAAAATGTATTTTAACAGGAAACGACAGCTTATTGCAAAGAACTATTCATAACTTAATTGTAAATGCAATTAAATATAATGTAGATGGCGGTAGTGTATCTGTCAATGTAAAAAAAGTGGATAATAAGGTTAAGGTATTAATATCCGACACAGGAATAGGGATTCCCGATAACTGTAAGGCAAATTTGTTTGAACCATTCTATAGGGTAGATGAATCTCGTTGCCGAGATATTGCCGGAAGTGGGTTAGGTCTTGCTCTGGTTAGAAATATTATCAATAAACACAATGGAAGTATAACTGTAAAAGATAATAACCCAAAAGGTACCTGTTTTGAAATGGAATTGCCTTGCTAGGATTTATATATCATATATAAAAAAGCGGCAGACTGTTATATAGTTTTTGGAATAGTAAATTTTATGGAGCATGATGGGTTTTATTTTTTCAGTAATTAAACCATATTATAAATGAATATTTATAATATATAATTTATAAATATAAAGGAGCATAACTTAAAACATGAATTTCTGTGGGTTTTGGCTTTTTAAATGTATAGGAGCATGAAAAAACCGCATATTAAGTATAAAAATTATGAAATTAATATAAAACTTATAAAAGATTTTATCTAAATTTTTCCTTTTTTTGACCTTAATAATATTGCAATTTATGACATAAAATGCTAATATATCTAATAAATATACAAAATAATTACAATAGTATAGTAATGTAATTATGTAATTATGTGTTATATGTTTATAGGTTAGAAAGAGGGGAATTGAAATGAACGAACGTAAAATTTTATGGAAAAATCGCCTTTCGGTAAAGATTCCATTAACAATTGCAGTTGTTATCTTAGTTGTAATATTAGTTATGTGCTCGTGTTTAAGTGTTTTAACAAGAACAGCAGTAAAAGATATGACTAACAAAGAATTGAGCTATATTGCTGAGGTTAATGCAAAAGAAGTGTTATCTTATCTTGACAGTATGTATAATTTTTCAAAGGCTCTATCGATGGAAGTGCAGCGTTATCAGACATTAGGCAAAGAGGGTGCAGAAAACATATTAATAGAATCTTTGAAGGGTGTTCTTGATAATGACAAGATTTTTGGAGTGTACTATGCTTTCGAACCAAATAAATACTTTCCGGACACTCCGCAGGGCCTTTCTTATTATGCTTTTAGAAATGGTTCGGATATTGGTATTGATATAAATAATGACTATGATGTATATGGAACCGGGGATTATTATTTGCCGGCAAAAGAAAATTTAAAGACTCATGTAACTGAACCATATGAATATGAACTTTCAACGGGTGAGGTTGTATGGTTAATTACATTAAGCACTCCTATAGTAACATCAGATGGACAGTTTTTAGGAGTGGCTAACTGTGATATAAACATGGATAGCTTAGCCGCACTTAGCTATAGTGATGGTGGATATGATAATGCATATAGCTTCATCGTTACCAGTGAAGGTACTTGTATGGCTCATACAAAGGACGGAGAGGCAGTTGGAACTATTCCTAAAACAGTTTCTGATTATTCAAAAATACAAGAAGCTGTTAAGGGCGGAAAAGCTATAAAAGACACTATAGAAAACCCTTATTCCAAGGGGCAAAAAGCTATGGTAATTCATGATCCTTTAAGATTAGAGGGGACAGATGTAAATTGGTCAAGTGCTTTTGTAGTAAATCAGAGTGAAGCCATGAGTGCTGTAACAAAAGTTACACTTGCATTAGCGGTAATTGGAGTTATAGGTTTAGTAGTTCTGATTCTAGTAAGTATTTTTGCACTTAAGAAGGGGTTAGCGCCTGTAGACTCTGTAGTCCAGCTAGCTGAAAAAATGGGAAGATGTGATTTATCTCACAATGATGATATAACAGTAAAGACAAAAGATGAGCTTGGAATGTTAGCTCAAATCTTTGGAGAAACCTCAAAGACATTGGGTGAGTATATAGTGGAAGTATCACATATCTTACATAATATAGTTGACGGAAATTTAGATATATCAATAGAAAAAGAATATATAGGTGATTTTAATCAAATTAAAAACGATTTAAACGGCATTCTTGATTCATTAAATATGACTTTCAATGAAATGAAGATGGCGGCAGATCAGGTAGCAACAGGTGCAGGTCAGTTTGCTGATGGGGCACAGTCTTTAAGCCAAGGTGCTATAGAACAATCAAGCTCCATAGAAAATTTATCTGAAAAGATTACGGAAATTACAAACCAAGTTAAAGAAAGTGCTGTTCATGCAGGAAATGCAAATGACAAGGCTGAAGCAGTAGGTATTGAATTGGAAAACAGTAATCAACAGATGAGTGAATTGTTAAATGCCATGGAAGATATAACCGAGACCTCGGCTCAAATTGGAAATATCATAAAAACTATTGAAGACATCGCATTCCAGACAAATATACTTGCATTAAACGCTGCGGTTGAGGCGGCAAGAGCCGGTGCAGCCGGAAAAGGATTTGCTGTTGTTGCAGATGAAGTTAGAAACCTTGCATCTAAGAGTGCTGAGGCCGCTAAAAATACTACTACTTTAATTGAAAGATCATTACATTCAGTTCAAGAAGGAGCTAAATTTGCACAAGTTACAGCCCAATCTCTTGAAAATGTTGTAGGTGGAACTAAAGAAATTATCTCTGTTATTGCGGAAATATCAGAGAAAACAGAAGTTCAATCATCTTCACTGGAGCAGGTTACTTTGGGCATAGAGCAGATTTCAGGTGTAGTTCAGACTAATGCTGCTACAGCAGAAGAAAGTGCGGCAACAAGTGAAGAGCTATCAGCTCAGGCTCAACTATTAAAAGAGCAAATAGCAAGATTTAAAATTAGATAGTAAATATAAAAATTAATTTAAAAATTAAATAAAAGAACTAACTGAAAGGTCTGTATGATGATAACCTCATTATGCAGGCCTTTTCTTTTTAAGTTGAAGATATATGTCTAACCCAGGGGTATAAATGTATTTTTAAGAGAAAAAATAGTTTCTTTAATTGATTAACTCTATAAATAGATATATATTTGATACATTAGATGAAAAGAAAGTTTAAAGGAAAAATTTCAGGGAATATCTAGTATAAATAAGAAAAAGGGGATTAGTGTGTTTATGAGAAAAATAATTGAAAGAAAGATGTCCATTCTAAGTATATTATCTATTCTGATTATATTATCAATTTTACTTTTTTTACTTATAGGGTGTTCAGTACAACCCAATAAGACAGGGGATTTAGTTAGTAAAAGTATTTTTATTGAAGACATTCCAGTAATAGAAACATACATAGATGACGGAAAAGAAAAACCTTTGTTAATTATTCAACACGGATTTAAAAATAGAAAAGAATCTATGGTGGAGTTTTCAAAAGAATTAGCGGAAAAGGGATTTTTTGTAGTAGCCCCGGATGCCTATGCACATGGTGAACGCTTTGAAAAACCATGCTCTTTAGTGGAGGTAATTGTAAATACCTCAAAGGAATACGATAGGATTATAGATGATTACAACTGGGACGAAAGAGTAAATAATAAGAGTATTGGAGTAGTAGGGTTTTCCATGGGAGGCTGTATTGCATTTCACTATACAGCATATGGAGAGCACCCAGTAAGAGCTATTGCTCCAACTATTTCAACACCATATTTTGAGCAACTTATGGGAAGCAATCTGGGGAAAAGTCTTTATAGTGCTAAAAGCGGACTTGAGATTGCTTCCCAACAAGATAGGATTGATCAAATCAATCAGTTTATTTTGGATAACTCACCATTTGAGGATTGCAAAAGCTTAAGGGATGTAGCTATTTTAATGCAAAATGGTGAATTAGATACATACATAGATAGTGAAGGTGTGAAGATGTTAAATACTGCCCTGAAACCTATCAATAAAGATGTACAGCTAATTATGGTACCGGATATTAAACATCAAGTGAGCAGTGACATGAAAGATAACATTGTAACTTTTATGTGTAAATACCTTCTACCAGATGCCCAGAACAATTTGCATTAATAAACTTACTATTGCTATTCCAATCCAACAACATAGACCCATAAAAATAGGTTTTCCTCCACTTTTTATTAATTTTATAATATTAGTGTTAAGGCCTATTGCCGCCATAGCCATAACAATGAAAAACTTACTTAATTCTTTAATTGGCATTGTTATTTCAGGGGATAAATTAAATACTGTTGTTATTAGGGATGCTACTAAAAAGTATACAATGAAAAAAGGAAAAATCTTTTTCATACTTACTTTAGCGTCAGAGGTTTTTTCCTTCTTTGTTCTTAAGAATGCTAAGAATAAAGTAATTGGAATAATTGCAAGAGTTCTTGTCAATTTTACTATTGTAGCAATTTCTAACGCGTTGCTTCCAAAGTGCATCTCGTCCCAAGCAGCGGTTGCGGCGGTTACGGAAGAGGTATCGTTTATTGCTGTACCTGCGAATAGTCCAAAGCCTTCCGTCGACATACCCAAGAAGCTACCCAGCGTAGGGAATATAAGCGCGGCAATGACGTTGAATAGGAAGATAACAGAAATAGACTGTGCTACTTCTTCATCATCAGCATCAATGACAGGTGCAGTGGCGGCAATTGCAGAGCCTCCGCAAATTGAAGAACCTACACCTACTAAAGTTGAAATCTTAGTGGGAATATGCATCAATCTATGGAGAACATATGCGATGACCAAGGAAGTGGTTATGGTTGATATAATAATTGGTAAGGATTGTTTGCCTGTAGAGAAGATAACTGACAAATTTAATCCAAAACCAAGAAGTATAACCGCATATTGCAATATTTTTTTTGATGTAAAATTAATTCCGGGTTGTAGTGTGGCTTTTGATTTTATTACTTGTGTAATAACCATTCCTATAAGTATTGCAAAAACCGGGCCTCCTATGATTGGAAAGTATTTTCCCAAAAGGCATGAGGGTAGTGCAATACATAAGCAAAGAATAATACCTTTTATGTTAGTTTTTATTACGTTCATAGAAACACCTCTTCAATAATTATTTTTTATGTTTTTAAGTATAACTATTGGCAATAATAAAGTAAAATTATTATTAATTATATTTAAATAAAAAATACTTATGATATTTTGCGTTTTTGGTGATAGAATATGTAATATAAATAAAAAAGATAAGTTTGGAGATAAAAAATGTTAGATTTTAGAATTGAAACTTTTATTACTGTATGTGATCTGATGAATTTTACAAAGGCGGCTGAGAAACTAAATATAACTCAACCGGCGGTTTCACAGCATATAAAATATTTAGAGGAGCTTTATGGTGTTAAGTTATTTCAATTTAACGGAAAGAAGATAAATATTACCGAATCGGGTAAGTTACTATTAAATACTGCCATAACAATGAAGCACGATGAGATTCACTTAAAAGAGAATTTAAAAGCCCAACAGGAAAAAAATCAGACTCTTAATTTTGGGGCGACTTTAACCATAGGTGAATTTTTAATGCCGGAAAAACTGGCGGCTATTATAAAGGAAAAAGAAAATGTACTAATAAATATGTTAATTGCAAATACAAAGGAGCTACTTGAAAAATTAGACAATGGCACTATTGATTTTGCTATTGTTGAAGGTTATTTTGCAAAGAATGACTATGACCATAAAATTTTTTCTAAGGAAAAATATGCCGCAGTTTGTTCACCAAATCATAAATTTCAAAAATTTCCTCAAAAAGTAGAGGATTTGTTTGTGGAAACCTTGATTACTCGTGAGGAGGGGTCAGGAACAAGAGAAATACTTGAGAGAAGTTTGGAAAGTAGGAATCTTTCCCTTAATGACTTTAAGAGAAAGGTTGAAATAAGCAATATAAATGTAATAAAGGAATTAGTAAAGAATGACTGTGGAATTAGTTTCTTATACGAAGCGGCTGTAAAGGAAGAATTAGAAAGTGGATTAATAAAGAAGATTGAATTAAGGGACATGAATGTAGAGCATGATATGACATTTATATGGAGAAAAAACAGTGTATTCGCATCCTATTATTGCGAATTATTTGAAATTTTAAAAAAATATTAGAATTGCGTTGTGTTCTTTTTATTAGATATGTTAAAATATAGAAAAATATGCAAAAGTGGTAAGGTATGTATTTCATGTATTGATTTTTCAAAAGGAGAGAAACATGTTTGATTTTAGGCAAATAAACGATAAATTAAAAACGTATTGCTCAGTGGAAAGCATGTTTGACTATTATTTATTAATAGATCCCAAGACTTTTCAAGTGTTTAAGTACGATAATGAGTCAAGTTTAGTTGAACAGCACAAGCAATGCTTTTGTTATTGGGAAAGAGAAGAAAAATGTCACAATTGTATATTGCGCCATTCATATGTGAAACAGAGCCAGTATATAAAGTTTGAATTTATAAATGGCAAGTTTTTTCTTGTTTTTGGAAGACCGGTAGAAATTGATGATAAAATATTCGTTATGGAATTAATTAAAGATATAACTTTCAGTATGCTTGGATATAATTATTACCGAGCTGATAATAAAAATATAGAGAATATAGTTTCTCAGTTCAATGAATTAGCTGTCAGAGACAAATTGACGGGCATATACAATATTAACTACATAAATAACTACATTCAAGATTTTCTGAAAAGAGAAATAAAAAATAGTTCATTGGTTGCCGGTGCCATAGATATTGACAACTATACGGATATTAATTCTTTGCACGGATACACTGTGGGAAGCGAGGCATTGCAATGTGTTGCCGGAATTTTAGAAAAATGCGCAATTTCATATGGAGGAATGGCTGGGAGGTTAGGACCTGATGAAATGGCTATATTTCTTACAAACGTTTCAGAAGAAGAGGTAGAAAACATATTCAAAGAACTTTATGATGAAGTTTCAAAAACACCAATTAAAATTCAAAATAAAGAGTTAAATATATCTTTTTCCTTTGCCATTGCCAAGCTAAAAGAAACCGACGAACCGGATGAATTTATAAGCAGATTATATTTTAATTTAAGAAAAGCGCAGGGAAGGAAGTTAAATACATAAGAAAAAATATTTTAATAAAAAAACAAGTTATGAAATATTTAGTACCGACCTCCAATAGTTAGATTTTGGTCTGACTTTTGGAGGTCGGTACATTTCATAGCCTGTTTTTTATTTTATATATAATAGATACTTTTAGTTGGACACAACCGGAGCTGTATTTAGATTTTCTAAAAATTTCTGTAATACTTCAACTTCAGTAATGCCGTTTCCCATGTTTATGCTCATAGAAACTATGTCCATATTAGGGTTTCTGGTTTTGAATATGGCACAGTCGGTATTTTGCATTGTTGTATTATGTTTAACATTCTTATCAAAGTCATTTGAAAATATATCGATTAAATTCAGATATAGTGGGCTTTCTTCATCTTCGTTCCAAATTGGAGTTTGAGCCGATACACTATATGACACTTCGTTTAATCCACATATTACTTCAAAAGTAGAACCTATTTCGTTTAGAGTCTCCTCATTAAGGCTTCTGGCACATACGGTTAAATCAAGTTTACCGACTGATGTTCTGATTGTACCAATGTTTGATGTTGCTACGATTTCACCATCATCTGATTTTAGATAAATACCATTTATCATAGTATATAAGAAACCAAATACCTTTGTACTATCTTCTATTGAAATAACCTTGTCAGGCAATTCTGTAGGTGTCAGTGTATAGGTATAATTTTCTTCGACATCTCCAAACTTGTCCTCGAATTTAGCAACATCGTTGTCAAACCATTTTTCAAACCTTGGAATATCGTTTTCATTTATTAAGATAACCGCTGTGGCATCTGTTGGATAATTACTTGCTGAATTACCACCATTAAATGATGCAAGTTCTATAAGTACACCTTTACTTTTAGCGGAAGCTAAAAAGTCACCTATAATTTTTATTGGGTTTGGATGTAACCCGGATGTTATACCGGAACTACCTCCGTTTAAATTCTTAATTGAAATTTCGTAAGCTTTTGGGTATGTTGGGGCAATCCATTCAAGGGGTTTTGAAAAACTATATTCAGAACTGCCTGCACTTCCAAGGGTTAAATATGTTTTTTCTCCACTTGTAAGATTTATAAAATTGTCACTGCGAAGATAATTTCCGCTTATTGTTTCCGCACCGGTCCACTTGTCATCTTTTGAAGAAGTAAAAAGCACTCTTATAAATCCATGCTTTTCTACATTTTCAAGTAGATATAGTGCTGTTGCAATAGGTTCGTACTGTGTGGTTGCGTCACCAACACCTATATTACATTGAAGTACTGTATTAGGTGCATTTTCATATCCCGCTGTACCTTTCTTTGACATAATAATATTATTGTTCTTGTCATATGAAACCGGAATATTTCTAACTCCGGCCCATTTTATTAAGTAAGCTTTCTGTTTTTCTACATCTGAAGCATCAGGTAATTTTGCTATTAACTCATTATAGATATTCTGAAGACCTTGAGCCATTTCTTCCTCAAAGGCAGATGCTGTTTTACCAAAGCAACCTGTGAATAAGGAAGCAATTAACACTATTATGAGAAATAAAGATAATATTTTTTTCATAATTTACTCCTATATTACATTAAACTCTTTATATTTTTATAGTTTTACATTATAATAACTATAATATGCTTCAATATAATAGCATAAAGAAATAAAAAATTACAGACATTTCATAAAAACTTCATAATTTATTAAGATAGTTTTTACCTAACTGTAGAGAGGAGGCACTTTTATGGATATTAGAACTATAACCATAAGACCTACTATTTTTGAAGATTGTAAACTGTTTGCAAAATGGGAAAAGGATTTTGCTGTTACAGAGTTTTTTAGTATGAATTCAGACAGATGTTATGAAGATATTCTCAGAGAATTTTTTACCAGAGAAGTTGATGATACTAAATTACAATATACTATTTGTATAGAAGAGGACATTCCCATAGGAAGAGTTTATATAAGTAAAATTGATTTAGAAAGTGACTCTTTGGATATAACAAGGATTTATATTGCAGACAAAGATAACCGTGGTAAAGGCTATGGAGAGGCTGCTTTAAGGATGGTTCTTGATTATTGCTTTATGAATCTTCATATGGAAAGGGTGACTCTTGACCATTTTGAAGGAAATAATTCAGCGGCAGCGTTATATAACAAGCTTGGTTTTAAACATGAAGGGCTGGCTAGAAATGCCTGCAAAAAGGATGGCAAATATTTTGATTTACATTTACTTTCTTTACTTAGATCTGAGTATTATGGAAAAATACATGATAAATAGTAGATGTAAAATAATATAAATTTATTTACAAATAAGGCTATTACTGTGATTGGACACAGGGCAAAAATTTTGCTCTGTGTTTTTATATGTTTTGTGTTGACTTTCATCATTATGTGGGTATAATTTTATTTGTAGCAGTACTACATATGGTATTATGAGTGATGTTTACACAAGAAATAGCAATAAATGTTGTGAGGCTCCAATAAAACGACGCTTTGCAATTTTTTATTGAATTAGATAATATGATAATTGGGAGGATTTAGATAATGGATGTAATTAAGACTATAAAAAAGCGTGACGGCCGTATTGCAAAATTTGATTTAGAGAAGATAGCGGAAGCTATTTACAAGGCAGCACAGGTTTTAGGTGGTAATGATTATGAAATGGCAAAGGAATTGGCTGAAGAAGCAGAACAATATCTTTTGAAAGTAAAACACGTTGATTCTCCTACTGTAGAACAGATTCAAGATGCTGTAGAAAAAGTATTAATTGAAAATGGTCATGCAAGAACTGCTAAAGAATATATCTTATATCGTGCAGAAAGAACTAGAATTAGAGAGATGAATACAAGGTTAATGAAAATATATGAAGATTTAACCTTTAAAGATGCAAAAGAAAACGACATTAAGCGTGAGAATGCCAACATAGACGGAGATACTGCTATGGGCACAATGCTTAAGTACGGTTCTGAAGGTGCAAAACAGTTCTATGAAATGTATGTACTACATCCAGCACACTCTAAAGCCCATATAGACGGAGATATACATATACATGATTTAGATTTCTTAACTCTTACTACTACTTGTTGCCAAATTGATTTAGAAACTTTATTTGAAGGTGGATTTTCTACAGGGCACGGGTTTTTGAGAGAACCTAATGATATTCAAAGCTATGCAGCATTAGCTTGTATTGCTATTCAATCTAATCAAAATGATCAACATGGTGGTCAGAGTGTACCAAACTTTGATTATGGAATGGCAAATGGAGTAAAAAAGACATATAAGAAACTATATTGGACTAACCTTGGCAAATTAATGAATATTCTTTATGATATAGAGGATGGAGTTGAAGTTGCTAAAAAAATTGGTCATGAAATTGAAGAAAAGTATAACTTAACTCCAATAATGGCAGATAACAATGAGTATAAAGAAAAAGAAGCGGAAATGTTAGCTGACAAGGTAAACGGAGATGATATTGTTAAACTACAAGAAAGGGCAAAGAAATATGCAGACCAAGAGATTAAAAGGGCTACATACCAAGCAATGGAAGCATTTGTTCACAATTTAAATACAATGCATTCTCGTGCCGGTGCTCAGATTCCGTTTAGTTCAATTAACTATGGAACAGATACTTCTCCTGAAGGCAGATTGGTTACTGAAAATATTTTACTTGCTACTGAAGCAGGTCTTGGAAATGGAGAAACAGCAATATTCCCTATACACATCTTTAAAGTTAAAGAGGGAATCAATTTTAACCCTGAAGATCCAAATTATGACTTGTTTAAATTGGCGTGTAGGGTATCTGCAAAAAGATTATTCCCGAATTTTTCATTTATTGATGCTCCATTCAATCTTCAATATTACAAGGAAGGGAATCCTAACACAGAGGCTGCATACATGGGTTGCCGTACAAGAGTAATGGCAAATGTATATGACCCAACAAGGGAAGTAGTAGGCGGAAGAGGTAACTTAAGCTTTACTTCTATAAACCTTCCTAGAATGGCAATAAAAGCCAATGGAAACCTAGATATTTTCTTTGAAGACCTAGAAAGAAAAATGCAGCTTGTTATTGACCAGCTGATGGAAAGATATAAGATTCAGGCTTCCAAAAAGGTTAAGAATTATCCTTTCCTTATGGGACAAGGCATATGGCTTGACTCAGATAAATTAAAACCTAATGATAGCGTTGAAGAAGTTCTTAAACATGGTACATTGACTGTTGGTTTTATAGGACTGGCAGAGTGCCTAAAAGCATTAATAGGAAGCCATCACGGTGAAACTGTTGAAGCACAAAACTTAGGGCTAAATATTATAGGCTATATGAGAAAAAGAGTGGACGATGAAGCAAGAAAAACAGGCTTTAACTATTCGTTAATTGCAACACCGGCAGAAGGTTTATCAGGCCGTTTTGTTAGAATAGATAAAGAAAAGTATGGAATTATAGAAGGTGTAACCGATAGAGATTATTATACAAACTCATTCCACGTGCCTGTATATTATAATATTTCAGCATTTGATAAAATAAGACTGGAAGCACCTTACCATGCACTTACAAATGGAGGTCACATTTCATATGTAGAGCTTGACGGTGATCCATGTAAGAACTTAGATGCTTTTGAAAAAGTTGTTAGATTTATGAAAGAAAGCGGAATTGGATATGGGTCTATAAATCACCCGGTAGACAGAGATCCTGTTTGTGGATACACTGGAATAATAGATAACGAATGTCCTTTATGCCATAGAACTGAAGAATCTGACATAGGTTTTGAAAGGATAAGAAGAATTACAGGATATCTTGTTGGCACTGTAGACAGATTTAATAATGCCAAGAGATCAGAAGAAAAAGAAAGAGTGAAGCATGATGTTGCAAGTGGAGAAATGGAAAGAATATAGTATTAAGATAGCAGGTATTGTTAGAGAATCTATTGTAGACGGACCGGGTATTAGGTTCACAATATTTTGTCAAGGATGTCCTCATAACTGCCAAGGCTGCCATAATCCCGAAACCCATGATTTCCAAGGAGGATATGACTGTTCTTTGGAAACGCTCTTAAATGAAATAGATAAGGATCCCTTACTGTCCGGAGTAACCTTTAGTGGGGGAGAACCCATGTGCCAAGCTGAATCATTTTTGATGCTGGCAAAAGAAATAAAAAAAAGAAAGCTTGATATTGTTATTTTTTCAGGTTATACTTTTGAAGAATTAGAAAATATGTGTAAGGAAGATGTGGCGGTAAAAGAATTGCTTGATCTTACAGATTTTTTAATAGATGGAAAATTTGACAAAGATAAAAAGGATTTAACATTAAAGTTTAGAGGTAGTTCTAATCAGCGGGTTATAGACATGAATTTAACAAGGAAATCAGGACAAATTACATTATCTGAATAAAAAAATTACGAAAAAATGTAAAAAAGTGTTGTACAAGTAAGATTCGTTGTGATATAATAACGTTTGTTCGAGTTTACTCGGAATATTAGAAAAGATGCTTAAATGCTTAAGATATTTAAAGGAGGTGCGGCAAGATGTCAAGAAAGTGTGAAGTATGCGGTAAGGGTCAGGTTTCAGGAAACAATGTATCCCACTCAAACAGACATACTAGAAGAAAGTGGAATGCTAACATTCAGACAGTAAGAATTAATGATAACGGAACTGTTAGAAGAGCAAATGTATGCACAAGATGCATCAGATCAAACAAAATTAACCGTGCCATCTAATTTACACAAAACAAACTAGACCTGCTTTTAGCAGGTCTTTTTTTTTAATGTCTTGCCCATATCTTCGATATGGCGCGCAAGACTTATACAGAAATTCCCGATTTGTAGATTAATAGGAATTTTTCAGTTAATGTCTTGCCCATATCTTCGATATGGCGCCCGAGGCTTATACAGAAATTCCTCGGTTATGTATTAAATATTGCATGATGCAATATGAAAGTATAAAATAATGTAAATTTAGGACTATTTGCATGACTTGTGTAATTTATAACCACAGTATATTAAAAGTCCGCCTAAAAGCATTATCCAAGCCTTTATGGGTAAAAAGAAAGCACAGACTGAGACCAGTCCAAATACAATCATAATAAATGCCAAATTCTTAACATCGCTCTTTTTATTGCACTTGTTATTACAGTTATGCGGCTTACAGCCATATTGTTTATTTCCCATTTATACCACCCCATATAGTATATGCTATATGTTATAAAAGGTTCTTCAATAAAATATCCGTAAATATGTTTGTAAAACGTCTGCAAAAATGCTCGTAAAACTATTATAAAAAATATTTGTGAAAAAGTTTATAAAGAATGTTTGCAATAATTGATTATAAGTAATAATGTAGTTACATAAATAATAATAAAAATGGACATTGACAAAAACTTCAAGTATTATATAATTTGAGTGCAAAACTGAACGAAATATGGGAGGAAAATTTTGCTATATAAAGAGAAAACTAAAGAGGGCAATATCATTTTAAGTAAAGGTGTTATTGCAAAAATTGTTGCGGAAGTAGTATCCCAATTTAAAGGTAAGGTTTTTATTTCTAATTATAAGAACAAGGCTGCTAGCTTTGTTGCTAAAATTGGGATGACAGATGATATCAACAGCATGGAAATAACCATGGGAGACAAGGGTCTGGACATTAAAGTTTATATCGTTGTTAAGTTTGGAACAAGTATTGGTATGGTTACAAACACTTTAATTAACCAAATATATGATAAGGTCATTGAATTTACGGCAATTGAGCCAAATAGTATAGCAATAGTAGTTACCGGAATGCTTTCAAAGAATATTGTCAAAAGGAATATAGAGGTTAGGAGAAAATCTGATGAATCTTAATGATAAGGTCAGCTCTATAAAAGGAATAGGTCCTAAAAAGGCACAAGCACTTAACAGATTGGGAATTTATAATATAGAAGATTTTCTTTATTTTTTCCCTAGAGATTATCAAGATAGAAGACTGGTTAAAAAAATAGGAGAGCTGGAACATGGCTCTCTTGCTTTAATTCATGGAGTAGTAAAGTTAAAAATAAAGGGTGGGTTTGGTAAAAAACAAACTCTAAGGCTTTTAGTAACGGATGAAACAGGAGGATTAGAAGCTGTTTTTTTTAATGCTCAGTATTTAGTGAATAAATTTGAAATTGAAAAAGAATACGTATTTTATGGTAAGGTTTCTAAAGAATATGGAAAAACAAAGATGCTCTATCCGGAATTTTTTGAGATGGGTGCGTCAGAAGCACAAGGTATTGTTCCGATATATCCCTTAACCGCAGGGATTACACAAAACGATATTTTTAAGTGGCAAAAGATGTCAAATAAGCTGATTCCTAATATAAAAGAAACTTTAACAGAAAATATTATTAATAATAACAAACTTTGCAGTATTAATTATGCGCTGGATAATATTCACTTTCCAAAAGGAAAGGAACACTTAAAAGTTGCAAAGTATAGACTTGTATTTGATGAATTACTATTTTTGCAGATAGGTCTATTATCATTAAAAAATAGAATAACGGCACAAGAAACAGGTATAAGTTTTAAGAAAGACGTTGATCTGAAATCTTTTATGGAGAAATTACCATATGCATTGACTGGTGCTCAGCAAAGAGTTGTTGAAGAGATATGCGAAGATATGGAATCTGAAAAGGTAATGAACAGGCTGGTACAGGGCGACGTTGGTTCAGGAAAAACTGTAGTAGCAGAAATTGCACTTTATAAAGCTGTTAAAAATGGGTATCAGGGTGTAATGATGGCTCCCACAGAACTTCTTGCAAGACAGCATTTTGAGGGCTTAAAACAAGAATTTGATAAACATCATATAAAAGTAGCCTTATTAACAGGGAGCATGACGGAAAAAGCGAAAAAAGAGGTACTCAACCAATTGGAATTGGGGGACATTCAAATTTTAGTCGGAACTCATGCTTTGATTCAGCCCACAGTTATCTTTAAAAATTTAGGTTTAGTAATAACCGATGAACAACATAGGTTCGGAGTAAATCAAAGAAACCTATTGGCTGATAAGGGTGGAAATCCGGATATACTCGTTATGACAGCTACACCTATCCCAAGAACGCTTGCGGTAATAATATATGGAGACTTAGATATTTCTATTATAGATGAATTGCCACCGGGCAGACAGAAAATTGAAACAAGAGCTTATGATGAAAATAGCAGAGGAAGAGTTTATTCCTTTGTACAAGAGGAGATATTAAAGGGTAGACAAGCTTATGTGGTGGCACCACTAATTGAGGAATCGGAAAATCTTGAAAATGTAAAATCTGCATTTGAAATATATGAGGAACTATGTGTTAAATTTCCTAATATACAAGTAGCACTTCTTCACGGAGAGATGAAGCAATCGGAAAAAGATATTGTAATGAAAGATTTTTACGAGGATAAAATAAAAATTCTTGTTTCAACTGTAGTTATTGAAGTTGGTATAAATGTTCCCAATGCTACAATGATGGTAATAGAGAATGCTGAAAGATTTGGACTTGCTCAGCTTCACCAACTAAGGGGAAGAGTAGGCAGAGGCAAACATAAATCATATTGTATGTTGGTTTCAAGAAGCAAAACATCTATTGCAAAAGAAAGAATTGAGATTATGGTTTCTACAACAAATGGATTTGTTATTGCAGAAAAAGATTTGCAATTGCGTGGACCCGGAGAATTTTTCGGAGTAAGGCAACATGGATTACCGGACTTAAAGTTGGCAGATTTGGTAAAACATATAGATATTTTACACAAAACAAGGCTACAAGCAAGGGAACTTTTAGAAAGTGACCCAGGGCTTTTGAAGGAAGAAACGTTGGAAATTCGCCAAAAAATCATAAAAATGTTTGGTGAAAGTGCAATTTTAAGTTTATAGCCAAATGTAGCCAACATATGAAATTATTACATTGAATATAAAACTTCCCTTGGGTTAAATTAATAACGTAAACGAGAGATGGATATTTGAAAAATAAATTTCAAATATGACTCATCCGGAAGTTTACAAATAATTTTTTTCAAGTGGCTTTAGTGATGAAATTTTCACTTACAGGCCAAGATGGAGGTATAAAATGACATTACAGGACAAGATGAATAAGAGTTACAAGCCAGCATTAAAGAATATGAAGGCAGAAGTTGCATCAGAACTAGGCATGGCTAACTATGAAAGCATGGATAAGGGTAACCTTACAGCAAGACAGAACGGTTATGTTGGCGGATATATGACTAAAAAGCTAGTTGATATGGCTGAACAGCAGTTATCTGGAAAATAACCATTAAAAATTAAAACTTAAAAGTTTTCATTAGAAAAGGAAAATATCTGCTGTATACAGTAGATATTTTCTTTTTTTGATGGTAAAATATATTATAATACAGTAAAAAACTTTTATAAGTATAAAAATATTGTTAGATTTGAGAGGATATAATATTTGCGAATAATAGCAGGCGATTTAAAAGGAAGAAGATTAGCAACACCCATAGGTGATAAAGTAAGACCAACATCAGATAAAGTAAAAGAAGCAATTTTTAGTATGATTTCTGATACTTATTATGATGAAGTTGTAATAGATTTATTTGCAGGAACCGGCAATCTTGGTATAGAAGCCATAAGCAGGGGGGCAAAACATTGTTATTTTGGGGACAAGTCTAAAGAAAGCTTGTCTTTAATAAGAGAAAATATAAACACCTGCAAGGTTCAAGACCAAGCAACGATTCTTGCCGGAGATTTTGAGACTGTTTTAAAACGAATACCTCAAAAAGCTCAAATAATTTTTTTAGATCCACCATACAAAGATAATTTAATGGTGAATTGCATAGAACTTATTGACCAGTTGGATTTGTTAACTGAGGAGGGCTATATAATAGCCGAGCATAGTTTAGATGAGAAATTACCGGAACAAATTGGTAAATTTGAGATGATAAAGGAAAAAAGGTATGGCAAAATTGCTGTTTCAATTTACGGATAAATATGCTATAATATGCGTTAGCAAAAGACTGTTAGGGGCAAACAAATGAAACAAAAGGCATTATATGCAGGATCTTTTGATCCGATTACAAATGGACATTTAGATTTAATAAATAGAGCTTCAAAGCTATATGATAAATTAGTGGTGGGAGTCATTGCGAATCCTTCTAAAAACCCACTATTTACTGTGGAAGAGAGAAAAATGTTAATCAAGGAGGCAACTTTAAATTTGGACAACGTTGAAGTTGACGACTTTACAGGCCTTCTTGCTGAATATGTAAATAAAGAAAAGTTTGATGTAGTTATAAGGGGATTAAGGGCTACTACGGACTTTGAGTCCGAAATTCAAATGGCTCAAATGAATGCAAGATTGTATAACGATAATGTGGAAACTATATTTTTAATGACGTGTCCACAATTTTCGTTCTTGAGTTCAAGTATGGCCAAAGAGGTATTTATGCTTAATGGCGATATTAATGGTTTGGTACCCGACACTGTACTTGATTATATGAAAAAAAAGTACAGGGAATAAAAGAGGCACAGGAGGAGATATTTCAATGAAAGTATTGGAGTTGTTAGACGAAATAGAAGAAATTGTTGATACAAGCACAAGTTTTCCTCTTACGGGAAAAATTATGGTGGATGCGGAAGAAATTCTAGAAATAGTAAAAGAAATTAGAGTTGAGCTTCCCGATGAAATCCAACAGGCACAGTGGATAAAGGATGAAAGACAGAGAATTCTAGAAGAAGCAAAGAAAGAATATGAAACCGTTATTACTGATGCTAAAAGACAAGCAGAAGTTTTAATTGAAAATGATGATATTGTTGTAAAATCTAAAATGCGTGCAGATGAAATCATGCGTATTGCAGAAGAAAATTGTAAGCAGCTTAAATTAAATACTTTTGATTACATAGACAGTATTTTATTTAATTTCCAAGATAAGATGGAACAATTGAATGTTACGTATTTTGCAGATATGTTTAACAAGATGGAAAGTACTTTCCAAAGTGTCAATGGAACTCTTGTTTCAAATAGGAACGAAATTAAGGAACTTGCGTACAGAACACAAATGGATAAGGACGTATAACAACTTAATATTATAACAAAGTATAATATCCGTGTTAAAAACATAATATTTAGCATGGATATTATTTTTTTTATATTGAAGAAAGTTAAACGTAGGTTTAGATACATATTGGCGGTGGCGTCTGCCTGTGCAGCTTGTTTGTTCATGGTGCTTTTTCCGGAAATAGCATTACTTTCAGCTCAAAAGGGAATTGCAATATGGGCAAATAATATTTTACCTGCGCTATTACCGTTTTTTATATGTGCAAATTTTATGAATGGGATTGGAATAACAAGGTACTTAAATCCAAGTTGCTTTGCCTTTTCTATGAGTGCATTGTCTGGATATCCAATGGGTGCAAAAGTAATAGGTGATATGGGGAAGAAAGGATATGTGCCAAGCATAGAGTGCCACAGATTAATAAGCTTTTGTAGCACTTCAGGACCGGCCTTTATAGTAGGGGCTGTGGGAGCATCTATGATTGGTAATAACACCTGCGGAAGTATTATTGCAATAGCACACTTTTCAAGTGCCATATTAAATGGAGTGCTATTTACAGTACTAATTACAATTTTTAGTAGTGAATATCGGGAGTATAGAAGCCATAAAAAACAGAGACTATCAGGAGAGTCTTTTAATGAAAGTTATTTAGAGGCTTTTACGAATTCTATAATTACATCTTTTAAATCATTGGGAATTATCCTAGCATACATTGTAATGTTTATGATGATTACGGATATTATACAAATGTCAGGTGTTTTAGAAAGTATAAGAGATCCGTATTATATAGGTTTTTTTAAGGGGATACTGGAAATGACCGTTGGTTGCTCTGCAATAAGTAGCCCCGTAACAATTCCTCTAGCATATAAAGCCATAGGGTGCTGTATGTTGATTTCATTTGGAGGACTATCAATTATCGGGCAATCAATGAGTATGCTTGATGGTACCAAGATAAAAATATCTTATTTATTATTAGTTAAGGCAAGTCACTGCATTATTTCAGGGCTTATTGCACTTGTTTTGACTAGAATAATGCTATGATTTCTTGCTGATATATGCATTTGATAGCAAAGTAAAAAAGGGCTTTAAACACTTAAAAAGTGATAAAAGCCCTTTTAAAATACAATCCTTTATAAAAAATATAATGATTTGTATCCATAAATCTTATAAAAATATAATTAGTTATAAAAAATATAATCATTTGTATCCATAAATTTTATAAACATATGATTAATTATAAAAATACAATCATTTAAAACATATAATTAGTTAAAGATATATAAATAGTTATAAACATTTAAAAATCAGAGTTTTTAATCCTCAAATTTTAATCTTTTTTAAAGTAAGGTTTTGATATTTGATCTGAACAAGAATATATGCTGTTTTGATTTATTAAATTATATATATCAGTGGACATTAGGTCATAACTTAATAATAATTGACAATCAACAAGCTGGTCTTTTTCCTTATTAATGTTTGTAATAATAGGGAGTGAGGCTTTTTCGCTTTTCTTGATATGTTTTAAGAGCTTAGCTCCCTTTAAATTAAATGCCAGTATTCTTGCATAGCATTGATTTGATTCTAAAATCATATTAAAATTATCCGTTGTAAGTCCAAGTAAAGTATGTGTTAATAGTCTATTTATTCTTGTAAGTGTGTATCTTTTTGATTTTATTGCCTCTCTTAAAGCCATTAGCGTATCAGATGTACGGACTGCTGTTTTCAACTTATTTTCAAGCCCCTCGTTTATAGAAAAAATCTGATTTAAAGAGGTACGGTTGGCAGTTAGAACCTTTAGAGATATTAGCTTAAAGTACAAGTCCTCCTGATACTTATATTTTGCAGATGATAACTCATTGATTTCTTTCAGCTTAAGAAATGTTTCCAAACAGTCAGCAGGTATAAAATCACTGATATTATGCTCTTCATCTGCTGTTGTATTTAAGTTACGACTGAACAATGCAGTTCTAATGGCAGTAGCAGAAGCTATATTACCTTTTAATGATGTATCGTTATATTCAGATGCGAACCTCTTGACAGTAACAGGTATTATGTCGCTATTTGTCAGTTTTAGTTGTTTTAGATATTCTATGGCCAAAATATTGTTTGGATTGTTTATTATGTTAGAGACTTCTTCCCCAAGACAATGTTTTATGGCTTCACCTCGTGAAGTGGGGTAGGACAGACCGCTGTCTAAATGCTGTTTTAATATTTCTTTGAATTCCTCTGTTTCAAATGAAACTAATTCGGCAATCTTGTTTAATTGTGTTAAATCTCCAACTTCACTTCCGAAGGATAGGTGCGTAATGCAACCTAATCCATTAAGTATTTCTATAGCTCCTTTTGCAAAATACTCTGCATTATTGCAGGCAAAAACAAATGGGAGCTCAATTACCAAATCAACTCCGCATTCCACGGCTAATCTAGCTCTGTCCCATTTTGAAAAAATTGTCGGCTCACCTCTTTGGGTGAAATTGCCACTCATTATGACCACCACAAAATCGGCCTCAGTCATAGCAACAGATTTTTTAAGTTGATATAGATGGCCGTTATGAAATGGGTTGTATTCTGCTATAATTCCTAAAATATTCATAGTTCTATATTACCATATATTTTTAATTTAGTATTAGAAAATTTGTAAAGTATGTAGGTTAAGATACATCATATTTTTCACAATATAATTATCCTAATAACTTTACTAATGATTTCCCTAATAAATAGTCTAAAGATTAGCCTAGTGATTATTCTAATAAATAGTCTAAAGATTAGAATAATGATTTCCCTAATAAATAGTCTAAAGATTAGCCTAGTGATTATTCTAATAAATAGCTTAATGATTAGCCCAATGATTTGCACAAGCTAAAGCAATATGACTTAATAAACAATGCAAAAATACTTTTACAATAGAATAATTTTAGGGAAAAAGTGGAAAAATATTTATTACCATAGTAAATTTCTATTGAGTTATTACGTATATGTATTGCAAAAAAAGTCGAATACACTTGAAATATATTGGTAAGAGAGTATAATATTATGAGTTATGTTTAACAGTTTAAATTTTTTAATACGTATAAAATATCGCTGTGCAATATAGGCGGATATTCAAAGAAATTTCATTTGGTGTTACTAAATTTTGTAATTATCTTTAATTTGGAGTTTTTGATGCCGTCATTTACACTTTTGGATATACATAATATAATGGAGGAATTGAAATGAAAGTATTAGTTATCAATTGCGGTAGTTCTTCATTAAAGTATCAGGTTCTTGATATGACAAATGAAGTGCTTTTATGCAAAGGCCTTGTTGAAAGAATTGGCATGGAAGGTGCTGTAATTACACATGAAAAAGTAGGAATGGATAAGTTTAAGCTAGTAGTTCCTATGAATGATCACAAAGATGCTATTGGTCACGTTCTTGAAGCAGTTCAGAACGCAGAACACGGTGTTGTAACTTCAATGGACGAAATTGGAGCAGTAGGACATAGAGTTGTACATGCTGGAGAAAAATATGCACACTCAGTATTAATTACTGAAGATGTTATTAAAGCATTAGAGGAATGCATTGAATTAGCACCTCTACACAACCCACCTAACTTAGCGGGTATTGATGCTTGTCAGGCTTTAATGCCAGAAACTCCAATGGTAGCAGTATTTGATACAGCTTTCCACCAGACAATGCCTCCTGAATCATACATCTATGCTATTCCTTATGAATACTATCAGAAGCATGGTATCAGAAGATACGGTTTCCACGGAACAAGCCATAAGTATGTAGCAGAAAGAGCAGCAGACATTATGAATTGTGCTCTTGATGATTTAAAGATTATCACTTGTCACTTAGGAAATGGTGCTTCAGTATCAGCTATTAAGAGAGGTAAGTGTATTGATACTTCAATGGGATTCACTCCGCTTGAAGGTCTAGTAATGGGTACTCGTTCAGGAGATATCGACCCTGCTATCGTAACTTTTATCAGAGAAAAAGAAGGTCTAGCAAGTGGTGTTGCAAACGAAATCTTAAATAAGCAGTCAGGAGTTCTTGGTATTTCAGGAATCTCAAGTGACTTTAGAGATATTGAAGATGCTGCAGCAGAAGGAAATGAAAGAGCTCAGCTTGCTCTTAAAGTATTTGCACACAAGGTTAGATTCTACATTGGAGCATATATTGCAGAAATGAATGGAGTAGATGCTATCGTATTTACTGCAGGACTTGGTGAAAATGGCATTGAAATGAGAGATGTTATTTGTCACGATCTTGGAAACTTAGGAATTAAACTAGACTTAGTTAAGAATAAGGTTAGAGGAAAAGAAATGGTTATCAGTAGAGATGACTCAAAGGTTAAGGTAATTCTTATCCCTACTAACGAAGAACTTATGATTGCAAGAGATACATTCAATATTACAAAGAATTTAAAATAATTCTTGACATATTTGGTTGATGAAGGTATACTTTAGTAGTTGCATTTATCACGAATATTGTGATGAGATAAATACAAAGAGACACGAGCAAAAGGAGGTGTAGAAAATGGCAGTTCCAAAGAGGAAAACATCTAAAGCAAGAAGAGACAAGAGAAGATCACCAAACATGAAGAAGGCATTACCTGGACTTTCAATTTGTCCTCAGTGCCACGAGCCAAAGCTTCCACATAGAGTTTGCCCGAATTGCAATTACTACGATGGTAAGGAAGTTGTTGCTTCCGAAGCGTAAGCATTTAAAAAGTAAACGAAGACAAAATTTTAACACCGGACAAGTTTCCGGTGTTATTTTGTGTTTCAAACTAAATATAAGAGTTTGGTGGGAGAGTTAATCTCCCACCTTTGTTATTGTCTTTTGTCATTGATTTTTATTACTATTTATTATAATGTTTTATTATTATCTATTATTACAGTGTTTTATTACTATCCATTATTATAATGTTTTATTAATATTTATTATTACAGTTTATTATTACTATCTATTATTACAGTCCCTATAGATTAGTATTTAACAGCCCATAGCTTTTCATTTCTTCAGATATTCTGTATAAGGTTTTATTGTCTGGTTCGCAAAGAGGTAACCTGTATTCTTTTTCAATTAGGCCCATCATATGTAAGGCCGCTTTTACAGGTATAGGGTTTACTTCTATAAACATTGAGTCTATTAAAGATTTCATTCTTAACTGCATTTCTCTGGCTTTTGTATAATGTTCGGTAAGATATGCCTCAATCATATCATGTGCATCCTTAGGGATTATATTGGCTACTGTAGAGATACAACCTGAGCCTCCCATAGAAAGAAGTGGCACAACCATATCATCGTTACCAGAGTAAAGCGCAAAATCTGAAGAAACGTATTTAGCTATTTCAACAACCTGTGAAATATTTCCTGTTGCTTCTTTAATTCCAACAATATTTGGGTGAGTGCATAGCTCTGCAACTGTATCCGGTGTAATATTAACACCTGTACGGCTGGGAACAGAATATAATATACATGGAATTTCTACTGCATTTGCAATTGCTTTATAGTGGCTGATTAAGCCTTTTTGAGAGCATTTGTTATAATAAGGAGTAACAAGTAATAGCCCATCCACGCCAGCACGTTGAAGTTCCGTAGCCATCAAGATAGCATGCTGTGTATTATTACTGCCTGCGCCTGCGATAACAGGGACTCTACCTGCAGTTTTTTCTACTGTAAATTGAACTACTTCAATATGTTCTTCAGTACTTAGTGTGGAAGCTTCACCTGTAGTTCCACAGCTTACGATTGCATCAATGCCTTCATTAATCTGCCAATCAATAAGCTTTTCCATAGCAGAAAAATCCACCTTTCCGTCTTTAAAAGGTGTTACAAGTGCTACTGCGGCACCTGTGAAAAGTGTCATATACTTATCATCCTTTCGTTCTACATAAAATACATTTAAATAAATGTTATATAATCTCAATATATTCACGGGGCTGACAAAAGTTTTTAATTATGACTAAAAATAAGAATAAACTTTAAAATATATTGAATACACAAGATAATTGTGATAAAATAACAAATTAAGAACAAAAAATAGTGATAATACATAAAATATATAGTTAACATATAAAGAAAAGGAGAGAAGAATATGGACAAGAAATTAAAAGTAGGCATTCTAGGCGGGACTGGAATGGTTGGACAGCGTTTTATTTCTCTTTTGGAGAATCATCCTTGGTTTGAAGTTGTAACCATTGCTGCTAGCCAAAGAAGTGCGGGTAAGACATATGAAGAAGCAGTAGGGCAAAGATGGAAGATGACTACTCCAATGCCTGAAAGCGTTAAAAATATTCTTGTAATGAATGTTAATGAGGTTGAAAAGGTTGCTGAAACAGTAGACTTCGTTTTCAGTGCTGTAGATATGACTAAAGAGGAAATTCAAGCAATCGAGGAAGCCTATGCAAAAACAGAAACTCCTGTAGTTTCAAATAATAGTGCACATAGATGGACACCGGATGTTCCTATGGTTATACCGGAAATAAATCCTGAACATTTTGAAGTTATTGAATTCCAGAAAAAACGTTTAGGAACAACAAATGGTTTTATTGCTGTTAAGCCAAACTGCTCTATTCAGAGTTATGTGCCTGCTTTAACTGCATGGAAGGAATTTGAACCTTACGAGGTAGTTGCAACTACATATCAAGCTATATCCGGAGCAGGGAAGACCTTTGTGGAATGGCCTGAAATGGTTGAGAATATTATACCTTATATCGGAGGGGAAGAAGAAAAGAGCGAACAAGAACCTCTACGTGTTTGGGGTAAAATAGAAGATGGCGTAATAGTTAAAGCCAATGAACCTGTAATAACATGTCAATGTATTAGAGTTCCGGTTTTGAACGGACATACAGCCGCAGTATTTGTAAAATTCAGAAAGAAACCAACTAAAGAACAGCTTATTGAAAAATTGAGAAGCTTTAAAGGAATTGCACAGGAATTGAACCTTCCAAATGCGCCTAAGCAATTTATTCAATATTGTGAAGAAGATAATAGACCTCAGGTAAAAGCTGATGTGGATTATGAAAACGGCATGGGTGTATCCATCGGACGAATTCGTGAAGATAACGTTTATGATTTTAAATTTGTTGGTCTTTCCCACAATACTGTTAGAGGTGCAGCAGGAGGAGCAGTCCTTTGTGCAGAAACACTGACAGCTAAAGGCTTTATAAAGGCAAAATAATAGAATAATTTATATGCAATAGACACTTGTGTTATGTTTAGTAATACAGGTGTTTATTTTATGGTAATTAAAATGGGGGATACCCTTATGTAAGTTGGCAGTAATTAGGCTATTTGGAGATTTTATCATTGTAATTTACTGGTTTTATATGAAAAATTGTGCTATACTATAGGTTGGTATTTTATTGCATAGGGAATAGCCTTAAAAGACACATATGAAATTGGCTTTTATAAATATTTCTGAGCGATATTTTTCAATTATTATTGACTTGAAAAATGAAAGGGGAATCTTAAATTGACGTTATTTGAAGCTATAGTGTTGGGTTTTGTTCAGGGGTTGGCAGAATTCCTTCCTATTAGTAGTTCAGGACATCTTGCCCTATTACAGTATTTCTTTGGAATTGAAGGGGAAAGCGTGCTTACATTTGCGGTACTTCTTCATTTGGGCACTTTGATTTCTGTATTTATTGTGTATTGGCGTGACATTGTAGAATTATTTATTGAATTAGGTTTCGTAATAAAGGATATTTTTACAGGCAAAGGTCTTGGTGCAAATAAGAACCAAACTAGAAAGCTAGGATATATGATTATCGTTGCAACGATTCCAACAGCATTAATAGGAATATGTTTCAATGATTTATTTGCAAGCTTTTATACTTCACTGTTGCCAATAGGCATTGGACTTATTATGACAGGAACAATCCTTTGGATAGCGGAAAGAGTAAATAATAACAAACTTGAAATAAAAAACATGAAATTCAGACACGCAATTCTTGTGGGTATCTGTCAAGGAATCGCCATAACCCCGGGTATTTCAAGATCGGGTTCAACTTTGTTTGGTGGGTTGATTTGCGGACTAAACAGAGAGCTTGCCGTAAAGTTTGCTTTTCTTATATCTATCCCATCTATATTGGGCTCTGTGGTATTGGAAGCACCGGCGGCCTTTGAACAGGGAATGGATATGCAATTAGTTATTCCCATTCTTGCAGGCGTAATAGTTTCAGCAGTTTCAGGTCTTGTAGCAATTAAAACAATGATTAATTTCGTATCTAAGAAGAAATTATGCTATTTTTCATATTACACTTGGATTTTAGGAGTTGCAGTTATTATATATGCTCTATTTTTATAAATAAAAGAAAAAACTAAAAAACTAAATTTATTGATTATGCTAGAAATAGTACAAGCAATAAAGTTAAGTTTATAAATATTAAACATGAAATTATAAAATTTATTTAGCGAGGTATTACTATATGGCGGAAGAAAAAAAGAAGCCAGGGAGACCTGCCGGTAGCAAAAACAAAACATCGGCGGCGAAAAAGAAAACAACTAGAAGCAGTTCTGCTGCTAAAGCGAAGGATAATAAGAATTCTACAGGAGTTAGAGTTAAAGATGAAATTTGGGCTGTAATTATAATTGCCTTAGGTCTTTTTTTTGCTGTGGCTATACAAACTAAGGCCGCAGGTGAAATAGGCTTAATTATAAAAAACTTCTTTTTAGGGTTTTTCGGACAAGTAGCAATTATTTTGCCATATTATTTAATTCTTTATGGAATACTACTATTAATGAAAAAAACTACTCATGCGAATAAACGCTCGGCAATATTGCTGGTAGTGACATTTTTAATGTTTTCTATAATATACAGTGCGAGATTTATAGAAATTGAAAATATTTCATTTGCGTATATTGATTTGCAAAAATGGTTTGCAAATGGTGTAAACGCAACGAATGGGGGAGTTATTGGAATGCTCCTTGCTCTGGTTGTAATTGTTGCAATTGGTGTAACCGGATTATACATATTCTCCTCAGTGGTTATTATTATTTGTTTAATGATGCTTGTAAATACTCCTATGTCACAGGTTGTCAGTGATTACAAACTAAAGAGACAAATAAAGAAACAAATGAATAAAGAGGCTGCTGAAAAAGAAGAAATAGTACAAGCGGAGAAGCAAAAACAACTTGAGATTGACGTTAAAAAATCCTATACACCTCTTGTTACTCAAGCTAAGGCATCTGAGAAAAAGAAGAATATCCTTGGATATATGATTGATGATAAGCTTTTTAAGAATGATAAAGATTCAGAGGAAGTTAAGGAAAAAGATGCTAAAATCGATGTAAAAAGTGAGCCGGAAATCAAAATCAGTTATGGGTTAGAGGAAATAGTACCTGTACCTGATGGGTTTGGACTGGAAGGCGATCTAGGCAATATTAAAGCAGTGAACTCCAATACAGTAAATTTACATGATGAAGAGCAGAGCGTAACTGTAATGCCAAGCATTATATCTTCAGCGGCAAATGTTACGGCCGCTGGGGCTTCAACATCCATCTCTTTTGCGGCAGAACCTGAACATAAAATTGCTCCATCAAGGGAGAATTCATTTACCTCAAGGCAGGCCATTGAAGATAGAAATAAATCTGATGTTCAAGAGAGAGGACAACAGATGCAAATGAAGCTTACAAAGCAGGAGGCGGCAAATGCCCAGTTAAACCAAAATGAACTTAATTTAAGCAAATCGGCTGAGGCTATGGCAAAGTACGAATTCCCATTAATAGAGTTTTTAAATAAAAATAATACTAATAAAAATGATGCGGCTTTAGCCAACAATTTAAAAGCAAAGGCGGCAAAGCTTGAAAAGACATTACAAGATTTTAAGGTGGATGCTAAGGTGGTTCAAGTAACTCAAGGACCGGCAGTAACAAGATATGAAATTCATCCTAACACCGGAGTAAAGGTAAGCAGTATAGTTAGGCTTGCTGACGATATTGCACTTAACCTTGAAGCTAAGAGTATAAGAATAGAAGCTCCAATACCCGGTAAAGCTGCAGTTGGTATCGAGGTAGAAAATGAAAAAATAAACATGGTTACCTTAAGGGAAATTGTTGATTCAAAAGAATTTAGGGACTCTAAATCAAAAATTACTTTTGCAGTAGGTAAGGACATAGCAGGCAAAGCTATTGTGGCTGACCTTAAATCAATGCCTCATATGCTTATTGCAGGTTCTACAGGTTCTGGTAAGAGTGTTTGTATAAATAGTATTATTATTAGTATTTTATACAAAGCTAAGCCAGATGAAGTAAAATTTGTACTTATTGACCCTAAGGTTGTTGAACTTGGAAACTACAACGGGATACCGCATATGCTTATTCCGGTTGTTACAGAGCCAAGTAAGGCTGCGGCTGCGTTAAATTGGGCAGTTGCTGAAATGACGGACAGGTATAAGAAATTTGCAGAAGAGGGCGTAAGAGATTTAGCAGGATTTAACGATTCAGTTAAACAAAAGGGTGAGCCTGACAGAGTTATGCCACAAATTGTTATAATTATAGACGAGCTTGCAGACTTGATGATGGCAGCACCTTCACAGGTAGAAGAATCTATTTGCAGATTAGCGCAGATGGCAAGAGCTGCAGGTATGCATTTGATCGTTGCTACACAAAGACCTTCAGTTGACATCATTACAGGTGTAATAAAAGCAAATATACCTTCAAGAATCGCTTTTGCAGTATCTTCCCAGTTTGACTCAAGAACTATATTAGATATGGCTGGAGCAGAAAAACTAGTAGGTAAGGGTGATATGCTTTTCAATCCTTTAGGCTCAGGCAAACCGGTAAGAGTTCAAGGAAACTTTATTTCAGATTCAGAAGTGCATAATGTTATAGAGCACTTGAAAAAACAATGTACAAATGCTGAATATGCAAATGATGTTATACATACCATTGAAAAAGCAAATTCTACACCTGAGGTTGCAGACGATGGAGATGAGCTTTTACCTGATGCAATTGAAACCGTTGTTCGTGCAGAACAAGCATCGGTTTCCATGCTTCAAAGAAGATTTAGAATAGGTTACAACAGAGCGGCAAGAATAATAGATATGATGGAGGCCAGAGGTATTGTTGGCCCTGCTGACGGAAGTAGACCTAGACAGGTACTTATGACATTAGACGAGTTTATGGGTTTACATAGTGAGGGCAGTGAGGCTTTAGAGGATAAATCAGTACCGGAAGAGATTTGATATAGTTTATTAAAATAAAAAGGAAGTATTAGATGAATATATATTTTGAAACATTGGGATGCCCTAAGAATGCCAGTGACTCTGAAATGGCAGCAGGCTTACTGGAAGATAATGGACATATAATTGTTGACAACGTAATTGACAGTGATGTGATTATTGTAAACACTTGCGGATTTATAAATGACGCCAAAAAAGAATCAATAGATAAGATTTTAGAAATGGCAGATATAAAAGAATCACAGGGAAAAAAGCAAATGCTTATTGTTTCGGGCTGTTTATCAAAAAGATACAGCCATGAGCTTTTCGATGAAATGCCGGAAGTAGATGTTTTCTTGGGTGTAAATGAGTATGATAAATTACCGGAGATAATAGAAAAGCATGAAACAGAGAGAAAAATTCATGTATATGATTGCAATAAGGAATTTACAGAGATAAAAGCAAGAAGAATCTCTAAAAATCCATATAGCGAAACAATAAAAATTGCTGAAGGCTGTGATAATGTTTGTGCATACTGTGTTATACCGCATATAAGAGGGCACTTTAGAAGCAGAAGAGAAGAAGATATCCTAGAGGAAGCTAACCTGTTAGCTGAAAAGGGCTGTAAAGAAATAATACTTATAGCTCAAGACGCAACAGCATATGGCATTGACATATACGGCGAATTTAGTCTTGCGAAGTTAGTCAAAAAGCTGTGCGCAATTGAGGGAATACATTGGATTAGATTAATGTATTGCTATGAGGACAGAATTACTGACGAACTGATTGAAGTAATGGCAAGTGAAGAGAAAGTATGCAAATACATTGATATTCCAATCCAACATTCAAGTGATAAGATTTTAGAATTGATGAATAGACGTTCTACCAGCCACAGTATAAAGAATACAATAAATAAATTGAGAACAGCCATGCCGGATATTCATATAAGAACTACATTAATCACAGGATTTCCCGGGGAAACAAAAGAAGAATTTGAAGAATTATATGATTTTGTAGATAAAATGAAATTTGAACGTTTAGGTGTATTTGCTTATTCCAAGGAAGAAGGAACGCCGGCAGCAGAGATGAAGGGACAAGTTCGCTCCGATGTCAAAGAACGAAGAAAAGATTCAATTATGAGATTACAGCTGGAAATTTCTCTTGAATCAAACCAATCCAAAATAGGTAAAGTATATGAAGTGATGGTAGAAGAAAAAGATGAAGATGGTGCTTACATTGGAAGGACACAATATGATGCACCTGAAATTGATAATTCTGTTATTTTCAATTCTAGTAAGGAACTAAAGCCGGGAGATATGGTTAAGGTTGAAATAAAAGACGCTTTTGATTATGATTTAGTGGGAGTGGAGGTTTAAATATGAATTTACCTAATAAATTGACAGTTGGAAGAATGATAGCGGTTCCGTTTTTTGTGGCATTATACATGATGGGATATAATCTAATTGCATTTGTAATATTTATTGTAGCATCCTTAACAGATATGCTGGACGGACAGATTGCAAGAAAATATAATCTGGTAACTAATTTTGGTAAAATTATGGATCCTTTGGCGGATAAGATTCTGGTATATTCAGCATTTTGTTTAATGGTTTCAAACGGATTGGTTCCCGGATGGATGTTAATTATTATACTTGCTAGAGAATTTGTAGTTGCAGGCATGAGAACTGTAGCGGCTTCAGAAGGTATTGTTATTGCGGCTGGAACAAGCGGAAAAATTAAGACAGTTCTTCAAATGATTGCAGTTCCTCTTTTATTGCTGGTTAATGTAGAACAGCTGGGCGTGTCAGTACTTCCAATAATCAGCCTACTTGCAACAATATTCTTGTGGGCATCATTAATAATGACTATATATTCCGGTATAGAGTATGTAGCTAAGAATAAATCCGTATTTTCAATGTAATAATGATTCGTATAAAACATTTCTATATCTTTATATAGGAATGTTTTTGTATTTAGTGAAACAATTATTAATTATAGTGAGCTTTAGAAACTTTATTAATTTAAGCTCTGGTAACATTCTGAGAAGGGAAGTGTTTTTTAATGGAGAATAAATTTATTGATAAAAATAATATGGGTCTTGATGAAAAATTGCCGCAAAATGTGGGCAAATTGTTGATTAAAAAGAACATCTCAATAGCCAGTGCCGAATCATGTACAGGAGGTATGTTTGCACAATTTATTACAGATATACCGGTCATTTCTGCCGTTTTTGATAGAGGTATCGTTACATACAGTAACACCGCTAAAATAGAAGAACTAGGAGTAAAAGCAGAAACTCTGGATAAATATGGGGCTGTAAGCAGGGAAACAGCTATAGAAATGGCAAAGGGAGTTAAAAAGGTTGCGGGAACAAGAGTTGGGGTATCTGTAACGGGAATAGCGGGATCGGGAGGTGCAACAAAAGACAAGCCTGTGGGTCTTGTATATGTTTGTGCCGTATTTGATGATAAAATTGAATATAGAGAGCTAAGACTTGATGGTAATAGAGAGGAAAATAGATATTTATCCATGTTGAATATGTTTAATTTGATTGGTACATTGATTTCGTAAGGCTTTGCTTGCATTATCTAAAAATTTATATAAAACGACAAATTTTATAAAACACTTGAAATGTAATAAATTGGATATTATAATAAAAATAACCAATAAAATGTTTGTAATTAAAATGTTAGATTGAGCAGTTAAAAATACTTTTTAGATTATATTAAAAAAGTATTGACCAAAAGAAATGGGTAGGGTATTATTAATAAAGAACAAATGTTCATGAATGAGGAGGATAATCACAATGGCGTCAAGCAAAAGTAAAGAAGTGAATGTTAATATAAATGCGCAAGAGAAGGAAAAAGCTTTAAAGGAAGCAATGGCTCAAATACAAAAACAATTTGGACAGGGAGCTATTATGAAGCTTGGAGATGACTCTGCAAAGTTAAATATAGATTCTATTTCAACAGGTTCTGCCAGTTTAGATATTGCCTCAGGGATAGGCGGTATTCCCAGAGGAAGAATTATTGAAATATACGGTCCTGAATCATCCGGTAAAACTACTTTGACATTACATATTATTGCTGAAGCTCAAAAAGCCGGTGGCAAAGCCGCATTTATAGACGCGGAGCACGCACTGGATCCTGAATATGCAAGAAACTTAGGGGTTGATATAGATGAATTGATAGTTTCTCAGCCTGACACAGGAGAGCAGGGCTTGGAAATATGCGATATGTTAGTAAGAAGTGGTTCCCTTGACATTGTTGTTGTTGACTCTGTGGCAGCATTAGTTCCACGAGCAGAAATTCAAGGAGAGATGGGGGATTCACACGTGGGTCTTCAGGCAAGATTGATGTCTCAAGCTTTGAGAAAACTTACAGGTAGCATTAATAAATCAAATACTGCTGTAGTGTTTATTAACCAACTTAGAGAAAAGGTTGGAGTAATGTTCGGTAATCCAGAAACGACAACCGGTGGTAGAGCTCTTAAGTTCTACTCTACAATGCGTCTTGATGTTAGAAAAATTGAAAGCATTAAATCAGGTGATGAAGTTCTTGGAAACAGGACAAGAGTTAAGATTGTAAAGAACAAAGTAGCTCCACCATTTAAGCAGGCTGAATTTGACATTATGTATGGTAAGGGCATCTCAAGAGAAGGTGATGTGCTAGACTGTGGGGTAGACGCTAAAATTGTAGAAAAAGCTGGCTCATGGTACAGTTTTGACGGAAATAGAATTGGTCAGGGAAGAGAAAATGTTAAGAATTATCTTGCTGAAAATCCTGAAATATTAAATAGAATAGAAGCTCTTTTAATAGAAAATATGAAACCCAAAAAAGCTATTAAAGAGCCGGGAGATGACTTTGAGGTAGACGAAGATGGTGTTATTATTGAATAGAATTATATAGGATTATTCAGTTGTGATGCTAACATAATATAGAAAAATTTATTTAATAGATTGATAGAAAACGTTTGACACAACCTGTCCAATGTGATATTATACATTATTGTAAGCCGCTCAGAATGGGTTTTTGTAAAGTGACTATAAGTCACTACCTTTGGATGGCGAGACTGGATAGAGGAGGTAAAGAGAATATGTACGCAGTAATCGAAACAGGCGGAAAGCAGTACAGAGTACAGGAAGGCGATATCATTACAGTTGAAAAGTTAGACATTGAAGCTGGTGAAAAAATCACTTTTGATAAAGTACTTTTACTTAGCGATGGAGAAACAATTAAGGTTGGTGCTCCTTACGTTGAAAGTTGCAATGTTGCAGGAACTGTAGTTGAGCACGGCAAAGGACAGAAGGTTATTATCTTCAAGTACAAAGCTAAAAAAGACTACAGAAAGAAGCAAGGACACAGACAGCCTTATACAATGATTAAAATTGAAAAAGTTTCTGCTAGAAAAGCTAGAAAAACTAAAGCAGCAGCTGAAGCTGAAGCAGCAGCAGAATAATTTTAATTCATTACAGGCTTTTTCATACTAAACTAAGAAATTAGTTAGACAGCACAGTAAAAAAGGAGGTGTAATCTATGGCAAGTAAAAAAGGAGTAGGTAGTTCCAAGAACGGTCGTGACAGTGAGTCCAAACGTTTAGGTGTTAAAAGAGGCGACGGTCAGTATGTAAGTGCTGGAAGTATCCTAGTTAGACAGAGAGGAACAAAGTTCCACCCTGGTAACAACGTAGGTATTGGTGGAGACGATACTTTATTTGCAAAGATTGACGGAGCTGTAAAGTTCGAAAGATATGACAAAACAAGAAAGCAAGTAAGTGTATATCCAAAAGAAGCTTAATTTGATTCTGGAAGCCCCTATTATATATAGGGGCTTTTTAAATAAGGAAGGAGAGGCTCGGTATGTTTGTAGATAGAGCCAAGATAACCATTAGATCAGGAAAAGGTGGAAATGGTGCGGTTACTTTTAGAAGAGAACCATTTGTACCTGAAGGCGGCCCGGATGGTGGTGACGGTGGTAAAGGTGGAGATGTCATCTTTATGGCTGATGCAAGTCTTAGAACTCTTATGGATTTTAGATATAAAAGAAAATATGAAGCTGAAGATGGACAGAACGGTATGAAAAAGAAAAGATTCGGTAAAAAAGGTGAGGATCTTATTATTAAAGTACCGCCAGGAACTGTTGTAATAGATGAAGAATCAGGACTAATTATGAAAGACTTGGTAAAATCAGGTGATAGCTTTATTGCTGCAAAAGGCGGTAAAGGCGGAAAGGGTAATGTTCATTTTAAGAACTCTGTACGTCAAGCCCCTAACTTTGCTGAATCCGGTGGTTTTGCTAAGGAAAGAAGTATTATACTGGAAATGAAACTGATTGCAGATGTTGGATTAGTTGGATTTCCTAATGTAGGAAAATCAACTATATTATCAGTGTCAACAAACTCAAACCCTAAAATAGCAAATTATCATTTTACTACAATTACACCAAACTTAGGGGTAGTTGAAATCTTTGATAATGGTTTTGTTATTGCAGATATTGCAGGGATTATAGAGGGTGCACATGAAGGTGCAGGATTAGGACATTATTTCCTAAAACATATAGAAAGAACGAAGGTTCTTATACATGTTGTGGATATTTCCGGATCAGAAGGCAGAAATCCAATTGAAGATTTTGATAAAATTAATAATGAGCTAAAATTATATAATGATAAACTTTCATTAAAGCCTCAGATTGTTGCCGCAAACAAAATGGACATGATTGAAGAAGATGACCCTCAATATTTAGAATTTAAAAAATATGTAGAGGACAAAGGAATTAAGGTATTTCCGGTTTCAGCGCCAATTAACGTTGGTATTCATGACCTTCTTGCAGAAGCTGCAACTATGTTAGATAAGCTTGCAGAAGAAGGAACTGAAGAAGAAGTAATAGAATTCTTCGATTTTGAAAAGGATGAAGTGGATGAAGACTTTAAAGAAGTATATGTTTCCAAAGGTGATGACGGCGTATATCAATTGACTGGAAAACAGCTTAGAAAGATTTTCGATTCAACAAACTTTAATGATAGTGGTTCTTTGAGATATTTGTATAAATATATTGAAAAGAAAGGTGCGCTGGAAGAACTTAAGGAAATGGGACTAGATGAAGGTGACACCATAAGAATATTTGACTATGAGTTTGAATACTGGGAAGAGTATTAAACATTGGAGTAAGGGGGTATTGTAATATAAAAATTGTATATTGCAGTAGCCCCTTACTTTGTTAAAGCCTTGCCCATTAAAGCCTTGCCCGTATCTATGATAGGGTGCGCAAGTCTTATACAGTAATTCCCCGACTACACCACGTTTTGTAGGTGTTAGTTGGTCTATTTTTTCATACTTAACGTATTAATAAAAGTATGGAGGAATGGAATTATGGGAATTATAAAACAAACTATAACGTGTATATGTATTGGAATTATTTTTGTGAGCTGTCAAGCTTGTGAAAACCAACTTATTCACACCTTAACAGCTAGAGCAGAAGCGGAAATACTTAAAGATTATTCAGCCAGAGACATTAAGGATCATTGTTTAAACTTTTTTAATCAATTGGCTCAATTGAAAGATAAAACCATGGGAGCAATACAATATACAGAGGAAACTATGGAGCAATATAGAGAAGATGTGATATAATTATTGCGCTAATTATATTTTTTCATTTTATCCTTGAAAGGGCGGGTTTTTATGTCACAAAAGAATATAACAGTTGAAGAATGTTATGAGTTACTTAAAAAATATAATACACCCCCTCATGTTATCAGGCATTGTGAGGCAGTTGCTGAAACCGCAGTAAAACTTGCTAAGTTGCTAAATGAACATGGAGGAAATTTAAATATAGATTTAATTAGAGGTGCTGCACTTATTCATGATATTGCAAGAGTTGAGGAGCATCATGAAATAATAGGTGCAGATATAGCTAGGATGTTAGGCTATGAAGATGAAGCGGCAATAATAAATGTTCATATGACCTACGATATGAATAAGGAAGTGGATTCTCTTAATGAGGCGGACTTGGTGTGCTTTGGCGACAGAGTTGTAAAAGAGGACAAATATGTAGGTTTGTCCGATAGAATGGATTATGTAATAGAAAAAGTAAAAGATAGGCCGGACTCTATAAAAAGAATTAGAAAAAAACAAGAAGAAACAGAAATTCTTATTTCTAAGATTGAAAAAAGGCTTGGCATTACAATAGATGAGTTAATGAGTAAAGAAAGGTAATAGTATATGAGTTTAAGTTTGAATTTAGATAACATTCTTAAAAGAGTGGAAAAGCCTGCTAGATATATAGGCGGTGAACTTAACAGTGCAAAAAAAGAAATAACAGCGGAGATGACTCGTTTCTGTTTTGCATTTCCGGATGTATATGAGATAGGGATGTCATATTTGGGCCTGCAAATTTTATATAATGTTCTTAACAAGGAAAATAATATTTTTTGTGAGCGTGTATTTTGCCCGGGTCTTGATATGGAAGAACTTTTAAGGGAGGAAAATATTCCTCTGTTTACACTTGAAACAAAAACTCCTATAAATGAAATGGATTTTGTTGGATTTACACTTCAGTATGAATTGTCATTTACAAACGTGCTAAATATTTTAGATCTTGGTGGCATTCCTTTACGAAAAAAGGATAGAACCGAAGAACATCCTATTGTAATTGCAGGGGGTCCTTGTGCTTACAATCCGGAGCCGTTAGCTGACATTGTTGATATATTTTTAATAGGCGACGGAGAAGAAATCCTTATTGAATTATTTAATAAGTATCAGCAATCTAAAAATATGGGAGAAAGTAGAGAAGCTTTTTATAAGAGAGTCTCAAAACTTCAGGGTGTATATATTCCGTCTTTTTATAATCCTGTATATGGAGAAGATGGAACTATAATAAAAGTGGACAAGCTTTATGATGAAGCTCCTGATAGAGTGTTGAGGTGTATAATACCGGATATTAATGAAATAGATTTTCCGGTGGATCCAATCGTTCCATTTATAGAAACTGTTCATGACAGATCTGTAGTTGAAACATTTAGAGGTTGTACAAGAGGATGTAGGTTCTGCCAGGCAGGTATAATTTATAGGCCTGTAAGAGAAAGAAGAATGGCATTAATTGAGGAAATAGCAAAACAGCAACTTAAAAATACAGGGCATGAAGAGCTATCGTTATTATCTCTCTCAACCAGTGATTATTCTAAGTTTGAAGATTTGGCAACAAACCTTATGGGTATGTGCAAGGAAAATAATGTATCACTATCTTTGCCTTCTTTGAGATTGGACTCTTTTTCTTTTAAGGTTTTAGAAGAAATACAAGGTTATAAAAAATCAGGACTTACCTTTGCTCCTGAGGCAGGGTCACAAAGACTTAGAGATGTTATTAATAAATGTATCACAGAAGAAAATATTTATAACTCAGTTGAACAAGCTTTAGAACTTGGATGGAAAAATATAAAACTATATTTTATGAACGGGTTACCTACTGAAACTTTTGAAGACTTGGACGGAATATATGAGATTGCCTCAAGAATTATTGAGATGAATAAAAATATTAACGGAAAAGGAAGATTCAACGTGACTGTAAGTGCATCAAACTTTGTACCTAAGGCACATACTCCGTTTCAGTGGATGGCGCAAGATTCACCGGAGCAGTTTAGTGAAAAACATGATTATCTAAGAGGTAAGCTAAGACCGATTAAGGGGGTAACCTTTAACTACCATGGTACACAAACAAGTGTATTAGAAGCGGTTTTTGCCAGAGGTGATAGGAGAACCGGTGAAGTATTGATTAAAGCTTTTGAACTTGGTTGTAAATTTGATGGATGGACAGAACATTTTAAATATGAGGAATGGATGAAAGCTTTTGAAGAAACAGGCATTGATAAGGAATTTTACACAACCAGAGAAAGAAGTTACGATGAAATTTTACCTTGGGATATTATTGACTGTGGTGTTACAAAAGAATTTTTGAAAAGTGAAAACGAAAAAGCCAAAAGGGAGGTAACAACACAGGATTGCAGAAAAGGCTGTGTTGGTTGCGGCATGAACAAAAATGTAAAGTGTGAAATGGAGGGTATTAATGGCTAAGTATGTACTAAAATTCTCCAAAGAAGGATTTTTCAAATATACGTCACATTTAGATTTATTGAGACTGTTTAAGAGAAGCTTTAAAAGAGTAGATATAAAGTTAGCATATTCTCAGGGCTTTAATCCCCATCCAAAGATGGGGTTTGCACAACCGCTTTCTTTAGGATATTCAAGTATTGCTGAAATTTTAGAATTTGAAACAATCAAGCCAATGGAAGCTACTGAAATAAAGGAAAAGCTGGATGCAATCATGCCAACTGGGCTTAAAATTATGGATTGCACGGAATATATGTTGGAAGGTAAGAGTCTAGCGGCACTAACTGTATCAGCAGAATATCTAATAGGTATTCCTTGTGAGGAAAACGCTTTAAGAAACATGGAAATAAAAGAAGCTTGTGAAAGCTTCCTGGCTCAAAAGTGTATTATTGTACAGAAGAGACAAAAGAAATCAAAACAAATGGCAGATGTAGATATAAAAAATAAAATAATTAAACTTGATTTTTCATATTTAAATAATCAACTGATTATTTCCACACTTTTGGATGCCGGTAGTGAATCTAACCTAAGTCCTGAATTATTAATCGATGCCATAATCAGATTCTTTGATTTGGAAGTTTCCCGATATAATATTGAAGTTATGAGGAAAAAGATAAATTTCTCCAATGGGTTTTCCATATAATTACAAATAAAGGTTGACATACATATAGAATAAATGTAAAATAAAGTAAATAAAACATTGTTTTTACATTTTATTTGGGGGTATGTTATGAAGTGTTATGTCAACAGGGATTTTATTGAAAACTTTATTAAAATTCACAATAAAACGATTTTGAAGGTAACAGCAGCACTTATATTGCTTGTTGTTGCCTTTTTTGTTTTTTGCATTAGAGATTCAAATTCTGACAATAATAGTTTTAGACTTATGAATGAAAAAGAGCTCGATTTAAATAATTATGACATAGATTATGACATGAATAATGAAACTCAAACAGCACAGGCAAATGGTGAAGCTGATACGAATAAAGATAATGCGCAAACCAACAAGATTTATGTGGATATTAGAGGAGCAGTTAACAATCCATATGTATATGAACTTCATAGCGGTATGAGGATGTATGAGGCAATAGAAAAAGCAGGTGGGCTTAGGCAAGATGCAGATACCAGCAATTTAAATTTGGCTAAAATACTATATGACCAAGATAAAATAACAGTTCTGACAAAAGAGGAAATTATTCAGGGTATAGCGAACAATACGAATATAGACGAAAAAAAATTATCGTTAACCGAACCAAACGGTGGATATGCGAACACTGTGCAAGGTCAAGGTGTGAACCTAATAAATATAAATACAGCCACAGAACAGGAGTTACAAACATTAAATGGAATTGGACCTTCCACCGCTGGCAAAATTATTTCCTACCGAGATCAACACGGAAACTTCCAAAGAATAGAAGAATTAATGAATATAAAAGGCATTGGAGAGCAAACTTTTAAAAAATATAAAGATAAAATCACTATTTAATAAGAATTTTTGTTTAAAATAGATAATTTTGTTAAAACTATCTTAGTAAGAGGTGGTTTTAATGTTTACAAGAAAAAAAAGTATTTTTAAGAGAAAGAGTTTTTATATTACTCTAGTGGCCATATTTGGTGTGGCATATTTAATGTTTGCGTTAATAAGCGCTCCGGAAGAAGCAGAAGCAGAAAACATTGCAGCTGATGTTAAAAAGACAGTTACTCAAAATGTTGATGACCAAAAAAATAGTTATGATGACAAAAAATATGCAAATGAAGAAAATGATGAAAATAATTTAAATAATACTCAAGAAAATGAAACCTGTGAATATTATTTAGTTAAGGAATCCGACGGCATTATAAAAGTCTATCAGTATGATAGTGAAGGCAATGAATCTTTACTAAGAACTACGGATATACTTTTTTCGATGCTAGGTAAAGAGGATCAAGAATTATTTTCGGAAGGTGTCATTGTGAAGTCCGAAGATGAACTATTGGAATTATTACAAGATTTTGAGAGCTAGGAGTTAGTTTGTTTATGAACAAAATTAAATTAAACGGTATTGCAAAGAGTTTTTGTGTGTTTGTGCTTTTAATTGCAGTGGTAACAGGTGTTTCATTTTATGTGAAGCATAGTGATCAACCAACAACGACGACCGTAAATGTTGTGTCTGAGAAAGTGTTAATGCCTGGAGGGCAGTCCATCGGAGTAAAGATGGATGTAAAAGGGGTTCTTATTGTGGGACTTCAAGAAATTGAAACTATCACAGGTGAAGTTGTTAATCCGGGGATATTGTCAGGACTTCAAATTGGTGATACAATACTTGAGATAAATGGACAGAAAGTATATAGAGCTACAGAAGTTCAATCCATTGTCAACAAAACCAGAGGTGAAGTTTTATTAAAGCTTCAGAGAAAAAATGACATTATGGAAATCAGTTTAACCCCTGTAGTTGCTAAATCAGATAATATGTATAAGCTTGGAATATGGGTTAAGGATAAAACTGCAGGTATTGGAACTTTAACTTTTTACGACCCACAAAACAATAACTATGGAGCCTTAGGCCATGCTATTACAGATCCGGAAACAGGTTCTATTCTTTCGGTTGCTGACGGTGAATTAGTAAATTCAAAGGTTGAATCTGTAAAACAGGGAAAAGTAGGAGAACCGGGGGAAATAAGAGGTATTTTCTATGAAGCGGATGACCCACTTGGAAGCTTGAATAAAAATACAGAGTTTGGTATATTTGGAAAGTTATATGAAAAAACGGATTCTCCGTATTTTGATAAACCATTACCTGTAGGGTATCAGGATTTTGTTAAACCGGGCCCGGCATATATATTGACGACTTTAGACAATAACCAAGTCGAATGTTATGAAATTGAAATTGAAAAGGTTAATAGACAAAATAAACCGAATACGAAAAGTATGACAATAAAAGTAACAGATGATAGACTTTTGCAAAAGAGCGGAGGAATAGTTCAAGGAATGAGTGGTAGTCCTATTATTCAAAATGGAAGACTGGTAGGAGCCGTAACCCATGTATTTGTCAACAATCCGCAGAAAGGATATGGTATATTTATAGAGTGGATGCTAGAAGAGCAAATGTCGAATAATGTCGAGAGGTGACGGAAATTTTGCATATTTTCTGAAAGTTTGTGTTGCATAAAATCTTTAAACAGTATAAATTAATATATGCTGGAGTAATTGCTAAGAAAGATAATAATCATATAAGATTATTACGAATTTAAGGGGGATATGTTATGACAAAAATAAGCATCGGAATAGCAGATGACAATAAGGATTTTTGTGAAATTCTGAGTGACTACTTTACTGAACAGGAAAATATTGATATTACCTTTGTAGCAAATGACGGAATCCAAACTGTAGATTGTGTAAAAAAATTTTTACCAGATGTCCTTATATTAGACATGATTATGCCGCATTTAGATGGTCTTGGAGTTTTAGAAAACATCAATAACATGGAGTTGCCAAAATATCCAAAAACTATAATGCTATCGGCTGTAGGACAAGAATCTATCACACAGAAGGCAACGAAACTTGGTGCCGAATACTACTTAGTGAAACCTTTTAATTTAGGTGTGTTATCTAAGAGAATTAATCAGCTTTTTGGCGAGGAGGAGGAAGAAGCAACAGGTAAATTTGCTAACGTTAGAACAATAGTAAATACAACACCTGAAAAAGTTAACAATGATTTAGAGGTTGATATTACTAACATTATTCACGAAGTAGGAGTACCAGCGCACATTAAAGGGTACCAGTATTTAAGAGATGCCATTACAATGGTAGTTGGAGACATGGATTTATTAGGAGCCGTTACTAAAGAACTATATCCAGCGATAGCTAAGCTGAATAATACAACACCTAGCAGAGTGGAAAGAGCTATAAGACATGCAATAGAAGTAGCATGGAATAGAGGGAAAATTGAAACTATTAATAACTTATTTGGATACACAGTACATAATGATAAAGGTAAACCAACAAATTCGGAATTTATTGCAATCATTGCAGATAAGTTAAGATTAGAAAGAAAGATCTCATAAAAATTGAAATCTATGCAATTTAGCGTTATAAGAAATAAATTTTATAGAAAAGATGCAAAAACAGAGATGATAAATATTCTTGTAAGATATTAAGACTCCCAGTTTTATTACTAAAATAACGTAGTAATAAAACTGGGAGTTTTTCTATACAAAAAAATAAAAAAAAGGAATTTACATAATTAAAGAAACATATGACAACAAATTATTAGCATTTGGTTGACATTGATTGACACCTTATTGTATAATTAAAAACAAATGTGTGCCAAAACTTATAGTCAAAACTTGAAAGGTAGATACAAATGATTTATGGATATGTCAGTGTTTCAGCCAGAGGTCAATTTAATGCAAATTCAATAGAAGAACAAACTAAATTAATAAAGCAAAGGTATCCAAGCGCTGAAGTAATAGTTGAAAAATATGATGACCCAAAAGAACGACCGATGCTAAATGAAAGTATTGCTAATATGTATGGGGGAGATACTCTGGTAGTGTCTAAGCTAGATAGATTGTGCAGTACCATAAAAGAAGGTATTTCTTTTGTAGAAGGAGCTGTAGAAAAGAATATTAGGGTAAACATTATAAATGTGGGTATGATTGATAATACTCATAGTGGTAAGGTTATACTTAACATAATGAATGCTTTTGCAGAGTTTGAGAAATCTATGATTATAGAAAGAACTCAAGTTGGAAAGGCAATCGCAAAAACAAAAGAAGGATTTAAAGAGGGAAGACCTAAGAAATTTAGTGAGGATGAAATAGAAGAAGCACTAGAATTATTAAAGACTAATAGTTATAAATATGTTGAGGAACAGACAGGGATTAGTAAAAGTACGTTAATACGTGCCAAACGAGGTTAATTTTTTAAAAAAGACTATAAGAAATAAGAAAAACAGTAGGAAATGTAAAAAAACATAACATAATAAAATAATATGTAAACAAAAGAGGAAGGAAGAAGAAAATGCTTTCAAAAGAAAAAATCGATAGGATAAATGAGCTTGCTAGAAAGGCTAAAAGTGAAGGTTTAACTGAATTGGAGAAGGAAGAACAGCAAATTTTAAGAAAAGAGTACTTAGCAAACTTCAGAGAGAACTTTATAGGACAGCTGGAGAATATTAAATTTGTTGAAGACTTGGAAGAAGAAGTCGAAAATGACCAAAAAGTGAATTAATTTTTTTGTAATAAAACAGCGAGAAATAACAAATTTCTCGCTGTTTTATTTGTATAGTATTTTCATAGGACTTGTTGAGCCTATAACGAAACGGAGGCAAAATATATGAGAAAATACTATAATTGTATAGTTCTTTGTGCAGTTGTTGTCATAATTGTCAGCGTGTTTTCAGGTTTTAGTAAACCGGAGCAAACTGATGTTGTAAAAAATATGTTAGAACAAAGAACGAATATAATGCAAAAAGCCTTTTATAATCAAATAACAAAAGAAAAGGCTGAAGAAGAAATAGAAAAAATTGAAACCTATCCAATTCTTACAGAAGACATTAAACAGTTAAGACAATGGGAGAACACACAACTGGACATAGTAAAAAAAATGAATTTTAATGATATAAAACTTGAAAAAAATTTGTTAGAATATATGACATATAGGGTAGATATACTTTGGGAGATGAGTGGTCTGAGCGAAGATTACTTCATGGAAGGAAGTTATCATGTGGTTTTTAAGCGTATTAACAATGAATATAAACTTTCTTGCTTCTCTCCGATTTGAGTTTATATGCCATAGAATATCCATATATCATATTTATTTACTAGGAAAAGCAAAAAAAGGGTTTATATTTTTGGAAATGTTGGTATAATAAATATTGGAAATGTATCTTATATATATAATGAATTAAAGGAGCAAATTATGCGACAAGTATATCTAGACTATTCAGCAACGACGCCTGTTAAAGAAGACGTTATGCAAGAGATGATTCCATATTTTACTCAGTATTATGGAAATCCATCTAGCTTATATACAATTGGAGCTACTTCCAGACAAGCTATTGACAAGGCTAGAGGACAAGTAGCTAAACTTATAAATGCGCAGGAAAAGGAAATCTTCTTCACTTCTACAGGAACTGAGGCAGATAACTGGGCTGTAATTGGTACAGCTGACGCGTTAAAAAATAAAGGTAACCACATTATAACTACTAAGATAGAGCATCATGCTATGTTACACTCATGTGAGTATCTTGAAAAAAGAGGTTATGAGATTACTTATCTTGATATAGAGGAAGATGGAAGGGTTAATCCTGAGGCTCTAAGAGCGGCTATAACAGATAAAACTATTTTAGTTAGTATAATGTTTGTTAATAATGAAATCGGCACCGTTCAGCCTATAAAAGATCTTGCTGCTGTTGCAAAAGAAAAGGGAGTTCTTTTCCACACAGATGCGGTACAGGCTCTTGGAAATGTTCATATTGATGTTAAAGAACTGGGAGTAGATATGATGTCTATGTCAGCTCATAAAATATATGGACCAAAGGGAGTTGGAGCTCTTTATGTAAGAAAAGGTGTAAGGCTATCTAACTATATGCACGGTGGAGCTCAGGAAAGTAAGAAAAGAGCAGGAACAGAAAACCTTCCGGGCATCGTTGGGTTTGGTAAGGCTGCGGAATTAGCTTACGACCATTTAGATGAACATATTAAAAAGGTTAGCCAGCTTAGAGACTATTTTGTTCAAGAGGTAATGTCTAAAATAGATAATGTTACCTTAAACGGAAGTCATGAGCACAGACATCCGGGTAATGCAAACTTGACATTTGAGTTTATTGAAGGGGAAGCGATGCTTCTTTACCTAGATATGAAGGGAATTGCTGTTTCTACAGGTTCAGCCTGTTCATCAGCATCTTTAGTGCCATCACACGTGCTTTCTGCACTTGGAATTCCTGTAGAAAAAATCCATGGTTCACTGAGATTTACAGTTGGAGATCCTACTACAAAAGAAGATATAGATTATGTTGTGAAACAGTTGGTTCAAGTAGTAAATAAACTTAGAAATATTTCTTCTGTTTCCCAAACGAAAGGTTGGTAATAGATTATGGCAATGTACAATGATAAAGTAATGGATCATTTTATGAATCCACATAATGTTGGTGAAATTGAAAACGCTGATGGAACAGGTACATATGGAAGCCCTGTTTGCGGAGATATGATGAAAATTGACATCAAAGTTGAAGATGATGTTATAAAAGAAGCAAAGTTCAAGACCTTTGGTTGCGGCTCTGCAATAGCATCTTCCAGCGTTGCTACAGATATGATTATCGGAAAAACAGTTGATGAGGCTCTAGCCATTACAAATAAGCAAATTATTGATGAACTGGGCGGACTTCCTCCGGTAAAGGTACACTGTTCTGTTTTGGCAGATCATGCAATTAAATCTGCAATCTATGATTATGCAAATAAAAATGGCAAGACATATAAAGGTCTTGAAGGTTTTGACCCTAATGCAGAAGAAGATGATCATGATCACGCTTGCAGTATTGAAGAATAAAAAAATATCTATTTTTCAATAAAAATGTAGATAATGTAATTCATAAATGAAAAATTCCTTTCCGGCTAAAGCGGGGGAATTTCTATATAAGCCTTACGCACCATATCTAAAATACGGTGCGTAGGGCATTAATTAAAAATCCCGATGGACAAATTGTCTTGATGGGATTTTTTTGTGCATACTTTTAAAGTCTGTCCATATATATGGAATATGGACAAAGGTGAGGTAGGTACATATGGATTACGAAAGTATTATAAAAGAACAGCTCTCTAAGTTAAATTTAGATGAGCTAGAACAGATTATGGATGATACGGCTTTAAAGAGTGGTGGAGTAGTCCCGGATTTAAGTATTCATGACATTATTAATAATGCTATAAACGGTCAACCGCTGTTTGATTCCCAAATCATCATAAAAAGTTTTATTGATTTATTTGTGTATGAAATGAAAAGCAGTCTGATTCTAGGGGTGCAACTGGTAACAATATGTATAGTAATCGGACTTCTTACCAATCTTTCCAACTCATTTGGGAACAAGGCCGTTTCCAGATTAGGTATTATTGTATGTAGTTGCTTTGTAATTGGTCTTTGCTTAAATAACTTTTCTAACACGTACGATATGTGTGCAGATACGCTAAACACAATGACTAGAACCATGCAAATACTCCTACCTATTTTGATACCTTTATTAATAAGTATAGGGGGGATAGCTTCAGGAAGTGTTTTAAATCCTATAATCGTAGGGTCAATAACTGCATTTAATACAGTTTTGCAACAATTTATACTACCGGCAATATTTATTTCATCTATTTTCATTCTAGTGAATAGTATGACTGATAGAGACTATGTAAATAAACTTGCAATTTTTATAAGGGGAGCGGCTACCTTTGCAACTGGATTATGTGTCACGTTTTTTGCTGGAATAACTGCAATACAAGGGTTTGTAGCAGAATCTGCAGATGGAGTATTAATAAATACCGCCAGATATTCTGTTAACAATTTTGTACCAATTGTAGGTGGTTTTGCGGCGGACTCTATAGACATGGTTCTTTCTTGTATAGGCGTAATTAAAAACGGAATAAGTATTTTCGGAGTAATTTTAGTAATAGGGTTGCTTGCAATACCTCTTTTAAAACTTCTGGCAATTGCAGTTATTTATAAGGTAACAGCCATTGTAATAGAGCCTATAGGAAATAAGCAGATTTCCGGTTGCATGAATGAGATGGGAAATTCAGTTATAACAATGGCAGTAATACTATTTTTAGGCGCTTTAATGTTCTTGGTATTTTTAACAATTATTATAGGCATAGGAGGGGGGAGCTTGATTAAGTAAATGGATATTATAAAAGAATGGGTTCGGAATATATTTATTATTGTAGTAGCTCTTTCCTTTATAGAAACATTGCTGCCTTCCAGTGAGATGCAGAATTATATTAAATTTATTTTTTCTCTTATAATCGTAGCCACAATTTTATCTCCAATGTTGATATTTTTGGAATAAGAAGCCAAGTCTTAAATATATATTACTGTGGAGGATGTTCTTGTGAAAAAACGAAAGGGTAAATATTCTGTAAAAATGATAATATGTCGGTTTATAACTGCAATAGTAGTCCTCTGCTTAACTCTTCTAACGTTGGTCGTTGTAACTAACAACAAAGATGGGAGAAGACAGATTGTAGATGAAAATGGCGGAGTTGAAGTAAGTATGCCGATTAATTTGTCCGTGGATAAGGAGAATGGAGGATCTGTACAATGAATAAAATTTCTAAAAAGAAAAAATTTGCTCTGTTTGGTTTACTGGGGTTGGTTTTATGTCTAGCGGTTGTTAATCAATCACTAAACAATAAGCAAGCTTTAAAAACTTCAGCTGAATATACAAATTATGAACAGCAAGAAATGGCAGAGCATGATGGAGATGTCTTGGTTGATAGCTTAAATATTAAGACTATGCCAGGTGGAGAAGCAGCAGGTAATAATGCCAGTGGAAGTTCCATAACTTCTGAAGTAGTGACATCGGATGATATTGCCGAATTAAATAATGCAGATACTTATTTTGGTGAAATAAGGTCTACTATTGATTCGGACAGAAATCAAGTGATATCAATGCTAACAGACGTAATGGCTGAAACTGATAATGCTGTTGAAAAAGAAAATGCTACTCAGCAGAAGTTAAAAATTATAGGATACATGGAAAAAGAAAAAAATATTGAAAGCTTAATTACGGCAAAGGGATTACCAGAGTGCTTAGTATTATTAACGGATAATGCTGTTAATGTAACTGTTAATAAAGAACAGCTTGATCAAGCAGATGTAGCAAAAATCTGTGATATAGTAATCAGAGAAACAGGACGCCCTGCAAGTCAGATAATAATTCAAAGCAAAATATAATTTACATAGAAAAAATTCAGTTTAGAATAATATTTATTAAAGACCCTTCAGTCTACCTCACTTATAGTCAAAAACCTATAAATAAGGCAGGTCTGGGGGTCTTGTTTTGCCGCTTTAAATCTGATATAATAACGGAAGAATGTTTATATTAGGAGAGTTTTATGAGTATTGAACAAGACGAGAAACTTGGAGCGGTTAAAATATCTGATGATGTTATAGCAATTTGTGCAGTTAATGCTGCTTTATCAACAAAAGGGGTTGCCGGATTGAGCGGTGGCTTAACCGATACTATTTCAAGAAATCTTCTCGGAAAAGAACCGATAAAAAAAGGTATTAAACTGTCAAAAGAAAATGAAGAAGTCAGTATAGACATATATGTAATAGTTAACTATGGTGTAAAAATACCGGAAGTGGCATGGAACGTTCAGAAAAATGTAAAGAAGGAATTATCAAACATTGTGGACATTCCTGTTAAAGCAATAAATATTCATGTACAAGGGGTACATTTTACAGAGCAGGAGGAAAAGTAGGAATGAATCGCAATGAGACAAGAGAATTTATGATGCAGCTTTTATTTCAAATGGAGGCGCAAAATGAATTTAATCAGGAAATGAAAGAAAAAGCTTATAAGGAAAAAGAAGGATTAAGGGCACAAAAATCATATGTTGAAAATGTTTTTAATGCAATCTTAGAGCATAAGGAAGATATAGACAAGCTTTTAGAGGAGTCAAGCCAAAACTGGAAAATAACCAGAATGAATAAGGTGGATTTAGCAATATTAAGGCTTGCCTGTGCAGAAATTTTATATATGGATGATATTCCTGTTTCTGTATCCATTAACGAGGCGATTAATCTTGCAAAGAAATTTGGTGCAGATGAATCTAGCAAATTCATAAACGGTATATTAGGAAAGGTTGCTTCTAAAGATGCCCAATAATGTGGAAAATAACTATATTTTAGGCATTGACACAAGTAACTACAAAACATCTATTGCAATTGTTGATAAATATGGAACAATTGCTTTAGATGAAAGAAGCTTATTAAGAGTAAAAAAAGGCGAAAGGGGTTTGAGGCAATCAGAGGCCCTTTTTCAGCATATTGAGAATCTTCCTATATTATTTGAAAAAGTAAAAGAACAACAAATCAAAATATCAGCTGTAGCTGTATCCAACAAGCCAAGACCGGTGGAGGGATCGTATATGCCTTGTTTTAAAGCGGGATATGGGTTTGGCAAAGCTATAGCTTGTTCAATGAACGTACCAATATTTGAATTTTCACATCAAGAGGGACATTTAGAGGCAATAAAGTATTTTACACAATTTAAGGATAGTAAAAGCTTTTTAGCTTGGCATTTGTCCGGAGGAACGTGTGAGCTACTAAAGGTTAATAGTATTGAGAGACCAGATATTGTCTCGGATAATCAGGAACGTTTATTAAATATTGATATTGTGGGCGGTAGTAAAGACATATCTTTTGGACAAGTGATTGATAGAATAGGTGTTCTTTTAGGCATGAACTTTCCGGCGGGAGCTGAGATGGACTTAATGGCTCTTAAGGAAAAAGAAAATAATATAAGATACATCAAAAAACTTACAAAGATTAAAACAGAGAAACTATATTTTAACTTGTCGGGAATTGAAACACAGTGTGGTAGAACGATTAATAATTTAGTTGAATGTGGCTCAGATAATAGTGAAATGATTAGAATGTCCATGGCAGGTGAGTTATTTGATAAAATTATTGAATGTATCACTTTGGTTACAAGAGAAGCATCAAAAACATACGGAATAAAGGATATAATATTTGTTGGCGGAGTCTCTTCCAGTAAGTATATTAGTGACCAGTTAAAGAATACTTTCTGTAAAGGCGACATCAATATAGACTTTGGACCACAAGAATTATCAGGTGACAATGCAGTAGGTATAGCTTTGTTAGGAGGAAAAGCCTATGGCCATAAAACCGGTTAAGGTTTCACAATTAAATTCATATATAAAACGTATTCTTCAATCTGATCCGCTTTTAAGCAATGTATCAGTAATTGGAGAAATTTCCAATCTTAAGTTTCATGGTACGGGTCATGTGTATTTCACATTGAAAGATGAAAATAGCAAGATAAATTGCTTTTTACCCGCAGAAACCTTTGAAAAAATCAGGTTTGAACTTGCAGATGGTATGGAAATAACTGCAACGGGATATATTTATCTATATGAAAAGGGTGGCAGTTACTCATTAAATATAAGAGATATTCAGGTTGCAGGCTTGGGAAATCTCAGTATTGCTTTTGAACAGTTGAAACAGAAGCTTTCAAAAGAAGGACTTTTTGATGATAAATACAAAAAACCGATTGTTGCATTTCCCAAAAAAATTGCGGTAATAACTTCTGAAACAGGAGCTGCGGTTAGAGATATTGTCAAGATAATAAAAAACAGAAACAATATAGTGGATGTTCTCATATATCCTGTATTAGTTCAAGGTCCGGGGGCTGCACCGGATATTTCCGAGGCAATAAAACAAGTTAATTTGCTTTTTCCTGAGATTGATACTATTATTGTAGGAAGAGGCGGAGGTTCTATGGAGGAACTTTGGGCTTTTAACGAGGAGATTGTTGCAAGAAGTATATTTGAATCAAAGATTCCCGTTATTTCTGCTGTAGGTCATGAAATTGATTTTACTATTTCAGACTTTGTGGCTGACAGGAGGGCGGAGACTCCAACGGCGGCGGCACAGATGGCTGTGCCTGATATTAATGATTTAAGGGCGTATTTGCTACAAACAAAATCGCAAATGCATCAACGAATGGACAACTATATTAGGATAAAGGAATTACAACTTAAACTCTCTAAAGAAATGTTTACTCTGGTAAGCAACCTGATATATAATAAAAAGAATACGATTGATTCACTAAAACATCAGCTGGAGGCTTTAAATCCACGAAACATTATGTCAAGAGGTTATAGTGCAATCATTAACTCAGATGGTAAACTTGTAAATTCCGTAGAACAATTTAAAGCCGGTGATATATATACTTCCATAATGAGTGATGGCAGTATAGAAAGTACGGTTTTGAAAATAAGGAAGGGAAATTAAATGGCATCTAAAAAAGAATTATCCTTTGAAGAAGCTCTGGAAAGACTGGAAATGTCCGCAGAGCGTTTAAGAGGTGACAATGTGCCCTTAGAAGAGGCCTTAAAAAGCTTTGAAGAAGGAATGGAGTATTACAATAAATGTACTAATATATTAAATAATGCTAAGCAGAAAATAGAGGTATACTCTAAGCAGTAAAGGAGGAGCACGTTATGGAGACTGTTTCATATTCTGTGTATAAAGATTTAATTGAAGAGCACCTTCTGGACTTCTTGCCGGAAATAGATCATAAGAGCATTACGGTATTTGAGTCTATGAAGTATAGTTTAACAGCAGGAGGGAAGAGGATTAGACCTGTATTGCTTTTAGCTGCGTGTGAGTTTGTAGGAGGCGATGTAAGAAATGCTATTCCTTACGCTTGTGCCATAGAATATATTCACACTTATTCTTTAATTCATGATGATTTGCCGGCTATGGACGACGACGAGCTACGCAGAGGTGTGCCAACAAACCATGTGGTATATGGCGAAGCAATGGCGATTTTAGCGGGGGATGGACTTCTTACAACTGCATTTGAGGCTATGAACAAAGATATGCTTTTGTATCTTGATGATCCCATTAAGCTTAAGCGAAGAATAAGAGCTATTTATGAAATGTCAAAAGGAGCCGGTTGTCGCGGCATGGTGGCTGGTCAGGTGGCAGATATTGAGGCTGAAAATAAACAATGCTCAAAAGAAATGCTTGATTATATTCACTTAAATAAAACCGCGGCCTTAATAACAGCAGCAGTAAGAGCAGGAGCCTATTTAGGCGGTGCCACTGAAAAACAATTGAGAGATTTAACGGGATTTGCAGAAAATTTAGGGCTTGCTTTCCAAATTGCAGACGATATTTTAGACATTTGTGGAAATGAACAGGAAATGGGGAAAAAAGCAGGCAATGATCAGAAAAAAAATAAGGCAACATATCCATGTTTATATGATTTAGAGGAATGTAAAACATATTTAAAGGAGCTGACTGAAACAGCACTTTCATTTTTAGAGCCTTATTATGATGAAGCTGAGTTCTTCAATAATCTTGCTGAGGAAATGGCATTTCGTGGGAAATAATTTGTAAAGGAGCTCACTTCGAGAGGGTACAATGGGAGAAAGAAATAAGACAAATCTTTTTAACGGGGATTTCCCTGAGGATTTAAAATATATGTCCAATGATGAATTGGATTTACTAACATATGAAATAAGAGATTTTTTAATAGAGAATGTTTCCAAGACAGGTGGTCACTTAGCTTCTAACTTAGGGGTAGTAGAACTAACAGTAGCATTGCACACTGTATTTGACAGCCCTAGGGATAAGATAATCTGGGATGTAGGTCATCAGTCATACGTTCATAAAATATTGACGGGACGGCTAGAAAAATTTTCATCACTTAGACAATACGGAGGTATGAGCGGTTTCCCTAAAAGGGAGGAAAGTGAACACGATTGCTTTGATACGGGGCACAGCAGTAACTCAATTTCAGCAGCCGCTGGGATTGCTGCAGCCAGAGATTTAAACGGAGAAAATTTTAACGTAATTGCAGTGATTGGGGACGGTGCATTAACAGGTGGCTTGGCTTTTGAGGCTTTAAACAATGTGGGAGCATCTAAGTCGAAGATGATTATCATTATAAATGATAATGAAATGTCAATATCTAAAAACATAGGCGGTGTCTCACAGCACTTGAGCAGCTTAAGAATGTCCACGGCATATATTGACTTTAAGAAACAAGTGAAAAAATCACTTAAAGGTATTCCGGGAGTAGGTGAAAGCCTTTATTCCGTAATTGAGCATTTTAGGGATTCAATAAAAAATGCAGTTGTTGAAGGTGCGCTTTTTGAAGAACTTGGTTTAAAATATATGGGGCCTTTTGATGGACATAATTTAGAAGATTTAACAACAGCTTTAATGCTTGCAAAAAATGTGGAGGGTCCTGTTATCCTACATGTTATGACCAAAAAAGGAAAGGGTTATAGAAATTCAGAGACCAGTCCTGATAAATTCCATGGTGTTGCACCATTTAACCCTACAACAGGGTTACCAATTAAGGCGGCTGATGGATTTTCATATTCTCAAGTATTTGGGAATAAAATGATTCAGTTGGCAGGCAGAAATAATAAAGTAGTGGCTGTATGTGCCGCTATGATTGATGGTACAGGGCTTGATAAATTTGCATTAAAATATCCTGACAGAATCTTTGATGTAGGCATTGCAGAGGGACACGCTGTTTCTTTTGCTGCGGGTTTGGCTGTTCATGGTTATAAACCCGTTGTTGCTATTTATTCTACATTTTTGCAAAGGGCTTATGACCAAATGATGATTGACGTATGTATGCAAAACCTGCCGGTTATTTTTGCAATAGATAGAGCAGGAAATGTGGGTGCTGATGGAGAAACCCACCATGGGGTGTTTGATTTATCATACTTATCACATATGCCAAACATGACTGTACTTGCCCCTGTAGATGGCAAAGAATTGGCAGAAATGTTTGAATATGCTTTAACTCTTGACGGACCTTGTGCAATAAGGTATCCTCGAGGTGAGGCATTAGATTTCTCTTCGGTTTATAACGGGGAGTATGGTGAAATTACAAAATGTAAACAAGTTTTTGAAGGACAAGATTTAACTATATTTGCTATAGGTAAAATGATGTCTATAGCATATGAAGTTTGTTTGGCTTTCAGAGAAAAGGGTAGAAATATAGGATTGGTTAATGTTAGAAGCATTAAGCCTATTGATGAAGATTTTATTGTAAATGTATCCAATTCCACTAAAAAGATTATTACTATTGAAGATAATGTAGTTACAGGTGGATTTGGCGAGCAATTAGACAGAATATTACAGGAAAATAATATAAATATACCGTGCAGAAATATAGGATGGCCAGATTGTTTTGTTGAGCATGGTAATGACAAAGAATTATTTGGAAAATATAAACTTGATGTAGAAGGTATTAGTGAAAGGGTGCGTGACTTTATTGAAGGATAGACTTGATGTTATATTGGTTGAAAAGGGTTTTTTTCAATCAAGAGAAAAAGCTAAAAGTGCTATTATGGCTGGAATTGTTTTTGTAGACGGACAAAGAATAGACAAAGCGGGTACTTCCGTAAGCGATACCTCAGAGTTTTTTATAAAAGAAGATATTTGCCCATATGTTAGCCGTGGAGGATTAAAGTTAGAAAAGGCATTAAACGAATTTGACTTTAACCTTAAAGATGCAGTTTCTGTAGATATAGGTGCATCCACAGGAGGCTTTACAGATTGTATGTTAAAAAATGGTGCGGTTAAGGTTTTTGCAATTGATGTAGGCTATGGCCAGCTTGATTGGAAACTTAGAAATGATCCAAGAGTAGTAAATATGGAAAAGGTAAATGTTCGTTACCTAGACTTTGACACTGTTGATAAAAATATTGATTTTATCAGTATAGATGTTTCTTTTATTTCTTTAAAATTAGTTTTACCGGTTGCCAGCAAGCTTTTAGCAGAGACCGGAAGCATTGTTTGTTTGGTAAAGCCGCAGTTTGAAGCAGGAAGAGAACAGGTAGGCAAAAAAGGTATTGTAAAAGATATAAATGTTCATAAAGAGGTAATAAGAAATGTTATTAATTACGCTAAGGAAAATAACTTATATCCTCAAGGATTAACCTTTTCACCGGTAACAGGAGCAAAGGGAAATATAGAATATTTATTACATTTAAAGAAATCAGAATGTGAGTCATTTACTGAAGATGCAATTGAAGCAATTGCAAATATGTCTCACGAAACTTTAGATTAGTTTTCAATTTTTTTTCAATATATTCAACTCAATTATTTAAAGACTATTTCAATAAAATAAGAAGGAGAGTCTAAAATGAAACTATCACAAAAAGTACAAGACATGCAATTTTCACCTATCAGAAAGTTCAATGTGTACGCTATTGAAGCTAAAGCAAAAGGTAAGAAGGTTTACCACTTGAACATTGGTCAACCGGATATTAAGACACCAAAAGCATTTATGGACGCTGTAAGAAACTTTGATTCAGAAGTTCTTGCTTATGCAGAATCAGGTGGTCTTGTTCAGTTGCAAGATGCTATTGCAAACTATTTCAAACGTTTTGGAATGGACATTGAACGTAAGGATGTACTTATTACAAATGGTGGTTCAGAAGCGCTTAGCATGATCTATACTTGCTTGCTTGATTATGGTGATGAAGTTCTAGTACCGGAACCTTTCTACACAAACTACCAGACTTTTATTGCTTCTGCAGGTGGTAAAGTTGTACCTATTACAACAAACGCTGAGGAAGGATATCGTTTTGCTTTTGCAGACAGAATTGAAAAGGTTATTACAGACAAAACAAGAGCTATTTCATTAGTAAATCCAGGAAACCCAACAGGTACTATTTTATCAAGAGATGAAATGCTAGTTATAGCTGATGTTGCTAAAAAGCATGACTTATGGATTATTGCAGATGAAGTGTACAGAGAGTTTGCTTATGATGGAAGAGAAATGACTTCTTTCGGTCAGATTGAAGATATCAAGGAAAGAGTTATTATTGTTGACTCTGTTTCAAAGAGATTCTCAGCTTGTGGTGCAAGAGTTGGTTGCATAGTATCAAAGAATGAAGAACTTATGTCCAATGCAATGAAATTGGCTCAGGGACGTCTTTGTTGCCCAACACTTGATATGATTGGTGCTACAGCTCTTTATGAATTAGACCCATCATATTTTAATGATGTAAAAGCTGAATATGAAAGCAGAAGAGATGCTGTTTATGAAGAAATCATGAAGATTCCTGGGGTTGTTTGCCAAAAACCTGGTGGTGCGTTCTACATAATGGTTAAACTTCCTGTTGAAAGTACAGAAGATTTCTTAGTATGGCTTCTAACTGAATTTGATGATAATGGAGAAACTGTTATGTATGCTCCAATTCAAGGTTTCTACGGTACACCTGGTCTTGGAAAAGACGAGCTTAGAATTGCTTATGTTCTTAAAAAAGAAGACTTAGTACGTGGTGTTGAATTGATGAGATTAGGCCTTGAAAAGTACAAAGCATTAGGAAATAAATAATATCAATAGCTCCAAAGCTTATGGAGATAGTAGAGTATTGATGCGATATTTACCTAAAGAGTAAAAGCAAACATATTTCATAAATAGAAAGCCTTAAACGGCCATTAATTTTAGATAAAAAGGAGTATAAAGAATATATGCAATTAACACCGATGATGCAACAGTACATGGATATAAAACAAAATCATCAAGACTGTATCTTGTTCTTTAGGCTCGGCGATTTTTATGAAATGTTTTTTGAGGACGCTATTACTGCGTCCAAGGAAATGGAAATAACCTTGACGGGAAAAAACTGCGGTCAAGAGGAAAGGGCTCCCATGTGCGGAGTCCCTTTTCATTCCGCAGACACTTATATTGCAAAGCTAGTAGATAAAGGGTATAAAGTTGCTATTTGTGAGCAGGTAGAAGACCCCGCTACAGCAAAAGGTATAGTGAAGCGTGAGGTAGTACAGATTGTCACGCCGGGGACTATTGTCAATCAGACAATGTTAAATGAAAAAGAAAATAATTACCTTGCATCTGTGTTTATATCAGAAGAAGGTGCAGGTATTGCATATTGCGATATATCAACCGGGGAACTTTATGCAACAAGCATAAAGGGAAGCGGCAGTTTAGAAATTTTGTTGAATGAGCTTGTGAAAATAAAAGCCAAAGAAGTGATTATTAATGAAAATGCGGAAAACTTTATATCCCTTGAGGATATGAAAAAAGTTACAGATGCATATTTTAACCCACTTGCAGAGGGTTTTCATAATATTAATATGGTAAACAACGTTATTTTAAAGCAGTTTAACATAAAATCACTTACAGGTTTGGGTCTTGTAGAAGCTGACTTGGCCACATTTTCGCTTGGGACGCTTCTAAGCTATATTTTTGAAACCAGAAAGCATAACTTAAGCCATATTACAAATGTAGAGATTTATGATATTGGCTCACATATGTCACTGGATAAATCAACAATAAGAAACTTGGAAATTACAGAGACTTTGTATGAGAAACGTGTACAAGGTTCTCTTTTAGGTATTTTAGACAAAACCCATACGGCTATGGGATCCAGAAAAATGAAGCAATGGCTTAGAGAACCTTTAAATAACAGTTCTCAGATTAAAGAAAGATTGAATACTGTAGAAATTCTTTGTGATGAAATAATTATTAGAAATAATATTAAGGAATCTTTAAAAAGAGTTTATGACCTTGAACGATTAGCCGGCAGAATTGCTTGCGGTAATGCAAATGGTAAAGACCTTATTGCCTTAAGAAACTCTTTATTTATTTTACCTGAGTTGAAGGCGGAGCTAAGTTCTTTAGAGGATAGTTTATTGAATAAGTTAGATGCTGAGATAAGCAGTGATTTATTTGAAGTATATGATTTAATAGATAATGCCATTGTTGAGGACCCTCCTTTTACTGTAAAAGAGGGTGGGTTAATCAAAGAAGGATTTTCTGAGGAACTGGACAATTTAAGATTTTCCATAAAGGACGGACAACTATGGATTGCAGAATTAGAGGGTAAAGAAAGAGAAAGAACGGGAATAAAAAATCTAAAGGTAAGATTTAATAAAGTGTTTGGCTATTATATAGAAATAACCAAATCAAATTTAGATATGGCACCTGAAGATTATATTAGAAAACAGACTCTAGTCAATTGTGAGCGCTTTATCACACCTGAACTTAAAGAAATGGAAAGCTTAGTTTTGAATGCTGAGTCAAAGATAAACCAAATGGAGTATGAGATTTTTACGGAACTAAGACTTAGAATCCAAGGTTTTATAAGCGTATTACAAAAAACATCATCTGCAATTGCTGTTTTGGATGTTTTAACTTCATTTGCTCACGTATCTGCTTCATTTGGATATGTTAAACCTCAGATAAGTGATGATGAGGAGTTAGTTATTGTAAAGGGAAGGCATCCTGTTATCGAGCAAATGATTAAAGATGGTATATTTGTATCCAATGATGTTTATGTGAATAATGCCGACTCCAGTATGCTCCTTATTACAGGTCCGAATATGGCGGGTAAGTCTACATATATGCGTCAGACTGCATTAATAGTTTTAATGGCTCAGGCAGGCTGTTTTGTGCCTTGTGAGAGCGCTTCAATTGGAGTTGTAGACAGAATATATACTCGTATTGGAGCATCTGACAATCTTGCCCAGGGACAAAGTACATTTTTCGTTGAAATGAGCGAACTTGCATATATACTAAATACGGCTACTTCTAAAAGTCTTATTATATTAGATGAAATCGGAAGAGGGACAAGTACTTATGACGGACTTTCAATAGCATGGGCAGTGGTTGAATACCTTTGTAATAAAAACAGAAAGATTAGAACTTTATTTGCTACACATTACCACGAATTAACAGCACTTGAAGAAAGTATTGATGGTGTTAAGAATTTAAATGTAGATGTTACTGAAGAAAATGGAAATATTATTTTTCTACATAAAATAGTACAAGGAAGTGCAAGTAGAAGTTATGGTATTCATGTTGCGAAAATAGCAGGTGTACCAAAGTGGGTCTTAGATGCTGCAGAGAATAAGTTGACAGGTCTTGAATCCGGTAAATATGAATTTGATTCCATAAACAAGCTTAATTCAACCATAGTTTATGAAGAAAATTCCGACAAAGCTATTGCTTCCGGTGATATTAAGCCAAAGAAAAGCAAAGAAAGCAAGGGTAATGGTAATGATGCTGATAAAGCACAGGGAGAACAATTGTCGTTGTTTGGATTTGCTCCAAATCCTATTATTGATAGATTAAAGAGTCTGGATTTAATGAAATTGGCACCTTGGGAGGCTCTAAAGATCTTAGAAGAACTTCAGGAGGCTGCAAATGATTAAACTTTTAAGTAAAAACGTAGCTGATAAGATTGCTGCAGGGGAGGTTGTAGATAGACCTCTATCAATTGTAAAAGAGCTTGTGGAAAATGCCATAGATGCTGGGTCAACTTCTATTACTATAGAAATTAAGAACGGTGGGAAGTCATATATTCGAGTAACCGATAATGGACTGGGCATTGATGAAAATGAAGTAGAACTGGCTTTTTTGCGTCACGCCACCAGTAAAATTTCAACGGATGAAGATTTAAATAGTATTATGACTCTGGGATTTAGAGGTGAAGCACTTTCAAGTATTGCGGCAGTATCAAGGGTTGAACTGATTACTAAAACCGCACAGGCTAAGGTAGGTACTTCATTAAAGATATACGGTGGAGAAGTTTTTGAAAAAACTGCAACAGGTTGTCCGGAAGGAACCACTATTATAGTTTCGGATTTATTTTATAATACGCCGGCAAGATTAAAGTTTATGAAAACAGATGCTACAGAGAGTACTTTGATTATAGATTTTGTTTCTAAAATTGCTCTTGCTTATGCCAATATAAAAATAAGACTTATAAATAATGGAACCATATTATTTTCTACAAACGGTAAGGGTGATAAATATAGTAACATAGTTACGGTCTTTAGCAGGGCTGTGGGCGATGGGCTTATATTTATCTCCGCTGAAAATGAAAGAATGTCTTTAGAGGGTTACATATCCAGACCTGATTTTAGCAGAACAAATAGAAAACAGCAGATATTTTTTGTAAATGGTCGTGTCATATCTAATAGAATTATGGATATGGCTGTACAAGATGGATATACAGAAAGACTGTTTGAAGGCAGATACCCAATAGCTTATTTGTTTTTCAACATTAAACCTGAATTAGTTGATGTGAATATACATCCAAATAAAAAAGAAGTCAGATTCCATGGGGATATGGAGGTAAAAGGCTTTATTGCACAGGCAATAAAGGCAGGTTTATTATCAAATGAAGCCATTCCCAAGGTAAAAAGTGAGAATATCATTAAAAAAATGGAGTTAATGGCTCAAAATACACAAAGAAATCAACAAAACTCGGAAGTTACTAAAGGAATTCAACATAAAAGTGAGAATAATGCGATAATCTCTGACAGGGAGACTATAAATAGGAATACCAATGTTTTAGATAAAAATACTATAGATGATAGCAAAGATAGGGATTTTATCTCCATTAAATCAGATTTTAATAGTAAATATGATAGATTACAGGAGAAAAAGCCACAATTAGTACCTATTATTGATATAAATATCAATAAACACAGTGAAAATGAGCAAAACAATAGTAATATTGTAGAGATATTAAGTAAAAATAAGCAACAACTTAAAAAAGATGAAAAAAATCAAGAACAAGTTGACGTAAAAAGTATATTGTCTACGTTAGCGAAAGAACAAGAAGAACAGGAATATAATAATTTAAAAAATAAAACTGTGGTTACTAACGAAAGTTCATCAATAGAATCTTTTTTTACTACTTTAAAAATATTAGGAACCTTATTTAACACATATATTATGGCAACTGATTATAATAGTTTTTATTTAATTGATCAGCACGCGGCACATGAAAGGATATTTTATGAGCTATTACTAAAACAATATAAAAATGAGGAAAAAATTCATCAACAAATTTTAACTCCTATTGTAGTAGATGTACCTTATTCCATTAAATCTACAGAGAGTTCTTGGATTAAGATTTTAAAGGGTATGGGTTTTGAAATTGAACCTTTTGGAAATAAATCTTATATTGTCAAAGAGATACCTATGTTTATGGGACTTTCAGAGGCGCAGGATATGGTGAATTATTTCATCGAAAATATTGGTGAAGATATTGATATTGAAAATCAATCTAAAATAGATAAAATTATAACTAAAGCGTGTAAATCTGCGGTTAAGGCAAATGATGTTCTTTCAGATTCAGAGTGCGAAAATCTCATGAAAGATTTATCTATGTGTGATAACCCATATTCATGCCCACATGGAAGACCTACCTTTATAAAAATGACTAAATATGAAATAGAAAAAATGTTTAAGAGAGTATAAATAAATATGGAAAGAGAAATTATTATCGTTGCAGGGCCAACTGCAGTAGGAAAAACTAAATTTGCTATTGATATAGCTAAGCAATTCAATGGAGAAATTATTTCATCTGATTCAATGCAACTATATAAATTTATGGATATTGGCAGTGCAAAGCCAACAAAAGAGGAACAATTGCAGGTAAAACACTATTTAGTTGATGAAATACACCCAGAAGAGCCATTTTCGGTTGCAGAATATCAAAAAAGAGCTAAAAAAGCCATCGAAACAGTATTTTCTAAGGGAAAAACACCGATTATATCCGGTGGAACCGGGTTATACGTCAATTCTATCATATATGAAATGGATTTTTCTGCACCTCCTGTTGGACACGAATATAGAAAAAAGCTTGAGGATTTGGCAGAAAAGCATGGAAATGAGTATGTTTATGACTTATTAAAGCAAAAAGACAGTGCCGCAGCAGAAAGAATACATCCAAATAACCTAAAAAAGGTAATTAGAGCATTAGAAGTGGCAGAAAACTCAAATGAGGGAATAAAATCCTTTGAAGAGTCATTTGTACCATCAAAAGATTATAGTTACAAGCTTGTAGGTCTTTGCAGAGATAGGGAAGAATTGTATAGTCGAATAAATATGCGTGTAGATATGTTGTTAGATATGGGGCTTGTAGATGAAATCAAGAATCTTATGGACAAGGGTCTTACTGCTGATAATATTTCTATGAAGGGTATAGGCTATAAAGAAGTGATAGGCTACTTAAACGGAGAGTATGATTTAGAGCACGCAATCTATTTAGTTAAAAGAAATACAAGGCATTATGCAAAGAGACAGATGACATGGTTTAAACGGTATGAAGATATTAAATGGTTCAATATTTCAGAGTATAAAAACGATGACGACGCTTTAAAGGAGATTGTCATATGGCTGAAGGAAAACAAATAAAAATACAAAATAAGACAGGTAAGCCTGAAAATATATTAAAAAAAGAGCAAGAAATTTTTGATAGTTGTAGCTCCATAGAAAAAGAACTACCTACATTTATGTTGGGATTTTTTGCGTATTTAAGAGGAAGCGTGCTTCCAATGACAAGGTTGGCATATTTAAATGACATTAAGTTCTTTTGTAATTATCTTGTGGAAAGTGGTATGTTTAATGCCAAAAACATTAAAGATATTAGAGTAGAGGACTTTGAGTTAATAAAAGCCAGAGACATTAATATTTTTTTAGATTTTGCCAGAAGATATCAAAGGGAACGGGACAAAAGTATATATATTTTTGAGAATGATAATAGGTCACTTGCAAGAAAAAAGTCATCTCTATCGGTTCTTTTTAAATATCTTTTCAGAGATGAATTGTTGACAAAGAACATTACCGATGGATTAGATCCCATAAGAGTTCCTAAACCGGGGGAAAGAGAAATAAAGGCACTTACGGATGACGAAGTGTATTCCATGTTAGATTCGGTAACAAACGGCACTGGAATGACTAAAAAGCAACTTGATTTTTGGAAGAAAACAAAAAAACGAGATAAGGCTATTTTGATTTTATTCATAACATATGGATTAAGATTATCCGAACTACAACAATTGAATGTGGATTCCTTTAACTTTGATAGAGGGGAATTTAAAATTTACAGAAAAAGGGGTAAAGAGTCCATAATGCCCATAAATAGATCTTGTGAATCTGTTATAATGGATTATCTAAATACCGAAAGAATTTCAGAAGACTTATTAGATGATGAAAATAAGCAGGCATTATTTCTTTCATTACAGGGACGAAGAATGACAGAACGCCAAATACGTGAATTAGTGAAGAAATATACAGCATACGCTTTAAAGACTTCTCAAAAAAGTGGATATAGCCCACATAAACTAAGGGCTACCGCCGCAACCAGCTTAATAGGCAGGGGAGAAGATATTTATAACGTTCAGGTTCTTTTAGATCATGAAAATGTCACCACAACTCAGTTATATGCTAAGCATAAGGAAAATGTAAAAAGAGACTTGGTTAATAACATGGAGTGGGAAATAGAGAAAAAGTGATTTTAAAAAAAGGCTACAGAGATTTACTGAGCTAATTTACTGAGTTATAGGCTTTTTCTGCACTTCATGTTAAATTATGTAATAAGAATAGCGAGTTTACTATAAAATTATTATGTTAAATATTAATAGAATGGCAGAACACCAAATATGTGATTTAGTAAGTCTCTCATGAAAATTACAAAGTAACTTTAGAAATATATTAAAATAAGTAAATATATATAAATAAATAAGTGTTGAACTATAAGGGTATAGAAATATAGCCTTAGAAATAGCCATAAAAATATTTATAAATAGGAGTATGTAATATAGAAATGTATATAAAGGTATGTAGATATGCAATAGATAGATGCATTTATATAGGTATGTAAATATGATATGGAGATATGGACAGATAAAAAAAGATATGCAGATATAGTAATAGATGTAGAAAGATATAGATTGATAGATTATGCAGTAAATAGATATGTATATATAGATATAAATATATAAATATGTAGTATATTGGGAGATAGATAAAGGAAGAAATATAGATAAAAGAAGGTAAAGGAAGAAAGATAGGTAAAAGAAGGTAGAAAGATATAGAAGTAGAGGTTTATAGGCTTATAAATTATGTAATAATTATATGATTATCTATTTATTTTATAGATAGATGTATATCTATAAGTACATAGATAAAGATAAGTATATAAAAATATATTATCATACTAAAAATAGATAGCTTGGAGGAAAAAATGCAAAGAAATACATATGAATTACTTACTTCAAAAATGGGAATAGCTCCAAAGGTTATGGAGATAGTAGATAATGCGGAGAAATCAGTTTCAGATTTATTTGATGAACTAGATGATATAATGGCATTTAATCAATATAAGGTGTTAGAGGCTTTTCAAAAAAATAAAATAAGTGATATGCACTTTAGCTGGAATACTGGGTATGGATATGATGACCCGGGCAGAGAAGCCATTGAAAAAGTATATTGCGATATTTTTAAAACAGAGGCGGCATTAGTAAGACCAATTATAGTTAATGGTACCCATGCATTGACCTTAACTCTTACAGGTATTTTAAGACCCGGAGATGAATTAATTTATTGTACCGGAGCACCATATGATACTTTAGAAGAGGTAATAGGTTTAAGGGGTGAAGGAAAAGGCTCCTTAAGGGAGTTTGGTATTTCATACAATCAGGTGGAGCTAACAGAAAATGGCAATATAGACTTTGATACTTTAGGTAAAAGTATTAATGATAAAACTAGAATTGTTACGGTTCAAAGAGCAACAGGATATGGTTGGAGAAAGGCAATAACAATAGAGGAAATTCAGGAATGGGCAACATTTGTTCATAATATAAACCCTAATATTGTATGTATGGTAGATAATTGCTATGGAGAATTTTTGGATACAAAAGAACCAACTGAAGTAGGAGCGGATATTATTGCAGGCTCTCTTATTAAAAATCCGGGAGGTGGTTTAGCACTTACAGGAGGTTACATTACAGGCAGGGCTGATTTAGTTGAAAACATATCATATAGAATGACTTCCCCGGGCATTGGTGGTGAATGCGGGCTTATGTTCGGTCAAACAAGAACCATGTTTCAAGGTTTGTTTTTAGCGCCAAAAGCTGTTAATGCAGCTGTTAAAGGGGCGATATTATGCGCACAGGCATTTGAAAATTTAGGCTATGAAGTTTGTCCTAAAGCCAGAGAAAAACGTAGTGACATAATAGAAGCAGTTAAATTATATACTCCTGAAGCAATGTGTGCCTTTGCAGAGGGTATTCAAGCTGCAGCACCTATTGACTCCCATGTAAAACCTGTTCCTTGGGCTATGCCGGGATATGATAGTGAAGTTATTATGGCGGCAGGTGCATTCATCCAAGGCTCATCAATAGAATTAAGTGCAGACGGGCCTTTAAGGGATCCTTATATTATATATTTTCAAGGTGGATTGACATATGAGCATTCAAAGTTTGGCGTTATTAAAGCTATTCAATCACTTTATGAAAAGAACCTATTAAATAATATATAATAATCCTAACTATGTTATAATAACTTAAAATATTTAATTAATTAACTAACTATTTAACTAATTAACTACTTAATTTAGTAATTTGACTTATTAGCAGGGAGTAGAGCCGATGGTGACAATGGCCAAAAAGAAAAAAATAAAATCAATAGCAAAATTTGTAATAAGCATTATTAAACTTGTTATACTTCTTTTAGTTGTAATTGGAATACCTTTATATATTTGGATGTATCATGGTGAATTTATAAGTCAATTTAAAAGCTTAGGTGCGGTAAATGCATATTTGGAAAAATACAAGGCGGCTAGCATATTTGTATATATAGGAATGCAAGTTATGCAAATCGTTATTAGTGTTATTCCGGGTCAGCCTATGCAATTTGCGGCAGGTTATGTATATTCGTTTTGGTTTGGCTATTTATATTCTATTATCGGTGCTGCTATAGGTACTATTTTTGCTTTTTATCTTGCTAGAATTTTAGGAAAAGATGCACTGCATATACTGTTCGATGAAGATAAAATTTCAAAATTTATAGATAAATTAAATAGCAAACGTGCGTTTATATTGGTCTTTGTTATTTTCTTAATACCCGGGCTGCCTAAGGATTTGTTTACTTACGCTGCGGGTGTTTCGGAAATGAAGTTAAAAGTTTTTCTTATAATTACACTTGTAGGAAGATCTCCAGGTATGATGTGTTCAATTATGATAGGAAGTATGTTCAATAAAGGTAGTTATTTTGGAATAATCATCTTGACAGTTGTGGTCATTATCGTGTGTGTTTGGGGCATTAAAAACCATGAAAAACTTACAGTCATGATAGATAAATGGTATGACAAGCTAATAAGAATGTAGGAAACTGCTGGTAGGTGTTTGATGATTATTTGGGGAATTTGAGAATTAAAGTTAATTAAAACTAAGTTTACATTAATATTAAAAATTAATATTTAAATAAAAGAGTGAAAACTGAGTACATTATTTGTGCTCAGTTTTTTATTGTTGTTACTATAGTATAATGTATCAAAACTAATTTTGACTGGCTTTTCCACTGAGGGAATAGCAGGTAGTCATGTTTATAGGTATATAAAACAAGATAAAGCTGTAAATTTACACGGTTTCCTTTATTAAAATAAAAAAAGAACAAATGTTTAAATTAATTATTGACAACGAACGTACATTCGTGTAAAATAAAGATACGAACAGAAGTTCTGAAAATAGGGAGGTAATAACCATGAAAAATAAAAGGAAATCATATAGAATAAAATCAAAGTTTAGATTTATTACATCAATTACTATGACTTTAATTTTATTTATATTTGTGGCAAATACTGTATTTGGTTTGAACAGTGCTAGTAGTTTAACAAAATATACACCTATACAGGTCGAAGTTCGTTATGGAGATTCTCTTTGGAATATTGCATCTGAATATGGCCCTAAAAACGCAGATAAAAGAGAAATTATTTATGAGATATGCAGCTTAAATGATATTACAGCTGATAGTATTTATCCGGGACAAACTATCTTTGTGCCAGATTATAATAATTAAAGATTAATATAAAGAATTTGTAAGCAAAAGCCGCTGACTGTTATTAAAAATCTAGACTAGTTATTAATATTGGAAATATAAATTAGTTTAAACTTTTTTTAAGATTAGAACTTTAGATTATATTAGATACAATTTTTATTTTAATTACCTTTGTATATGAGTTAGCTTAGATCAATCAATATGCTTAGCAAATAACATTAAAATACATATTCCCAAAACAAGCATCAAATGTACTGTCTTAAATGACTAAATGTATAATTGATGCTTGTTTTACTAAATTTATTGTTGAAAATTGGTGTAATATGACGAACTATAGGCCTAAAACCATAAAAAAATCGCTTAAAACGCAAAATAGAGCCTCAGCAAAGATAAAAGGCTGAAAACGTTGAAAAATCAACGTTTTGATTTCAAAGAAATTATAAAGGTAAGATTTATATAGGAAAACCTTAGAAATAATGACGATTGTCGTCATTAATATTATAAATTAATATGGTTTGTGGCAAATGTATAACTAAATAGAAAAACAGGATGTGAAAGTGTAAATCACTTAGTCATTTAGTATTATAAAAGAGAATCATAATAATTTGTAAATTACATTAATTATATAAATATAGAGGATATATGATAAAATAGAAATATAGTTAACGAAGTAAGTAATATATTAAATAATAAATTAATTAAATAAATGAATGTTTTGGGTAACTGTATATGTTATTAATATGTGACAAAATATGTAACTGTATCGTCAAATTTGTGAGATACGTTAGTAACTATTCCGAAAATGAATATTTTAGGAATAGTTATGTGTCTTTAAAATAAGGCTACCCGTCCTCTTCTTCAGAATCAAATAACCATATCGCCACCACATTGTGCATATTTACATTTTATTACATTCTCTTCTGTTATTTATAATTTCCTATAGAATCCCCTAAATTTACCAAGACGTCAATTAGGTATTTTATTACCATTTCAGTTATATATTTACAGTATTAGGAAATAATAAAAGCACTACCTATTTAAAAGTAGTGCTTTTTACCTATTTTAATATTGCTACTAATACCAATCCGCCAGCAATAAGCCACCAATTTTCTTTTACAAAACCTAACATACTATCTTTATCTATTGATGTAGAAAGTGAAGAAAGAGAAAAGTGTTTTTCTATTTCTTTTGCTCCACCTGATTTTAGATTAGCAACCATAGGATTTACTGCTATGCCTTTGTGCCTTATTTCAAAGTGTAAATGTGGGCCTGTACTAATACCGGTACTACCACTTTTAGCTATTTCTTCCCCTTGTTTAACTATATCTCCAACTTTTCCGAACGTTTTACTCAGGTGTTCATATATAGTTGTGTTTCCACTTCCGTGGTCAACTACTATATAATTACCCCTTGCAGAATTATAGCTTATTTTAGCAATTTTTCCACTAGAAGCAGAACGTACAGTGGTTCCTATTGGAACACCAATATCTATTCCTTGGTGATTTTTACTGGCTCCTGCTTTTGGCTTTCGTCGCGATCCAAACGGAGAGGTTATTATATATCTACCTGATACAGGGAAGATATAGCTTAAAGCCATTACTCTCCCACCTTTCCATTTGTTAATAAATTCATTGCCAAAGTAAATTTATTTAACGCATCGGTCATGGCTTTGTTAAGTATCATATCTTTGAATATAAAATAAACAAGGCATACACCCATTGCACCATAACTTGTGAAGAGTTGTACAGCATTAATAGTTATATCTTCCATTATCTTTTCCCCCTCTTATCTTCAAAATACTGCCTTCTGTATGACAATCCTAAATGTATGTATGTATCATACCAACATATTTGACCATATCCCCCTGCTTTTGTACAAAGGCTGTACCATTTTTGATTAATATTATTTAAAAACTGTTGCTTGCGTTCGTGGCTCATACTCCTAAATTCAACAGGAAAAGAAAAATCAATAGCCATTGCTTTTAGGTGTAAGCTATTCCCTACTCCACCAACAGCTATATTCTTATCTCTTGTACGGTACCCACTGTTTATGTTTATTGGTCGTTTATACCATTTTCTAAATGGTTCAATAACTTCATATATAAACTTTATAAAGTTAGGCGTAATAATCATCTTACCATTACACGCAAACTCAGATAATTTAAAATGCTCCGTGAGCTGTTCATTTTGTAAATTCATGATTCTACCCCTTAACTGCAAATATTTTACCAAGTTTTAGTGATTTACCACCACTAATAAGCATTAATACTGTTAAGGCTAAAAACCATGGATTGCTGATTGCTAGGGAGCAGGCGGCTACAAAAAAGTTAGCAGCTGCTGTTAGTCCCCTTATTAGTGCATTCAACATTGCTTCCATTATCCATTTCCCCCTCTTTAATTTGGGATTCTATCAATTTACGTATTTCTTGCACTTCTTTATATATAATATTTTGATTATACATAGCTTTCCATGCAGAAGTAAGTAAAATAATTAATATAATTCCCGACAAACATATATATATTGTTAGAAATTCAATATATGTATTTAAATCCTCAAAAAAACTCATATTGTAAAATCCTTCCTATTTTTTATTTAATAATACAACATAATTAATTTTTTATCAAGGCAATTAAAGCTGTAATTCCAATTATAGCTAATTGCCAGTTATTTTTAATCCAAATTGTAAATTGATTCTCTAAAGGAAGTTCTTTTACATTTTCTTTATAAATTTCTGTATCTTTAATTTCATGTTTAGCAATAATTTTATCTTTTTGAATAATCCAATTACCTGGTATAAACATATATAGCCCACCTACCCTATTAACTTATCTAACACGGCTATGAGTACAAGACCTATTATTCCATAGCCGACTATATTACTTGCCTTAACACCACCGTTTCCACTGTAATTTGGTATTGTACCATTTACAGCTGACATAGGGTCAAACCTTAAACAATAATAATCATTAAGCCCAGAACCAGGTGTTGTAAAATTATCATAATTTTCTTCACTATCAAAAGTTTTTACAGCAGAGGTAGCTGGCGATGAAACATCACGTGTCGCATTATTATTCCTTTTTCTGCTACCACCTGTAGCCCAAGAAGAACTATCCTTTGTGATTTTATTCATAATATCAACAACTGTGCTGTAATTTTTTGTACTGCCTACCCCAGGAAGTGGTATAGTTGTTTTTGTGCCATCATTATGTATGGTCGTCATGCCACCACCATGTACAACGGTATCTCCTGGCTTAGCATTACTAGAACCATCTTTATTTACTAAAACTAATGCCATTGTTCAATCCCCTTTCTTCTGATAGGGGTTAACCCTACCAGTTATACTTTGCTAGACTATCAAGCATTTTTACGTCACGGCATAGTTCTTTCATGTCAAGAACTCCTGCGCCTGCCCATATTTCTTTAATATCACCACGAGCAAAGGCTCTAGCGTTTGCACAAAGCACTTCAAAGCATACAAAGGTTTCCAGTCCTTTGTGATAATTGCACAGTCCCTTAATGCTCTTGTCATACTTTTTCATAAACTTATCCTTAGCTTCTGAATAAGGTCTGTTTGGTTCTCTTAAATCATGTTTGTTCATAATAAATTCTCCCTATTTGCATGGAATAGCAGCAGAAACTGCACTCCCATTTACTATATCAACGATATCATAATAAACTCGTACCGTATTTTCTGGTATGCCGACAGTAAAGCCCCTACCACCCGCAGTTACACCAATTTTAATATAATTACTAGGATTACTTGGTACATCAATAATTGCCTCTTGCCAATTTGCTATTTCTCTAGTAGCCTTAAAATCTCCACTTTGTACAAAAACAGTTTCCCGACAGCCACTGTCTGTAATGAAATGAAATTTTAATCTTATGACGCCCCTTGTTAAACATTGCATCATTAATAGATTATAGTCTTGTGTTGTGGTATTATCAATTTCAAAGTTTACAGAAGGATGTGTTAAGTGTGCCCTCAATGTTTCAGATGGCCTTACATTAATATCTGTTATATTTGAAGTTACTGCGTTTTTAACATTTCGGAGTTCAGCGACCATTCCATTTATTCCATTTAGTACATTTTGTAAATCTTTTGTATAGTCTTGCACATCAGATTTTAACTGCTCCATTATATTACTCATATAAATTTTACTTCCTGCCATGACATCACCTACTCTATTATATTTTTAGGCTCTATATAACCATCATATTGGCAGATTATATCAACCATAATTATACTATCTGCTGATTTTGGGTCTGTAGCAGTGTTTTCATAACTAACTTTTAAAAGTGTGTGGTTTTCTATTTCCTGATAACAAGGTAATTTGTATGAAGTCCCATCACCACTAAGATAATTATCCCCGGCATAACGTAAAAGCTCTTGCGTTATCTCTCCAGGGAGTTCAACAAAAGGACGAATATGAAGTGTACCATCTTCACCAAGTGCAAAATTAACCGTAACTTGTGTTATGTAACCATGACCTGTTAGAGGTATACTCATGCAACCTTTTTCCCCTGGTGGAATAGATTTTCTAAAAATATATGGATATGATATATTCTCAAATTTTTCAAATTCTCTCAATTCCTATCCTCCTAAAAGAAGGGAGCTTTCGCCCCCTCTTGAAAGCTTATACAAGCTGTTTAGTTACATCAATTTCAACATCACTATTTGCTCTTGACAAAGTTTGTGCTAAACTTGCAGTATTTTTTACTTTAAATACAAATTTCTTGTCTTTAGAAAGCACAATATTTGCAAAGGGCATTGGTAAACGTTCAGTTCTGTTTACTGCTCCTAGTGCTGTGGTAGCTAAATCATAGTCAATTAGAACGGGACGACTACCGAGTGGCACATCATTACTACTCATGATTTCAATTCTAAACTGCCCTTCAATAGGTTTCTTTTCCGTATCCTTTAACGAAACATAAAGCCTACCTGGTGCGGCGTCTTGCGTCCCTATTCCACCGAAACCAAGTCCGACAAGTTGGTCGGCAGGAATAACAACTTGACCCATTATCTTCCATTCATTCTTAATCAGAGGAACCGTATCTGCCCCAATAATATCTGAAGCTCCCCAATTTCCTCTATATGCTCTATTTACATCAAAAGCCATATTTTTTATATCCCCCTTTTCTAAAATTGTTGCACGCCTGGTGATGAAGTAGGCATTACTGTAGCATTTGCCATGCCTGTTGGCGTGTTATTCCCTGGAACATACTTGTCCGCAAAATTCAGTACCTTTGAACCAATCGCAAAGATTGCTCCAATCCATGCAACAAATAAAATTCTACTAATCCAATCGCTGGGGCTTAACACACTGCCACCTGACGCGGTTAAAGGATTAGTAACTTCCCCTAATTTCTTAGCCATTTTATACCCCCTATTCAAATAAAATGATAAATATATTATGTTAACACGCATTATAACATTGCCTCTTTAAGAGGTGTCAAGACAATTTTTAAATAAAATAAAAAGAGTGGTTTCCCACCCTTTAAGAATTATATTGCCTGTCTTAGTGAATTCTGCTGTTGTGCCTTTGACAAATTTAAAAGTAACTTTTGCATTTCCCACATTTGCTGTTGCATATCAGACAATCGCTCTTCCATATATATTTTTTGCTTTTCATGCCTAGCCCAACGATATTCCTCTTCGGCATTCTCCCCAAATACATCAAGATAGCTATATGTGCCTAAATATCTATATCCAACATATCGTTTTGCCTTTTCTAGGCACTCATCTTGAATGGATATTATTGAATCAATAGCAGAATGATACACTGTGTGTCCTTTTTTCCATGCTGTTTTTATTGATTTTACAATATCTGGGTTCAATTCATCTATTCTATATTTTAAGTACTCTTCTGTCGGAACAGGTTTAGCCCTTCCATTAATTAAATACATATCTAGACCTGGTTCAATATTATGTAGATACTTCATGCTAAATTCCTTTCCTACCCTCAAGGATAAATCCGTCATAAAACATGTAACTATATTCTCCTAGCTTTTCCCAATCTTTTTTGCACTTGTCATAATCTAAACCTTTATTCTTTAGATATTCCTTTTCACTGGACGCCACATAAAAAATATACTGTTCTGCTGATTGCGTATATAATGTTTTATCGCATAAAGCAGGGCGTTGAGTTATAAATATACAACGCACACCGCGTTTAAGACCTCTTGTTGCTGATTGTATAGCTGATTCCTTACCATTATTTTTAAGCAAGTGACATTCGTCTATCACTACATAGATAGGTGCTTTTTCGCTATACCCTGCACCCATAAGTTTCATAATTATATGACTTATGAGAGTATTTGTTTGCTCTATATCAAGAGGTAGCCTTAAATCAATTTTTGCCCCACTCCTTAGCGCTTCCATGAGTTGTGAGGTTGTTACTTCATTGTATTTAATAGTAATAAAACTTTTTGGCAAGTCCTCGTCTTGCACATTAAAGAATAATACTGGGCGATGAAGTTGTTCTAGTGCTCTAGCTGTAAAATATGTCTTGCCACTCCTTGTTTGACCACAGACAAATATGTGATTATTCCGTTCTGTCAGTAGTTTCATGTTGCTCTCTGCCCTCCCTCATAATTTCAAATGCCCCAAGGGTAATATCTATAATGGCATAGTTAAGACTTCCGCATATTCCTGTAAAACCTCTAAGCATTTGTGCTATACCTTTGCTACTTTTAAAATTCAGTGGGTGTTGTATATAGTTTTCAATATTGCCTTCTCCTGTTTCTGCAAGGATAAAATCAATATTAGGTAAAAAATCAGTTAGCCTAAATTGTGGTTGTTGAGGTTCTGTTGTCACACCTCCTACACTTTCTGTTGCTTCAAATTCTTCATTTCCCATTGCTTCATCAAGTAAACTCATTATATCCACCCCTCTTCCTTAACTTCACTAGTTGTATATGCAATTTGCTCATCCGGATCGTAATATCTGTAGCCCTCGTTATATGCTTCAAGTTCTTGTCTATTTGACTTGTTGAGTAACCTTAAGTTTTGGGGCTTATCGTTCTTTAATATTTTTGTTTCTTTTGCCATTTCCTCGTCCTCTTTCTTCTTTTTTCGATACACATTAGACCTTGTGCGTGTATATCCCTCTGTAAGTTTTTCAAGGTCGCAACCAGTTTGTTTGTACTCTTTATAGTGGTTTTTCATGAAATGTCCATGAATAGTTCGCCCATCAGTGGCTTCATACCCGCACAATTTACATTTTATCAGACCCACGTTTTACCAACTCCCTCATATTTCTATATTCACTCAGACCTTGAGCAATCAGACGAATTCCTTTGCTATATGCTAAATCCATGCAACGTTCTTGTTGCTTTAGTATCATTTTTCCTTCAATCATTTTCCAAGCAATTTGAGTACATATCCATACAACTGCAAAAATCATGAATATAGTTATAATCTGTAATACTCCCATCGAAAACCATTCCTTTCATATCAGCTTTGGGGTTTGGGGCTTGCCCCATCAAACATTATTATGAGGGCTCTCGCCAAGCCCTCAAACTCCCTTGGCACGCTCGCACTTGTAAACAGCGTGCGACCCTTGGGGTAACTGTGCCCTCATAATTTCCTTTTTTGCCATGCCGGGCGAATAGCCCGACCCTGCAACTCGCCGCCAAAAAATTGCCTGTTGACTGTCCACAGGCTTCGCAAAATTGCACTCTTTTGACGACCACACCAGTCGCCCACCCCAAAAATTTATATAGCGGTTTTTGTCGCCGCTTGACGGGTCTATATGAAGCCCCGGGGCGATTTTATGCGTTGGCTCGTCCACACCCTGGTTTTTGATTTATAATTGCTTAATGGCTGAACCATGCACAACAGCCTATGTATTTATTTGAAATATAGTAGAGAAAAAGCCCTACTCCTCTTTCTTATCAGGTTCAAATCGTTTTATCAGATTTGCGTATATATCACGTTCTTTTGTTTCTGTGATATATGCCTCACCGTTGCCCGTAGACTTTGAATTTTCAATATTCTTTTCAGATAGCTTTACCATGTGAGAAATAGCATTATATGCCCAGGTCCTTTCACTTTCTGACATAACCGCAATAAATATTGGTTCTGTTCCTGGGTTTTGCTCTGCATACTCTTCACACTTCGCTTCAATGGCGGCAGGTACATCTTGTGACCAGTAGATTACATTAGCCCCAAAGTCTCCATTCAGACCAACAAAAAAAGACACATCATGAACACGCTTTCCAAAAAAAGCAAGAACCGCGTTTGTTTCGTCAGTTCTTTCTTCTGGCGTGCCACATAATATATCTTTTACTTGCAAACAATTTAACATAGTATTTACTCCCTTCTTTTTCAGAAGAGAATAAAAAAACCCCACGCACATATGCGTGAGGTTTTTCCTCTTGGGATATAATAGATTAATTTAATTACTTAAAAAGAGTAAAAAATAATAAGGGTATGATTCCCTTACTTTAATTTGACTTTTAACTATTCCTATATTATTTTCAAGATTATTGTATTTCCAATAGTTACAGCAAATCTCGCCTTGAATATTTTAGGAATAGTTATGTATCTTTAAAATAAGGCTACCCGTCCTCTTCTTTAGAATCAAAGCTAAAAACTAAAATCTATCTTCTAAATTAATTCTAATTCCCTATTATCAATATTAGCAACTTGTATTTTGCACTTGGCTCCTAATCTGTTCTCGATTTGAACCTTCAAATCCTCAAGTGCCTTTAAAAACTCGTCTTGACG
>JBKECQ010000108.1:0-2093 GCA_047974845.1 Aminipila sp. | reverse complement strand
AATGGTATATCTACTACATAAAAAACTTGCTTTTGCAGGTCTTTTTGTGATGCATAAAAATACTTCCCATATTCAAAAATCTTTTTTATTTATCTATTGACTTTTGATAGTTGGTCTTTCTTTAAAAAATAAGAATAACAGAATATATTGACGGAAGCTATGACATATGTCATAATTAATATAAATTATATTACAATCTACATAATCAGAAAACAGAAAGGGGCGATTTTTATGCCAAGTGGAAGTTTAACTGTAAAAATGCAAAACGAATTGCAAAAGTATGGTTTGTCAGATTTTGAAGAGGGTGATGTAAGGGTGCTCAAATTTGAAAAAGGTGAGTACCTATGTAGAGAAGGTTTTCCAATGGAATACCTGCTCTTTATGATAAGCGGAAAGGCAAAGACCTTTATCAATATCAGCAACGGAAAATCCTTGCTATTGACATTCTATGCAAAGACGGGTATTTTAGGAGATATAGAACTTATGACCGATGGCATTTGTACCACAAATGTTCAGGCATTGACAGAAGTTACTTGTATGGGTATACCATTAAAATATTGTGGAGAAAGATTAAGAAACAATATTACTTTTATGAACTTTGTAGGAGCTCATTTAGCACAAAAACTTGATAGATGTGCAAGAAATGGAGCTATAAATATATTACTACCGCTTGAAACCAGGTTATGCTCTTATGTATTAATGACTAATGAAGACGGGCTTTTTAATGAAAACCTAACCCAAGTGGCAGAACTGCTGGGAACTAGCTACAGACACCTTTTACGTACTTTTGATGTGCTCAGAAAGGATGGAGTGCTGGAAAAAGCAGCAGGGGGATATTTAATAAAGGATGGGGTTGAGCTTCAAATTAGAGCTCAAGATTTTTATAGCATTTAGAAAGGCAAAGATATGATACAGGATATAGAACCTCGAAAGTTTGATATAACATATAGAAATATTTGTGCAGAAGACGATGACATTGCATTATTCTTTGAAGAAGAAAAAATCTTGATGAAAACTTTTGAGGGTTGCAAGAAAAATCCTGAGTTTATTTGCTTTAAAGATATTAAAGACATTGAAATTCGAGAAAGCTTAAAGGCTGTAGCAAGATATTTATTCAGCATAGATGACTGTAAATATTTTATGGTAAACAATCTAGGCGATATGCAAGCAACTATGAAAGCGGAGGGTTCCTTAAATATATCAGATATTTTGGGAGAGGAGTTTCATCAATTCAAGCCGGATTGGTTGGGAGCTACAGAATTTAGAGGCTTTGAAGAACAATTTAAGGGATTTGCAGCTATTACAGCAGTTCAAATTAGTAGATGGCTTCAAAATCATAGTTACTGTGGTAGATGTGGATCCCCTAATCATCATAGTGAAACAGAGCGTGCGTTAATTTGCAATAAATGCGGTTTGACAGAATATCCAAAAATCTCACCTGCAATAATTGTTGGAGTTGTAGATGGTGAAAAGCTACTTTTGACAAGATACGCAGATAGACCATATAAAAGATATGCTTTAATAGCCGGATTTTCAGAGGTAGGAGAAACCTTGGAAGATACAGTGAGAAGAGAAGTCTTTGAAGAAGTGGGGCTTAAAGTAAAAGATATTACCTATTATAAAAATCAACCATGGTCATTTTCTGATTCACTTTTAGTTGGATTTTTTGCAAGATTGGAAGGTTCTAATGAAGTTACAATCCAAGAAGACGAACTGGCAGAAGCAACATGGTTTCATAGAAGTGATGTTCCGGTAAATAAGGAAACAATAGCTTTAACCTCGGAAATGATAAGATACTTTGTGGCAGGTAATGACGTTTTTAAGGATAAAACTATTTAACTAAAATTGTAAAAATAAATAAGGTGGAAAGCTATAACCTGCTGGTGTGGCTCAACGGTAGAGCAGCGGTATCGTAAACCGCAGGTTGGGGGTTCGATTCCCTTCACCAGCTCCAAACAAAAAAACACTCCCGATTGATACAATCCCACTTAAGTAGACATATGAAATAATTAAATTTCATTTATCTATGGAGGTGGGATTTTATTATGTCCAGAAAATCAAGTTATACAGTTGAAGAAAAAATAAAAGCATGT
>JBKECQ010000107.1:0-5514 GCA_047974845.1 Aminipila sp. | reverse complement strand
AAACAGTGGATTTTTATGAATATTGTAAAAATGTACTTCCAAATGAATGGGGAGCTAGTTGGGGTTCTGAATCACTTAAAGCAGGGGCTATGTGTGTCAAAATGGTAGGTTGGTTCAGAGTAGAATCTGCGAAATATCCAGGAAGGGGTTATGATGTAAAGGATACAGATGCGGATCAGGTATATAAGCCAAATTCAGCAAAGACTTCATGCACAAATGCAATAAAGGCAATAGGTTCAACAGGTATTCAAAGCGCAAGCTATCTTTTCTTCCCGAGATATCTAAGCGGTACAGAAGGTTATTATGAAGTTGGAGGATGGGACGGTGGCACAGTGTCACAATGGGGAACAAAAAAATTCGCAGATAATGGGTATGATTATTTACATATGCTACATTATTATTATGACTATACTCCACGTTTAGATGGTAATGTAATGTATACCTTCACTTACTAATTTTGCATGAGGAAATTATGCGCTTATTAAATGTGAATAGAGAAGGAGAGAGTTGATTTTTTTAGTTGACTTGTTCCCAAGTATAGGTTTGTGATAGACTAGATTAATTACTTAGTTGGTGAAACCTTAAAAATCATTATCGAGGAGGGGTTATCAAGTGAAAAGACGAGAGAAAATAATATTGTTTTGTTTATTGACTATAGCAATGATACTTGTTATGTCTGGGTGCACAAATAAAGAAGGAACAATGGAAAAAGTTCCAAATGTTACTGATGTTGTGTTAAAGGACAATAATAATGTTGGGATTAAAGAGGATAACGGTTGGATTAATCTACAGCCGACCACTCGTATTCATGTACAGTTCGAAGGAGAGGCCGATTACATCTTTTTTTATCTTACCCCGACAGGGACAGAGACTTTTAGTCAAAGAGAGTTGATTGGTGTAATGTCGGCATATGACAATGATAGCACTGGCGAAAAAGGTTTTGGCGCTGAAAATACTACAGCGGAATATATATGGACTGTACCAGACAAAAGCTTCAATGGACATTTAGGGGTAGAACTTATTAGTGGCACTGTAGCAAGATATGAAAGTAGTATTATTAATGTGGTGAATAATAGAAAAGCAGATTGATTGTTCCCTAAATAACAGAAGGAATTCCTTACCAACAACCAGCAGTTGGGGATACTATTCCCTTCACCAGAGGATATCGGAAACCTTATAAATTTAATTAAAAAATATACGGATATACAAGAACTCAATACCAAGATTTTGAACAGAATCAAAGAACGGATTGTGTTTTATAAAAAAACGGAAAATACCGATGGGAGCAAGACTTAAATTGTGGATATTTATTATAAGGTTGTGGGGTATGTTGGGGTGGAAAGATAATGGTTTAAACCGAGGATAAAAGTAATTTGTTGGATTAAAATGACTTTTGATCAAGATTGCACAGGGTTTTTGATGTTTTGTACTTCTGATGAAAGAAGAAGGTACTAATATTATTAGCATTGTCGAAATAGTAATATTTTGGTATAATTTAAACATCTAAACAAGTGATAAATTTAAAATTTTGCAATTTTAGTTTTATCTTTTATAAAATTAACTTACATTAGATATATTTATAGTTTGCGCTATTAAAGAAAAATCAAAAAAGGAATAAGTGATTATGCGATTTAAAAATTTCCAGCTCATAATTAATCAAGGCATACCTACCATAGAAGACATCATTAATATCTCAGAAAATGGGTCAAAATTTGTAAAAGATTATTATTCGGATTGGTATGAAATACAAAAAACTTTTTTCGAAGATAGATTTCTATGGATATACTGCCAGTACAATAATGCAAAATTATATAGGGATGTTGTTTTGGATGGGAGTAGAGATGTTGAGGAAAGAAATCCTAGAGGCAAAAGCCAAGTGGAACTATATAAACAACTTTTTTTCTGCTATGATTGGAAAACTAAACTTTTTTATACAAACAATATGGATAAAAGGGGATTTGTGCAATACTATTTTTCAAATGCATTATCAAAAGATGTGGAGATTAAAAATATTTATACATCTCTTGAAGAATTTCAGGATTCTGTTAAAGCTATAAAACAATTAAAATTTGTACAAGAAAGAAATATACAAAATTTTATTCAGGATTCTATTTTTCAACAGCAGGTTAATATATTTGGTTTGGATTGTCCTGAAAAAATTACCATGCAAATAGACTATGGTAACACACCGATTGAACAAGCAAAAAAAGCAATTCAGAAGTTCAGACAGTGGAAAGATAGTGGCAATTTTGAAAGTATTATTTTGATTGGAGTCGATGATACTGAGGTTGAACAAAGTTTTGACTTTTCTTCTCTGATTAAATCGATTCCAGTAGAAGTTTTGAAAAATGAAAACGGAAGATATGACCCAGAAGAAGTTAAAGTTAAATTTTTAAATGAAATAAGGTAATAAAATGTACCCGAAGCATAGAAATGTAGCAATTGCAATATTTTTCGCGACAATAGTAGCTTCATATTTGTTAAAACTAAATTTTAAGGATATTGCAAGTGAGAGCATTTCTATTGTTTCCATTGCTCTAGCAGTTTATGCGATTTCTATTAGTAATTTAGTTGGTAGCAATTTAGCTAAAGCAATGAAAGCAACCCCTGATAAGATCATAAAAAGCAAAACGCAATTGGGCGTACTTAAAACATATATACAAAGCGCTATGAAAGTAGCTATAAGCACGCTTGTTATTAGTTGTTTGGCAAAATTGATACCGGAACAAACGAAAGAATTCATGATGGAAGTATCAGAATATAAAACAGTAATTGAAGTTATTTCAGCTATTGGATTTGGGCTATTTATGATTGACTTTTTATTTATTTGGCTTATTTTTGATTTTATTATAAATAGACAAATGAGTAACGATAAAGAATAGCATATAGCGATTTTTATAGTAAAGAGGAAATGATGAATTTGTATCAAATGTGCAATGAGGCATATGTAAATCGACAATTATGGGACTATTATAGAGGTGTTAAAACAAATCCATTAGTAGATTTAGATAGTGCAGAAAAATTTATTAGAGAAATGTTCGGGCAGGGTCTTAAAGAAAATATATTTAATATTGAGTGGCAGGTTGCAGATGGCTTGAAAATGGAAAGAGCAAGCCATATGATATATGTATATTTCTTGGGAATATTTTTGCAATCACAGATTGATGAAGATCTCCAGATTATGTCTGACTATGGTGGGTGGTACCCTTTTGGGTATACTTGGTATTTATGTTGCCTTTATCATGATTTTGGATACTTATTTGAAAATAAGCTCTGCAAAAATAAAAATATAATAAATGAATTACAAGTATTACAAGTAAATGGTATCTGCAATGAACGATTACGCTATTATAAAAAGCTACAATTAGATGTAAATTTAGCTACTCCTAATTTTCCTTTTACGACACATTATTATTGTGCAGGAAAATTTAGTGTCAATAGAAGCGCCCCTATATTAAATATGCAGAGAGATAAGGATTACAAAGCAGATGAGCTTAATAAACATCAGTGTGATGAGCGGTGTAAGGGCAACATTATATATAACAATGGTACGGTAGTAAGAGGGAACCATTATAAAAACAAAGATAAAAATGCATATTTTAAATATAAACTTTTTGAACGTAGTAAAGTGTTCCTTGATATTGATCATGGCATTATCGGCGGAGACTTACTCTTTTCTCAACTAGTAAAGAATTATAGACAACAATATAAATGTATGAAGCAAGGACATGGGATAAAGTTTTATGACTTTAGAGTGCAAACTGAAGGTAAAACCAGACATTTTAGTTGTGAGCAATTTAAGATATTTGCACATATTGCTGACTGTATTTCTTGTCATAATCTATTTAAAGCCGATGCTGAAACAGAAGAGGTGTATAGAAAATATGGGTTAAATAATTTTATTGGTGATAGATATAAGATCATTAATTATGATAAAAATCCTTTGTTATATATGTTGTGTTTGGCTGATGTGATAGAACCAACTAAAAAGTTTCCTGCGGAATCTACGCAAATTGTTTTAAGAGGGATTGATGTAAATTATAATCATTCTGGAAAATTACTTAGTGTGAAGGTTGATGAGGAACTTTGGGCTAAGTATTATGGGCAAACAGTGAACTATGTTGATAGTGTATGCTCGTTAATGGAATATATGGATTTAAGAGTTAAAGTAGATTAATTTACGGTTATAAGATATTTAAAGGAATGAGGCAGTTAAATTGTCAAAACTTAAATTAACGGTAGAAGAGCAGATAGAATATATGAAATCAAAGGGTATCGGATTTAACATTACTACTGAAGAGACCGCTAAAATATATTTGGAAAAGAATACATATTATTTTAAAATTAAATCATACGCTAAGAATTATGATAAATATCAGTCAGGGCAGAATATAGGGAACTATTTGAACTTGGAATTTGCATATCTTCAAGAGCTGGCTACCTTAGATATGCACTTAAGGTATTTTATTATAAAAATGGCATTAGATATTGAACATGCTATAAAAGTAAAGCTTTTATGCGATTTTAATAAGATAGAAGAAGATGGATATAGTATAGTACAAAAATATTTTGAATGCTATGAGGGCATTAAAGATGGAATAAGTATTAAGAAGTCTAATCCGTATAGTTCAGATTTAATTAGCAAACTTGAGAAAGAAGACTACGCTATTTGGAATTTAATCGAATTACTTTCTTTTGGTGACTTTATAAAATTTTATAAAATTTTTTATAATGAAAATAGCAAGCATTTTACAGGTGAAATTTTTACTTATCCATTGTTGTCAATAAAATCTTTAAGAAATGCCGCAGCGCATAATAATTGCTTACTTAATAATTTAAAAAGGCAAAAACATGATAATTTGAATACAAATAGGAAAATAGATTCTTTTATATCGAATATCGGGATAAAGAGAGATGTTAGAATAAATCATATGCAAAAGCAAGTCGTCCATGATTTCGTTACATTGCTATATGTATTTAATAAGATTATCGAAAGTGAAGGCGTGAAGAATGCAACTTACCATCAATTAAACGAGTTAATAAATGTGAGAATGATAAAAAAGAGTAACTTTTTTGCACAAAATGATAGTATAAGGAGTACATATAATTTCATCAAAATAATTGTTGACTATTTAGTGAAAAGTGGCATATAATAATATTATATTACAAAAACAATTTAGTTTTATATGGGGGAGCGCCTGCGTTTCCTCATTTTTTTATTTCAACATTTTTCGAATACATTATTAAAGGAAATTTATAGTTAAAGTTATAAAAAATTGTTAATTGGTTATAGTAATCACTCGCTTCAGTAAGGTACTTTTTATACGCTTACCAACAACCAGCAGTTGGGGATACTATTCCCTTCACCAGCTCCAAACAAAAAAACACTCCCAATTGATACAATCCCACTTAAGTAGACATATGAAATAATTAAATTTCATTTATCTATGGAGGTGGGATTTTATTATGTCCAGAAAATCAAGTTATACAGTTGAAGAAAAAATAAAAGCATGT
>JBKECQ010000042.1:0-41875 GCA_047974845.1 Aminipila sp. | reverse complement strand
TGCGGTCCATTTCCATGTACCACTGCAAGTTCATATCCCCTGCAACTTATTTCTGCTAAGTGCTTGCAAGTAGATTTTACTACTTCAAGCTGTGCCTCTGCTGTTGCCGGGCCGCTTCCCGATTGTAATGCGTTGCCTCCCAGTGCTACAACTAATTTTGTTGCTTTATCCATACTTTCCTCCGCTTTGACTATATGACAAAATTTATTTGTCCAGCCATTATTTATCTTATAAATTACTTAAGCTCTTGACTATAAATCATCCCTGTTGACAGGACAGCTCATACACCTTGGACCGCCTCTTCCTCTAGATAATTCTGAGCTTGGTATTGTGAGAACCTTTATGCCCTTCTTATCTAAAAGTTCATTTGTAACATAGTTTCGTTCATATGTAACAACTGTTCCCGGAGCAATCGCCAATGTATTTGAGCCATCATTCCACTGCTCTCTTTGAGCCGCCATAGCATCTTCACCACCGCAACGAATAAGTTCTACTGCCGGTAATTTCAGTTCATGTTTTAGAATGTTTACCAGTTCATCCTGCATACTTGCAAAAGAAGCTTTTCCATTTTTATCTAAAGTAATTTCAAATATCTGAAGCGGACCTTCTATTTCCGGATGAATTGTAAACTTATCATAATCCACCATAGTGAATACGGTGTCAAGGTGCATAAATGCTCTTGTCTTAGGAATGTCAAATACAAGGATTTTCTTAAAGGTTGACTTGTTCAAGATGTTTTCCGCAAATCTTTCAATTCCTGCCGCTGTAGTTCTCTCACTAAGACCTATAGCAACAATTTCCTTTGAAAGTACTAAAACATCTCCTCCTTCTACGGAATAGTCATCGTTGTAATCATACCATTGTAATGTTCCCTCAGGGGCAAAGTCCTTATTGTACTTAAACATATATTCTAATAATAATGCTTCCCTACGCCTTGCTGATGTGTGCATATGATGAATATTTACACCATTACCTACGCAAGCACCGGGGTCTCTAGTGAAATATAGGTTTGGCATTGGGTCTGTAAAGTAAGGATAATCAGAATCTATAAAATCTGCCAATGAGCTTGAAGCAACTTTTACTATTTCGCTCTTTTTAATACCTGCAATAACAGATTCTACTACCTGTTTAGGTTGCATAGCGAAAAGGTACTCACATAAAGCTTCTTCTGCTGCTTCAGAATGTATTTCACTCTCCTTTACAAATTTTTGTATAAATTCTTTTTTTATAGCTTCATCCTGTAAAGCTTTTACAGTCTCATCAACATAATAGGTAACTTCTACTCCGTTTTCCCTCAGTAAGTTGGCAAAGCAATCATGCTCTTGTTGTGCCACCTTTAGGAAAGGAATATCATCAAACAAAAGTCTTTCAAAGTTACCAGGTACTAAACCTTCTATTTCTCTACCTAATCGGTGAAGAAGTACTTTATTTAATTTCCCTATCTCGGAAAAATTATGAACTCCATGCTTCATATAAAGCTCCCCCTTATAAACTACTTTATACTAACCATTTAACAAGCCGGCTAGATGGCTAGCTTGTTAATAAATTTATTTGCTAATCAATTTAAGTAAAATTAAACCTAAGCTATAGTAGCTACTATAACTGCCTTAATAGTGTGCATACGGTTTTCTGCTTCATCAAATACCTTTGAGCATTTGCTTCTGAATACTTCATCTGTAACTTCTCTAATATCATATCCAAGTTCCATCTGACTCTTTGCCATTGCAGTTTCAAAATCATGGAATGAAGGTAAGCAATGTAAGAAGATAACATCTTCATTTTCTGTTGCTTCAACCATTTCAGAGGTTACCTTGTAAGGAGTCAATAATTTAACTCTTTCCGGAATCTGAGCTTCTTCACCCATTGATGCCCAAACATCAGTATAAAGCACATCTGCTCCTTTTAAGCATTCAGCTGTACTACAAAGTTCAATAGTAGCTCCGGTTTCAGCTGCCACAGCATTTACGCTTTCTAAAATAGACTTGTCAATTTGGTCAAGTAATACCTGAGGTCCATAAGCTACAAAATGCATACCCATCTTTGCACAACCATACATCCAAGCATAACTCATATTATTCCTTACGTCTCCGCAGAATACTACTTTAACCTTGTTTAAAGGCTTTGCAACATGCTCTTCAATAGTAAGTAAATCAGCTAAAATCTGAGTTGGATGGTCCACATCTGTCAGACCATTCCAAACAGGAATACCTGAATACTTTGCTAAATCTTCAACAAGTGATTGCTTAAATCCTCTGTATTCAATACCATCATAAAATCTGCCAAATACTTTTGCAGAATCTTCAACAGATTCTTTTTTACCAAATTGAGAACTCTGCGAATCAAGGAAAGTAACATGAGCACCTTCATCTAAACACGCTACTTCAAAAGCACATCTTGTTCTGGTCGATGTTTTTTCAAAAAGAAGTACTACATTTTTTCCCTTTAACGTTTCTCCAATTATTCCTGCACGTTTTTTAGCCTTTAAATCATGAGCAAGATCCAATAAATATCTGATTTCCTCTGGAGTAAAATCCATCAATGTTAAAAAGCTTCTTCCTTTAAGATTAACTGCCATTTTTTTCTCTCCTTTATGTATATTATTTTTTATTCAATTATAGAATTGTGCTTCAAAATTCCTCAATTAACTTCACAGAATAGTCTGATAATTATTTATTCAAAAAAATGAGTCCTTATAAATCACGCTATAAACGTTCACATTCCAACGTTTATGTCAAATGACTTTATTACAGGACTCAATTAAAGTTTTAAACTATTTTAAAAATTTTCTTATAATTTTATTTTTTCTATTTGAATACGGAGGATAAATAATGGGATTAGTCACCCTAGGATTTTTCTCTAATACTCCTCTCTTATGCGAGAATGTATCAAAACTATACCAACCATGATATGAACCCATGCCCGAGTTTCCTACTCCACCAAAAGGCAAGCTATTATTTGCAAGTTGTAAAATCGTATCATTTATACAAACGGTACCGGCGGATACATTATTTAGTATAGTATTTCTTATATTTTTGTTTTTTGTAAATATATATAATGCCAAAGGCTTTTGTAATTTCTTTATTAATTTAATAGCATTGTCTAATTCATCATAAACTATAATAGGCAAAACAGGTCCAAAAATTTCTTCTTCCATAATAGGACTTTCTACATCTTGAATTTTAAGTATTGTTGGTTCTATATATTTATTGTCTCTACTACTATGCCCACCAAAAACTATGTTTTCCCTTTCTGATTCAAGCAGATTGACCACCCTATTAAAATGTCTTTCATTTATGATTCTTCCGAAGCTATTATTTTTCTCAATGTCGTCACCATAATATTTAAAAATAGATGTTTTAATCCGATTCACAAATTCATCTTCTATGTCTTCATGCACAAGTACATAATCCGGGGCAACACAGGTTTGTCCTGCGTTTAAAAACTTCCCCCAAGCAATACGCTTTGCCGCCTGACCAATATTTGCCTCTTTATCTACTATGACCGGACACTTACCCCCAAGTTCTAAGGTTAATGGAATTAAGTTTTTTGCAGCCGCTTCCATAACTAATTTTCCTATATGGGCACTTCCTGTAAAGAAAATATAGTCAAATTTTGAATTAACTAATATTTCTGCTGTATCTTTGTCTCCTTCAACGCATAAAACGTACTTTTTTTCAAAGGTGTCATCAAGCATTTTTCTAATTGCACCAGATGTATTCGTAGCCATTTCAGAGGTTTTTATAACAACAGTATTACCTGCTGCAATAGCTCCTATCAACGGTTCTATGATTAACTGAATGGGGTAATTAAAAGCTCCTAAAATCAGTACTGTGCCATAAGGCTCTTTCTCAACATAGCTTCTTCCAGGCTTTAGATATATAGGTGTTTTCTTTTTCTCCGGTTTAGCCCATCTTCTTAGATTTTTAATCATATATGAAATACTCGAATATATTGGTCCAAACTCAGTTATAAAGGATTCATCTTTATGCTTTCCTAAATCGGTGTATAATGCGTCCATCAATTCTTTTTCATATTTTTTTATACCTTTTTTTAATGCTATTAGTTTTTTTATTCTAAAGTTAATATTTTTAGTTATATTGCTTTCAAAAAATTCTCTATGGTACTCTAATATTTTTTCAATTTCTTTTTGGTTAAATTCGCTCATTACCACTTGTTCCTCCTGTCCTAAACTATTTAAGTAAAATAGATAAAACATTTTATATAATTTCATTTATTTTATCACAGCAAGTAATTTGTTCAAGAATTATTATAATTCAAATTTTATCATTAAAATATAAAAAATACATAAAATTGTCTACCGTTTTATACAATACACTATTTTATGTAATTTATTCATTCCATATTAAATTATAATCTAAATCCTTAGTTAAACTAAGCCCGTTTAACTATAATTCTTATTCCAACATAGGTTTTGTGCATATTCCAATTCATTTCACCTAAGTACAACAAATCAGAATATGCATATACATTACCAAAATTACAAATTTACTATAAGAGTACCTAAGTCATTATGACAATACTGAACTTATTATAAGAGTACCTAAGTCATTATGACAATACTAAACTTATTATAAGAGTACCTAAGTCATTATAACAATACTAAACTTATTATAAGAATACCAGTGATAGCCAAGGTACGTAGGTAACTATACCAAGGGCAATTAAACCAACAATAAAATATGGCACTATGTATTTAAACATTGATTCCATTTTTATTTTTGCCACTGCCGCTCCAACAAAAAGGTTGCATCCATATGGAGGCGAGCATAATCCCAGTGCCAGGTTAACAGCCATTACTACACCAAAATGGAATGGATTAATCCCGAGTGCGGTTATTGTAGGCATAAGCATAGGCGCCATTACTATAATAGCCGGTACCGTATCAAGGAAACATCCCACTAGTAATAAAATAATATTAATAAGCATTAATACAACATATGGATTTTCTGATACTCCCGTTAAGAACTGTGTAATCATTTGAGGTACTTTTTCAAAAGTCATAAATGTTGAAAATACTGTAGAATATCCTAACAAGAATGAAGTAATACCATTTAATACTGCAGTATCTAGGAATACATTAAATAAATCCTTAAAGTTCATATCTCTATATACAAATAAGCTTATGATAACAGAGTATACTACAGAAACACAAGCCGCTTCAGTTGGTGTAAATATACCTGAGTAAATTCCGCCAAGTATAATTACCGGTGATAGCAATGCCCAAAATCCATCTTTTGTAGCCTTTGCAATCTCAACGCATCTATTTTTCATAGATTGCCCAATAGGAACTTTAACTATTTCCTTTTCGGTTCTAGTGTTTCTAAGATCCGTTTTACTCATAGTACACATAATTATGTTAGTAATTACAAATATAAGTCCTATCAATACTCCGGGTATAACGCCTGCCAAGAAGAGCTGTGATATAGATACACCTGTAGATGCACCATATAATACAAATGACAAGCTTGGTGGAATAATCGGTCCTACAATTCCTCCAAAGCATACAATAGTTGCCGCATAAGCAGGATCATAGCCCTTTTTCTTCATTTCCGGAATCATCATACCGCCGATTGCTGAAGTTGTTGCCATACCGGAACCCGATAAAGCTCCAAAGAACATACACGCAATTATTGAAACGCATCCAATTGCTCCATTTACAAAGCTAATTAATGCCGAAGCAAAGTTTACTATACGTCTTGCAATCCCTCCCGTTGACATAATAAGACCTGCCAACATGAAAAACGGTATTGCCATTACAGTAAAGGAAAAAATTCCACTATAACAATATTGCGCATTAATAACCATGTTAAGGTCGGTGCAAAGAACCATAGATATCATAGTTGCGCCGCCTATAGCAAACCCTACAGGCACTCCGATTAATAAAAGAACAAATAGTGCAATAAATAGTACCGCAACAGACATTAGTTCACACCCCCCTCTGCAAGATTTTCTGGGATTCCATGGATTAAAGATTTAATATTTGTTATAATCTCTCCAATAAGTCTTAATGTCATAAAACTACATCCCAATACTAATGATAGGTATCCCCATGAAGTGCTGATTTTAATTCCTGCATATGGAACCCTTTGCTGTGATTGAACTAATAAAAATGCGTAGTATACAGTTACCAAAAGAATTGCAATTAAAATAACATTTGCAATTATATTTACTACTGTCTGTGCTTTTATTGGAAGCTTATCTGTCAACATTGTTATTTTTATATGTTCATTTCTACGTTGTCCAATGCTAATTCCAAGCCATGATATCCATACAAAGATAAATTTCCCTAATTCTTCAGACCAAGTTAAAGAATCATTAAAAACATACCTCATTATAATCTGTAGGAATATTACTGCAACCATAGTAAAAAACATAAACACAAGACAAATGTCTTCAGCTTTATTTATAATTGCAAAAAAATCTCCTTTTTCTTTTTTCATTATTGTCTCCATTTCCTAAAATGAGTAAAATAAATGTCTATATTAATAAGCATGGTTTTAATAAATGTGAGGGCAACTACATTGCCCTCACATTACTGATACATTTATTTAGGTACAGTTGCTAACCACTTATCTACCACTTCGTCTCCAGCCTTTTTACGCATCATTTCATAAACCGGCTTTACTGACTCTTTAAATGCCTCTACTTCTGCTTCTGTTAATTCTTCAACAGTTGCACCTTCAGCTACGAATCTGTCTAAATATTCTTGTTCCTTAGCTCTTTCTTCATCTCTTTGCTGTTGACACATTAGCTTAACGCCTTCCTCAAGAACAGCTCTGTCTTCTTCATTTAGTGATTCAATCCACTTAAGTGAAGTTACTACAGGGAATGGTGATGAAGCATGATTTGTTAGAGTAACGTATGGCGCAATCTCATGCAAGTTAAAGTCGTTAAATACTCCTAAAGAGTGGTCTAATGCATTGATTTGACCCTGTGATAAAGAAGTTACTACTTCACCCCAAGCCATTGGAGTAGGGTTTGCACCCATTGCATCCCATATTGCAATATTCATATCGTTTTGCGCGATTCTTATCTTCTGTCCTTTTAGATCATCAGCATTGTGATAATTCTTAGTTCTGCTGATTACCTGTCTCATGCCATTGTAGTACATATCCATACAATAGAAATCTGAATCCTTAATTGTTTCATTAAATAGCTCTAGTCCACCATTCTCAAATGTACCTTCTACCCAATCTTCATATGTAGGATATAAATAAGGTAGGTCTATACAGCTTGATGCACTTCCGGCAACAGTTGTAAATACTGAAGCAAGGTCAAATACCATGTTTACAGTTCCCAGGCCTAAACCTGCAACTAAGTCCGGAGAATCTCCTAATTGACCATCTGAATAAACTTCAACATTAAAACGTCCCGGTGCCTGTTCTTCTAAATATTCTCCAAGCCATTCTGCCCAAACGTGAGTAGACCTTTGAGAAGAATCAGTATGTCCGATTTTGATTGTAATAGGACCCTCAGCAGTATCGTCTTTTCCTCCACACGCTGTCAAGCTTGTCAAACAAAGTGTCAATACAATGAACACAGCTAAAATCTTTTTCATCTTTTTCCCTTTCTAAAATACTTTTTTGTTTAATAATATAACGAATAATTTCAATGTAAGTAAATGTACTTACGCTTATATATTAAGCAAGCTTTATGCCAACATAACAAAAAAAGTTATTTTTGTGCGCAAACATCTATTTTTCAACAAAATAAAAAGCAAAGCCCTAAATTGGCTTTGCTTAATACTTTAGTTCTACGAAAAAAACTTCACTTCAGTGTGAAAAAAAATTCACACTTTCGTCACATAATATCCTTATTTTTGTTTTTTATTTCATATTGGCTTATTTTATTCCAAAGCTGTCTTGAAGTAATGCCTAACTCATCTGCACACTTTGTTACGTTCCAATTTGAAACTGCCAAGGCATTTGTTATATATTGCTTTTCAAATTTATTTCTTTCTTCTCTTAAATTGCTGATTTCATTACTCTTAATAAAAGAATAGCATAGGTCATTAGGCATAAATAGCTCCGACATTGTCACAACGCCATTTTGGCTTAGAGCAATTAACCTTTCTATAATATTCTTTAGCTCCCTGACATTGCCGGGATAATCATATGACAAAAGGTATTCCATAACCTTTTCCTCTAAAACAACATTTTTTTTCTTTTGATCCGCTTCTATTTTTCTTACAAAAAAGTTTATTAATCCAGGTAAATCCTCTCTCCTTTCCCTCAAAGGTGGTATTGTTAAGGTTAAAGTATTAATTCTGTATAATAAATCTTCTCTAAAGCTTCCATCACTTATTTTTTGACTTACATTTTTGTTGGTTGCTGAGATAAATCTAACATCTAAGTCTATTTGCTTATTGCTTCCTATTCTTTCAATGGTTTTTGTTTCTAATACACGTAAAAGCTTCCCCTGTGTTGTCATTGGTAAGTCACCTATTTCATCAAGAAACAGTGTTCCGTAATTGGCTTCTTCAAACTTGCCTATTCTGGATAGCATTGCACCGGTAAAGGCTCCCTTTTCATGCCCAAATAGCTCTGATTCAATAACCCCTTCCGGGAATACTTGGCAATTAACGGGAACAAAAGGTTCATTGCTTCGTTCACTAATCCTGTGAATATAATTTGCAATAACCTCCTTACCTACTCCGGACTCTCCTAAGAGCAATATGTTTATATTGGTGTCTGCGGTTCTATTGCACATTTCTAAAAGTTGCTGAAACTGAGGATTCTTTGTTCCTAAAAATACATTCTCTGTATTCTGATTTCGCAACAATATGTTACTTTTGCGTTCCAAGCTTCTCATCTTTGCAATTCGCTCAATCTTCATTAGAAGTTCATCCAGGTCATTACTCTTAACAAAGTAATCCGAGGCTCCAAGTTTCATTGCATCAACCGCACCCTCTATACTTCCAAACGCAGTCACTACTAATATATCTATACCGCAATCCATCTCCGCAATTTTCTTAATTAGTTCATTTCCTGACATGATAGGCATTCTCAAGTCAGTAATAACCAAGTCTACAACATTGTCTTTTAAGAAGTCTATAGCTTCCTGTCCATTTGAACAGGCATTTGTATGATAACCTGCATCCTCTAAAATAAGGGATACCACATTTTGATACTCTATTTCATCGTCTACAATTAGAATCCTATAATTTTTATTTTGCTTAACCATGAGTTTACTTTTACACACCTCTTTCTATCGGTAGTATTATATGAAAGGTTGTCCCCTCGCCATATTTGCTTTCCAATGAAATATGACCATCTATACTATTTATTTCTGAGTTAACTATATATAATCCTAGCCCTGTCCCTGTTTCTTTAGTTGTATAGAATGGGTTAAATACGTTTGATATTTTTTCATCAGGTATGCCCTGCCCATTGTCACTAAAATCTATCATTAATCTATTATCATCTAAAGAGATGTTTAATACAATCTCCTTTATATCTTTATTAGATTCTTTTAAAGCATCCACACTATTATTTATTAGGTTTATTAAAACCAATTCTAATATATCTTTATTTAGATATACCATTTCAGGTTTATCATTGTTTATCACTTTTTTCAAGGTAATGCCATTTTTTTCAAGATTTTTTTCTTCCAGCTCTAAAACTGAAGATATTACACCTAGGTAATTTACTAATGTGTTATCTTCCATGGAAAGCTTAGAAAAATTCAAAAGATTTTCCATAAGGGCATTTATCCTGTCAATAGAATGGTCTATAACTGCAAAAGCTTTGTTTTCATCTAATACACTTCTGCTTTTCTTTCTTAATATATAGATGTAGCTACGAATTAATCCCAGTGGATTTCTGATTTCATGAGCAAACCCTGCTGACAGTTCTCCAACTGCTATCATCTTTGATTCCTGTTTTGTAAGCATTTCATATCTGTATCTTTCAGTATAATCCTCTATTATCAATATTTTTTTACCCAAAGAAATGTCAAAATCCCTTCTTGAAACAAGATAATATAGATTGTTATACTTAAATGCTCCTTTTTCATTGATATGCTCAAGATATTGACTTAACTCTTCAATATCATATAGTTTTCGCCCTAACACATCTGCAAATTGCAGATTAATCAGTTTTAGTACAGTAATATTGCACATTTCTATACAGTCATTACTGTCAGTAACAATAATACCATCCATCAGGGCATCAACAATATCACGCAGTTCTTTTCTGCTATTATTCAATTCCTTTGTTTTTAAACTAACCTGCTCGGAAACTGCCCTATTCCAAAACACCAGCAAAAATATTATTGCCGAAACAAAGATAAAAACATCAGTAGCATTGTCATAACTTGGCATGGTCTCAACTTCAGGAATAAAACTGCCAAACCATTTTGAATGGATATGGTTAAATTGGTGATTCTTTTTCAGCTCTAAAATACCTTTATTTAAGATGTTAAATAATCTCTCATTGTCCTTATTTACCGCCAGCGCAACTTCTTCTTCTGATATGGCCTCAGGTAGAAACCTAAATCTATTGTCACGAATTGCTTGGTTTAGGTAGTATGAGATCTGAGCCTCATCTCCTATTATGGCATCTACCTCTTTCATACCAAACATATAGAAACATTCATCTAAATTTTTTGCTAAAACCAGTTTAACATTTTCCTTTTTATTGAAATATATATTGGCATCATGGTGAGCAGTGGTTCCAGCAATTACTGCAATAGTTATGTCTTCTACATCTTTAATTGAATTAAACGGCGCATCACTTCTAACAAGTATCTTGCTACGTTCCATATACAATGTTTGAGTAAATAGAAAAACATCCTTATTAAACTCTGTAATGCTAAGTGGAGCAGCATCAACTTCTCCTTCTTTTAGCTTCCTAGCCAGGTTATAATCATCATATGGCTTCCCTATAAAGTCATCTTCTAATGTTACTGAAATTTGATTGAAGTAGTCTATAAGTATACCCATATTTTGATTAGTTTCATAGGAGACATAAGAAAAGGGTGCATCTTTTACATCAAATCCATAATATAACTTTTGTGATTTTAGGTAATATTTCTCACTTGAGGTTAGGTCAATAGAGTACTTTACAAAATCAACAATATTTAATTCATATCTTTTGGATATATCAACGCTCTTTAAAGCTATTGAACATATCATAAAAATCATTAGTGAAATTATAAATTTTTTTCTCATCTAACTTCCTCAACCAATTATGTTATTGCTACAACTTTTACCACTGAATATATCCAATTTTTCATATTATATTATTAATCATAAATTTCTTATATTAAATTATTGCATATGCAATAATCTTGTTATTTTGTTTTTTCTTACTATGCAATAATCTTGTTATTTTGTTTTTTCTCACTATGCAATCTTGTTATTTTACCTTTTCTCACTATGCAATCTTGTTTTTACTTTGTTTTTTCTCACTATATAATCTTCAACTATTGAAAATTACATATATATTTTATAACATAAAGGTATTAATATAACAATAAACATAATATTTATAACAGAAAATAACATTAGGTATAGGGAATTATTAGCATTTTTCCTTTGGGAATAAAGCTTAAAGGAGATAAGGCTTGCAAGTGAAGCAATAATAGTGCCTAACCCCCCTATGTTGGTACCCAAAATTAATTCTTTAAAATTATTTGTAAAGCCGGAAAGCATAACTGCTGCCGGTACATTACTAATAACCTGAGATAATGCCGCAGAAAAAATGAATACCCTTCCTTGTATTATTTCGTGTAAAAACTCTTGTATTTGCTCTATTCTTCCTATGTTTCCAACGAAGATAAAGAAAAAGATAAAATTAAACAATAGAAAGTAATCCACTTGTTTTAATAGCATTTTATCAATATACAATATACTAAAAAACACTGCTATAAACATTAATTTATAGTTTATAACACCTATAACCGCACTTAAGCAAATAAGAAAAAGCAATATATAAACTGAAAGCTTAAACTTGTTTTGAATTTTTGACTCAACATCAAATACTATTTTTAATTTCTGACTCTTTATTGCAAGAACAAATGCAATAATTAATGCTAAACTAACCACTGTTATAGGAAAAGTTATTTTAAAGAATTCAATAATATTAACATTAAAATTTGAGAATAAATAAAGATTTTGTGGATTTCCTATGGGTGTAAGCATACTCCCCAAATTTGCTGCAATGGTTTCCATAACCACTATAAAAATGATTCTTTTCTCACTCACAAAATCCAGTGCTGAAAGAGTAAATGGAACCATTGTGATTAAGGCAACATCATTGGTCACAAGCATGGCAAAAAAAAAGCACAATACAACTAATATAATGGAAACAAATCTTACACTTGTACCAATACGCAGTAATCTCTGCGAAAGAACTTCAAACAAACCAATTTCTCTTAATCCCGCAACCACTGCCATCAAGCAAAACAGCAATGCTATAACCTGAAAATCTATGTATCCTATGTATTCAAGAGATGGTGGTATAAAAAGAGCTGACAGAGTAGCTGCCAGCCCTGAAATTACAAATACAGTTTCTTTTTTAAAAAAGTTTATTAGCTTATTTTTCATATTTATCTATCTTTTAAAAACTCCTGTACAATTTCCACATCAGAAGGTGTGTCAATATATTTAGTTCCTCTTTTTTGTCTTGTTTCACGACCTTTGCCGGTAACAAGTACTACTGTATCTCTGTCTGCATTATTTATTGCTTGCCTAATAGCTTCTTTTCTATCCGGAATAATAGAGTATTCACACCTGTATTTTTCAACATATGATGCAATTTCTTCACATATTTTCATAAGTGATTCTTCCCCTGCATCTTCCTCAGTAATAAATACATAATCTGAATATCTACCAGCCAATTCTCCAAGCTCGCCTCTTCTTGCCAGTGCTTTCTTGCCCGGACATCCAAAGACTATAGATATTTTTTTCTCCGGAAAATCCCTCTTCATAGAAGCAAATAAAGACTCAAAACTCATTTTATTGTGTGCATAGTCTACTATGACATATAATTCTTTGCTTTTGCTGGTATACACTTCCATTCTACCACTAACCTGCGCTTTTTTTAACCCCGAATAAATATTATAAAGCGGTATATTTAGGGCATAGGATATGGCAATTGCCGCTAATGCGTTAGATACATTGAAAATACCAGGCATACTAATTTTAAATTCTCTATCAAAGCTGTCACAGCGAACGCTGAAACTAATACCCCTACCTGTTGCAGATATATTGTAAGCATATATATCCGCATTCTCATTTAAACCAAAAGTAATAATGCGCCTACAATTTGACGCGGCAGAATTAATCTGCTCAAAATGTTCACTATCCATATTTATACAGGCAATATCACACTGCTCAAATAGCTTAAGCTTGGATTTAAAGTAATCTTCAAAATCTGAATGTTCGGCCTCACTAATGTGATCCTCACCAATATTTAAGAAGCAACCAACAGAATAGTTTACACCTAAAGTTCTATGATACTTTAGAGCCTGACTAGAGACCTCCATAGTCAAATATTCTATTTCACTTTTAACTGCATTATAGAAATGTTTATGCAACTCCAAAGTTTCAGGAGTAGTTAAATGCGATTCTTCGCTACAAACTCCGTCATAATTATCTATACCAGAAAGTACAGCACTTTTTGGACTTTTAATAGACTTAAGATAATCGTCCAAAATTGACTTCATAAAATATGTGGTAGTCGATTTTCCCTTTGTGCCCGTTATTCCTATAAGTTCTAAATTTTCCCAAACTTGATTATAATAAAGATTTGAAATATATGCCATTGTTTTTCTTATGTCCTTAACAATAATATACGGAATATTATTGTTATCATCCAAATCATATTTTCTTTCACTTATATATGCAAAAGCTCCTTCCATTACTGCATTTTGCAAATATTCTATTGAAAAATGTGCACCTTTACAAATAAATAATGTTCCAACCCTAACATCTCTAGAGTTGTAAGATATATATCTTACAGGCTGCTCCATATCTAAGTCATATGCATTTGTTTCCGCCAGCAATCCCTTTTCTTCCAGTAAGTCTATATATTCCTTAAGCATTTGTATTTTATTTGTCACTTGACCACCTCTGTTTTCGTTAGTATTTAAAATTAAATCTTACTTTAACTTTTTATCACATAATACTATTGCTCTTTCAGCTAAAATTTCCATCGCATCAATATAGTAATCCGACAAACCCTTTATCTCTTTAAAACAAGACAATTCAGTACAGGCCATTAGAACACATTTACAGCCTTGCTCTTTCATTTCATCTTCGATTTCATAAAAATCTTTCATATCTATAGGGTTCCCATCTTTTATTCCATCATAAATTATTTTCATAACCTTCTTTTGATTATCTTTTGATGGAATGACTGCGGTTATACCCAATTCTTTACAAGCCTTTTGATAAAGTTTCATATTTATAGTTCCATCGGTTGCCAATATACCTAACTTAAAGTTCTCACCGAATCTACAATAGACAGACGTGGCTGTTTCTTTAATCATATTAACAATAGGAATTTTTAAGCTTTTTTGCAATCTTTCCACAAGTAAATGAGATGTATTGCACGGTATAACAATGTAATCTGCTCCGCCTACTTCTAAAAATTTAGCATCGTGCAGTAACCTATGATACAATTCTTCTACATCTCCATTTTTTATAGCTTCAGTCCTATCTGGCATAGTTGCATGATTTAATATTATCATGTTTAAATGCTCCTGATCACAATGAGCATCTGTTTTATCTATAACCATCTTATAAAAAAGCTGAGTAGCCAAAGGGCCCATTCCGCCTATTACACCTAAAACTTTTTGTCCTTTTTCCCTCATTTATACTTTTCTCCTAAAGCATTCCGCCTCTAACTATTTTCCTAGATACTTCTTAAATTTAACAAAGTGTCCCATCTGAGACTTTAACAGTTTAAGTTTTCTTCCTATGCCTTTATCCGCACTATAAAAAAGTGGATTTACCCATTTACCTGAATTTAATAGTTGTCGCATTTCGTTTCTGTATTCTTCTGGCTTTACATAAGTAAAAGCAACCTTTTTAGGAACTACCAGCCATAGATTTTTATTTTTTACAATGTGCTCTTCCAATGGCTTGTCCTCAATATAGTCATCAACAAGGCATTTTGCAACATTAGCCCCTGCTCCTGTTACATAGTAGTTACTTCTTCCCTGTCTTGTATTTATTTCAAAAACCTTATATTTGCCATCTCTGATATCAAATTTAATATCAAAATTAGAAAAACCGATATAATTCATGCTTTCAAGCAATTGCTTGAATTGGTTTTCTACCACTTCGTTATGCTCAGTAATAATTACTGCATGATTCCCTATACCATGAGGAGTATGCTCTTCTAACAGAACATGACCTAAACACATCATCTTTACCTTGCCGTCTTTATCAGAATAGCTTGTTAGCACACGCATATATGTGTCATCACCCGGTATAAAATCTTGGATTATTATTGAATCATTATATCCTGACTTGTATATGTCATCCAAAATTGAATCCAGTTCTTCTTTGGAATCAGCCTTATAAACTTTCTTCTGTGTTTCAAAGGGGAATCTCCAATATTCTATTCCATTGGAAGGTTTTATTATGAATGGCGCTTTAAATGGCAACTCAAAATCGTGTCCCATTTCTTTTTTATGAACAAAAGTATTTGGATAATCAACACCGATTTCTTCACACATAGCATAAAATTTTTCTTTATGAATCAAATTGTTCATCATATCTATATTAATGTAAGGTGCTATTACATTTTCCGGTAGGTTGTCCTTATTTGAACTAATAAGTTGAACATAGCTATCCCCACATCCTATTAATAGAATCTTCTTGTTTTTATGCTCATTTGCAAACTTCATCACAAGGTCTAAAAAGGTGTCCTGCACATCTGCCTTAGAGTTTGCAATATAATTCATTATTTTACTTTTATAACATGGTCCTGTTGGATACTTACCATATACAAATGGTTTAATACCATACTGCTCATGAAATGCTCTTGCTACACTATATACATTAATATCCCCTGCAAATAGCAATGGAATAAATTTATCGCTCATATCTTGCCTCCATTTCAGCCATCAGTAAATCAAATCTACCCAATCCGAAACAAATAAGCAATTTAAGTTTAGATGCTTATTTGAATTCGGAGGGTAAAATTTTTCACATTACCGTGCTATTAGTTCTCTTAAAAAACCCAAATACTATTATAACATGGGTTCACAAGTATCATAAAAATTATAATATTTTTTCTAAAATTTATACTATCTGTATAGAATTATCTTTTAAAAAATATATTACCTTTTATTATACCTCTGTATATCCTATTTTAGCAATAATTTCATCTCTTAATTCATCTATTTTTTTGAAATCCATATTTGGAATGTAAAAGCTTTCTAGGTAATCATGTTCTTGCTTTGCAAGCTTTATGCACCCTATACCATCACTTATGAGTTTATCCATAGTTTCCAAATTATTTTCAATTAACTTCTCTAATTTTTCAATTTTTCTCTTTTCTATTAGTTCATTCATGTCGATGTGAATAATTTCAGGATTATTCTTTTCATCTTCTTCTGTGGCAATTTCCCAAGGTTCAATATCGTGGTACTTATTTACACTAATAAATGCTACACCAAGTTCCGGAACCAGTAAATGCTCAACTTTGGTTTCAGGTCTCATTGGACAGTAATATTCCTCAACATCTAAACCCCTATAAACCGCACTTTCCGAGAACACGCTTAAAATGCTTGTTGCACACAAGCCAACCGGGCTGCTTATAATATAAATCTTTTTATATCCCTTTATTAAACTTTTTATATAGTTCTGTATCCCCATAGGCGTAATGGCACTTGCAAAGAATTTTTTAATAGTCCCCGGATTTAAGCAAATCTCTTTATGGGCTAACTCATCACCAACAATATTTGCAGTAAGCTTATACATTTCCGCACGCTCAATAGCTATATTATATATTTCGGTTACACTATCATACAGCTTACCTGCTGCAGCAATATAGTTATACGAATATCTAAACAAGCTCTTAATTTTTTCATTTGTATCAATTACTGCCAGCTTATTCTCCCTAATTCCTCTTTCGTTCCAATAATCGCCCAAATGAATAATTTGATCCACTGCTCCCGGATTTATAGGATCCACTACATGAGTGTTTGTTCATAAATATAAAACATTAATATCTCCATTTTATATTGACTGCTTGGGTTCCATTGTCTTTATTTTTCTCTCCTATTGTTATGTAATCAATAAACTCATTAACAACCTTTGCATCAAGTTTATCTATATTCTTATAATACCTTATCTTATCTAAAATTAGCCTTTCCCTATCTTGCTGAGAGGCTTCTGTATCCTTTTCTTGTTGCAGTACTGATTTCCTATTTAAAAGAATTCCTAATTGTTTCTCAAAACTCGAATTCATTTCTGACCACTGCTGCACAGTTATATGGCCATTTACTCTGTCCATATAAAGTACCTCAATAGTCTGCTTTCTCTTGTTTATTTCCTTATCTATGTCTGACAATTGGCTATCAATACTTTTTAATGGTTTATTATCTACGCTGATTTCTTTGCATCTATCTTCCAAAGCTCTTTCATTAATATTTCTAAAGTACTCTTTTAGCCTAAATAAAATTAATTGTTCCAGCTTATCAAATCTTATATAATGTCCGGTGCATTTTCCTGTTTTCTTATCAATCATACCACATCTTAGGTATTTATATGGTAAAGAGTTTCCGCTTCTATCATTAGGTGTGAACCTAATCATTGTACTGCCGCAGTCTGCACATTTTATCTTTCCTGCCAATACATGAGGTTTTCCGGTTCCATCAGAACGCCTTTTACTGTCAATTAATTTTTGAACCAATTCAAAAGTTTCTCTATCTATAATAGCTTCATGAGTATTTTCTACTATGTACCACTCGTCTTCAGGTACTAAAACACATTTTTTAGACTTATAGCTTACTTTGCGATGAACTCCCTGAACCATATCTCCTATATACATTCTGTTTTTTAAGATTCTCCGAACCGTAACCCCTGTCCATAACCCCAATTTTGTTTCCTTCTTTTCTTTTTTCCAATTTACCCCGTGCATATTCTTATATTTAGTAGGGTTTGGAATACCTTCGTCATTAAACAGCTTGGCTATCTTCATTGACCCAAATCCATCTAAATAAAGGCTGAAAATACGTCTTACAATAAATGCCGCCTCAGGATCCACTACAAGCTTCCCCTTTGAGTTTGTATCTTTCATAAGACCAAATGGTGCAATACCACCTATGTATAAACCGTCACGGCGTTTCTTGTCAAAAACTACTTTTATATTCTCTGATATATCCTCACAGTACCACTCATTAACCAGTCCATTTATCTGCCGTGACTTTTTATTTCCCTTGTTGTCTGTATCAGCATTATCTGCAAACCCAACAAAACGTATTCCCCATAGAGGAAAAAGCGTATGTAGGTACTTTTCAACCATTTCCATGTCTCTTGTAAATCTTGATTGGCTTTTACATAATACAATATTGAACTGCCTATTTTTAGCCTCCAAGAGCATTTTATTCCATTCCGGTCTTTCCGAATCCATTCCCGACCAATCATCATCACTGTATAATTTGTATATCTCCCATCCCTGATCTATGGCATATTCCATCAAAAGGTTTTTCTGATTTTGGATACTCTCTGAATCTTGATTGTTTTCTTTTATCTTGTCTTCATCGGATAGTCTACAGTATATTGCAACACTATTCATACAAAATACTCCTCTAGATAAAACAGCTCGTATCCTAGTGTACAAGCTGCTTAAATATATATTATGTTTTATGCCGTCTTAACCGGTTCGGGCAATTCAGATTTATCCATGATGATAATACCCGCTAACTTTTCTGCAATAGTGGCTTCACGCTTTTCATTGTCCGCCATGCCAAAGCTTTCGTTTACAATATATGTAGTCCCACTTACGTTTACTTCCATGTTGTACACCCCCTCTAAATTACATTTTATTCAGCGTTTAATGGTTTATGTTTAAATAAATCTAGCCAAGGGTTATTCATAAAGAGATTGTCAATTCAGAGGATAAATCCCGAGGAAAGTGTGTTGCAAAATTTGAATTTATGATAATATGAGTACAAAATAAGTTTTAATAGGGTATAGAACTAAGAAAAAAATCCAATAAGCTTTAAGTGTTATATCTTTGTGATACAGTAGTTATAGATTTATTATAAATTTATTATAGATTTATTATAGATTTGTGATGATTATAACAATAATGAATTATTATAAGTAATCGAAAACATTAGAGGAAAGGAATACACAATGATTAATAAGCGAAACTTAATTGTAATTATTGTTTTGAGCTGTTCTATATTTGCCTTTTTTTATATTAGGACTGGTATATTAAACCTGGAATCAAGTAAAGAATTAAACAATACGGGTTCAAATAAAGAGCAAATTAATCCTTTATTTGAACCTCTACAGTATGGTAAATTAAGCAATATTGAATTTGGTATTGGCTCTACAATGGATGAAATCCTAAGTAAGTGGGGCGAACCACAAGAATCTTACGATGGATTCATTGGAGGAGAGTTAATAAAATATGATGACATCAATTTTTTTATAAGTGAAGGGAAAGTAACCGGAGTACAGTATAACGGTAACGCTGAAGTATATGGAATAAAAAAAGGTATGGATGTAGAACAAGTTAAAGAAATCTTGGGTAAACCAAGTTCCTCCTATAATTCCTTGTATGGCGAGTTATATATTAATGAGCCTTTAATTTTGCAATATAACGTAAAATCATATGCTGTTAAAATTGAAATTGATAACAAAACTAACAAAGTTATATCAATCGCCGTTTTCCAACAGGAACAGTAAAAATACTCTAAAGAGCTTGCAATTTATGGTAATATAAAAGTATGATGAAATATAAAATAGACAATTATATATGGTATAGTAGCTATTACTTTTACTGTAATGAAGAGTTCATATTCATTTAACAGGTAAGATTTTGTAAGAAATAAATGATTAATTACGGGGGATATGGTAATGAGCAAAAAGTCTAAGTTATTGATAGTAATTGCTTTTCTTATTTTAAGTTGTATTACAGCATGGGCGATGCAAAATAATCTTCCTGAAAAACAATTGCCATATAAAATTGGCTCAAAATTAAATGACTCCTCTAATGCTTTAATTTCTACGACTTCCAGTGAATTAAACCCAAACGAAATAAATACCGATTCTACTATAGCAACGGTTATGGGGGAAGAAATCTCTAAAGAATATTTTATATATCGCATGGATTTATATGAAGCTTGTGGTTCGCAAAACCCTGCACAAGACGCCTGGAATCTAATAAAAATGCAATCATTTGAAAAGAACTTTGCCAAGGAGCACAATTTATTACCATCTGACAAAGATATTGTAAATTCTACTAATCAACTTCGTGATTTAACAAATTCAACAGAAGAAAGCCGGCATAATGCAAAAGCTTTAATATCAGCTATGGGATTAAGCGAAGATGAGTATTGGAATACATTTAAACCTAAATATGAAACATTACCCCTATTGATAAAAGAAAATGTTTCGCAATATTGCATTGAAAATAATATACCCCAGCTAGATTTATCGCAAATTGAATATGAAATATTAAATACGAATTTTTTCGATGAGCTAGGTATTACTAAATATTAATTAGAATACTAATAGAATATTTAGTAACGGCATATCCATATTTCCTTAAGTTGAGTCATGTTGTGTGGTGATAATTACCAAGCTAATTTGTATTATTTGAAAATAAAAAAAGATACTACTTGTTTATTAATATCTTTTGGGTTTATTTTATTCAAATTTTTATAGTCTGTATAATAGTAAAATGTTTTTATTATTAATATATAAAAATGCTTACTAATCCTAATACTTAGTATCTGTTCCCTAATTTTCGTACAAATTTTTCCCTATTAATTAAAAGTCTGCCCATAACTTAAAAGCATCACTCACTCTTATTTGATAATATGTTTCTGCAAATTTTTTGCAATTGGCTCAACATTCAATCTATGTAACATTCTATGACAGTTAGGGCACACGCATATTAAGTCGTTTAATGGGTCAATCTCTACTTCTTTACCATTATTTTTAGACAACGGCTTTATATGGTGAACTTCAATATATCCTTTTCCTAATTCTCCATAATACTCCTCAAAATTAAACCCACAGACATTGCCAACTAACTTACCGTTATTATTTTTTCTACAAGCTTCTATGGCACGTTTTCTATTTAAAGGATTTCTTTCATAGACAGTTGTATAGACACTAACTTTTTTACCTTCCTTTATTATTGTTGTAAGTTCACTGTCATTTAGTTTTTGATTAAACATATTTTTATTAACTGAAGCTCTTTCAACTAAAGGCAAAACATATTTTTCATGAAAATCCTTTTTGGGTTTTGTAATCCATTCAACATAATTTTGCTCTATATATTCATCAATAATTACCTTTTCATTTTCTATAAATTCATTTAGATAATCTAAATAATCCATCTGATCCAATTTGCTAGTATCTTTCTTTAAATCACCTAAAGGAAATGACCACTTGTAGCCATTGTTTTTTTCTACAAATTCTCTTCCAGTTTTATCCTTTAAGTGTACTGCTAAGTTTTTAAGATACTCCCTGCATTCTATATTGTTGGTTCCACTTAATTCATAATATACTTTACCGTCATTTGATACATTAAAAGCAATATGATGTATCTTTTGTTTCCAATCTCGACCTATCCAAAATGAAATCTGCATATAGCGTGTATTACCAAGAAAAAAGTATCCATCGTCTAAACGATTATTATTATTTTTGATTCTGGGAACAAAATACAAATCAGGACTGCTTTTTTGCTTTTCTAAAAGGAACTCAAAACATTCCTGAGTGGCTTTAAAAATATCTATTGTCATACAACCCTCCATAAAAGACTTTTTGTCTAGCATAAACATTAAACGGAATTCGACCAGATACATCTAATGCTCAGCTCCCGTATGTTGCTAACTTCTTGCGTTTTATTATATCTTCAATTCCTTTAATCAATATTTTTCTTTCCTCTATTCTTAAATAGTTTACATTTACACATCCCTTGCCTTTTCCGGGATTTGAAAGTTCTTCTTTCAACATAGCAATATATTCAAAATCCATAGAGTGCATGGAAAAATGATTTTTAGCAGGTGAAAAAGCAATATAATTTCTGAGTTTGCCACTGCCAAGTTTATATGTTGGCATTCTGAACGAAATAACTTCTTCTAAATCTGAATGGTTTTCTCTCATATAGTTGACAAAATAAATCATCCAATCCCTTTCAACCTCTGAAAGTGCAGAAATATAATTATCAACTTCTGAATGGTTTTCAACCATAATGTCACCTCACATAAAATAATTTCTTTAGTTCTCTGGTCTTAATAATTCTTTTTAGATAAAATATTAGATAGATTCCTAATACTAATTGAGGATACTTGACCTCATTAAAATATTTAAAGCTTAAGTATTCAGAGATAATTGGAGCATAATAAAAATATTGATATAATGAGAAAAATATTAAAATGCATATTGTAGTGATATTTTGACATTTATTTAATTTAAACTTTATATCGTCTAGTAAGAACCAACCAATTATAGCCCCAAATGTGATATTTATAATTAATGCCATGGTATTTAAGCCCCAAATTCCAAAGGGTAAATCCCTGCTAACTATTTCTTGTAAGTAACCAACAAATAAATAAAATATAATAAAAATAACAATTGCGCCAATTTTATTTGCTAAATATTTAAATTTGTGGTTCATACTATTTACCCCCATTAAGGCAATTATTAAATAAAAGTATAATCTAGGTCATATGGAGGTTTATTACCACCTACACCCTCAACAATATGACTTAAAAATTATTTTATGAAATAGTTTAGCATTTGTCGAATTCAAGATTAAAAAACAGTCTCCACTTATTGGAATATTATTGTATTCACCAATTTTTATTATTACAAATTTATATGCGTATATCTATTCTTTAACCTATCTATAGCTTATCAGACATGAAAATAATCATACCATAAGTAATTTATAATTCCTCTATTTGGAGGACATTCTATTTCATGTTCATAGTTATTCATACAAAGGCCTCCTTATCTATAATTAGAACTTTACACCATTCACTTTCAAAGGCGCAGTCGAATTTACTTGTCATATTTGAACAGCAGAATTTTAAATAATTGCAATACTATATATTAATAGTAAATATACCTACAATTTTATTGCAGGATTCACAGAAATACGCATTATCAAACTTTTCTTCACCCCTTAAGCTTCTCTTAGAATCTATGTTTTTTCTATTACTTCTGTCCCAGACTTTTATCCCTTCTTTATTAAACTCATTTTCTGAATACCAAGTAAATTCCCCACATAAATTTTTCCCGGTAAGGATTATACCTCCTTTAGTCATTTCTTTTCCACAAATCGGACAAATCATATTTTACCTCACAATTTATTATTAATATCATTTTGTTTATTAGTTTAAATTAATTTTATGCTAAACGGACAAATTTTCAACTTGCTACTGGATTTTATGTATAATAAATTAAACATAATGGGAAATGAGAAATCATATTTTGCTACGTAGCTAGCACGTTTTTTTATAAAACTACATTTTATTTCCTTTAGCTTGAATAATACCTTTAATCTTACTTTGTAACTCAGCGCTAATAGTTGGTTGGGAATACTCACATCCAAAGTTAACGACATAGATATTTAAAAGCAACTTCCTCAGATTTCGTTCCATCTCATGCAACTTTGGATATATTCTGTTACAGTAGCATTCGGAAACAGCATCGTAAGAAATGATTTCAATATAGTCTTTTGATATGTCAGGTTTCTCAATCTCTGACTGTATATACTCTAACCCTTTTATGATTATTGCTTTACTCTTGCTTGCAACGACAACATCTTTTGGTTTTCTCTAAGAATTTAGTTAACCCGAAATATTTGTCTCCCTTTGGTATATTATATCCCACCTTTCTTCATACATATTCTATCCAGTTTACATATCGTAGTATTCCTAAACAGTTACTTATAACATCACTTTTGCTATAATCGAAACCTTAGCTAATAATCAAATCCCAATTTAGCTTACTAGCTTATAATCAATTTCAAATATAATAGCTATGCATTAAAAACATATGCTAAGTTTAATATACTAAAGATAATATTTAAATTTAAGATTTGAACCTTTACCACTTGGAGGCGTATAAACCACGTCATATTTAGTAAATGTGGGTAGCGTGTTCATAGCTTGACAAACCATAGCTTGTTTATGGTATAAATTCATTTCACTATGAATATCTCCCGCCCTAATATCTAAAGTAGTCAAACCAATTTCCTTTGCACTTTTTAACTTATCAAAAATAAAATTCCGTATATTATTAGTTGTTATTTTGGAATTATCATCATCCCTATGGATTTTCGATATATTTTTTCTAGGAAGAATCTTCTCTGTTATGCTGTAAGCTGAGATATCCTTCGTACTACTTCCTAAAAGACTATTCTTAATAAATTCCATTTCTACTAAAGTAAGTGGTGGATGATCTACCCCAATTGTAAGCCAAAGGCCATTATCCTTTATTTTTTGAATAGGGCTATCATTTCCAAGCCACTCAGAACTTGCAGTGAAATCACTTTGTGAATTTAATGTTGCAATGATTCCTTTTTCCAATCTAAGCCTTAAATCTTTGTCTTCTACTTGAAAGCATGTAAAACTAAAACTGTTTCTCAAGTATTCCGATACATCCGCCTCTACTTCCAACTGCTTCTTCTTATCTATAAACAAATAATTCTCAGGTTTCGATGTGTCTATTGTCCAAACATCAAGATAAGTATCATTTTTTTTGTTTAGTATTGCTTTTCCAATGTTTTTTCTAAATATGCTTCCATCCTTGTTCTCTCTTGCAAAATGATCTTTTAGCCTTGCCTTTAGTCTATTTGGCGAATCGTGAGTCCCAACACGAACAATACGTTCAAATTGTCCATACATTTCTCCTTTTTCAAAAACAATATAAATACCATTTTCAAAAGAAATTTGATTAATTTGATCAAATGTAAATCTTTGTGTAGCCTGAAATAATTTATGAAGTAATAGACAGTGATTTGATTCTTTTATAATTTCTTTCAGATATGATACCCTGACACCCTGGGTCCGGTTACCTAATGGCAAATCGTAGTGGTTCAGTTCTTTTAACAAATATTCATAATAATCTTTTCCTGCCAAAATAATAAACTCATCATTCATTACATCAAATTGACTTTTTATTTGGGAAATTACTTTTTCGCTCCAATCATATTTTTCTTTTAAATTCATAGATTTCAATGTTAAATTGTATGGTTCAATAACTGTATCCTCTTGAAGCAATCCGTACTTTGCAGATAAAATATAAACTTTGTCTGCAATTGTTTTAGCATACTGATACGAGTATGAAAAAAGAGTACTGGGCCTATACATTTCACTTGCCTTACACAAATAGTTTTGCTTGCTTTTTGAACACGAAATTAAAGCTATTTTCATAAAACCCCTCCCTTCTTTACATTTAATCTAACCTATCTAACCTTTATTTGTTTTTTCTAACGTATTTATATATATTTTTTCCTTTGTTTTTTTGCCATAAACATAATTTGAGCTTTATTATATAAATACAATAAATCCCAATTTAGCTTCCTATCTGATAGAAGTCCACCTAACTGATCCTATTATCAATAATAAAAAGCTTATTATTAAAAAACAGTTCTTCCGTTAACTTGATTTTTTAAATTGTAACCTTGAATTATCTTTCTTATCTCATAGTAAAGTTAGTTATGTTCAATAAACATAATAGGGTTTTGGTTCCCTGTTTTAAACAAATCGGCTACATTTTTATTAATATATTTATTTCTAATTTCTTCTGGAGCAATATTCCCTATGAATTCATATCTCTTCGTATACTTGCCCTCTACTTTATCTATTCTGTAACTATAAGAAGTGCCAGCAGGTAACCAACAAGCAATTGTATAAATCTCAATTATCAATCCATCATAAACAGCAAATGCATATTTTATGTTCTTTGCTCTCTCAATATTAATCATCCATATTCCTCTTGTGACATCATACAATTCATTCGGGTGCAAGTCACTCCTATAATTTTGATTAATACGAATTAGTATAACATCATCATCAATATCTTCCTTTGCCAATTTTTCCACACAGTATCTTGCATTTAAGGTTGTAACATCTATTCTTCCATATGTACTTGAGCGATGACCTCGCTGATTATTTGTTAAATTGTCTATCCCTATTAAATCTATAGTTGCAGCTTCAATTTTTAAAGCGGTTTCTTCATCTAGTTCATGTGCTAAAATTTCTATGATTGGAGATTTACCTTCTTTATTTAGTTCCTGTATCTTAGCAACTTTTTTACTATCGCTCGTATCAGTTAAATGATTGAATACCCTGTTGTTCTTTCCTTTTCCAACATAAAACGGTTGCATCGTATCTGGATCAGAATACAAATAAACGTAATAACCAATTTTATTCAATGTTTCTTTTGAAAACTCAGTAATAAAACGCATTATATCTTCCTCCGTTTTTTTATTTGATATCAGAATTATCACTTCTACCTGTTCTTTATGATAAATTCTATTAAGTAGCCTTCAATATTATTAATAATGAAAAGCTGATTTCTACTGTTCTTACCTTAGCATAATAGAAAACCCAAGACTATCTTTAAGCTATCGCCAATGCAAAACCGTTAGCCAAGATATTCAGCTGAAATTATGGTCTTGGTACTTCTCTGCCGTAGCACTCTTGTTTCATAACCTGTTTTGTTCAAACTATTAAAGTTTATTTTTTAATCTCCATAAATAGTAGTAATCATTTGTTCTTAGTTCAGCTTTCTTATTGCTATGATTGTCTTTTAACTTCTTACCCAATGCCGTTATCCCTGTTGTTCCACCCAAAGCCCCAACAATACCTGAGAGTGACACTGGAATAAATCCTGCTAACAAGCCTGCAGTGACGATTCCGCCAACTATAAGTAGATCTCCGAATGTTTTTTTAAATATACCATCTTTTAAATTATTAAGCTTCGTATCTAAATTTAAAAATTCTGGATATAATATATCATCATATATATCTTTCCATTCAATCTTTGAATTTGTTTTACACTGTTCTTCAATAGCTTTATTTAATGCAATTCTGTATCTATCAAATGCCATACCTTCTTTTTCTCTTAATTGCATTGCTTTTTGGATTGAAATGTTTTGAAAAAAAGGCATATCATATTGAGGTAAGTTTTTATAAACCTCAAGAACATGTTTAACATCATCTCCACCTCTCGTTAACATTGCAAACATTCCATCAGATGGTTTTGAAGTAATTAGTTTCGCATTATTTTCTCTACAATAATTTGTGTAATAACACGCTGATACAAATTCATTTTCAACAAATTGTTCTATTAAATCATTCCAAACGCTCTCTGTTTTATCCATAATGCCAAGTTTTTTATATGATTTAGGGAATTTATTATCTTCTTTCTCCTTAATCGAAGTAATCAAATTTTCTCCATCAAAATAATCATTAATATTCTTCAATTCTATAACTAATTGTTTATTTTTTTCATCATATTCAATTGCTTCGATAATTACTTTTTCTTTTACATATTCGTTTATTGGTGTAATATCTATAAAATTATTTGTTTGCAATAATACCTTTTGAAAACAATCTTTGCAAAAGGTTTTTCTAACTGGTTCAATATGAACAACGCCACATTCTATTAGTTCCAAATACGATAAAATCACTTCAATATCAGCAATAAAATCATATTTAATTGCAAAACTACTTTCCTCATCAAAATCTGCAGGATTATAATAATCAAAATGTTCATTGGTTATTAAATTTAACTGTATATATACATCATCAGCATAGATTGCACTGAACGTTGCAAATTTTTTAGCCCTGCGAACTTTACAGTTAACCTCTGAACAACCACCAGTACCTGACAATTCATTATTTGGCACATATGTAAAAGGGTTATATTCAGGTATTATGTAATCTGCTTCTATTAAATCTCGAAGATACGATATTAATACTAATAACTCATCTATACTAGCCGTGAATACATATTTATTTCTTAGTTCCTCGTTTTCCCAATTTACTTCTCTAATCCATTGACTTAATCTACTCATTATAAGCCCCCTTCTTGTATTGTTTTAATTAGATATCTCGTTTTCCCATTATTACTATACGAGAACCTAAAACTATAATCAAATCCAATTTAGCCTACTATCTTATAATAAATTTCAAATATAACAACTATGTATTATAAACATAATTTCGAGTTTAATTATTTATTAAGTTTACTATTTTTCATAACATCTTTATATGCATATTCAATTGTTTCTTGTATATATTTTTGTCTCCAAACAATGCCTATTTCAGATTCTTTATGAATACGACCTGAGTACAACCCAATTAAATAGGTTTGAGTATGAATCGTATCCCGACTATATTGAAAATAGTTTCTGTAGTAGACTGGAGAACCCGACATACCAGAGCGGGTTGTCGCATCAATGTAAAAATACAGCTGACTATGATGAGTTGTTATATCTGATGCAATATGACCTGTTTTCCAAATAGGAAACAGGTCATTAGAAATTGCTAACGGATAACCTACAATTGAAACTGATATTCCTGGTGGTAAATTCGTAGTAATTTCATTTGCAAAAATATCTATATAGTGAAAGCCTACTCTATCGATGTTTACCAATGGCAAAACTGCAATGTCAATATTTTTTTCCAAATAATATTCCATTGTGTTGGTACTATCCCATTTTGGATGGGAATACCAACGCGTCTTTCCACATTGATCTATCAAATTTTCATAGCGCAATGCCCATGCGCCATACCCATGTATAGTCAGATTTGGCTCAACATGATGAAAGATTCTCAATAAATTAGGAATTGCACCATTCTTATTAATTACTGTTTTATCATTAGTATTAACTCCCGATAATACATGCCTATTTGTTACTAAAAAATTAATATTATTATATTTTACAACAAACCCAGTTGCTGTACCAAGTTCGATTTCTTCTTCTGTATATTTGGCACAAGGCATTATATACAAACTAGGAAGTGAATACTTGTCAGCTATATAAAGGCCCTCTATATTCACGATATCGTCCTCTTTTCTGTATACTTTTCTTTTTGTATAATAAATTATAAACTTCGCATTATTCCAATAATATATACCGCAATCCTCTCTGAATTTACTATTTTTGTAAACCATTAATATCCCAATTATTATTTCGTTCTAAATTATATTTTATATTTTGCTGCGATAAATCCCAATTTAGCTTACTATCTTATAACCTACTCTGTATTATTAGCCTAATAGCAAGTTTACTATATTCATTTTTAACAATATAATTTTTCTAGAATCTTTTTAAGAACTAGGCTTTGTAGTAATCCTTCATAAGATGTTATCTCTAATATCTCATGGACATCTTGATTTGATAACCATAAAATAGGTATTTTTTTCTGTTTTGCATGTTTTAGTTCTTTTTGAACCCAAATAGAATTATTAATCTGTATTGATTGAATAATACACACAATATTTGCTCTATTTAATTCTTCAAATACTCGCTCCTGATGATTAATACTATCATTATCCAAAATATCAATATAAACAGATAACCATTCTAAAATCTGCAATTGTTCTTTTATTTTTTTAAGTATTAAATAATCCACATCATTTCCACGCAAAGTGTAACTAAGAAAAACATTGACTTTATCCAATTGCAAATCCCCCTTATGCTGTCAAAACTAACGGAAATAGGACTGCAATAATAACTAAACCCAAATACATAATCTGAGACACATTAAAAAATGATTTTCTCACCCTATGCTTGTTCTTATTTATAACTTTTTCCGTTAACTTATACCTTTTTCGTATTTCATTTTCTTCTATAACCATTTTTTCTCTTAATCTATCTTGGTAAAAATATAAAACTACATCGACTATGTAAAAAAGACTCGGTACCAATATACCAAAAAATCGAACTGCATCAATTAGCTTTGAATAGGATTCTGCTTTGTAAATTGCTGTTAATAAGGTAAATACTGCAACTTCTACTGTAATACATAATTTTTTTGTCTCAAGGCTATTATTACTAAAATTTAGAGTTGCATTATGTAATTGCTGAATTTGTATTTTATTTAACTCATCAGCTATGTCACTATTATTATTTGTTTCATTGTTATACTTCATTATTGATATAATTCCTTATTTATGTAATTAATTCATTTAAAAAAGCTCCAATTTTATTTACATTTTAAGATTTTTTTAAGCTGGTTATCGCTCTTTCTGAATCCACATTATCTATATTAGAAAACTAAACCAATCATCATATCCCAATTTAGCTTACTATCTTATAACCAAATCATCTTGCTAAAGCTTCTAATCATCATATCCATCCCATACCTGGCCCTGTTTCTCCTCTGAAAGGTTACAGGGCACTTCTGAGTAGTAGTAATCTAAAGCTTCAGCATCTTGATTCATTATTTGCTTATCTGCCAGATATAACTTAGAAAGCGCAGAGTGATATCTGCAGTTGATTAAACTTTTATTATGTCTCATTGGTACCATCGTATTATCTCCTTATCCTTCCTATCTTTTAATCATATAATCCCTATGTATTATATGGATAATGGGACTACCTCAAGATTATGTACACTTGTCCTATTACGATTTAATTATTTTGTTGTACTTTTCCAGTCTTAAATTATGTACTGTAGAGATTTATAATATTGCACCTCTCTATTTGTATTCAGCAAAGATTATTCCTTCTACATTATTAATATGCATCCGAAAATCCTTATTACATAAATACTGATATTTCTTATTTATAACCTTTGAAATTATACATATTCTTTGCTCATATGGCAAAAACCCAGTTCCAATTGTTTCTGAGTATAAATGATATCTATGCTTTTCTATAAATTCATAAAGCACGCCTAATTTGTATTCTTTTCCTTCTTCAATTTCATCTACAAATTCATATTCGTACATAACTGAACCTCTATCTTTCTAAATACATTTGAATATAGTTTTTCCAAATGTCTACTACTACTTCTTCTATTGTCATTGTTTCTTGACTATGACTAAATGACATTGTAGCAATTAGTTTTAGTTCACCATTTATTACTTTTGAATTATACATCCCATTCCACGAATTATTACTTCCAAATGATAGTACATTGTCTGACACTCCAATATTATCGCTTCTTCCAAACCTATTTAAGAATACTTTTAATTCTCTTACTAAATTTCCTTTTTTATAGAATTGAAATATTGTGTTTCTGGAATCAACTTGCTCGGTGGAAATATAGAATTCCGTATTTTCTTGTTGATATTCTTCACACAATTTCTTTAACAATATTACTATTTGCTTATAACTATCTGCCAAAAACTGATTAATGTCTAAATCTGTTGGTTCAGTATTATAACTTCTTTTAGGTAACCAAAGAGCGTCAAACAAATTATTAGATGATACTGGATTTTGTTTTATTGTTTCGAGCAGACCTTTACTTCTCAATTTTTCTTCTATTCTAACAGTTAAATCTGGTATTTCTGGATTATTCATATCTGAAATAGCATCTAAAAAAGTAGCTATATTCGATTTGATATCTTGTCTTCTTTTTAAATCTTCTCCTATTTTTCCCATCTCATGTGGTTCAAGCCCATATAATTCATTATGTAATTCATCAAACTCTTTTTTCCAATATTTTACATACTTTACCCTCTCTATTGGATTATATATATGTGTTGAAATGACTGCTGGAAATATTTTATCTTTATAATTTCTATCTCTCATTACTTCCAACACTTCATACATACAATTTGCAGATTTCAAATAAGTATCTGAAATCAATAATATTGTATAATTTATGTTTCCAATAGATTGCATATATTCCTTAATGCTACCCCAAGCACTAATATTTATTTTATCTCTATGTAATGTAATATTTTTTTTATTTTTAAAATAATCATATATCCCATTAGCAACTGATTCATCCGCCCAACAGTATGATAAAAATATTTCTGTATTAATATTTTTCATATGTTTTTTCCTTTCTTGACCTTATCCATATTTTTTAAGAGTCACTGCTTTATTAAGTTGAGTAATACTGCTATTTTAGTTTGCCCATCATAAACATAATTGGAACCTAAACCAATTATCAAATCCCAATTTAGCTTATGCCAAATTAAGATTTAACTGCTATGTATTATAAACAAACTACTTGATTTTACAAACTTACATTATGAAATCTTAATGGTTTTAGACTTTTGTTATGTATAATGTAAAACAGATGATTACGTAGCTATTCTCATTTCTTTAACCCATTCAATTAGTTCTTGACCAATACCATATCTAATAGTTTCCTGGTTATTAAAAATGTTTCTGCATATCATAAGATAGCTGTCTTTATTATTTAAGTTTGCGTAATCATATGTGGTCATATTTACAAAACCGATGTCTTGATTATTACAAGGAAACGAGCAGTAATGGTAAGGTTTAAGTTGAAAAAAATGTATTATTTCACTGATAAAATCATATGAAATAATATATAAATTTTCAAAATCATTTTTTATATAACTTTCTGGTTTTAGTCTATTAGCCATAGAACTAAGCATTGTTTTCATAGTTTCAAAAGATCCAACATTAAAAACCACTAATCTTTTTCTATACTTATCCGTATATTTCTTTTTTACAAATTTCTCTATTAAAGCATTACTGGAATGTATGTATGCGTTATCAACAAGTTGAGTTAAAAACATTTGAGGATCATATGCTACCTTATCCATTTTCTTGCTTCTTAACGAATTTTTAAATTCATAAATGATTTCATATTGTGTATCATAAAGTTTGTCGACAATATCTGCTTCCTTACATCCTGCATCCCCATGTCGTGCACATTGTGAAATTATACCTTCTTGCTGCATAATGCTTAATACGAATTTTTCATCTGGTCCAAATGAGTTAGAACCGTGATAAGTGAGAAAAGACTTGGATATTTGTAGAGTGTAAACATTAGACAATTTAAGTGCATCACAGTCCATCTTTTTAACAATATCAGAATCAGACACTTTTAATCCCTTTACTGGTAACTTGTCTTCTAATTTTTGAGCATCATCAGAACCTACTACAATTGTTTGATTTAGCGGATTTTCTGGCACAGGTTCCCCATAATGTAAATTCAACGCCATAAGCAAACCAATTGTTATTGAATCTTTTAATACCCAAAAATCACCATAATCTTTAAGTCTTTTACTTCTAATTAAACATTGTCTAAATAATACAACTTCTGTAACTGGATGCAAATTTTTTGATATTGTACTACCCTTTAAAAGGCGTCCTTTAAGCATATGGTATTTAAATCCCTTGTCACATATAGTACTATGAATTGTTCGTAAATTTTCATTTTTTGTTTCCATAAGTATGCACCTCGTTTAACTACAGCCCCGTAAAAAAACATTATTATAGCAATGTGACTTCATATTCCAGAGCTTACACTAAACTTGCCATAATTGCTATATTTGAAATCTAAGCCAATAATCAAATCCAAATTTAACTTACTATCTATCCTATAACCAAATCAAATCTAATAAATATATATTAGATTGATTTTTGCCTGACCTCGGATAACTTCCTAATCATTAAGCGTAGTTTTTCTTATCAAATAATTATTGATTCTTTATCCTATTAAATTTTAATTGTATTTATCTCATCATTAGTAATTTTGTGCTTTCCAATTAATTGATTAGAAAGTATTGAATAATAACATTCCAATCCAAATAGCCCAACTAAAAAAATTATTAGAATTATATATTTAATTTTGCCAACTTTTATATGCCTTTTTAAAAATTTCATTACAATACCTGTCTAAAAAATAGAATCTTGAGTACATATTTATTTCCCAAATTGCTATTATGCATTGTAATCCTAACCTGCCATAATTATTCTTTTGATTATATTTACTAAACATTATTGGAACCTATAACAATCATCAACTCCCAATTTAGGTTATTATCTTATAAGCAAATTGCTATCCTATTTTGTTATAATATAGCTTTTTCTAGAGATTTATCTTCCCATTATTACTACAATACATAGCTGTTATATTTCAACAATAGCCTTCAAAACCTGGAAGCTTTTTAGGTGCTCTACAAACTAAAAATTGGCTAGAATATTCAGAATGTAAATATTTTGATTCACTATCGTTGAATTCAAAACCAGTAATTTGTGATAGATAAAAAATCAAAATATACAAGGCAGACAAAGCATATACAGCATTCCAATATGTTGCGTTCTGAAAAGCTTGTCCCCTATTGTGTTTAATGTCTTGATATGCATTCCACCAACTTAATGTTCCACTTTTCCAGTTTTGAAATGGTAATATAGATTCCTGTATTCTATATATCTTCACTGTAGCCTCAGTTATCTGTGGAAAGTTCTTAAGAATAACGTTTTTATATTGACCAATATTTCCTGCATTATCTTTACTCCCTGAAATTTCTTCACAAATATACTTAAATGTAGTTTCAAGTTCGCTACATGAAAGAATTATTATTTTTAAGAATTCAAATGAAAATACATCTTTTTGTGTAGGTTCTACAAATCTTGATGTACTAGAGAGATCACCTTCAAGTACCAAGTAGTAATTCCAAATGTTCAAAAATTCCTCACGAGTCATATTTTACATCCTTTCTGAGCAATTGTTCATCATTCCACAAATCATTACCTTTCTAGCTCTACTTATGTAATCAAACTGATTTAATTACTCTATGTCGTTTTTAGCATTTTTTTAGACTTTTTATAAGTCCCCCTATAATTGTAACTAACACCCCTGAACCCACTATATTCCAACAACGGTTACTCCAATCATTTGTATTAAACCTATTATCTAACCAATATGATACTGAAATTAATGTGGTTATAATTAATATAAGTATTAACAATATAAATATATTTTTTTTGTTTATAAGAAGTTTTAATTTTTGTATTCTCTGTTTTTTTACTCTTTCCTGCAGTTCTTTAAACTCCTTACTATCCATCATTTTTTCTCGTACTTTTTCCAAATCTCCTTTCCAATCTGCAGCTAAATCTTCACGTTGTGATTTTGATAGAGTAATACCTAGTTCTGACATCTTGTCAACATGACCAGATACAGTTGGATTTTTTTCAATAATTGGTGTATCTAAATAATGAAAGACAACAGATACAAATGATTCACCAACTTTTAGTACAATCAAGTTCTTTGTAACATTATGAAGTGCAATCAATGAATTACCAGAGAAATTAGGCCCTAACATTGTGCCAATATGACCGATCCCTTGAGATACCATACCTACTTTAGAATGATATGTACCCCCTATATTCGAACCAGTTGCAAGAATTTCTTTAGTTTCAATTAATGTTGTAGCTTGTGGTAATAATATTATGTATTGCTCTTTTTGATTAATTCTGATAATCGCACTTTTTCTCTTACTTAACTTATGTTCTTCACAAAATTCAGTATTTTTTAATAATGAAAACTCTTTTCTTGATTTACAATAATATACTATGCCATTTTCAAATGTCCAAGCATAATAACCTGCACATAAATTAATAGAATTCTCTTTAAAATTTTTTAAATTTAATGGGAAAATATTGATTTAATTACCAAGTTCATTTTGTATATCAATTCTACTTAACATTAAAGCCCTTTGCATATTTTTACATTTTAATAGTCAGAAAATAACTAATACCAACGTTAGATTAAAACTGTCGAAGTTGATTTCTCCTGACATTAATTTAGGCAATAAATTATTTCTAATTATTGCAACGTCTCTTGAATTGGAACAAGCATCTCTCATTAATTCAATATCTTCATCTGTGAAAGTGGTTTTTATCAGTTTATCTTCTTTTACACGATGAATTCGTTTCATAGGGCTTCTTACAATATAATCTTCTTCCTCAAGCCATTTAAAGAAGGTTGATAAAATTCTCCTGACATTATCTAATGTAGTTTTACTTACATTTCGCTTAAGCTGATATTGTGCTAAATAATTTCTAATAATATCAGTGTCAATCTTCTTAATATCTTGAGCTACATATTGAAAGAATATTGCCATTGTCCTTTGGTAGTACTCTATAGTTTTCTCAGAACATCCTTCTATTCTTTTTGATGCAATAAATATCTCAAATAGGTTAAGATTACCTTGTGTAACATCTTCTATTGGGGAATGCTCACCATTAAGAGTAAACAACTCACTACAACTCCACAATGTACCTTCCAACAACCTTAATTGATATTCTGTTAATTCTTCTGCCATAGTTTGAAGTACTTTATTTATAAAATTTCGATTCATTTAACTACCTCACTTTACTTAATTATATAAGTAAGGTAACCTCTAAATCCTATCTTTAAACACACGTAACTAGTAATCCAAATGATGATTTAGCTTAGATAACTTATAAACGTTTTCTCTAAAAAAATATTATTGGCATAACTGCATATTTAGCATATCTACCTAAGTTCAGTGTAAGTTATCACTTACAATTATTCCTACAATCCACCTTCCAACCTTTATACATTCATTGTATATTTCCATGATACACCAAAAATCGACCTCATGCCATTTGAGCCTGTCGACAAAAAAATACAAATTTCAATTCTCAAATCTATACTTTGCCTTTTTATTACTATTTTCTACCCTTATTTTAAAGTCCTCATTATAGCCTGCAAATATGAATAAAGCTTTAGTTGCTGCTCATATTTGTATATGATATAATTTTGCTAATTTTAACTATTACACAAGGATTTTAATAGTTTGTACCAAACAGACTTATAAATATAGGCTATAAGCTATAAGCGTAGGCAAGGAGGATGTCATATCAAAAATAAAGCATTTAGAATAATGAAATATATTGGCTTATTATTAATTATAATTGTCATTGTTGGTCTGATATTTCCAACATGGACACCTAAAATTATTGGAGAAAACAGTATAAGTGAACTAAGTGGCATTGAAATAAACGGAACGAATTTGGCTGTTATGACGAGAGGTCATAATAAAGATAACCCTGTTATCATAGTTGTTCATGGTGGACCTTGCTGCTCAGAAATCCCTTATATTCGAAAGTACCAAGATGATTTGGAAAAAGAATTTACCATAGTACATTATGATCAAAGAGGTAGTGGAAAGTCTTATCACTTCTTTGAGGATTACTCAAATTTATCGCCTTCTCTATTAACAGAAGATTTGATTGAGCTATCAGAATATATTTCAAAGAAGTTTAACAATCAAAAAATTATATTGATGGGACATTCCTATGGAACCTATATTTCCATGCAAGCTATTGCAAAAGAACCACAGCTATATGAGGCTTTCATTGGTATCGGACAGGTATCAGATAAAATTGTCGGTGAGACAGATAATCTAAATTACTGTATTGAGCAAGCCAAACTTCGAGAGAATCAGTCTGATGTGTATTATTTAGAGAATTTGAGAGATTCAATTGAAACGGGTCAAATCATTGTTCCCCGAAATTATGTTAGAAAATATGGTGGTGCCGCACGTCAAATTGATGAAACTAATGATATGTTGACAGGATTACTTCTTAATCCCGAATACAACCTAATGGATATAATCAAATATTACTTGGGAATAGCACGGTTTCAGGATAGTTTAATGGATGAGCAGTCAGAATACCCAATAACAGAGCTTGTACAAAGCGTTGATGTACCAATCTATTTTATTATGGGTAAGTATGATCACATGACATCAGTTAAAGCTGCTAAAGAATACTTTAATACACTTAATGCACCACAAAAAGAATTTATAATCTATGAAAATTCAGCCCACTATCCACAGCTTGAGGAGAAGGAAGCTTTTTCGCAATGGATGCATGACACTTTCATAAGATAAACTAGCCTACTTATGGTATTTTGCTTCATTTTTCTTAAAAAAAAATTGGCAGGACTGTTAAAAAAACATCCTGCCGATTTATTCTTCTGATATTATTTGAAAAAATTTATATGACTCTTCTATTAAGTCACTTCAATTAATATTATGATTTATAAATATTTTAAGCCTATCCATGAATTCATTATTCCACCCCAATTGTAAAGCCTTAATTTTAAAACTTTCTGTGCATTTCTATTTCTCTTTCACATATTCATGTGGGCGCTCCACATACTCTTTAACATTATATTCTCCAATACTCTCATACTTCCTGTCGTTAGATGGTGATGATTCTTTATTGTCAAGGTCATCCCCTAAAATTGCATCGGCAAAAATACGCTGTAGATACTCATGCTTTGAGTACATTCCTTGCGATGCCCATACCAAAGCATTCCTTACATATGCTGAATGGGTTTTAAAAAGCTCATGGTCTACTTCAAATCCAAGATGTTTTGCCAGTAAAACTGCAAATGCAATACAGACCCTGGTATTGCCCTCTCTAAAGGGGTGTATTTGCCAAATTGTTGCTATAATTCTCTCTAAGCGAAATACTATATCGCTATCATTATTTTCTGTTCTTTTCAATTTTTTTATTTCTTTCATTACAGCATCAAGCTCTTTTTTTATTTGCTTCGGGAAAGTGTATATAACCGTATCTCCTCCCAGCACATCTTCATATTTTGCAATTTGAATTGTTCTAAATTCACCTGCCCAATCATAAATTTGTCCAAATATATTGAGATGAATCTCTTGCAATGTTTTAGTATCAAACACTTTATAAGATTGATTATAGACTGCAATCATAGATAAGTTTGTTATATCTGCCTCTGCTCTTCTCAGCAAGTCACTATCTTTGATATTGGCTAGATTTTTCAATATATCTATATCTTCATATAAATAAGGATCCTTCATCTTATACCTCCACAGCAAAGCCATACATAGTTAGTGTTGATTTAAAAATAGAAATAAAAGTTTCCTCCCCTGCTTTCCATTTATCAACGTTCTGCTCAAGCGTATTACTTGCATATACACCTTCAATTGCATTTAATGTATTGGCAAAAGATACACTACTTGATTTTTGAGCATTGCTTAAAGAGTCCATGCCACAAGATAATTTAAGTAATGTAAGCTGTCTGGCAATACTTTTATCAATAAGCTTGGCTGCTTGTTCCAGCTCTCCTAACCTCACTTCAATTTGAGGAAGCTCCGCTTTATATTTCTTGCTAAGTCCCACATTCTCCTTTACTTCTTCTATTTCATTTCCTTTCAAGTATTTGCTTCTTAATTTGCCGTTTATTCTATTTTGAAGATAATAATACTGTTTTCCCTTAATGTTTTTCTCAGAAATATATCCTTCCGGAAGATAAGGTAGTCTTTGCTCTATTTCATTTTTCTTAGCCAGGAGCTCTTTATATTCATTTATAATAATCGCTGACAATTATATCACCTCACTATGTTAATATATTTCTCTTATTATAGTATAGATTAACCTAATTATCAATATTTTATTCATTTGTAGGTTAACCTTATCCTATTTGGTCCATTACTCTAATCACAATAATATATATATTATTTTTATAATAATTAATTTTTAAATATTTATATTATCTAAAGTTATAATTTTGGATTTTTAATCTACTGAACAAGGAAATTTTAGAGTTAATTTAAACTTATCAAAAAATTGTTCCAACTTACTCTTTGAAATTTTCATTAAGTCCACTTGATATTATTTGATACTGATAATAAAATAATAATGTTATCAAATCATTCATATTAATTAAGATTTCAAGAGTTAATTATTTTCTAAGTAATTTTCCTTATTAATATGTTATATTATATGGAGGTAATACTATTCAATCATGAAAAAAATGTTTATTGCTATATTAATAATTCTTGTTAGCTCTCTTTCTATTGTATCTTCACTACAACATTTCAGTAAAAATGAACCGTATGGTGTGTTTATAGGACTTGATAGCCAAGACACACAAAAAATTAGAGGATACAAAACAGTTGTTATCGATGCAGAATATTTTACTATAGCAGATATTTCAAAATTGCATTCTCAGAACAATAACATGGTTTATACATATTTAAATGTTGGTTCACTAGAAAGTTTTCGAAATTTTTATAGTGAATTTGAAAGCATTACATTGGGTGAATATGAATCGTGGCCTGATGAACGCTGGGTAGATATCTCTAAACCAAAGTGGAAAAAGCATATTATAAATACGGCAAAAGAATTGTCTTTAAAGGGTGTCGATGGATTCTTCCTTGATAATATAGATGTTTATTATTACTTTAAGAATCCAGAAATTTATCAGGGACTTTTAAGTATTATAAAAGATCTAAATGACTTACATAAACCTATTATTATAAATGGTGGAAATGTTTTTGTTGAAGAAGCATTAAAAAACTCAGATTTAGAAGGATTAATAACCGGTATCAATCAAGAAAATGTATTTACATCTATTAATTTTAAAGATGGAACTTTTCATCCTCAAAATGTAAAAACAAAACAATATTTTCTCAATTACTTAAAACTTTGTAAGGACTTTGGCCTACAAGTTTATTTAACTGAGTATGGTCATAATGATACAACTGAAAAAGAAATACATAAATATTGTAATCAAAAAAATTACAATTACTATATTTCTAGTTCAATACAATTAAATTAAACTACTGTCAAAGTATTATTTATAATTGACTAATCCATATATTTTTTCTGTTTTTAAACGCCCTTTTCAATTCATTAGGTTTTTTTAATGGTGTTCTTCATTTTTTAATAAGCTTTATCCCTAGGTTAAGTATTATATAATACTTAAATATTGAACGTCTCAATTAAATTGTATATTTAGTTAAGATTATCTTTTTAACAACTTTCATAAAACAGATATTATATTTTTATTTTAAAACCTCTACAGCCTTAAATAACTCATCTTCCTTTAACCAATGTTTAAATTTTATTGGATTTTTTAGTGTATAAGGCACCGTAAATACTGTTATAGGTATTATAAGAATACAGCTTATACTCATATTTCTACTCTTCTTACTACCCTAAATATAAATATAGAAATCACTATTGATATAGGAATATTTATCAATATGCCGATTCCCCCCATCAAAAACCTATTTAACTCCATTGGAAATGTAATAAATTTGCCTAAAATAACAAACTTTATTCTAATTAATACTACTTATTATTCAGTAGTACAATGTTACTCTTTTAGGGATGTGTTCACTTTCTTTCTCGACAATACTACTGATGCAATAACAATTAGGATACCTCCCAACATAGAAACCACAGTAATTGATTCATTAAAAATAACTAAACCCCACATCAAATTAAAGAGAATGCCAATGTATCGCACGACTTCTACCACCACAGCATTTGCATTACCAAAGGCACCTGTTAAAAATATCTGTGCAAGTAAGGATACAACACCAATTATAATTAACAAAAGAAATTCTCTTGTATTTGGCATAACAAAATTAGTTCCCGTTAGAATTGCTCCGGAGATAGTGGATGCAAACAAAAAATAAAAGACTATTTCATAAGTCGTAGTCCCATAGGGACATTTTCCTAAACTACGGCTAAGCGATTCGGGATTGGGCAGACAGTGAGTTTTCGCTGTCTGCCCTTTGCTGTTTCTAAGCTACTTCTTGCTGTCCTCTTATGGCAGGTTGCTCGATGACATCGTCGAGCAGTCCGATGGTGAATGGTGACTGCTTTTTGTAGGGAATGTAGTTGACTGTTGCCATCAAGCCCTCCTGTCTAAGAACGATAAAAAGCCATTA
>JBKECQ010000005.1:0-23918 GCA_047974845.1 Aminipila sp. | reverse complement strand
CCATCTAAGAGCTAGGTTTTCCATATCATTTTGTTTTGTATACACCATGTTATCCTTTGTCACAAAACACACCCCCTTTGATTTTATTGTATTCAGTGTAAATAGAAGATATTATTAATTTGTGTTTTCCCATGCATTTGCAAGAAGTAATAAATTAAAGTATTATATAAATAATCTAATACTATGTAGTAAAAGCCTGTCCAAATAAGAAACATGGACAGGCTTTTTACTGATTTGTAAAATCTTACTTACAACATATAGCATAAATTTCTTTATGCACATGGTCAGCGCCTGTTTTCCGCAAGCACTGCACCTCTTAAAATATTTATCTAAATTAAACGCAATCCTCGGCAGATAGCCCAAATCCTCTAACAAAGTAAAAAGTGGGAAAAATATTGCCATTGGCGGAAGCATAACAGCTACCACCCACGCTACAACACGGTATACACCTAAAATAGTTACTTCATAAAAGACCTTGGGTATTTCTGCCGAAACACAAAATTCAATCATCTTATCTTCAAGTGCAAAAAGTGCCCTGCTTAACATTTCAGACGGATAATTTGCACCTGTAATAGTAATCCAAAAAACTACCAATAATGTTGCTAACATAATAGGAATGCCAATTACCTTACTAGTAAGAATTGTGTCTATTTTCCTATCCCTATTAGAATATCCTCCTCCTTGTATGTTGGCTTCATCCACAACCTCTGCCACCTTACTCCAAATATCCTTCGGTGTGAGAATGCAGTCACTTTTTTCTTTGCTTTCACTTTGTGAAAGTTCTTCATTGTTAACCATAATAGATATTTCATCAATTAGCTCTGTAATGCCCTCTTCTTTAGACGCCGCCGTTCCTATTACAGGAACTCCCAAGCATTTGGCTAACTTCTCCAAATTTATTTTTATTCCCTTACGTTTTGCTTCATCCAAAAGATTAACACAGACAACGACTTTTTTTGTAATAGACATAATTTGTAATAATAAATTTAGGTTTCTCTCAAGACACGTGGCATCACATACTACAACTACTACATCTGCTTCTCCTGATTGTATGTAATCCCTGGAAACTTCTTCTTCCGCCGACCTTGCACATAAGGAATAACTTCCCGGCAAATCTATCAGTTTGTATGTTATCCCCTTATGTCTGTACTCTCCTTGCGCTGTGGCAACAGTTTTTCCGGGCCAATTTCCTGTGTGTTGGTGCATACCTGTTAGAGTATTGAAAATTGTGCTCTTGCCAACGTTGGGGTTACCAATCAGCGCAACGGTTTTGGTGTTATCAATCACACCTTCCTCCAACGCATTATTTGTTTTATTAATTTTCATTTCTACCATTTACCCTCTTTTTTTGTTGATATTTTTACTTTTGATGCATCTTCCTTTCTTAATGCCATCACTGCGCCTCTAATTAGATACGCTGTAGGATCACCTCCCGGACTTTTCTGAACACATTCAACCACGGTTCCCTCTGTAAGTCCTATATCTTGTAATCTTCTTTGCATATTTTCATCTAGCATCATGTGCTGTACACAGCCATGCTGTCCTTTGTTTAAACTACTAAGTACATTTTCATTTTGATGTTTGTCAAAAGCTTTTCTACTAGCCATAAATACCGCCTTTCCACAATATTATTTTTGTGCTTTAGTCTTGTAATAATCTATGCATATATTTATTACAAGGTTACGCCATAACCAAATTACCAAGTTTACAAAATATACTAGTTATAGTAAAATTTAAGCAAGGTTCGACATTTTTATCGTAGATTTAATAAAAGTTTCAGCACTTATCAAGTGCTAAATTAAATTCAAAATTAGTACTGAAATAAATACTGAAACCCCCAAAATATTTACAAGAAATGGAGGTATAATCATGGGTATTATAAAAATTATAGAGGGCGATATTACAAAATGCGAAGTTGATGCTATAGTAAATGCCGCAAATACTACACTATTAGGTGGCGGCGGTGTTGATGGTGCCATTCATCGAGCAGCAGGAAAAGAACTCTTAGATGAATGCCGAACCCTTGGAGGATGCAATACTGGTGAAGCAAAAATAACAAAAGGTTATAATTTGCCTGCTAAGTATGTTATCCATACTCCGGGTCCTATTTGGCGTGGAGGATTAAGAAATGAACCTAAACTTTTGGAAAATTGCTATTTGAACAGCTTACTGTTAGCTGAGCAACACAACTGTAAAACTGTTGCCTTTCCTTCAATTAGTACAGGTGTATACAGTTTCCCAATTGAATATGCTGCACCAATAGCAATAGGTGCTATAAAGCAATTTTTAGGCACCACTACGTGTATAGAAGAAGTTACGATGGTTTGCTTTAATATAGAGGTAAAGAATGCTTATTTAGCTGCTATGACTTAATTTGGAGGTATGAAATGAAATCTTTACGAAGCAAAATGATAATTATAATTTCCGCAATTATTTTAGTAATGTCACTGGCAAATATAGTTGCCTGTATTTATGGAGGCTATTACGCAATATGTAAAAATGTAGAAAAGGATATGAAAGCAATGGGTAGCATAGCTGATATGACTTTATCTACAGAAATTCAACTTATAAAACAACAGGCTGCATCTCTTGCGGAGCAATGTCCTACTGTGGCTCCGGGAAATGAAATTACAGCACTTTCCTATCTTGATGGTCTCCTATCAAACTATCCATTTATGTCCACTGCATTAATAGATAAATCGGGAAAAGTAACAAGTTTAAATAAAAATATAGATGGTAAAGATTTTTCAAACCTTAATATTTTTAAAAAGGCTCAATCTGGTGAAACAGTAATATCTACCATTGATAGTATAGATAAGGAAACAGCATATTTTTATATTGCTTCCCCACTACAAGCTTCCTCACAATACGATGGTGTATTTGTTGCAGTCCTAGATGGACTACATTTTAGCAACCTTATATCAAACATTGTCATAGGAGAAACCGGCAATATTTTTATGCTTGATCAAAACGGTGCATTTGTTGCCAATAAACGTTCAAACTTAGTAATTGAAAAACAAAACTTTATTGAAAAAGGCAAAACAGATCCGTCATATGAAAATACAGCTAAATTATATACAAGAATGATTAACGGAGAAAAAGGCGTAGATAGATATGCTTACGAGACAGGTGCAAGAATTTGTGCATTTGGAACGGTGGAGGGTTCTGATGGTTGGTCATACGGAGTTGTTGCACCGATAAAAGAAATGGTAGCTTCTATAATCTATATGGTGCTAATGACCATAGCGTCTTCTTCAGTATTTTTTATAATTGCCGTAGTTTGTACAGTAATCTTAGCTAATAAAATAACACAACCTATTATTGCTATTACCAACAGAATGAAACTGTTATCTGAGGGTGATTTAAGCACTGAGGTAATAATACACAACAGCAATGATGAAATCGGTGATTTAACTAAAGATATAAGTGTAACTGTTAACACCTTAAAAACATATATTCAAGACATTTCAGATGTTCTTCTGGGTATTTCAAAGGGTGATTTAACTTGTCAACCATCTGCTGAGTTTAAAGGTGAATTTGTAAATATCAAGCATTCACTTGAAAATATACTTACAGCTTTAAATCAAGTATTTGGAGAAATAAATGAATCTGCACATCAGGTTGCTTCCGGCTCGGAGCAATTGGCATCAGGTGCTCAGCTTCTATCTCAAGGTGCAATTAATCAATCCAGCTCCCTTGAGCAACTTGCAGCTTCAATAAATGAAATTACAGAACATATCAATGCCACTTCACAGAACGCAGAAACAGCTACTCAAAAATCTCTGGAAACCTCTGATTTGGTTTCCCTTGGGCAAGAAGAAATGAGGAATTTGGTAAATGCTATCGAGGAAATAAACGAAACCTCCGGACAAATCGGTAAGATTATTCAAACCGTTGAAGATATTGCATTCCAAACCAATATTTTAGCATTGAATGCGGCCGTAGAAGCTGCAAGAGTTGGTTCTGCCGGAAAAGGTTTCGCAGTTGTGGCGGATGAAGTAAGAAATCTTGCAAGTAAAAGTGCAGATGCCGCTAAGGATACTGCGGTTCTAATTGAAAAATCTATTGCTTCTGTATCAAATGGAACTGCCATTGCTCAAAAAGCTGCTGGCTCACTGGAAGAAATAGTTGAATCAACGAAAATCGCATCTTCACTGGTAGAACAAATTTCAAACGACACTGTACGTCAGGCCGATGCAATTACACAAATAAATATGGGTGTTGAGCAGATTTCAGCCGTTGTTCAAACAAACTCAGCTACAGCACAGGAAACTGCTGCATCGTCAGAAGAATTGTCAGGGCAATCGGATATGCTGCTACAATCAATCAATAATTTCAAACTTAACTATTAGGTAGCATAGTATACTAATACATAAAAAATCCCGACCTCCAATGGTTAGATTTAAAAATCTACCTTTGGAGGTCGGGTCATATAAGTCAGACCTTTTTCATTTTCATATGTGTTACATACTATACAACACTATAATATACTATATTACTATACTATATTATATTACTATATTATTCTATATTATTAATTTGCCTAGAAATACTCCAATAAAACAAATTATCATGCTTGCAACAGCATATGTTGCGGCTATAAGAATTTTCCCTTCACTAATAAGGTTAATCGTTTCCAATGAAAAGGATGAAAATGTTGTAAATCCACCTAACACACCTACCATTACAAACAACTGTAGACTACTGCCCATACTTCCCATTTTAGAAAAAAATTCAAAAGCCATTCCTATACAAAATGCTCCTATAATGTTTGCCAGAAATGTACCTATAGGATATGACGTCCCCAAAGGACATAGCTTACTGACTAAACCTAGGCCATACCTTAAACTCGCTCCTATGAAGCCCCCTGCTCCAACTATCAAAAAATTTATCATTATCTTGTAGGTACTACCTCCATCCAATAACCATCTGGGTCTGATATAAAATATATCCCAATTTCTTTATTTTCAAAACATATAATTCCCATCTCTTTATGAGCATTATATGCCTCTTCATAATTATCTACACTAAATCCTATATGTATTTCATTTTCCCCTAGGTTATACGGTTCTTTTCTATCCCTATACCAAGTTAGTTCCAGAAGCATTGGCGCTTGTGTACCTTGTTCACTGCTTCCACCTAAAAATACAATTATAAAAGAACCATCCGGCGCCTCAATTCTTCTAATTTCTCTTAACCCCAGAGCTTCTTCATAAAACTTCATGGACTTTTCTAGGTTCAAGACCGTTATGCATGAATGATATGCTGTAAATTTCATGTATTCCTCCATTTTCCATTATCATATAAAATACAAGTTATTAATATTTTTCACATTTAGTATTTATCTACTTTTGGGAATTATTATACCACATCTCCGGATTTTGTCTATGGCTGTGCCATAACAGGCTATTTCATATTAAGCTCAGTTAAGGTTCTGCTTTTAAGTCTCAAAGTATTAAAAGCTTTTTTATTTTTTTCGATTTAATCACAAATTTACACATTATGTTATAACAAATTATTCTATGACTATTATGTTACTTTTCCAGAAATAATAACTTTGTACGGTTCAATCTTCCTAAAAGTAAATGAATTGTTTCTTCGGAATAAGGATTCCACTTTTTACACATTTTTAAAGGAGACATAGGAGACAAGGTGTTATTATGGAAAAGTCGCTAAAAACAAATGAAATAATTAAGTCGGTGCTATTATTCTTAATAGGCTTTTTTGGTTATGGCATAATTGAAATATGGTTTCGTGGCTATACACATTGGTCTATGAGGATAACCGGTGGAGCCTGTCTCCTGACCCTTTATTATCTAAATCAGGAATTTAAAAGCGCCCCCCTGATTACTAAAGCCATGGGGGGCGCACTTATTATTACTCTATATGAATTTGCGGTTGGCGTTATCGTGAATTTAATCTTCAACTTTAACGTTTGGGATTATTCAGAATTGCCATTTCATTTTTTAGGTCAAATTTGTCCGCTGTTCACTTTTTTATGGTTTGTTTTGTGCTTGGCACTCCTGATTATTTCCAACATTCTGTATCGTGCAAGCCGATATTTGCTGCCTTGAATACAGGATCTTTTCCTTGTGCTTTTTGAGCAGAATAATCTTTAAGTGCTCTTATGGCAATACCACCTAACAGCAATATAGCTATAATGTTTACTGTTGCCATTAATCCCATCAATACGTCAGCTAAATCCCAAGCTGTTGACATTGATACTTGAGCTCCTACAAATACCATAACAATTGCAAACAATCTAAAGATTAACATTACAATTGGATTACTGCTTATGAACTTGATATTTGCCTCTGCATAGAAATAGTTTCCTATTACAGAAGTAAATGCAAATAAACATATTGCGATAGTTACTACGTGTATACCCAGTTCTCCAAATTGTGAAGCTATTGACTGCTGAACCAGTGGAATACCGTTTAGTTCTCCACCGGGCATAAGCTTTCCACCTAGCAATACGATAAATGCTGTTGTTGAACATAGGATAAGAGTATCAATAAATACTGAAAGAACCTGAACCAGTCCTTGTTTTACCGGATGTGATACATCTGCCGCTGCTGCCGCATTTGGAGCAGAACCCATACCAGCCTCATTACTGAATAATCCTCTCTTAATACCAATTACCACGCATGATCCTGCAAATCCACCGAAAATTGATTCAAAGTTAAAAGCTTCGCTGAAACATAAACTAAGAATAGTTGGAACTTTATCAAAGTTTGCAACGAAGATTACAAGACCAATAAAGATATAGATAACAGCCATGATTGGCACTAATATAGAAGAAACCATACCTATTTTATGTGCACCGCCGAAAAACAATACTCCTGAAATGACTGCCAATATAATTCCAATTAGCATTGGTACATGTGTGTTAGCAAAGTCAGGAATATAATATTCAAATGAAGATGCAATATTATATGCTTGTAGACCATTAAATCCAAACGCAAAGCATAGAATTAGTAGTATTGCGAAAACAATGCCCAGCCATCTTGCATGAAGCGCTGTTTCTATATAGTAAGCAGGGCCTCCTTTAAAGTAGTTTCCATCTTTTTTCTTATAAATCTGAGCTAATGTACTTTCAATAAATGCTGATGCACCACCGATTAAGCACATAATCCACATCCATACTACGGCTCCGGGGCCTCCTAGAACGATAGCAGTAGAAACTCCGGCAATATTTCCTGTTCCTACTCTAGAGGCAGTGGCAATCATAAGCGCCTGAAAGGATGATAAGCTGCCTTCGTTTCCTTTTTCACGTATAACCCTCACTGCTTCAGGTAACATACGAATTTGGATGAAGCCTGTTCTAACAGTAAAGTATAGCCCTGTAATAATTAAAGCAATTATCAGGAACTTACTGTAAAGAAAAGTGTTAGCTTCTCCTAGAAACTGAGTAAATAATTCCATATATAGTTGTCCTCCCTCTTTCTTTAGCTCGCTAAAGTATAAAATTTTTAACTAGTATATTATATCACAAAACCCTATCATCTCAAAGAAAAAAGAATAGTCTGAAATTTATTTGAAATAACAAACAGTACATTGTATACTTGTTATTTTATCCAAAATAACTTTACATTTGTCAGAAAAGAATGTAAAATTAGGTGTATTGAATAGATTTGAGGAGGAAATGACTATGAAAAAAGTATCATTATTATTGGTACTAATACTTGTTGTGTCTGCTTTTTTAGTAGGGTGCGGCGGTAATGAAGGTACGGACGAAACTTCTGGGCCAACAGGAGTCACCGTTAGCGGTGATGTTATAAAAGTCGGCGTTTTCGAGCCTACAACTGGCGAAAACGGCGGTGGCGGTATGCAGGAAGTTCTTGGTGCAAGGTATGCAAATCAACTAATGCCTACTGTTGATATTAACGGAACTACATACAAGATTGAATTAGTTGAAGTAGATAATCAGTCAGATAAATCAGCTGCTGTTACTGCTGCTCAATCACTTATCAGTAAAGGTGTTGTTGCTGTAATTGGTTCATACGGTTCAGGCGTATCAATCGCTGCCGGTGAAACATTTGCAAGCAATGGTGTTCCGGCTATCGGCGCGTCATGCACAAATCCACAAGTTACATTAGGAAATGACTACTATTTTAGAGCTTGTTTCTTAGATCCATTCCAAGGTACAGTTATGGCATCTTATGCAATGGACGAAGGATATAAAACTGCCGCAGTAATCAGCCAAAATGGCGATGACTACTCTACCGGACTTGCTGGATACTTCAAAAAGGCTTTTGGTGAATTAGGAGGAACAATTGTAGCTGATGAAACTTATCAGACAAATGAGTCAGACTTCAATGCTATTCTTACTAAGATTAAATCAGCTTCACCTGACTGCATCTTTATCCCTTCATCAATTAATACTGCAACATTAATCCTACCACAGATTACTGCAAACGGTATTGATGCTAAAATATTAGCCGGTGATACATGGGAAAATGCAGCTATCATTTCTAAGGATGCTGTTGGAACTGCGTTCTCCACATTCTTTGATGAAAGTGATGAATCAAATCCTGTAGCTAAGGACTTTGTAACAGGATTTAAGGCATATTTAAATTCTGATCCAAAAAATATCACATACAATGCTAATACAGATACTGTTGCCGCAGTTTCAGCATTAGGGTATGACGCATATGTTGCTATATACGAAGCTCTTAAGAGCCTTGACGGTAAAGATGGTGAATTGACATCTATTGCTATTAAAGATGCTTTAGTAGACGTGAGCTTTGACGGAGTAACCGGTCATATTTCATTTGATGAAAACGGAGATGCTATAAAGGATACTGCTTATATTAAGACTGTTGATGAAAATTCTATTGCAAATAAAGAATTTAAGTTTATCAGAACTCAAACTGTAGAAAAATAATATAAAAAAGTATCAGTTATTATTAGCACAGTAAATAAAATTACAAAGTATAATATTTATACACACAATAAATGCGGTAGGGAGGAAAAATTAGAACCTCCCCCCGCTTTATTTCTTTTTTCACTTTTTTAATTTAGGAGGCTTTCAAACAATGACAGCAACAGCGTTTTTTTCATATTGTTTGGCAGGTGTATCCATTGGTAGTATATATGCCCTCATCGCTATAGGCTACACTATGGTATATGGAATACTCAGACTCATCAACTTTGCCCATGGTGACATTTTCATGATGGCTGCATATTTTATGATTTTTGCAATGGTAGATTTCAGTATTCCTTGGTACATCTCCATGATAATTATGATATTAAGTACAATACTTCTTGGCGTAGTAATAGAAAAGGTAGCATATAGGCCTCTTCGAAGTGCTCCAAGAATGTCAATTATGATTTCAGCTATTGGAGTATCTTATTTACTTCAAAATTTAGCTACATATTTATTTTCTGCTTTACCAAAGCAGTACCCTTCAATCCCGATTTTAAATAAGACTATATATATCGGCGATGTATCAACCTCTGTAGTAACATTTATTACACCGATTATAACTATTATTTGTGTAATTTCACTCATATTCCTTATTAAATATACAAAAATTGGAATGGCTATGAGAGCTGTATCAAAAGATATGGAAGCCGCTCAGCTTATGGGTATAAAAATTAACAGCGTTATCAGTATTACCTTTGTAATAGGTTGTTTATTGGCAGCTATAGGCTCAATGCTGTACTTTACTCCTAGACCCTCTGTTTTTCCTTTAGCGGGTTCCCTACCGGGACTCAAATGTTTTATTGCCGCAGTCTTTGGAGGTATAGGTAGTGTACCCGGTGCTGTTGTGGGTGGTCTGGTTATAGGTTTTTGTGAAACATTTATTAAGGCTGCCGGTTATTCAGAGTTTAGTGATGTATTTACATTTGTATTATTAATTGTAGTATTAATGTTCAAACCAACCGGTTTGTTCGGTGAAAATTTAGCGGAGAAGGTGTAATTATGGCAAAGAAAACAAAAATTATTTGTTCTATAGTTGCACTTATTGTAATGGTGAGCTTTCTAATGGGAGTAAGCGAATTTACAAGCAATTCCTCAATGCTTCGCACAATATTACAATTAGGAGCCATCTATGCTCTTGCAGCTGTATCTATGAACCTACTCAATGGATTTACCGGACTATTTTCTTTAGGGCAGGCAGGCTTTATGGCAATAGGCGCATATACCTTTGCCGTAATTACTATTCCGGTTTCAAGTAAGCCAAGTGTTTATTATTTATACGGTGTTTCCGATTTACTTGCAAATGTAGAACTACCTACATGGCTGGCATTACCTATTGCAGGTATTTTCGCGGCTTTACTTGCGGCACTTATCGGCGCCCCTGTACTTAGACTGCGAAGTGACTATTTTGCAATTGCCACTCTCGGTTTTTCAGAAATTGTTCGTATACTTACAGCAAGTTCACTCTTTAATAAAATAACAAACGGCTCTCTTGGGCTAAAAATGATTCCCGGGTTCAAATCCTACTACACACCGTTTATTGTGGTATTTATTTGTATCCTAATCATTGCTTTACTTTTAAAGAGTTCTTACGGTCGTGCATTTAAAGCTATACGTGAGGATGAAATAGCGGCGGAAGCTATGGGCATTAACCTTGCAAAACATAAGCAGATGTCATTTATCATCAGTTCATTCTTTGCAGGAATCGCAGGTGCTCTATTAGCCATGTATTTAGGTGCAGTAACTTCCACAACATTCCCTATTATGCTTACATACAACATTCTTTTGATTGTAGTTATAGGCGGTATAGGAAGTATAACAGGAAGTATTATATCTGCTTTCTTGGTTATCGCCGCAAAGGAATGGTGGTTACGTTTCTTGGATCAAACGTTGATAATCGCCGGATTTCAAGTACCATTCCTAAGAACTGGTTTCAGAATGGTTGTTTTCTCTATAATATTAATGGTTGTTGTTCTCTTTTGGAGAAAAGGAATAATGGGACAAAAAGAATTCTCTTGGGACGGAATATATAGGTTCTTTACAAAGAGGTCAGCTAAAGCAAGCAAAGGAGGTGCCGTAAATGAGTAATGAAAGTCTTTTACGGGTTTCTGATGCTACCATGCAGTTTGGTGGTGTGGTTGCCCTAAACAACCTAAACTTAGAAGTTAATAAAGGTGAGATTATTGGTTTAATCGGTCCTAACGGTGCCGGAAAAACTACTGCGTTTAATGTTATTACGGGAGTGTATACGCCGACAAACGGAGAGATTGCTTTTGATGGTAACCTTATTGCTTCTAACTACCCTCAAGGTAAAATGAAAGCCCTTTACTCTGGGCAAAACAACGGCAAATATACAAAGTCTCTGGTTCTTACACCTGATAAAGTTACTAAAAAAGGTATTGCCAGGACTTTCCAAAATATTAGACTATTTAAAGACCTTACTGTATTTGAAAATGTTCTTATTGCAAAGCATTTAAACATAAAGGCTAACATATTCTCTGCTACATTTATGCTCAATCATAAAGAAGAAGCGAGAATGAAACTCGAGACTATGGAACTTTTAAAAATGTTGGATCTTGAAAATAACAAGGATGATATTGCCTCATCACTTCCCTATGGTAAGCAGAGGCATTTGGAAATAGCTAGAGCTTTAGCAACGGAGCCAAAGCTTTTATTGCTGGATGAACCCGCCGCGGGTATGAACCCTCAAGAATCTGATGATTTAATGAAGTTTGTAGCTAAAATTCGTGATGATTTTGATCTGTCTATTTTAACAATTGAGCATCATATGCAATTTGTTATGGGCATCTGTGATAGAATATATGTATTGGATTATGGCACTCTTATTGCCGAGGGTATTCCTTCGGAAATTCAAAATAATCCAAAGGTTATAGAAGCTTATTTGGGGGTTGATGAATAATGTTAAAAATAGAAAACTTAAATGTATTTTATGGTGGTATTCATGCCCTTAGAGGAATTAATTTAGAGGTTCCCGACAAAAAGATTATTTCTTTAATTGGTGCCAATGGTGCCGGTAAAAGTACTACCTTAAAGGCTATAATGGGCTTAGTTCCAAAAGCTGACGGACAGATACAATTTAATGATATAAATATTACTAAATCGCAAACAAGGGACATCGTTTCCAATGGTATTGTACTTTGTCCTGAGGGCAGAAGAGTTTTTCCCGACTTAACTATTGCAGAAAATCTGACTCTCGGTGCATACCTGAGAAAGGATAAGGAGCAAATAAAAAAAGACCGTGAATGGGTTTATGAATTATTTCCAAGACTGCTTGAACGTGAATGGCAGCTTGCAGGTACTCTATCCGGTGGCGAGCAGCAAATGCTTGCAGTAGGCAGAGCTATTATGACTAAGCCTAGGCTTCTTATGCTTGATGAACCATCACTTGGTCTTGCACCCCTTGTTGTAAAAGATATTTTCTCAATTATTAGGGAAATAAACAATGCAGGTGTAAATATTCTGCTTATAGAACAGAATGCCAAAGCTGCTCTTGAAATTGCAGACTATGCTTATGTTATGGAAACGGGAAGCATTACCTTATCCGGTACAGGTCAAGAACTGCTAAGCAGTGATTCTGTGAAAAAAGCATATTTAGGTGAATAAAAAAAGCCCCTGTTGGCTCTTTAATAAGAATCCACAGGGGTTTTATACTTTTCTCTCACTATAGTTTACTAATGTCTAAGTCCTGATATGCTGCTAAAAACGGTCTTAGCTTTTCTACAATCTGCTTACAACCGCCTTCAATATTGGATTCGATATTTAATGGCATAATAGGGTCGTGTAAAGACATTCTCAGTAGACACCATCCATCTCCATGCTCCTTTGAGAATTTCACTCTAACTCCTTCAAAATTAGGTTCTACTACGCTCATTCCACAGTGGCAAAGGCAACAGCCCTCATCCTCAACAGGAACGATTTCACCCGATTCATTTCTTCTTGCGCAGGCAGTCATAGATGCCCAAAGTTTTAAATCAGATATGATTTTATCACCATATTCGATAAAGTTGTTGCACTTAATAGGTAGTCTAACTTCCAACGCTTCTTTTGCCTCTTCTAGGCCATTAATCATATTATCCAATGTCTTACCCTCCATAGCTAGCTTAGCCGCCTTAATAACGATTTTTGTCGCCAAATATGCCCCATCATCTAAGAATCTATTCTCCTTAAGTGCCGCATGACCGGAGGTTTCTATGGCAAGCTGGCAATCCACACCTTCTCCATTTAGTTTTATAGCTTCATTTATAACGTTTTTATAACCTCTCTTAAAGCGTCTGTGCTTTAAGCCCAATGTATTTTCCAAGAATTCAGTAAGCTGATCACTTGTAATGCTGTCGGTTACAACTGTGCTCCCGGGATATTCTTCTGAAACTAATGCTGCCGCCATTGCAACAATGGCATTTCTATTAATTTCTCTGCCCCTATGGTCTACTGCTGAAGCTCTATCCACATCAGTATCAAAAATCAAACCGAAGTCTGCCTGACTTGTTATAACCTTCATGCAGATAGATTCCATTGCTTGTTTGTCCTCTGGGTTAGGCGCATGATTAGGGAAAGTTCCATCTGCCTCTAAGAATTGGCTTGCTGAAATATCAGCACCCAATGGTTTTAGCACCTTATTGGCATAAAAACCACCTCCGCCGTTTCCCGCATCAACAACTATTTTAAGACCATCTAACGGTAACTCATAATTTTTTGTATTGTTTACGCCTTTCTTAATTTTATCCTTCAGAAAGTCGCAATATTTTTCCATTAAGTCACATTCTTTTGAGTAATAGGTTTTCTTACCAAGCACCATTTCAAAGTTATCTATTCCAACCTTTTCTCCAAGCTCTGATAGCTTTTCCTCAGACTCAGCATATTCAATAATCGCTGTAATGTCCTTTTTATCCAGACCTCCGTCTTTAGAGAAAAATTTAAATCCATTTCTGTTAAAAGGTAGGTGGCTGGCCGTAATCATAATAGCACCATCGCAATTAAATTCAGAAAAAACAGTGGACATAAACATTGCCGGCGTGGATGCAAGCCCACAGTTTAGTACGCTGACGCCATAAGGTACAGTTCCATTCAATATACCATGCAGCAAGTACTTTCCCGATAGTCTTGGATCATATCCAACAGATATAGTTAAATCCTTAGGTAGCTTATTGGTTTTTTTAGCAAGCCAAAGAATAAACCCCTCAGCTAAATGCTCTGCTTCCTGCTGACCTAAGTTAGGTAATTCGCCCTTAACACCTGTAAGTGCAATTCCCCTTATATCACTGCCATTTTGTAATTTCTTATAATCACGATTCATTTAACGTGCCTCCTATTATTTATTCTAAAGCTTCAATAAAACTGCTCTGAATAACAGTCTTTCCTTTTTCAAGGGCAACTGGCATATCTAACTTAGTCATCTTATCAAGAGCTTTTAGATCCTTTGTCTTATGTGTAAACGTAAATTCTGAACTTCCAATGTTTAGTTCTATTCTCATATCATTTTTAGTTAAAACAATTGGCTTTTTATTTGATTGCCACTCTACCTTATAACCCTTAGCCTCAGCAGCGGATCTTAGTTCAACATATGAATCATCGCTTACAGCCTTTGTTGAAACTTCATCCTTTGTTTTCACCTCAGTAACAACATCAGTCGCTATTTTATCTAAAACAATTACTGTTTCAGGTGAAGTTTGAGCAGGTATGCTTCTGGTTGTATATTTATAAAGGACAATGCATTCTTGACCCTTTAAATCTTCTTCTTTGTAAATCTTTTTAGTTCCTTTAATATCAATTATTTTAGTGTCTTCAGAAATATTAAGCTTTAAGCTATTGCTTGCATTTGTAAGATTGTCATTATATAAAGAAACATCAATTGATGCATTATCTGCCTTTACTACAAATGCTATGGCTCCTGATATTTGTGGAGGAAGGCTCAAGGTCATTGGAGTGTTGCTTGGCATTACCGCTACAAGCTTCATGTCCTTCTTTAAGTCTTTAATTGAAATTGTCTTTCCTGTATTTTGGTCAAATACAAAAACATCTTCCTTAGCGTTGAAAATCACCCCCATATTTTCATTTGAAAGCACAACTTGATAATATCCATCCTTTGCTTCAACTGAGCTTATAGTTCCTTCTTCGGTTCTATAATCGCCCACAACCTGTGCTTCTTCTGTCTTTACAGCAGGTATACTTCCTGAAGTATTTACAGTGCTGTTATCAGCTGCAAAAGCCGCAGTGGTAACTGACATCATCATCGCTAAACATAAAGTTCCTGTTAAAATTCTAATTATACTGTTTTTCTTCATTTTTCCAATCTCCCATACTTATAAATTTACCATTAAGAAATATTTCTTACAATATCTTTTTTATCTTTGACTCATTTAATTTTAAGAAAGTTCCATATAATGATAAATAAAATAGAAAATATTTCATTTTTTTGTTTTTGAACAAAAGTTTTATAGTAAAGAAAGTTTCTATAAGGAGAAAGATTTTATAATAATAAAGGTTTCTATAAGCAGAGAGATTTTGTAATAATAAAGTTTTCTATAATCAGAAAAATTTTATTATAATAAAGGTTTCTATAATAAAAAATCTCATATATTATTAGCATCTATATATAATAAAAATCCTAACCGAAATATTCAGCTAGGATTTTTAAATTTTTAATACCTTAATACAGAGAATGTGTGCCTATCATCATTTCACCAATGGGCGTATTTATCATAAGCTTCGTATCAAGTGCCTTCCCATCAACCTCTTTTGAGTCTGATATTATAGTAGGCGTAGTTATATCACAGTTATACCCTTTCCCAGTCAACACAATAGTGGTAGTGCCACTTATGATATTTGATATCTCAGCTAATACTGAACATACAATATCATTGGTTTGCTTTAATTCAAACTTTGGCATTGTGTTTAGTATTTTATCAGCAAATTCTTTAGAGAATCCATAAATTACATAACCGTTCAAATCCCCTATAATACCTATCTTTACAAAGATATCACCTTTGATTTCTTGCCCTCCTAGGTTTTTGCCGGAAAGTGATTTAGGATTAATTCCTGCCATTCTTTCCATTGTTCCTGAAATGCTTTTTACAAATGATCCGATAATAGAAATATCCCCTGAATATTCTGTTTTAGTGTTTCCCCACGTAATTTTCTGATCCTCTGTTGTCACATGATTAATGAACCCCTTTAAAATAAAATCTGTAAATTGATTTACTGATTGTATATCAAAATCACGTGATTCTAAATTTCTCTCATGAACCTCAAGTAGACGTGCAAAATAATTGTGAACCTGTTTGTGAGCTTCTACTCCTGCATAATTTAAACTCTCTTGATATGTTTCCTCTGCATTAAAGTGCATTACAACATATCTTTTCAAAAAAGCTAATGTATTTCTACATTCCGCATTCTTTTTCTCCCAATCACACCCAGAACTAAGAGTATCTAACCAACTCTCTACGGTGTCAAACATAGCTTTATGCTGTGCATCAAGAAGTCTAACACCCAGTACATACTGATCTTTCCACATCTATCTGTATAAACTCCTTGCTCTATTTCTTGCAATAGCAAATGTATTTTATTTACTATTATATATATTTATTGGGATTTTTCAACTAATTTACTACATTAAATTGCAAATTGCATTTGAAAATTCAATTGGATCTTCCACTGGCATTCCTTCTATTAGAAGTGCCTGATTGTAAAGAAGTTTTGAATAATCTTTTACTTTTTCCTTATCGGTTTTGAAGATATTTTTTAATGATTCAAATACTGTATGGTTTGCATTGATTTCTAAAACTTTAGCCGCAGAAATCTTTTCATTTGCTGTAGGCATTGCATTTAATACCTTCTCCATTTCTATGGAAATTTCGCCATTTGCAGTTAGGCATACAGGATGGCTCTTAAGTCTTTGAGAAACCCTTACCTCTGCCACTTTATCACCAAGAGCTTCCTTCATTAAATCAAGAAGTTCTTTGTTTTCTTCTCTCTGCTTTTCAATAGCTTCTTTTTCTTCAGCCGTTTCTTCAATACCCAAATCATCCGCTGAAACGGATCTAAATTCTTTTTCATCAAAGGTTGCTATTACCTTAAGTGCAAATTCATCTATTTCATCTGTACAATAAAGTATTTCATAGCCCCTGTCCTTTAGCATTTCTGTTTGTGGTTGTTTATCAATTTTTTCAATATTTTCTCCACAAGCATAGTAAATATATTTCTGTTCTTCTTTCATTCTTGAAATATATTCTGAAAGAGTCACTAATTTCTTCTCTGAAGAAGAGTAGAACATTAGCAGTTCCTTGACAGCATCCTTATGCATACCATATTCATTATATGCACCAAATTTTAATTGGAGGCCGAAGTTTTCAAAGAACTTTTCATATTTTTCTCTATCGGTATTAAGCATTTCTAAAAGCTCAGACTTAATCTTCTTTTCAAGTCTTACTGCGATAGCTTTAAGCTGTCTGTCATGCTGCAACATTTCTCTGGATATGTTTAAGGATAAATCCTGTGAGTCCACAAGCCCCCTTACAAAGCTAAAATAGTCCGGAAGCAAATCTGCACATTTGTCCATGATTAGAACACCACTTGAGTAAAGCTGTAAGCCCTTTTCATATTCTTTTGTGTAGTAGTTAAACGGAGCTCTTGCAGGAATGTACATAAGTGCATTGTAAGTAGACACACCTTCAACATTTGTGTGTATAACCTTTGCAGGATCTTCAAAATCAAAAAACTTTTCTCTATAGAAATTATTATATTCTTCTTCCGTAATTGAACCTTTGCTCTTCTTCCAAAGAGGAACCATGCTATTTAAGATTTCATCTTCTGTATATGTTTCATATTCAGGAGTATAGTTTTCATCTGCCTTTTGCTCTTCTGTAGCCTCCTTCATCTTATGCTTTTCTACATTCATCTTTATAGGGTATCTAATGTAATCTGAGTATTTTTTAATTAAGCTTCTAAGCTTATAATCTTGTAAGTATTCCCCATATTTTTCATCTTCAGTGTCGTCTTTAAGATAGATAATAATTTCAGTACCGATGCTATCCTTTTCTGTTTCTGCTACAGTATATCCATCAGCACCTTGTGATTCCCATAAATAAGCTTGCTCTTCTCCATACTTTTTACTGATAACCTGAATTTTAGAAGCTACCATAAATGCGGAGTAGAAGCCTACACCAAACTGACCGATAATATCAATTTCTTCTTTCAACTCAGCCTTATCCGCATTCTCTTTTTTAAATTGTAGGGAACCGCTTTTTGCAATTGTTCCTAAGTTATTTTCAAGCTCTTCTTTACTCATACCAATACCGTTGTCGGATATTTTTAACGTTCTGTTATCCTTATCGGTAGTAATTCTTATATAAAAATCGTCTCTTGAAATACCATTATTTTCTGTTAGAGTTAAATAGTATAACTTATCAATTGCATCACTTGCGTTTGAGATAATCTCTCTTAAAAATATTTCCTTATGAGTGTAAATGGAATTAATCATTAAATCCAAAAGTCTTTTTGACTCTGCTTTAAATTGTTTTTTTGCCATCTTCTTATACCTCTCTTCTATTTATTTTAATGTAAAACTTAACAAATATATGGTATTAGACCATTCTAATACAAAATCTTTTTCAGTTTGGCACTCACTATAGTTGAGTGCTAACAATAATAATATAACTCTTATTACACAAAAAATCAACTTTAAATTTTAATAAAAATTTATTTTTTCTTTAGGTAAATCAATATAAAAGACAAACTGAAAAACTTCTCTCCCCCTAAAGTCGGGGATTCTCTGTATAAGCCTTGCTCGTCATATCTTAGATACGAGCAAGGCATTCATAAAAATAAGGTGCTGAAAAATTACAGCACCTTATTAATCTCATAATATTATTTTTTAGTTTCATGGGATGTTGGACACCCTATGAGAAAGCCTACACAACTGGACACAAAATCCCGAAACTGCGAAATTGTAATTACAGTATTATGAGAGACCTTTATATTCGGCATAAATTCTGCAACATTTCTTAAAATAATTAATACCAGTAGGCAGAATATACACATACAAGTTGCAATTATAATTTGCAAGCGGTTTTCCAAATTTATTTGGGCAGGCTCTTTTGATTTTTCTTTACCTTTATTTGAATGCTCAAGAGCATTTATAACCTCTAATTTTTTCAGTTCCTTATCTTCATCATCAATATCCTTACTATGGCTAGTATTCCGAACAAAATTTGCACTTAAGAAGTATCCAAAAATCGCTGCGGCAGAAGTTCTAATGACCACATCAATACTGTTAATCTCCTTGGAGTATTCACTTATTACAAATAGTGAGTACGTGGCTTGAATCATAAGAATAATCATAATAAGGATTAAGCATTTATCCACCAAATGAATTTTTTGCAGGGTGCTTCTTATACTCTTCCCTGCCGTAACTTTTTTCCTTATATATACCACCCCTTAAAAGTTGTACATCTATTGTATACGCTTATAGCAATATACGTCTGTTTTTAAGGTTTGTTACATAAGAAGATTGGGCTTTCATGAGCTTTTATTACAATCTGTAGGTTGCAGTATAAAAGAGCCATCAAACAGCAATAAAAAATCCCACAATTTCAATAATTGTGGGATTTTTAAATACGTTGTAATACGGTATAAAATTAACGCTTTGAGAACATATACACTAGTATTTTCAATACTTTATTCCCCAAGTGTTAGTTGTGTGTTAGTTACCGATTTTTGTCCATATATTCTTCCTTTATTTTATAGATATATATAATAAGTAGAAAAAATATATAATTTTTTATAAGTAACCCTCTACACTTTATGTTCTTTTATATTGGTTTATATTGCAGTTTTACGACAAGTTTTACGACAAGTTTTACGACAAAACCCTACCTAGAATTTTTCAAGTTTTTCTTTCATACTATGTATTAGGCTCTTAATTTTACCCTTCTTCTGTTTTTTAGTTCCTTTACTCCATAAATGTAGCAGACAAAAACAACCAATAATAAATAGAATCAATAAGGTAAAGCTACCTCCTAAAACAACCTGTAAGGGATAAGCCTCTACATATGTAAATACTGATTTGCCTAAATTATTTTTATAAATTACATATATCCATATGCAAACCACTAGTATGAAAATTAAAATAAAGTTTGTCCAAAAAACCAAAGGATATTTTTGCACTAAATTTGCTTCGGGACTTTCATCGCTTTTTATGCTTTTTCCTATTAATTTCGAAACAAAAAACATAAAAACCGTTATTAAATTAACTATACAAATTCCCCAAATTGTTCCTATTATGCATATTTTAATAAGCGGAAAATTTCTTGCACCCTCAAAAATATTGTCTAATGAACTTATTCCTCCAAAAACAAGAAATGACATAGCTGTAAACATAGCCACCAACGATATTAGTTGACCTGACATATTTTTTGAGACCTCTTTTAAATCCTCTTCTACTTTTTTCTTTACGGGGTCTACTGCGCTCTCAAATTTACATGAGAATTTACTCTCAAATTCCTCATCGCTTTGTTTTAAGTTTTCAATTTGGTTAATTGCTAAGTTTGAATGGTCATATAATTTTGCAACTACTTCAACGGTTTTAGAATGACATCCTTCTGGTAAAAAGTCTTTCTGAGAAGAATATTGATACACTTTATCAATATTATTAGAGAAACTACTTCTTTCTTTTTCATTTAAATTAAAGATATTATCACTTATTTGCGAATAAAAGAGACGCCCATAGTCAACCACATACTGATTGATACTCTCAAGTGCCTCTTTAACTTCAAATTCATCGTTAAGTCCACTTAATAAAATACAAATCTCTTTTAAATCCTTTTCTCTACTTTTATTGTTTTCTATAAAATCACTAAAATCAATATTGGTTTTTTCGTCTTGACCTTTATTAATATAAGTAGTTAAATCTTTCATTAAATTTTAATTAGCTCCCTTAAAATAATTGAAAATTGACTCCTTAGTTATCTCACAATTCATTCCTTTTTTGTATGCCGTTTTCCAAGGCAATTGACTATGAGTAGCCTCTACAAGTTGAACTGCAGAAAAATCCTCACAAGCATCAACCATCTGGTTTATTAACTCTTTATCCTCGTCAGTTATATTATATGAATTAAATCCACATACACATGAGTTTTCTTTTTCCTTATTTAAAGGAATCGTTCTATTTCCATATTGTTTAAAATAATGGTATACACTTGGTACCACAGGGCCAAAATCCCAAGCTTCAATTTTATCAATAAAACAACCCTTTTTGTCGTTTTTTTCAACTAAGAAAACAGCCTGAATAAAATATAATATTTTTTGTAGCTTTAAATTTGAAATACTATATTCCATTTCATTTCCATATTTTACTACATATTTTGCAATATCTAAAGCATTATAACTCACTCATGCCACCTCCCTCTTTAATTAGTATCTCTTCTACTAATTGTCTTATCAGTATAATACAGTTATCATTTTTTTGCAATGATTTTAGTAGAAAAATTCCTTGACATCTATAATATTATAGTGTATGACTATTTAGCAATTTTTGTACCATTTTTTTATGTTAAAAAATTACAATATAAAAAATTACTCAGTATTACCTCACGATAACTGCAAAATTAGTTAGGATTATTATATGTAAGTGCCGTACGGCTATCATTTGCGCCCTTAGTCGTTGGATCCACCAGCACACCAACAGCACCAAGCAAGTTTATAACAAGCCCAGCAACTTGAGTAACCTGGTCTTCCGAAATTGGCGCAGTGATACCCAATATACCTAATATCTGATACACAAAAGCAATGCTGCACCCAATGAGTGCAGCACAAGTAGTTTTATTCTTTAATCTTAATTTCCAGTTAATTTTCATTTATATGTTCCTCCTTGATTTCATCAATTCTATGATGAGCAGACTTCGTTGATTCCTCAACCTTAACCATGCGCTCAATTAATCCATTGTGTTTGTCCTGCTTTTCTTCCAGCTGATCTATCCTATATAAGATAATGTTATTTTGACGGTGCGATATAATGACCTGAGTTACTATCAGTCCTACAGCCGTAATAATTGCTACTACGATACTCTCCATCCTTGCCTCCTATTTGTCTGTAATTCTATCAATAAGTGCGAATACCTGCGCTCTAGTTAGTGGCTCATCCAGCTTATCCTTATGTACTTCTGGGCTGTTTATAATGCCCTTTTGTACTAGGCTTTCCAAATGCTTCTCTGCCCAGTGTGGTTTTTTCTGTTCCATGGTTGTTTCCTCCTTCCATTCAATGTTTAAATATTGCAGTATACCTTTTGTATCGCACACCGCACAAAGTTCTCTGAAACTGTCAGGCTTAAGCTTAGCTAGTTCTTCTTGGTTCGTGTAAAATCCATGCTCAATTAATACTGCCGGAGGATTTGTGCTTACCACAATACCAGCTACCCCGTGTGCATCTTTTATACCTCTATCTTTTAACCCTAATGCCCTACTGTTCTGCTGAATTGCTTTGGCCAAGATAGTTCCTTTTGCGCTTACATTGCCTGGCGTGCTACAGAATATCTCCCAACCGTTTGCTTGGTTCCAACCAGTGCCGAATGCGTTTGCGTGGATACTTACTACCAAATCAGGTTTATCTTTGTTCACCGCTGAGATTCTTGTGTTTAACTCGACTTTTGGGTTGCTGTTTTCAATATACTGTACGTAACTGTCAACACCATGTCGAGCTAAATGACGTTTAATTCTGTTGGCCACATCCAGGTTGAATTCGTATTCGAAAAAAGAGCCATCAAAGGCTCTCTTACCGGGGGTTAATTTGCAGTGTCCTGCATCTATACATATTTTCATTTTGTACCTTCTTTCTGCATTAATTTACCTCACTTAATCCTGTTCTATCTTTCCTTTACATCACAATAGCAAAAATGATACTATTGTGACGAAAGGATGTGATATTATGGAAATATTGAACCACAAAATAACCTTAAAAACTTCTGGTTTAATTCAAGAGTTACTTAATGGATTTTCTAACCCGGTAGAATTCCAACCAATTAAGAACATACCTAATCCGTTAAAAGTTAACAATCTAGGTGGATTAGATTTTTCTAATCCAAAGTTATATACTATTTATTTATCCCTCAAACTCAAAGATGAAGTTTTTGAAGCTAATGTTTTACACGAACTCCGTCATATATGGCAGATTGAGCATTTTTACCCTCATGTTTGCAACAAAGTTATAGTTTATCAAAATAATGATTCTGATTTTTTTCAGGATTTAGGCTCACACATTCAATCTCAGATATTGGATATTGATGTTAATAATTGGCTTCTTTCTAAAGGTTATTCTTTAAATTATTTTGAAAATATGAGAAAGGATTTTTTAAATCTTCAAAATCCTTTAGATTATCCATTACTTGATGATAAATATAACTTTGCCCAATTAGTGTCACCTCACATGTTTACTTTTTATTACATGTCAAATGAGGACATTATGAAACATATAAATAAATTTAGTAGCAGTTATGAAAAATATAAAAATGCTCTATATGTTGCCAATGAGATTAAGGAATTCCTCTTTGAACTGGATTTGTCAAATACATGTGATTGTTTCATTGTAATGGGTGAAATCTTAACACGTCTAAACTTATGGGATAAGTATTATATATTTTTTAAAGATACTAAAATTCGTACTTTAACTGAATTCGAAAGTTTTAAAGCTACCTTGTAACCTTTTATTTCTTTCCTCTATAAAATTTGTTTTTTCTCCACATTTTACACAAACTCTATCCCCAACCTTTCCACTTGCTATTGTTGCATCTGCCCATAAATGTTTACATATCTTTTGTGGGCGTCTTTTTTTCTTATACATAGTTCCTTCCCTTCTTTTCCGAGGTTAATATTAGCATTAACCTCGCTTACCCCATCAGTCCAACTAACTCATTATACTGAACTTCAGTAATTCTATTATTAAGTAGAAACACATCCAATTTCTGTGTCATATCTACCTTTTCGT
>JBKECQ010000034.1:0-49462 GCA_047974845.1 Aminipila sp. | reverse complement strand
TGTCGTTTGGAATGAATACGTTGTCAAATACTACTAATGCTTCCTGACCGCCATATTCTTTGTTTCCAAGGTCTACATCTGCTCCATCCTCCAGCTTTCTTGTATCGCAGGACTGTCTTCCATATATCATGAATAGTCCTTCTGCATCGCTTGGACAGGCAAATGATACTGCATAGTCTTTGTCTGCTTCTGTCATTGCTATTGTTGGCATTATGATATGCTCATGAGAGTTTATGGAACCTGTTTGGTGTGCCTTTGCACCCCTTACTACTATTCCGTCTTCTCTTCTTTCCACTATTCTTAGGAATAAATCTTTATCTCTTTGTGCTGATGGCGCTAACCCTCTGTCTCCTTTTGGATCTGTCATTGCTCCATCTACTATATAGTCATTTTCCTGTATATATCTTAAGTATTCCACAAAATTTCTATGGTAACTTGTTCCATACTTTTGATCTACTTCATATGTTGTTGAAAATACTGCATTGAACGCATCCATTCCAACACATCTTTGGAAGCATGATGCTGTCTTTTGTCCTAACAGTCTTTGCATTTTTACCTTTTTTCTCAGGTCATCAGTGCTTTGATGAATATGAGCAAATCTGTTAACTGTTTCACCAATCAAAGTTGATTTTACTGTCATCAAGTCTGCATACTGAGGGTCTTGTGCTAAGTCATATGTCACTGCTACACAGTTAATAGAAGGTCTAATCATTGGGTGATCCACCCAATTTTCAATCTTTTCACCAAACATATACACTCTTGTTTTCAATTTTCTCAAACTTTCAATATATTGAGCTCCCGTCATTAACATAAAAAAACCTCCCTTAAATTAACCCTAAATTAACTTTAAATTTGCTTAAACTTGCTTTAAATTTGCTTGTTCAAAATTTTCTTAGCCATGTCCAATAAATCCTCACTAACAGAATCATCTAATTTCACATCTTTAACAAAGTCGCATTCTTCCATTATTATTTGCTTAACAACATCCTCTAATGTTATCTGTGCAGATGGACATGAACAGCAAGCACCTGTCAATCTTATCCAAGCAATCTCATCTTCGAATTTGGATAGAGCTGCTCCCCCAAAATGCCCTGCCAGTGCAGGATTAACTTTTCCTTCAAGAACTTCCTTAATTTTTTCTTCCACAGTATTTGCACCTCGTCTTTAAATTCTGTTAAATTACTCAACCTATATCAGTATATCTATAAAAATGCCGATTTTCAATAGATTGAAACCGGTTTCTTAATATATAAATTGAGTTTCGTATACAAGTTTTTAAAAGGTTTTTTTATATTATATAATAATATTAAATATGTATTTTTATATTTACTCTTATATGTTATACTTAAAATCAAAAAAGAGCAACAAAATTATCTGAAAAGGGCGAAAAATATGAACAAATGCTATATATTTACAGCGTATATAAACGGAGGGCTACAAAAAGACTTAATTTCTTTCTTTGGAATCAAGCCAGATGACTTTATTATTTGTGCTGACGGAGGATATAAATTTGCAAGAGGCTGTCACATTACACCAAACCTTCTAATTGGTGATTTTGACTCATTTACAGCAACTTTACCCCCTGACATTGAGAAGTTAATATATCCTTCTGAAAAAGATGATACGGACACAATGCTTAGTGTCAAATACGCTGTTGAAAACAATTTTGATGATATATGTATTATTGGAGGATTAGGAGGTAGGCTTGACCACACCATATCTAACCTGCAAAGTCTATCATGGGCTATAGATTACTGGACTGCACATAAAATGATGAATAATAAAATAAGTATATGCGATTATCAAAATAGAGCCATGCTCATTTCAAACCAACAAATTATACTTCATGGTACAGTGGGTGAAACGCTTTCTTTAATAAGTTATTCAGAAAAGTGTACAGGTATAACTACAAAAAATTTAAAGTGGGAATTAAAAGATGCGGAACTAACAAATTCCTTTCCTCTTGGGATAAGCAATGAGTTTATGGACGATTTCTGCCAAATAACCGTTTTAGACGGCAAGCTCCTTATCGTTCGTTCCATTGATTAAAAAGACTGTCTAAGATATCAGCTGATAAGCCTTTATTTTAGACAGTCTCTTTATTTTTAAATCTTGTTTATTTTATATATTGTTAATTTTAATTATTAATACTTTTATTATTTTTATTTTTTACTATTGTTGCTTTTTATTATTTTTATTTTTAAGCTATTGTTCCTTTGACTATTGTTGCTTTTAATTAATTATTCCATATATATCTTTGCCTTTAAGTTTTATCTTTTGGAATAACCCTATTCCATCCTTAGAATATGCATATATTTTTGATATTCCTATGCTCTGTGCAAAATCTTTTTGCCATAGACCTTGATTTATATCAATTACAATGCCATACGGTTTATTTGCTTCAACAAACGCCTGTATTTCACTTACCGTATTGCTTTCAAAATCCGGCATTAAAAGAATTTTTTCATAGCCTAAATATTCTACTTTTGAATAATTAGTAGTATTTTGCATCAGAGGCACAATCCTACTCTTCATACTTTCAAACAACTGATTTTGTTTTTCATCAATTTTCTTAATGGAGCCAACCTTTCCACTCTTACCTGAATATTCCTCATAGAACATATTTAAGGTTCCCACTAAATCATCTGAAGAAAGCATTATATATTTTTTTGGATTTTCCATTAGTATATTCGCTAAATTCTCCAAATCCTTTTCTTTATTGCTATCTACATAGACAAAGTCCAAAGTTTTAGGTAGTTTTTTATCATCGTTTAGCGCAGATAATATTTTATCCATGTCTTTTCCATCTTCTAATGCCATCCGAAGGACATCATTATATAAGTAGAAATGCGATAATTCTATTTTTTCCTTAGCCCTTAGACTATCGTCTTCAAGCCCTGATATGTCAATGGGTTCTAGTGTTTTTCTATTCCAAGCTCTGCTGTGAGAAAAGACACCATCCCTAGACATCTCAAATACTATATCGTCTTTGATAAATGAACCCTTAATCATGTGTATTTGTATTGGCGCAAACCCCTCTTTAGCTGTTAAAAGATTTTGTCCCAAATATAAGGTATCTAAGTTTTCTATTCCCATCAAATATGCCAGCGTTGGCATTATGTCAGTCTGACCGCCTGAAATACTCACAGTCTGTTTTACATCTTCTCCCGGGATATGAATTATTAACGGAACATTTGCCATATTATCATAAGTATATTCATGACCAAGCCATTTGCTTACCAACTCATCTACATTGGAATCAGCCTTTGACAATCCAAAATGATCTCCGTACATTACAATAATTGAATTGTCGTATAAACCTTCCTCTTTTAGTCTTTCTATAAATTCCCCTAAGCTTTTATCAGAATAATGGATTGAATCATAATACTGGCCCACTAAGTTTTTATCTTCTTCTCTAAGCTTTATTTCACTTAATTGCTTTGGCAGTTGAAAAGGATTATGTGTAGATAAAGTAATCAGCATATTATAGTAAGGCTCTTTCAGTGTTTTCATGTAATCTACAGATTGCTTGAAAAATTCGCTGTCACTTATTCCTACTATATTTCCTCCGCCAATACCCTTTATGTTATCACTTTTATACTCAGTATTACCAAAATACTTATCTATTCCTAAGTTTGGATATATGTTTTCCCTATTCCAAAACTCTTTCTTATAGCCATGCATCACCGATGTAGAATATCCTTGTTCCTTAAGTATCCACGGCAATCCTCTAAAGTAATTGTCTTCAAATAATTGATATGAGTAGCTTTCTATTGATCCAAATAAAGAATTATTTGTTGCAAGTTCTGCATCAGAAGTATTTCCTCCGCCAATTTGGCTGTAAAAGTTATCAAAATATATGGTACTCTCATCATTTATAAAATCGTTTAGAAATGGAGTTAGCTCTTGTCCATAATACTCTGCGCCTATCATCATATTTTGAAATGATTCCATCTGAACCATTATTACATTTCTTCCCTTTGCTATTCCAAAATACTCTCCGTCTTTTTGCTTTTCATATGTTCCTGTTGCCAAATAATAATCTTCGTTTATCTTACTATCTCCTACTAAATATTTAGCTAAATCTTTTATGTGATATGTAAAGAACTCTTGATTTGTAATAGACTTAATGTATGAGCTTCCAAAAGGATTAATTGCTAATATCAATATAATCAGGAGGATAACGGTATTAACTACCGCTTTCCTCCTCTTTGAAAAAAACTCTTTTATTTTAGGATATGCATCTTGAATAAATACATTGAAATTTTGATAATTTATTAGATTTTTCTTTAGATTACTAATTAAGCTCCACAGCCTGTCCTTCATTATTTAAAAACCTCTTCTTTACTAATTCCTTCTTGATATATCTTTCTCAATATATCATTTTGTAGAATATAGACAGATGTATCTGAAATTTCCATTGAACGTAAGTACTCATCATAGAAATCATCTACATCCACTTCCTTTCTCGTTTCTAAATCCCAAGCCCTGCTGTTTTTAAAAACCCCATCTCTAGACATTTCAAAACCGTAACCGGCTGTAAAGAAAGAGCCATACGGTAAGTATGCGTGTTCTGCCACCACACCTTTGTCATAATTAAATAAGTTATGACCTAAATATACTGTATCTAAGCTATCTAAGCCCATGATATATGAAATTGTTGGCATAAAATCAACCTGTCCACCAACATTATGAATAGTCTGTGTAACATCTTCATTTGCATCAGGTACATGAATAATTAGAGGTATATTCATTCTATCATCCCAGTCGTATTCATGACCAAGCAATCTAGCCATAACTTCGTTTGTTTCTTCCTCCGCAGAAAGACCCATATGGTCACCATAAAGAGCAAACACAGTATCCTCATATAACCCTGCTTTTTTAAATTCTTCAAAAAGCTGTGATAAAGCATAGTCTGTGTACGCTGCACTATTCAAATAGTTCCCCGCCAGCGTACCCTCGTCTTCCGGTGCAAGTTCAATAAACTTATATTTATCAAGCATCACATATGGATGATGATTTGATAATGTTATTACAAAGCTGTAAAAAGGCTCCTTTAATTCTTTAATATATTCCATTGCTTGAGGATAGAACTCCGTATCTGTAAGACCCCATCCCATCCATTCTGTCATATTAAAGTTACCGCCACGTCTTGCAGTATCTCCTTTTAGCCCACCGTAATAATGATCAAATCCTAAGCTTGGATAAATATCATCTCTATTCCAAAACTCTCTATTCTCATGAGCATGAAGAACTGCCGTTTCATAGCCTTGTTCCTTTAGTAAAACAGGTAACCCTCTAAAATAATTCTTTTCAAATAATTGATAAGTAAATGCTTCTATTGAACCCATAATGGAATTATTCGTTGCAAATTCAGCATCAGATGTGTTACCGGTTCCTACTTGCTGATAGTAGTTATCAAAATAAATACTTTTATCTTGTATTAAACTATTTAAAAAAGGAGTTACTTCTTGTCCGTTGTAGTTCATTCCAATTAAGAAGTTTTGGAAGGATTCTATCTGAATAACAACTAGATTCTTATCCTTACCTATTCCAAATAAAGGTCCTTCTTTTTCTTGTTCATAATGATCTGTAAACTCCATAATTCTCTTTGGAGAGGACAGTCCAAAAGCCTCTGTTACAATATCTCCAACATGATATGTGAAAAATTCTTGCTTCGCCATGGATTGCATAAATGGTGAAACGAAACTTGTGACTATAAGAATAAATATTAAACATACTGGAATTATTAGATTCTTAAATTTTGCTATTTTCCTTATGCTTTCCTTTTTTCTTTTCTTTTCTTTTCTTTTTCTGTTAACCCTACCTTGATAAATACTACTTTTAAGCTCATTGGATTTATAAGATTGTTCTTTATTCAAAATAATGTCAATCGATTCTGTAGCATCTTGTGAATTCTTAAAGATTTCCTCACTTGAATCCTGAATGTTGTTTATATCCGGCAATTTCCATTCACTTAACTGGACTGCCTCTTGATTTTCAGCTATATCTTCTTCAAGTGACATTGCGTCTAACTCAGCCAAAATATCTCTTTTAGGTTTATTTACTTCATTTTCAGTTTTTTTTTCTGCCTGATTCTCTTCTACTTTGTCTTTTCTTTTAAATTTATTTAGAAATTCAGGTTTGTTAAATCCACCTTTTTTTGAAGCAATTAAGGTAACAAACACAAATATGCTATCCAATATCATAACAAAATTAATAGGTTTCATTACCTCTTTTATACTCTCAGTTATATCACCTAACATTCCTGCTGAGCCAATCATAGCCACGGATAGATATTTATTGAAAAAACTGCAATATGTAACGTCCGCAAACATTAGTATAGATAAAACCAGGTATATTCCCGCCGGTATATATTTGTTTTTAAACGATGCAAACAGGAAATATGTTATTGCCAGGGAAATAATCCAAACAATTATGAAATTTGCCTTTACCGACATTAAATTATAAAAAACCAAATATTTTAAAACTACCAGACCAACCGTTACAAGCCCTAAAACACTATATTTATCTTTAAACTTTATTAGAAATTCTTTAAAAATATCTTTATATAAATTAAAACTCTCTTTTAAAAATTCTATTACATTATTCATTCTTTTTCTCCAATTATTTTTATAAATCAACCACTAAACTATATCATAAAACCAGTTAGCATTCAACAACTGTATAAACTTTTCATAAAACCTTCACATAACTTTTGTATATTAAGAGTCTACGCAAAAATGAGCAAGCATTACGCTTGCTCAAAATTAAAATATTTTAAACATCAGATAGCTATTTCTAGTCTTTTTAAAACATTATTTATTAGGCTATTAATACCCGATACTTCATTTGAATGTACTTTTGAATGTACTTTCTTACTGCCCTATACCTCTTGTATTATACAGCTTCTTATTTGCCTTCTAGCACTATCCTTTTTTTGTTAATTGTATATCCGTTCCTACCGTTTTGTTTTGTTCTATACAATGCTTCATCAGCACCATTATATAAAATATCAAACCTAGCAGGGCTTTCAACCAATTGAATTCCTATACTTACAGATATATGGATATTTTTTTCTGTGCATCTCAAACTATTTACACTTTTACAAATTTCCTGAGCCTTTCTCTCTACAAAATCTTCTTTAGGAATATTTTGTAAAAATACTACAAATTCATCGCCACCCCATCTTGAAACAATATATTCGTTTTCAAAAACCTTTACGAGAGCATCCGCTACAGCTTTTAACACCTCGTCTCCTGCTAAGTGTCCATATTTATCATTCACATATTTAAAATAATCCAAATCTATCATATACATGGCAACCGGATGTGCCTCAGATTCTAAGATATTTAAGATATTTTCTTGTGCTGCCCTTCTATTTAGCAGTCCTGTCAATCCATCTAAATTTGATTTATTTATTATCATCTGTCTTTCATCAAGCTCTTTCTGCACTTGATTTAAAGCCCTTCTGGAAGCAATAACCGCCATTACTGAAAGCACAGTGATAATTGTTGCTATAATATTCAGGGTACCTGTTATTAATTGTATTAGGTTAAATCCAATAGCAAAGATCATTAACAACCAAAAGATTATTAAATCTGTCTTTATAGCAACCTTCATTATATCACTTCCCTCTTTTATTTATAAAAAGATTATTATCTCCTTTTATTTATTGTAATAAATATATCTATAAAGGTGATAAATATATAATATAAAAGTGATAAATATAATACAAAATGACAGCCAAAGGCTGCCATTTTGTAATTATTTTCTGTAATATTATAAAAGTTCTTTTCTTGAAAGATTAATTCTGTTTTGACTATCAATTTCTGTAACCTTAACTGTTACTTTATCACCAATATTCATAACATCTTCAACCTTTTCTACTCTTTCTTTAGCCATTTTTGAAATGTGAAGAAGACCTTCCTTACCAGGTAAAATTTCAATAAATGCACCAAAGTTCATTATTCTTGTAACTGTACCCTCATAAGTTTCCCCTGCTTCTACTTCTTTAGTAAGAAGCTCGATTTGCTTTTTAGCAGCTTCTGCACCTTCCATATTGGAACTGTAAATACTAATTAGTCCCGGTGTCTCGTCAGAAATGTCTATTTTTACACCTGTCTCATCAATAATCTTATTGATTGTCTTTCCTCCAGGTCCAATAACAATTCTTGTTTTATCCGGATCAATATTTAAAGTAATTGCTCTAGGAGCATATTGTGACATTTCAGTTCTAGGACCTTGAATTTCGTCAAGCATTTCATTCATAATGTGCATTCTTCCATCATGAGCCTGCTTCAAAGCATCCTGTAATATCTGTCTTGAAAGTCCATGCACCTTAATATCCATTTGGATAGCTGTAATACCAAGTTCTGTACCTGTTACCTTAAAGTCCATGTCACCAAGGAAGTCTTCCATACCCTGAATATCAGAAAGAATTGCAATCTTACTGCTTCCATCTTCTTCTACTCTTTCAATTAGACCCATTGCAATACCAGATACAGGTCTCTTGATTGGAACACCGGCATCCATTAATGCTAAACAAGAACCACAAGTTGAACCCATAGAAGTTGAACCATTTGATGATAGAACTTCAGATACTACTCTGATAGCATAAGGGAACTCTTCAACACTAGGAAGCACTGGAATCAATGCTCTTTCTGCTAAAGCTCCGTGACCAATTTCTCTTCTTCCCGGGCTTCTTGAAGCTCTTGCTTCACCTACTGAGTAAGCAGGGAAATTATAGTGATGCATATATCTCTTTTCTGTATCCTCAGAAATTCCATCAATTGTTTGTGATTCAGAAGATGGTGCTAAAGTACAAACTGAAAGCACCTGAGTTTGTCCTCTTTTAAATAGACCTGTACCATGTGTTCTTGGAAGTATTCCAGTTTCACACCAAATAGGTCTTATTTCTGTTGTCTTTCTATTGTCAGGTCTGATACCTTCATCCAATATCATTGAACGAACAGTTTCTTTAGTAATATTATATAATACTGAAGCAATATCTTTACCGTTTTCTGGATATATTTCAGCAAAGTGTTCCTTTGTTTCAACTTCAACAGCATCCATATTGTCAAGTCTTTCAAGCTTATCAACAGTCTTAATTGCTTCTTTCATCTTGTCTACTGCAAAAGCTCTTACAGCTTGATCTATTTCTTCAGAAACTTTATATAATTCAATATTTTGTTTTGCTTTTCCTACTTCTGAAATTATTTCCTCAATAAATTCAACTAATTTCTTAATTTCTTCATGAGCGAACATAATTGCATCAAGCATTGTTTCTTCAGGAACTTCTTTTGCTCCTGCTTCAACCATCATAATTGCATCCTTTGTACCTGAAACTACTAAATGCATATCGGACTGTTCTCTTTGTTCAAGAGTTGGGTTTACTATAAACTCCCCATCTATCATACCTATTAAAACAGACGCTGTAGGACCTTCCCATGGAATATCAGAAATTGAAAGTGCAATAGAAGAACCAATCATTCCAACTATTTCAGGTGAACAATCCGGGTCAACACACATAACTGTTGCAACAACAACAACATCATTATAAAAGCCTTTTGGGAATAGTGGTCTAATTGGTCTATCAATAAGTCTTGAACTTAAGATAGCCTTTTCACTTGGTCTTCCTTCCCTTTTTATGAAGCCGCCTGGGATTTTTCCAGCAGCATACATTCTTTCCTCATAGTCAACACTTAGTGGGAAAAAATCAATATCCGGTCTAGGCTCTTTTGATGCACAGCAAGTTACATTTACTACTGTATCACCATATTTAAGCATAGCTTGTCCATTAGCTTGTTCACACACTTTACCAACTTCAACCTGCAATAATCTTCCACCTATTGCGGTTCTAAACGTTCTGTAATCTTCAAATCTCGCCATTATTAACAACTACCTCCTGTTAATCTTTGCTCTTTTTTTACCAACCTGCACCCTATTGTGCTTATTATATAAAATAAAAGCGGAGCTATTCTGCCCCGCTTGTATTTTTGTAATTACTTTCTTAATCCTAAACGTGCAATAAGATTTCTGTATCTTTCAATATCTTTTTCCTTTAGGTAATTAAGAAGGTTTCTTCTCTGACCAACCATCTTTAAAAGACCTCTTCTTGAGTGGTGATCCTTCTTGTGAATTTTTAAATGTTCGTTTAAATCATTAATTCTATAAGTAAGAACGGCAACCTGAACCTCAGGGGATCCAGTATCTCCTTCCTTTAACTGATATTCTTTAATAATCTCTGCTTTTTTTACTTGATCAATCATTTTAATTCTCCTTTTCTTTATTCACCTTTTCTGAGTTTCCGTCGGAGTCTCGAGAAACTAAGAAAAAGGTATACTTATTGACATCTAATCATAACACAGCATTATACCTTTGTCTAGCAATTTTTTTCATTAAACATGGTAAGAAGCTGTTCAAAATCGGCGGGTGTCATAGGTCTGGCAAAGTAGTACCCCTGTGCTATATCACAGCCCATTTCTTTAAGTTCTTCTGCTTGCTCTTTAGTTTCTATTCCTTCAGCTACAGTTTCAAGTTTTAGTTCTTTTGACATCTTTATTACACTATTTATGATTTGCTTACCTCTTTTGCTGTCAAAGGTTTCAGATAAGAACTCCTTATCTATTTTAATAGTATCTGCAGGCATATCCTTAAGTATACTTAAAGATGAATATCCGCTTCCAAAATCATCAATTGAAACATAAAAATCTGAAGCTTTAAGCTCATTTATTATTTTAATTATTTTCTCTGTTCTGTTTTCCAAAGTACCCTCAGTTATTTCAATTTCTAATCTATTGGTTTGTACTCCATATTTTTCCGCTATTTCTTTTAAGTCCTTAACTAAATTCTCTCTTTCTAAAGTTACCCTAGAAATGTTAACAGAAATAACCGGTATTTTTTCAAAGGACTGATCTATCCATTTTTTTAAGGTTTTACAAGTGTTTTCAAAAATCCATAAATCCAATTTTTCTATAAATCCATTTTCCTCAAAAAGCGGAATAAATAAAAGTGGAGGTAATAAACCCATCTCAGGATGTTTCCATCTGGCTAATACTTCTGCTCCAATTAACTCTCCATCTTTTAAAGTAAACTTAGGCTGCATACAAGTAATAAATTCGCCGTGTAATAATGCTGCTTCCATTGCAACCGTAATTTTCTTTTTAAGTTGCATATTTTTATCCATTTCAGCAGTGTATTCCGCAATAGGATTTCCTACTCTTCCCTTTATTGTTTTCTTTGCAATGTTTGCATAATCCAACATTACAGAAATACTCTTACCGGGATCTTTTATTATATAAATGCCTGTACTTAAAGCTAAATTATAGTCAGGACCCAATATCTCCTGAACGGATTGTTTCAAGTGTACATCATTAGACATAGCATCGTAAATTCTTTGTTTATTGTTTGTTTTGCAAATAAAAACAAAATTATCAGCTGCCCGCCTAGACATTAAAAGCTTTTGGTTTGGAAGTATTTGATCAATATGATCCGCTAAAACCTTTAGAACCTTATTCCCGGTGTCATATCCATAAATATCATTTATATATTTAAAATTGTTTACATCTATGCTAACTAGCATATACTCATTTACTCCGGCTTTATCCAATAATTCTCTTGCTACAAGCTTAAATTTTGTATGTGAAATTTTGCCTGTACTACTATCAATATAAAGCACATTCTTTAGTTTCTTATTACTTCTTGCAATTACAACAACAAGTGTAATGCAAAAAAACATAATAACGGAAACTATTGCCCACATATTTTGCCTTATGAATGTGGATATTGACGCATAATAAGCTAGTGAAGCTGTATTTTGATAAATAATAGAGTTAATCTGGTCACTTCCCAGATTAGTTATCCCCTTATTTAAAATATCAATAATCTCCTTTGGTAACTTAGGAGATACTGCAATATCCATTTTACCCTTTATATCTGTTGTCTTTGCGTAATAGGGACCTTCATGAATACCCCGCTCCAGCTCATCATATATGTATGTAGAAACAAATATAGCATCTGCTTTTCCTTTATGCAGAGAATTCAAGGCTTCATCTATGGAGGAAACCTCATTTACTGTAAACTGTGGAAACTTATTTTTCAGCTGTTCACCATTATTAGAATCAAATGAATACATGGTGATATTCAGCTTATCCGATAAATTGATTATCTTATTTGAAACCAACATCATTGGAATACTTAAATATGAATCTGTTTTCTCATATTCTTCAAACAACTCTGCATCTTTATATCCAACATATAAGTCTACCTGCTTCAAAATTTCCTTAGAAAAATAATCATTTTTTGTATCAATTGGAACCATTTTAAATTCTATACCACAGGTTTGACCCAATGCCTTTAGAATATCAATGCTAATCCCTCTAAGCTGCTTATTTTTATCCTCTACATACTGCAACGGCTTACTATTTATGTCACAGCCAACTGTTAACCAGCCATATTGTTTCAATAAATCAATTTCATTTTTAGTTATACTTTCTTCACTAACTGACATATTGCTATAATATTTTTCATACAGTTTTTGTTCAAAGTACTTATCATCGCATAAGATTTTATTTAATGCCATATTTAAGCCGTCAAGAATTTCTTTGTTCCCTTTTGTAGTAGCATAGTAATATGGTTCAAAGGAAAGTCTTGCCACAACACTTACACCGGGTATTGCTTGCAAATCTCCGGTCAGGTACGAATCGTACTTACCATTTTTCAATTCGCCCGCTATATCATTTGAATCTGTATATACATATGTAACATCAAAGCCGTTGGCCTCACAATATTTGTCCATTACTTCTATATAGTAATTTTCTCTTTGTGTTCCCACTTTCATGCCATCAAAGAATTCAAAGTCCTCATACAATATATTTCTATTTTTATCTGCGAAAAGGGTACCGTACTCTATCCCCATTTGGATATCCGGAAAATCAAATTGTTGTTCCCGTTCCTTTGTTTTTTGAAGCGGTCCAAAAATATCTATCTTTCCATCTTTTAAAAGTCCAATTCCCTCATCCCATGAGCATTTTACAAATTCATATTCCCATCCATTATACTTGGCTATTTCTTTTAAATAGTCGTAACCATAACCCATGTAACCTTTTTGTTGAGGTTCAAAAATAGTTCCGTAGTTTTGTAAATATCCTACCTTAACCACTTTTTTCTTCTCAAGCCCAATATTTTTTTCCGTGGCATATGATTCTAAACACGGCAAATTAGTGATGCAAATGATCACTATTAATAAAAAGGTTATTACGTTTTGGTTACCTTTTTTACTCATTTTACCCCACTGCTGCTACAAAACCTTCTATGATAATCTTTTGCCATAATGCAATCAGCCATAATCTGTTTTGATAGCTCATCAACACTATTAAACTTTTTTTCATCTCGAGTCTTTTCTAAAAATTCTATACGAATTTTTTTGCCATATAATTGTTTATTAAAGTTAAAGATATGAGTTTCAATATTCTTTTTATAATTACCAATAGTAGGCTTAACCCCTACATTTGTTACCCCAGGGTATTTTATACCGTTATACGTGCAGTATGTTACATAGACACCATTTGATGGTGTAACCATATTTTCATCTATAATTAGGTTTGAGGTGGGAAATCCCATAGTTCTGCCTATTTTATTTCCAACAACTACCTCTCCTTCTATAGTATAATACCTGCCCATATATTTTTTGCACTGATCAACTTTTCCTTCAGCTATTAGATTTCTAATAAATGTACTGCTAACCACTTCACCATCTATTTTAAATGGTTCTAACACATGGATTCCAAACCCTTTTGAAATGCCCTCATGTATAAGGGTTTCCGGTGTACCTTTAGCTTTATGGCCAAACCTATAATTAAAGCCACAATACGCCTGCTTCATTTTAAATTTACCAATTAAAATGTCATCTATAAAACTGATTGGCTCCATTGACCTTATATACTCATCAAAAGGAATATTGAATAAGTAATCTATTCCCAGTTTTTCAATAATCCTAGCCTTTTCATCAAAATATAAAATATTTTTTACAATTAATCCACCACCATTCACATTTTTGGGGTGGTTTGAGAATGTAAAAACGGCACTTTTTAAACCGGCAGTTTCAGCAGTCTTTACTGTTCTTAAGATTAGTTCCTGATGCCCCTTATGAATTCCATCAAAATTTCCCAAGGCTACAACAGTTTCTTTTACATCTTTAATCTCATCTAATGTGTTAAAAATTTTCATTTTCTATCCTCTGCAAAATACTTTGTCTGCTTTATATTTTTTAATTATATCATCATAAAAAGCTACGCCCAAAAACACCTCTTGTCCTTTTGCATCCTCATATACATTATACGCCTTTCTAAATTCGTTGCGTATTTGTATATGCGGCATTTTCTCCTTAAATTCGGGTTCTTTCACCAAAATAAGCTCATTTTCTTGGATGTATCCTCCGTTACAGAACCATTTGACTCTATCCTCGTTTAAAATTATTTTGCCAAAGTGAACAAGTGGATATTCTACATTAATTATATGTTTATTTATATCTTCTGGCAATGCTCTTGCATATTTAACAACCCTGCCAGTTTTATTATCGCGAATATCTTCACCCTGTTTAAGCTGTTTTAATGAGTCAATGCTTATTGATTCATTAATTTCAAATCTACCGCTTGCAGTTCTGGTTAGAGCACTCATAGATGCTCCGCACCCTAATATATCTCCTATATCCCTGCAAATAGACCTTATATACGTACCTTTTGAGCATACAACATCAAAGGAAAAAGTCCTTTCCTCTAGGTTTAATCCAAGTAGCTCAATGGATTTAATGTATACTTGCCTAGATGCAATTTCTACCTCTTGTCCAGACCTTGCATATTCATATAATTTACGTCCATTAACCTTAATGGCTGAGTATTTAGGGGGAATCTGAGTAATGCTCCCCAAAAAAGAGTTTAATACTACCTTTATTTTATCTTCATCAATCTCGTTTGAATCGATTAAAGACTTTGCTGTATCACTGTTATCAGATAATACCTTACCCCATATGTCTAATGTATCAGTTTCTATGCCCAATAATATTTCACACTTATACCTTTTAAAGTCTAAGTCTAAATACTCCATTATTCTTGCGGCACTGCCTATACAAACAGGAAGCACCCCTTCAGCCATTGGGTCAAGAGTTCCCGTATGCCCCACACGTTTTACACCCGTTAAGCTTCTTATTACGTTTACACAATCATGGGAAGTATACCCCTTGGGCTTTTTAATATTAATAATACCTTCTTTAATCATTAGCTAACCTTTCAGATGCTCCAAAATCAAATTCTGCATTGTGCTCTTAGCTTCCTCAAAGCTTTGCATTAAAGTGCATCCTGCTGCTCTTTCATGTCCACCGCCATTAAAACGCTGACTTATTTCAGCAACATTAACAAATTTCTTAGAACGCATACTTACTTTACACTTTGAGTTTGCAACCTCTTTAACAAATATTGCTACTTCTACCCCTGAAATGCTTCTCAGAGTTTCTATAATACCTTCTGTCTCCTCGGGCAAACCGTTTGTCTCTTCAAGCATTTCTAATGTAACACCACAAATAGCCGCCTGACCTTGTGCAAAAACTTCAAGTTCAGATAGTATCCTAGTCTGAAGCAATAATTTTTCCAATCTATTATTTTGATAAAGTTCAACACTTACTTCATTTGAATTTAACCCACATTCTATCAACTCTGCTGTAATCTGATGTGTTTTTTTAGTGGTATTTGAATACTGAAAATTACCTGTGTCTGTAGTTATTGCAGCAAAAATAGCAGCTGCAATTTCAGCATCTATACTTACTTCTAATTCTCTGATTAACTCAAAAATAATTTCTCCCGTTGCTGCTGCATTTGAATCAATAAAATTAAAATTGGCAAACGGTTTGGTTGTTACGTGATGATCAATACAACCTGTTTGTTTGCCTTCTAAAAACTTTTGTTTTCTCTCTATAAATCTATTTACATCTCCACAATCAATGCATAAACAAATATCGGGATGCTCAATCATGCTCAAATCTTTAGTACAATAATCCTTGTCCAAAAAACGCAAAAATGCGGGAATATTATCCTCTATTAGAATATACGCCTGCTTTCCCAATTTTCTTAGTGCTATGCAAAGTGCTACGGAAGAACCCAGAGTGTCACCGTCCATGTTTATGTGTGGAAACAGTAACACACTTTCTGAGTCTCTTAAAATTCTTGATATATCTTTTATACTATCATTCTTATTCATTTTCTTCTTCCGATTCTTCAACATTACTATAATTTTCAATTCCTAAATCATTGATTATCTTAGATATATGTCGTCCATATTCAAGTGAGGTGTCCATCTTAAAAATTAAATCCGGAATGTGTCTGATTTTAATGCTTTTTCCGATTTCGCGTTTAATCATACCTTTTGCACTGCGAAATGCCGCAATTACATCTTCTTTTTCCTTTTCTAATTTTTCCTTGTCCTGAATTGTTCCCCCTAAGACAGTTACATACACTGTGGCATAACTACCATCAGATGTAACCTCTACAGCCGATACGCTAACGAATCCTGACAATCTAGGATCCTTAATATCGCCCCTTAGAAGAAGTTCACTAATCAGTTTTTTTATCTCTTCACCTAATCGGCCTTGTCTGTATCCTTTTCCCATATTCGCCTCCGTTTTTTGTGAACCATTATCTTATTCTTTTGCTATGTCAGCTTCTCTAATATAGTTTCTGTCATAAGCCTTAAAGGCTTAAGTGTGAAAAACTTTTTTCACACTTATATTTTGCCTTCTTTTTAATAAATAATAAGAACTATTTTCTTTCAACTTCTACCATCTGGAAGCATTCAATAATATCGCCTTCTTTAATATCATTGTAATTTTCAAGGCCTATACCACATTCAAATCCGTGTTGAACTTCTTTGGCATCATCTTTAAATCTCTTTAATGAAGAAATTTTACCTTCGTGATATACAATTCCATCTCTTACAAGACGAACTTCAGCATTTCTTACAACTTTACCTTCAAGAACGTATGCTCCACCAATAGTACCAACATTAGGAACTTTAAATGTAGTTCTTATTTCTACCTTACCCAGAACTTCTTCTTTAAATTCAGGATCAAGCATACCCTTCATAGCCGCTTCCACATCATCAATAACATTATAGATAACTCTATATGTTCTGATTTCAATGCCTTCACGATCAGCCATTGTTGATACTGCTGTGCTAGGTCTTACATTAAATCCAATAATTACTGCTCCAGATGTTCCCGCAAGCATTACATCGGATTCTGTTACTGTACCTACTCCAGAGTGGATAATTCTAACTCTAACATTTTCATTCTTAAGCTTTTCAAGTGAAGCCTCAAGAGCTCCTACAGAACCTTGAACGTCTCCCTTAATGATAAGGTTAAGTTCCTTAGTTTCACCTTCTTGAATCTGAGAGAATAATTGTTCAAGTGTAGTGCTTGCATTTCTAGCAAGAACTTCTTCTCTAAGTTTTACTTTTCTAGATTCAGCAATTTCCCTTGCAACCTTATCTTCCTTAACCGCATTGAAAATGTCTCCAGCTTCCGGTACATCGGTTAAGCCTAAAATTTCAACGGCTGTTGCCGGCCCTGCTTTTCTGATCGCATCGCCCATAAAGTTAGTCATTAATCTGATTCTTCCGCTTGAAGTACCTGCAACAACGCTCATTCCTGACTGTAAAGTACCATTTGTTACAAGTAATGTAGCAACCGGACCCTTTGACTTATCAAGTCTAGCTTCTACAACAGTACCTACTGCAAGTCTGTTTGGATTTGCTTTAAGTTCCATCATTTCAGCCTGTAATAATACCATTTCAAGAAGGTTTACAATTCCTTCACCTGATTTTGCTGAAACCGGAACAGCGATAGTTTCTCCACCCCAAGCTTCAACTAAAATACCATGTTCAGTCAAATCCTGCATAACTCTATCAGGGTTTGCGCCAGGCTTGTCAATCTTGTTTATTGCAACAATAATAGGAACTCCTGCAGCCTTCGCATGGCTAATAGATTCAATAGTTTGAGGTTTAACACTGTCATCAGCAGCAACCACTAAGATTGCTATATCTGTAACGTGTGCTCCTCTTGCTCTCATTGCTGTAAATGCTTCATGGCCCGGTGTATCTAAAAATACGATTTTTTGGCCATTTATCATAACTTCAGACGCACCGATATGCTGAGTAATTCCACCTGATTCTGATGCAGTAACATTTGTTTTTCTAATAGCATCAAGTAATGATGTCTTACCATGGTCAACGTGACCCATAACAGTAATAATTGGTGGTCTTGACTTCAAATCTTCTTCTCTGTCTTCGAAATCTTCAATGCCCTCTTCTACAGTCTCTTCTTCTACCTTACCGATAACAACATTTACTCCAAGCTCCTCTGCAAGAACAAGTACAGTGTCTTCATCAACATTTTGATTAATGTTTGCCATGATACCAAGTTTCATAAGCTTCATAATAACTGTTGAAGTTGAAATTTCAAGCTGTTCACAGAATCCTGCTACTGTAATCGGTACATTTATTATTTTAGTTCCTACTGGAAGTTCTTCCATGCTTACTTCTGGCTCCTCTACTACCTTAGGTTTTTGCTGATGCTTCTTTGGTTTTGGTGCCTTTTCCAGAGATCTTGTTTTAGTAGCTCCAGCTTTAGGTTTTCCGCCCTTTTCTAGCTTTGCAAACTTATCTCTTTCTTTGCCCTTATCCTTGTCTTTATCCTCTCTTTTTATCTGAGGCTTTGTAACAATAGGCCCGATATCTGAAGATTTCTCATGACCCCTGTCATTTCTTTGAGTTGATCTCTTTTCTCTATTATCTCTTCCATCAGAGTCCTTATCTTTATTATAATAAGGCCTATCATTGTTTCCTCTGTACGGTCTGTCACCATGAGGTCTATCTCCGTGAGGTCTGTCGCCATGAGGTCTATCTCCATGCGGTCTATCTCCGTGAGGTCTGTCTCCATGCGGTCTGTCTCCGCTTGGTCTATCGCCATTTGGTCTAAATGGCTTTCTATCATTATTTCTTTGATAGTTTCCTCTTCCTGAATCAGACCTGTTATCTCTGTTGTCTCTATTGTTGTTGTCTCTGTTGTCTCTATTGTTGTTATCTCTATTATCTCTATTGTCTCTGTTATCCCTGTTGTCTCTGTAATTTCTGTTATCTCTATTGTCGCGTCTCTGATAATCATTGGTGTTGTTACCACGATTATTTGATTCGTTCCTTGTTGCCTCTCTTTTCTGCATTTCAGCTTTTCTTTTTTCCTCAGCTTTTTCTTTTTCGATTCTCTCTGCCTCTGGGTCATACTTCTTTATAATTTTTAATCTCTGTGGCCCTTCAATTACAGGTTCAACCTTTTCAGGCTCTTTCTTTGCTGTTTCTGCGTTAGCAGGTTTATTATTTACAGTATCAGAAACTTTTTCATTAGATACTTGAGTTTCTACTGACTTTGATACTTCTACTTTATTTAGTTCTGTTGATTTTGCTTTTTCTTCAAAATCTTTTGGTACTGGTTTTCCCATAGGTGGCTTCTCCTTGCTTGCATCCATATCTTTTGGAACCGGTTTTCCTACAGGTGGTTTTTGAACCATTGATGATTTATCATGATTCTTTGCAGCTTGAGCCTTTGACTGTTTTGCTGCAGGACTAGCCGTAATCTTAACCGCTGCCTTTACAACAACCCTAGGTTCTTCTATCGGCTCCTCTTTCTCAACTTTTTTAGGCACTGCTCTCACTATTTTAGTTTCTGCACTTGCCTTACTTCTATTTACAGAATTTCTTACTGAAATTGCATCAATATCAGATAGTCCGCTCATATGACTTTTTGCTTCAATCCCCATTGCATTGATTTTCTCCAGCAATTCCTTGCTGTTCATATTCAATTCTTTGGCTAACTCATGGATTTTAATTGTCATTAGAACACCTCCTTCTATATCGACTGATTGTCATCAATCTCCCTTAAAATTACCGTCGCAAAATTTTGATCTGTGATTCCAAAAACTCCCCTTCCTGTAGTTCCACATGCAAATGATAATTCATCACATGTTCCATATATTCGATACTCTATTTTCCGTTCAATAGCAGTATTTACTAGTTTCTTCATAGTGTTTTCAGAAACATCATTTGCTAGGATTAAAAGTTTTATTTTATTCTTATTCATTGCCAGAATACAGGTATTGTATCCCGTCATAAGATTTCTTGACTTTTTAGCAAATCCTAAATAACTGTCAATCTTTTTTTTCATATTTTTTTAGCTCCTCAAACAAATTTTGTAATTGTTCCGCCTTTATCTCCATATCGAGATTACGACTAATCGCTTTTCGTTTTTGAGCTTTTTCAAAGCAATCCACATCGGGACATAAGTACACGCCTCTGCCTTTTGCCTTTCCTGTTAAGTCAATGGAAATATTTCCTTCATATCCGGCTATTCTTATAAGTTCGCCTTTTGTTTTTGATTCCATGCAGCCTACGCAGCGTCTCATAGGTATTTTCTTAGTTTTCAAGAAATCCACCCCTATCCTTATTCTTGTTCCTCACTGTATTCCTCAACTGCTGTTTCAACATCGTCATATTCAACAATTTCAACTTCACCTGCAAAGTACTGTGAATGGCTCTTGATGTCAATCTTCCAACCGCATAGCTTTGCCGCAAGTCTTACATTCTGACCTTCCTTGCCTATTGCCAGTGACAGCTGATAGTCAGGAACTATAGCTATGGCTGTTTTTTCATCCGCATCAGCAATTACCTTTTCAACTTTTGCCGGACTTAAAGCACTGCTTATTAAACATTCAGGATCATCGCTCCAATTAATAATGTCAATTTTTTCTCCAAATAATTCATCTACAATTACTTGTACTCTACTTCCCCTAGGTCCAACGCACGCTCCTACCGGATCAACATTTTCATCTACTGAGTATACTGCCATTTTTGTTCTTGAGCCAGCTTCTCTTGAAATGCTCTTTATTTCAACTACACCATCTTGAATTTCCGGAACTTCCAATTCAAAAAGTCTTTTAACTAAGCCCGGATGTGATCTTGAAAGGTATACTTGTGGTCCCTTTGTAGTCTTTTTAACATCCATAATAAATACTTTAATTCTACCGTTTATTTCATATTTTTCACCGGGAACTTGTTCTGTAGCCGCTAGAATTCCTTCTGTCTTTCCCATATTAATAAAGATAGTATCATTATTTATTCTATGAATTTGACCATTAATAATTTCACCTTGTCTACTAATATAATCATCAAAAATCATTCCACGTTCAGCTTCTCTAATTCTTTGTACTACAACCTGCTTAGCTGTCTGAGCTGCGATTCTTCCAAAGTCCTTTGGTGTAACCTGATATTCTATAGCATCACCAATCTGATATCTTGGATCGATTTCCTGTGCATCTTCTAAAGAAATTTCAATCAAATCTTCCCAAACTTCATCAACAACGTCCTTTTTCATATAAACATTGATATCCCCTTCTTCTCTGTCAATGTTTACTCTTACATTCTGTGATGTACCATAGTTCTTTTTATATGCTGATACCAATGCTGATTCAATGGCTTCAATAAGAACATCTTTTGAAATTTCTTTTTCTTTTTCAAGCTCTTCAATAGCTTTTATAAATTCTCTGTTCATTTTCCAGCAAAACCTCCTTTAAAATATCACTGCCAATTTCGCTTTAGCCACTTTGCTCATAGGTATTTCTATTTGATTTGTTTTTTCATCAACAATTACTAAATTATCTTCAATAATCCCTACAAGTTCCCCCTCTATAAGCTTTTTTCCGTCAATAGCTTGATATAGATTCACTTCAACTTGTCTTCCGGCAAATCTTTTAAAATCCTTTTCCTTTAAAAGAACTCTATCCATACCAGGAGAAGAGACTTCCAGATAATAGTTCTGCTCTATAGGGTCACATTCATCCAATTTTTCACTTAAAAATCTGCTTACTTTTTCACAATCATCTGTACTAATATATTCTTCATCGGAACCTTCCTGCTTATCAATATAAATTCTAAGGAACCAATCCTTAGCTTCCTTTACATACTCAACATTATAAAGTTCCATTCCATTTTCATCTAAAAACGTAGCTAAAAGCTCTTCAACTAAGTCTTTTATCTTTACCTTAGCCATTTTTCTCCTCACATCTTCTTTCCAAAAGTCATATTACTTTATCTTTTGTACACCTACAAAAGTAGAAGAGTGGACATTGCCCACTCTTCTTAAAAAAAACGTCTAAAATTAACACTTTTATAATCATACCATAAAAGCTTTGCTTAATCAACCCTTTTATAGGTATTATATTCACCAATGGAATCTTTAATTATATTATTTGCACTATTTATTAATATTATAACCTAAAACTTCTAAAGCTCTTTTCGGGTCACTTACTTTCATAATCATTGGTGCAACACCATTGTTAGAATATCCATACATATAGGATACATTTATATCTTCCTTAGCCAGCTTTTTAAGAGCTTCGTATAATGCTCCCGGGCTATCTGGAGTCTCAATACATAAAACATCAACCAGATTTGCAGAAAACCCTACCTCTTTAAGTATTTTTTGTGCTTTTTCATAGTCGTCAAGAATCATTCTTGCTACACCAAAGTCCGAAGCCTCAGCTAGGCTTATTGCTGAAATATTTATAGAGTTTTCTCCAAGAGTCTTCGTAAGCTCTTCCAGTCTACCTGCTTCATTTTGTAAAAATACAGTTAACTGCTTTATTATTTTCATATTTACCTCCATGGCTTTTTATGTCCATATACAATCATTTTTAAATCAACTAAACCAACATTCCTAAATTAAAACAACTAACATATTTAAATACTTAAGCCAGCATATTTAAACATTTAAATAATTAAACTAACATATTTAAATAACTAAACCAACATATTTATAGTGTTTTAATTTTCATTTATAGCATAAGCATAATTAGAATAATAAAAGTATAACAAAATCTATTCTGATTATAGGCTACTATTTATATGTTTCGTTTGTCAATAACTCTTTTGGCTTTTCCTTCACTTCTTTCAATAGTTTTATGCTCTGCCAATGTTACTTTTACATCAATACGCAATACACTATTTAATTTATGTTTAATCTTACTTGAAATTTTTTCAAGCTCTCCCATTTCATCCGGTACAAATTTCTCGTCAAGCTCTACTTTAACTTCCAATGTATCCATGGTTTTTTGTCTATCCACTATTATTAAGTAGTTTGCCGATACCTCCGGAACTTCTAATAAAACGCTTTCAATCTGTGATGGGAATACATTTACCCCTCTTATAATAAGCATATCATCACTTCTGCCCAATATTTTTCCCATTCTGGCGTTAGTTCTCCCACATGAACAAGCTTCATGGGTAATAGTACTTAAATCTCTGGTTCTATATCTTAAAAGCGGCATTGCCTCCTTAGTCAAATGAGTAAATACCAGTTCCCCCACCTTTCCATCCTGTAATGGCTCAAGAGTATCCGGCTTTAAAATCTCAGGATAGAAGTGATCTTCAGCAACATGGAGCCCATTCTGTGCACTACAACTCATTGCAACTCCGGGTCCCATTATTTCACTTAAACCATATATATCATAAGCAGTCAGACCCAATCCCTTTTCAATTTTCTTTCTCATTTCGTCACTCCATGGTTCTGCACCAAAGATTCCTATTCTTAGAGACAAGTCTTCTGCTTTTATGTCTAAGGATTGTAATGACTCTGCCAAATACATAGCATAGGAAGGTGTACAAGCTAGTATTGTAGATTTGAAGTCTTTCATAAGTGTAAGCTGGTTTCTGGTATTTCCTCCTGAAATAGGGATAACTCCCGCTCCCAATTTAGTGGCACCATCATGCAATCCCAATCCTCCGGTAAATAGCCCGTACCCGTATGCAATTTGTATTACATCTTTATTAGTGCCGCCTGCACAGCATATTGCTCTTGCTACACATTCCGAAAAATTCTCCAAATCTTTTCTTGTATAGGGAACAGCTGTAGGCTTGCCTGTGGTTCCTGATGATGCATGAATCCTAACAAATTGACTTTCAGGCGTAGCGCAAAGTCCAAAAGGATAATTATCTCTTAAATCTTTTTTAGTAGTAAACGGTAGTTTAACAATATCGTCAATGGATTTTATATCACCGGGTTCAACACCCAGCTCCTGCATCTTCTTTCTATAAAACTCTACATTTTGATAAACCCTTGCAACTGTATCTCTAAGCCTTCGGCTTTGTACTTCTCTTCTTTGTTCAATACCCATACATTCAGCTGTTTCATTCCAAATCATCATAAAATCTCCTTTTCTGTTTTACATTTTTTAACCTATGTATCCTGAAAAGTCTGTACTTATATTGTTTTTTCAAAAACAAAAAAGACTTTCCTTCTCCTAAGAGACGGAAAGTCCGCGGTACCACTCTTATTGCCTTTTAAGGCCACTCAGGACATACATCCTTATCTCTATAACGGGAGAACCCGTACACACCTACTTTTAGAAAAAATCCATCCTGTTCAGCGTGTCAGCTCAAGGGGGAACTTCAATTAAGGCTTTACTACCGATTCTCAGCTACACGGCTCTCTGTGAGTTCTACCATAATCTACTTTACCCTGTCATTGCTTTTGTTTATATTAATTATTTTGTTTATATAACCAAATATATCACCTTTTTTTGTCATTGTCAACAATCTTTAAACTTTTTATAATTTTTATTACCATTATTAATTCTGATAAAATTTAAACTGCACATCTTGTCAATATATGATTTTATATATACAGTTACTATTTTACTGGTATATAGCTTATTTGTATATATAAAAATAGATATAATTGCATATTTACACAACTACAATAAATGCTATCATATTAATATGAAATGAGTATCTTATATCAATATACAAATTTTATTTACTACATAATATATATAGGAAAGGTCACTATTACTATGCAAAATCAGAATAACACACAAAAATTAATACTTACCGGTCTAATGACTGCTATTGTTACTATAGCCACTATGGTCATATCCATACCTATCCCATTTACAAACGGATATATACATTTAGGCGATAGTATGATATTTTTATCTGTCCTAATACTCGGTTGGAAATATGGAGCTTTCGCCGCAGGAATAGGTTCTGCATTAGCTGATCTTATGTTAGGTTATGTTCATTGGGCGCCTTGGACTTTATGTATAAAGGGGTTTATGGCTATAGCAATGGGGTTAGTAATACAAAATTGTATGTCCAGCAAGAAAAATACAATTATTGCTTCTATAGTGACTTGTGTTGCATGGGTTGCTTTCAACTTTGGAGTAAAAGCTATTCTTCATAATGAAGCACAAACTAATGCACAAGCACTACTTTCTGAAGCAGGAGTGAACGATACCAATGCACTAATGACATTTGTTAATGGTGTTCAAAGCCAACTAATGTGGATTGCCATTATCATTCCGGTTCTATTATTAACAGTTTCATTTATTATTAGGAAATATGAACATATTATAGTTCCAATATATCAAATCGTGGCAATGACTATGGCAGGATTGTTTATGGTCTTTGGTTACTATATCGCCGGTGGTATATTATATGGAAATTTTGCAGTATCTGCTTTCAGCATTCCTGCAAATATTCTTCAGTTTGTGGGAGGCTTCTTTGTTGCCACACTGTTATCAGTTGCGTTATGCAAAACTCCGGCAAAAAATATGTTTACCTATAAAACTCTTGTTGCATTTAAATAACATATTAATTAATAAAAGGATAGGGCTATAAATAGCCTTATCCTTTTTATTTTAATTTTAATTATCTGTTACCCTGTTTAAATAAATCCTTTATCTAAAGCTTTTATTTTAGCTTAGTTTAATTATTATTTCTAATTTTACTTCTTCTGTTTCTTTATTACTTCTTCTATTTCTTTATTACTTCTATACCCTTATACTCAAGTAACATCTCCGCGTGTGAAATGTTTCCTACTTTCAGTACAAAATACTGTTCTTCCTTCTCTCTAACTACAAATGAGTATATATAATCAATGTTTATATTATTCTCACTCATAATTTTAAAGATTGAAGTCAAACTGCCTTTTTTATCCTCAGGGTTTATAGCCAGCACTTCACTTTTCTTTGCTACAATCCCTTTTTCTTTTAAACAGTTTACTGCTTTATCAGGATTGTCTACAACCACCCTTAAAATACCATACTCTGTGGTATCAGATACTGAAATAGCCCTTACGTCTATATCATTGTCCCAAAATATTCCTGTCACTTCAGCTAATGAACCTACTTCATTTGTAATTAATATTGATAACTGAGTTATAGCCATACTATATTACCTCCTCTTTTCTAAGATCAATAACTCTCTTTGCCTTTCCTTCAAACCTTTCCAATGTTTTTGGTTGAACAAGAGTAACTTTTGCATCTATTCCAAGAACTGTTCTAATTTTCTTTTTCATAGTTTGGTTTAATCCCTCAATATTGCCAAATGAGTCTAATAGGTTTGCATCTTTTATTTCAACGATAATCTCGATTTTATCTAAGTAACCTTTTTTAAATACCTTTATTTGATAGTGTGGGCCTATTCCTTTAGTGCTTATGAGAACCTCTTCAATTTGTGATGGAAATATATTTACACCACCAATAATAAGCATATCATCAGAACGGCCTTGTATTTTTGACATTCTAACTGTGGTACGTCCACACTGACATTTTTCATAGTTCAGCGAAGTAATATCTTTTGTTCTGTATCTTATAATAGGTAAGCCTTCTTTATTTATAGTGGTTATGACAAGCTCTCCAACTTCGCCCTCACCAAGTACCTCCCCCGTATTGGGATTTATTATCTCAGGAATAAAACAGTCCTCATTAATATGCATTCCCGCAAGAGCTTGACACTCCCCGGCAACTCCGGGTCCTATTAGCTCGCTCATCCCATAATTCTCGGTTCCAAATAGACCCCAAGAATCATTAAGTTCTTTTCTCATGGATTCTGTAGAACCTTCTCCACCCCAAAGACCCCACTTTAAGTGCAAATCTTTTGCTGGATTTATGCCCATTTCCTTTGCTACCTCAGCCATATGTAAAGCATAAGATGGTGTACTGATAAGTGCAGTAGTTTCAAGATCCTGCATCATCATAATTTGTTTTTTAGTATTACCACTGGACATTGGTATGACCGCTGCCCCTATCTCTTCAAGCCCTTGGTTCAGCCCCAGTGCTCCGGTAAATAACCCATATCCAAATGAAATTTGGGCGGTATCTTTCTCAGTTACCCCTGCCATCGTAACAATTCTAGCAACCATTTCACGCCACATTAAAATATCATTTTTTGTATACCCCACCACTGTGGGCTTACCGGTAGTCCCCGATGACGCATGAAACCTTACTAACTCTTTTTTTGGTACTGAAAATAGACCAAATGGGTATGTAGAGCGAAAATCATCTTTAACCGTAAAGGGTAAATGCTTCAAGTCATCAAGACACTTTACATCTTCAGGGCTAATGCCTTTTGCATCAAACTTAATCCTATAATGCTCAACATTATCGTACACCCGTCTGATTGTCTGTTTTAACCTTTCGAGCTGAAGCTCCCTTAATTTTTCCCTGTGAAAGACCTCTTCATTACTCCATATTCTACATTGCATCATTTATCTTTCCTCCTACTTTTCCTACAATCTACTTTTGTAAATGTGCATTTATTGAATACTATCATCTTTTATAACAAGTTTCTACTGTTTTATACTATTATGTAAAACATATATGCAAAACATAGCTAATAAAATATAAATCAAACATATAAATCAATTATATAAGTCAAACATATAAGTCAATTATATAATTAAACATATAAGTCAAACAAATTAGAACAACGATAACTGGTCAGATTCCGGCAACCCTTCTAAGACACCATGATTTCTAAGTGCTTCAATTGCGGTTTTATTGGCCTTTGCTCTTTCTCTTATTTCTTCAATTGTTTCAAATGGACTAATCTCATACTCCTCTACAATAGCTTTAGCCGCACTTTCTCCTACTCCGTTTAGAGCCACAAACGGCAAAAGCACTTTACCGTCCTTTGCAAAGAATTTAGTGGCATGTGATACTCCCAGTTTTGCCTGCATGAATTCGTATCCTCTTGCATACATTTCATAGGCCACCTCCAAAACTATTACCTCATCTTCTTCCTTTTTCGTTGCATTCTTTCCCTTTGCTTGTATACTATCCATCTTCTCTATTACAGCATTGGCACCCTTCATAATAGTATCAGCATCGAATTCACTGACCTTTGTAGTAAAATAAGTAGCGTAAAATTCCACCGGGTAATAAACCTTGAAGTATGCGATTCTGTATGACATCATTACATAGGCCACTGCGTGTGCTCTAGGGAACATATATTTAATTCTCCTGCAAGATTCAATATACCATTCAGGAACATCATGTTCCTCCATCAATGCTACTTCCTCGTCAGAAACACCCTTTCCCTTTCTAACCTTCTCCATTATAGTAAAAGCACTCTTTTTAGGAAGTCCCTTTAATATCAAATAGTTCATAATGTCATCTCTTGTTGAAATGGCATCTTTAATAGTTGTCTGTCCTGATCTAATCCATTCTTGAGCATTATTTATCCAAACATCAGTACCGTGAGAGAATCCGGATATTCGCACGTAATCCGCAAATCTACTTGGCTGTGTATCATCAAGCATCTGCCTTGTAAACTTTGTTCCGAATTCCGGAATACCATAACTGCCATGAACAAATCTATAATCAGGATCCTTTATATCAAGACCATCAATGCCATTGAATATACTGTTTACCCTCGCATCGGATAAAGGTACTTGTGTAAGAGGGTCTAACCCTGTCATATCCTGCAAGTGCCTAATCATGGAGGGAACGTCGTGTCCCAGTATATCTAACTTTAATAAGTTTTGATCTATGGAGTGATAATCAAAATGTGTCGTTATAATATCTGATGTAGTATCATTTGCCGGATGCTGTACCGGACAAAATTCATAAATTTCATGGTCATCCGGTACTATGATAATACCACCGGGATGCTGTCCTGTTGTTCTTCTTACTCCTGTACAACACTCTGCCAATCTCTCCACTTCAAATTTGTTTACGGGAATTTGCCTTTCCTCATAATACTTCATTACAAATCCATAAGCGGTCTTTGTTGCTACAGTACCGATTGTCCCTGCCTTAAATACATTTTTAGCCCCAAATATCTCATCAACATATTTATGAGCATAAGGTTGATATTCTCCTGCAAAGTTAAGGTCTATATCCGGTTCTTTATCCGCTTCAAATCCAAGGAAGGTTTGGAAAGGTATACTAAAACCATCCTTTTTTAAAAGTGTTCCGCATTTCGGACAATCCTTATCGTCCATATCAACACCGCAGTCATACTCACTTGGGTCGCCCCACTCTAAATATTTGCAATTGGGACAAATATAATGTGGTTGCAATGGGTTTACTTCTGTAATCCCCGCCATTGTTGCCGCAAAGGAAGAGCCTACGGAACCTCTGGAACCTACCAAGTAGCCATCGCTTAAAGATTTTTCCACAAGCATCTGAGCCGCTATGTACATAACCGCATATCCTTCACGAATAATAGGAACCAGCTCTGCGTCCAGCCTCTCTTGTATTTCCGCAGGTAGCGGATTACCATAAATGCTCCACGCTCTTTCGTAACATTTTGTTCTGAGTGTCTCTTCCGCATTTTCTATTTTAGGAGGATATTTATCTTTTGGTACCGGTCTAATGACATCAATACTATCAGCAATTAAATTTGTATTATCTATAACTACCTCTTCAGCCTTTCTTCTGCCTAAATAGTCAAACTCATCCAGCATTTCTTCTGTAGTTCTTAGATAAAGACCTTGTCCGCCTCCATCCTTATATCCCTGACCTGCCATTAATATATTTCTATATAGTGCGGCCTCTGGCTCAGGATAATGTGCATCAGTAGTAGCTACCACCGGCTTATTATATTTTTCACCTAAGGCTACAATTTGTCTGTTTAAATCCCTTAGCCCTTCCTTATCTGCCACCGCACCTTTATCAATTAAAAACTGATTATTAATTATTGGTTGAATTTCAAGATAGTCATAGTAGTTTACTATGTCTGCTATTTCTTCTTCACTCTTTTTTTGAAGAACTGCTCTAAAAACTTCACCTGCTTCACAAGCGGCTCCAATAATCAAACCATCCCTATGTGCAGTCAACACCGATTTAGGAATTCTAGGCCTTTTGTAAAAATATTTCAAATGAGAAATAGAAACAAGTTTATATAGGTTTTTAAGACCCTCCTGCGTTTTTGCTAGGATTATAATATGGTTTGTGGGCTTTTTCTTATATTCGATTGTACCATCAGCATTTTTACAATCCCTATCATCGAACACATATCCTTCCATACCATATATAATTTTCATTTCCGAACCCTTGCTTAAGGAGTGTGAAGCCTCTGGGAAGCCTTGAACTACACCATGGTCGGTTAGAGCCATGGCCTTATGTCCCCAACTCTCATGCATTTTCACCATTTCCTTTATTTCATTAAGCCCATCCATTGCACTCATTTTCGAGTGAGCGTGCAGTTCCACTCTTTTTCTTTCACTATTATCTTTTCTTCGTTTGACCTCGCCTTTTTGAATGTCTCTTGCCATTACTACCACTACATTTTCATAGCTGTCCCATTCTGCATTTCCACGTATTTTTACAAAGTCTCCGTTTTTTAAGTGCTCATCAATTTCATTCCATTTGTTCTCAGATGTAAACGCTTTTATACAAAGGGATGTAGTTTTATCGGTTATAAGTAAGGTTACCAGTTTCTTTTCATTTCTTATGGTTCTATTGTCCTTTCGGAACAGAACACCCTCAACCGTTACCAATCCACTTTCCGGAGTTATGCCAGCCAACCTAACAGGCATGCTGTTTATAGGATCACCTAAAATCCTATTTCCGGAAACAGGCTCTTCTTTCTTCCTTCTCTGCCACTTATTGTTGCCATTGTCATTGCCCTGTGAAGATGAACCACCATTATTAGAAGCATTTGAAGTTGCAGGTCTACTTGGTGCCATACTTGCAGCTTTCTGTTGTTCAACAGCTGCTTGCTTTTCTTCCATCTCCTCAAAGGCTCTTTTTTGTTGTGCAAGTTTTTGATACTCTTCTTTATGATTTTCAAAAACTACTTTTGCATTAATATTAAAATCTCTTTTTAAAATACGTTCAAAGAGACTTGCCACTCTGCTGTTTAAGTCCTCTACCACAACTTTGCCCAGTGCATAAACGGTCATCAAGCCATCTTCAAATACAGTATCCTCCGGGAAAATTGTTTTTGTACTTCTGGCATACTCACCGTTTACTTCATTAACCATATGTTCAATGCAAAGAACGGCTACTTCATCCCTACTTTGCACGATGTCATTATATTTAAAGTTGAGCTTTACCTCATTAATACCTTTAATCTGATTTATAACTAAAGCCTTAATTCTTTCTACATTTTCAAAAGGCATAACAAAATTGAGCTCAATATCCAACGAAAGTGTTGCGCTTTCTTGAAACATCTGAGCTCTCCCTAGTGAAAAATTATACTTATCTCTTGGAAGTTTTCCAACTCTTCCCCAATCAATAGTCCTTTCTATTAAATCTATCATTATAAATTGCTTTCCTTGTCTGTAAGATTTATATTTTTTAATAAATTATATTAAAAACCGTAATTATATTATAGCCTTATGCACAATTTTTGTACACCAGCTTTTATCTATAGAACAAGCGTTTGCAATAACCCGTTTTTCTGTGGATAACTTTCTATTGACAAAGTTGTCCACCGCCAAAGCCCAGCATTTGCAACGCATACAGTTTTTAAAGTTTTCCACACCCCATTCGGGATAAAATTGTATACAATTTATTTTCAGTATGTGGAAAAGTCCTCTAACTTTTAAATTTAGAGGGATTAACGCTTGTGGAAAAAAGTTTCGTTAATAAGAGAGATTAACTCGTCTACAATATTTTCTTCATCAACTGTTTTCACTATTTCTCCCTTTGCAAACAAAACACCTTTACCTTGTCCACAGGCAACACCAAAATCTGCCTCCTTAGCTTCTCCCGGCCCATTTACAGCACATCCCATTACAGCAACCGTTATGGTGCTTAAATTTGCGGCCTCAATCTGCGCTTCAAGACCCTCCAGTGCTTCCTCTATTGATAATGCTATCTTTTCTAAGTCAACCTTTGTTCTTCCACAAGTAGGACATGAAACTAAATTAACCCCCGTTTTTCTTATTCCCACAGTTTTTAAAATATCATTAGCAAAATACACTTCATTTACGGGATTTCCTGTAAGAGATACTCTTAACGTGTCACCTATCCCCTCTAACAGTAATGCTCCTATACCTATAGCAGACTTTAACTTACCGCTATTTACGGTTCCGGATTCTGTTATTCCTATATGAATGGGATGATTAGTCTTTTGAAATATTAATTTATGAGCCTGATAGTTTAGCATAACATCAGAGGATTTAAGCGATATAACAATATCATCAAAATCCATATCTTGTAATATTTGGACATTTTGTATTGCACTTTCAGCCAGTCCTTGGGCAGTAACCCCACCATATTTATGTACGATGTCTTTTTCTAAGGAACCGGAGTTCACACCTACTCTTATAGGGATATTTCTTTCCTTTGCAGATTTTACCACTGCTTGTATTCTCTCAATACTTCCTATGTTTCCGGGGTTTATTCTAACCTTATCCGCTCCATTTTCTATTGCTGTAATGGCAAGTCTATAGTCAAAATGAATATCGGCAACAAGAGGAACAGAAACACTCTTCTTTATTACCTTAAGTGCTTGTGCAGATTCCATATCAGGAATAGCCAGCCTTACAATTTGGCATCCTGCATTTTGCAATTCGTTTATTTGTCCAATAACATTTTTTATATCAGCTGTAGGAACATTAGTCATGGATTGTATAGATATAGGTGCATTTCCACCTATCTTAATGTCACCACAATTAACACTTTTTCTCATACCATTTCCTCCATATTTTTTCCCAATACTTTTTGTTTAATATTTTTTCCCAATACTTTTTGTTTAATCTTTTGTTTAATCTTTTTATATAATCTATAGTATAATGCTAAAAACCGGCTAACAGTGAATCGATTATTAGTACAATTCGCCTTATCAGCCGGTCATATCTTTTCTAATTTAAAATAAATCTTCCTATGTCTTGCCAAGTTACATATATCATAAGCCCAAACAAAAGCATTATGCCTACCAAATGTATCTTTGCTTCCAATTCATCTGTTATTGCTCTTCCTGTAACCTTTCTAATAATTAAGAACAATAGTCTTCCTCCATCAAGAGCAGGAAATGGCAACATATTAACAATAGCCAAGTTCAAGCTTATTAAAGCAGCAAGATTAGCAACATAAACGAAACCATATTTCATGGAGTCTCCTACTGCTACGGTAATACCAATAGGCCCCGTTAATTCCTTTGTAGAAACTTCTCCGGTTATCAATTGACCTAGTACTTCAACCATTTTAACCGTCATTACCCAAGCCGACTCCGCACCTTTCACAAAGGCAGTAAAAGGATTTCTGGAGACTTCAGGCATAATGCCCACAATCTTTCTTCCTGTGCCCGCTTCTGTAACTAAGTCCATTGTAAAGCTCAAATTTTGACCGTCTCTTTGTACACCAATAGTAACAGTTTCGCCACTTTGTGAAGATATAGCATTTGTAATATCTCCCCAGTCATCTATGTTTTGGTTTTGTATGCTTACAATTTTATCTCCAGCAACAAGACCGGCCTCTTTTGCTGGACTTATATCACTAAAACTATCTATTTTAGTCGTAGGCATTCCGATGTAAATAACAATTCCTGCCAATATGATTATGGCTAGCAATAGATTCATAAATGAACCTGCTACTATAATTATTGACTTTGCCCAAGCAGGCTTCCTGCCAAAGGCTCTTTCATCATCGGAATCGTCGTCTTCGCCTTCCATTGCACAAAATCCACCAATAGGAAACAGCCTAACAGAGTATTGTGTCTCCCCTTTCTGCTTTTTCAGCAGTACAGGACCCATACCTACTGCAAATTCATTAACTTTAACACCAACAGATTTAGCTGCAATAAAATGTCCGCCTTCATGAACAAGAACTAATATGCAAAACATTATCAATGCATAAACAATTGTCATAAGCTACCCCCTATTTTAATAACTCATATACCATGTTTCTGGCCAGCTTGTCAGTAGCCAAAATATCTTCTAACCCCAAATTATATGTCGGTATATGAGAATTCATTATTCTTTCTATATTATTCTGAATATCTGTAAATTTAATCTTATTTTGTAAAAATAGCTGTACAAGGATTTCATTTGCTCCATTTAGAACCACCGGATAAGAGCCTCCTTTTTCAGCCGCTTCATATGCCATTGCAATGGTCTTAAACACTTTTAAGTCCGGTTTTTCAAAGGTTAAATTAGAGCCTAATCCAAATAAATCCAATGGTTCAAAGCTATTTGTTAGCCTGTGTGGATAACTAAATGCATAGCTAATCGGAACTCTCATATCCGGTGCACCTAATTGAGCTATTATGGAGTTATCCTTATATTCAACCATGGAGTGAACCACACTTTGAGGGTGCACAGCAACTTCTATTTTTGATACAGGTACATCAAACAACCATTTTGCTTCTATAACTTCAAGTCCTTTATTCATCATGGTTGCGGAGTCTATAGTTATTTTGCTTCCCATACTCCAGTTAGGATGCTTTAAAGCTTCCTCCAATGAAACCTTTTCTAATTGAGCAGAGTCATATCCTCTAAAAGGTCCACCTGATGCTGTCAAATATATTTTTTTCAATTCTTTGGAGTCATTTCCTTCCAAGCATTGAAAAATTGCACTATGTTCACTGTCAACCGGCAACAATTTCACATTATTCTCTCTTGCCGCAGACATTACTAACTCTCCACCTGCCACAAGAGTTTCTTTGTTGGCAAGCGCAATGTCTCTGCCACTTTTTACAGCATGATAAGTGGGCACAAGACCCATCATTCCCACCAAGGAGTTAAGTAAAAGATCATAATCTGAGGTAGCAGCATCTATAAGACCCTGCATTCCAAACATTATATCAATACCCTTATACTTTTCCTTTAAAGTCCTTGCGTCTTGTTCTCTGTCAACAACTACTATTTCAGGTCTAAATTTATCGATTTGCTTGCATAAAAGTTCAATACTCTTTGCACATGAAAGCACTGTAACCTTAAATTCATCCTTATGATTTTCAATAATGTCAAGTGCTTGCGTTCCGATAGATCCAGTACTTCCTAATATCGCAATCTTTTTCATTTTTATCACCATTTCCATCTTGGCAAGTCATCTAAGATAATCATGCCTTTATTTTATCCAAGTAGCACTAATTCTATATAGTAGTAAATTATTGGTGCTGTAAATAAAACGCTATCAAATCTGTCCAGTATTCCTCCATGTCCGGGTATAAGGTTTCCATAATCTTTGATACCCATTTTTCTTTTAAATACTGACGCTGTCAAATCCCCAAACTGTGATACTATACTTCCTAAAAGCCCTATGATAATGCAATGAATTAAAATTCTAGGTACTAAGAAATATCCAAATGCCGCACATAAAAGAATGCTTCCCAATGTTCCTCCAATAGAACCTTCTATGGTTTTTTTAGGGCTAATGGTGGGGCAAAGCTTATGCTTTCCAAACAAGTATCCTGAGAAGTATGCCATTATGTCTGTTCCAAAAGCCGTCAAGAAAATAAGCCATACCAATATACTATATTCTCCAGTTTGCTCAACAAGAGTAACATGGAATGAGAAAAATACCGTATAGAATATACCAGTTATTGTAGCCATGGCATCTTCTAATTTGCGCTCCTGGATATTAAATAAATATAACAGACTGGCTAATACGGTTACAAAAAACCATAGCATATACCATTTAGGCTCATGGCTAAAAATATTTATAGCATATAGTGCAAAGGAACTTAAATAAGCAACTATATATGAAGGTTTAATACCTAAACTGCCAAATCCGTTAAAAAACTCTCTCACCGCCATAATTCCTATTGCAAAGCAAGCAAGCATAAGGATTTTACCACCTAAAAAAACTAATATTGCGAAGGGCAACATAATAAACCCTGACAAAACTCTTGTTTTCACTTTTTACCTCCCTCCAAAGCGCCTATCTCTGCTTTGGTATTCTTCGATACATTCTTCGTAAACTTGCGGAGTAAAATCAGGCCATAATACATCAGAGTATACAAATTCACTATATGCACTTTGCCACAATAGATAGTTTGATAGTCTTCTTTCTCCACTGGTTCTTATTATAAGTTCTGGGTCAGGAGAGTTGCAAAATAATTCCCCTGTATATAAATGACGGCTGATTAACTCCTCGGTAATATCTTCCGGATTAATCTCACCCTTCTTAATTTTCTCACCTATTAATCTCACAGCTTGCGTTATTTCGTCACGACTTCCGTAGTTAAGTGCAATATTGAATTGCAATCCAGTATTATTTTCTGTTGTTTTCAAAGCCTTTTCAAGTCTATCAATAGAGTCATTTGGTAGCTTTGAATAATCACCTAATATTTTTACCTTAACATTATTTTTATGAAGTTCTTTAAGCTCTTTATCAACATAAATAACAATTAATTTAAAAATTCCACTGACTTCTTCTACAGATCTCTTCCAATTTTCAGTAGAAAAAGCATATACAGTTAAATGTTTTACACCAAGTGTAGATGAACGTTTCACAATTTCCTTCATGGATTTCATACCAGCATTATGTCCAGATACCCTTGCTACATTATTTCTTTTTGCCCATCTGCCATTTCCATCCATCACTATTGCTATATGTTTTGGGATTCTATCCATATCTAACATTTAATTGTTCCTCTTTCTTAAAAACGGATATGGCTGACATCAGCCATATCCGCCAAAAAAACATATTTATTTATAATTATTTAAGTACCTACACTTCTAAGATTTCTTTTTCTTTACCGGCAACAATATCATCAATTTCTTTCATTGCCTTATCAATTTTCTTCTGAATTTGGTCAAGCTGCTTCTTTAGATCATCTTCAGTGATGTCACCGGATTTTTCCTGCTTTTTAAGATCATCGTTAGCATCTCTTCTTTCATTTCTTACAGCAACCTTTGCATCTTCACCGTATTTCTTAACAGATTTTGAAAGTTCTTTTCTTCTTTCCTCAGTAAGCTGAGGCACTGTTAATCTTATTGTTTTACCATCATTTGAAGGTGTCATTCCAAGATTAGCAATGTTTATTCCCTTTTCAATATCTGCTATTGAACTTTGGTCAAAAGGTGCAATCAATAAAGTTCTCGCTTCTGGAGCAGAGATATTAGCCAAATTTTTAAGCGGTGTTGGGCTTCCGTAATATTCCACCATAACCTTGTCCAATAAGGCTGGGTTTGCTCTTCCTGCTCTAACTGCGTTTAATTCCTCCTTTAGAACCGAAATAGTTTTGTTAATTTTCTGTTCAAGGATTCCCTGCACATCATTACTCATAAATTAATTCTCCTCCTACACTGTTTCACTTTACTCTATAATTGTTCCTATTTTTTCACCATTTATGGCTTTTAACATATTTCCCTTTTCCGCTACTCCAAATACATGAATGGCTATGTTGTTTTCCATACATAATGTGGCTGCGGTTATATCCATAACTCCAAGCTGTTTTTCTATCACTTCAATATGAGTTAGTTTGTCATACTTAACTGCATTCGGGTCTTTTTCCGGATCTGCCGAATATACAGCATCTACACTCTTTGCTAAAAGTATCACATCAGCATCGATTTCCGCTGCTCTTAAAGCAGATGTTGTATCAGTTGAGAAGAAAGGACTTCCTGTTCCTGTTCCAAAAATCACAACTGTATTTTCCTCCAAATGCTTAATGGCCTTTTTTCTGTTATACGGTTCAGCAATCTGCGTCATTGAGATAGCTGTTTGAACAACAACTGGTAATCCCTTTTTTTCAAAAGCGTCTTGAAGTGCCATGGCATTCATCGTAGTAGCAAGCATACCCATATAATCGGCTGTCGCTCTATCTATACTTTGCCCTGTCCTACCTCTCCAAAAGTTACCACCACCTACAACAATTGCAACCTGCACGCCAAGTTCATATATTTCCTTGACCTGCTCCGCAACACCAGAAAGCATTTCATCACTTATGCCAAATTTATCCGGTCCCGCAAGTGCTTCTCCACTAACTTTTAAAAGTACTCTTTTATATTTAGACCCCATCTTTATCTCCTTGTTTATGTAATTGAGGATACCGCCATGGATATCCTAAATATTATAACATAAACTATTTTCTCGTTCACCTGTTTTACGAATTTTTTATTAACAATTGTTATAAACTTTTCCAATTTCAATGACTATCTTCTCATCAAGACTCCCATCCGTAACCATTTCGTTTAAAATTTCCATGCTATCCTTATGTGACAGACCTTTTTTGTATGGTCTATCCTCTGTTAAAGCTTGATATACATCCAAGCACGCCATTAATCTTGCATTGAAAGTCAGTTCTTCGGCTTTTTTCCCAAAAGGGTATCCGCGACCATTTAATTTTTCATGATGGAGGGAAGCCCATTGTGTAATATCTTCAAAACCCTTTATTTCTTTTAGTATGTTATATGTATAGTAAGCATGATTTTGAACATTTTTATACTCAATATCAGTAAGTTTATCGGGTTTTTCTAAAATATCTTTGGAGATTGCAAGTTTTCCTATGTCATGTAAGGCTCCTGCCACAAACATTTTTGTTGCTGTAATGCTATCAGAGCCGAAATGTAAACTCATTTCAAAAGCTTTTTTAGCTACACCAACAGAATGGTACATTGTAAACTTAGACTTATAGTCTATAATATTCGCAAATATTCCTATAATATGAATTATTTGCTCCTCTGAATATTCTCGAATGGATTCGCCGACTTCTGCCTTTAGAAATTTATCTATATTTTCGTCTCTCAAACGTGTAATAACATCATAATTAATATTTTCAACAAAAACCTCGACACATTGTTTTGAAAATAATGTGCCGGTATTTTGTTCAATGAATTTTAAGGCTTTTTTATAATTTTCCTCATCTATAGAGCCTAGATGCCAAATGCCATCAATTTGATCTGAAATATGAATTAACTGTGCAAAGATAGGTGTTTCTGCTTCATTTTTTCCAAATGGGCCTGTGCCATCTGCATTTTCGTGGTGATATAGAACTGCATTTTGTGCCTCATCACATAAGGGTAATTTCGATACATTTTCTTCTCCAAGAATACAGTGCCGAATGGGTTGTGCATTTTCTTTATCTATCAATTGGTTTGCTCCATATGAATATTCTGAGTATATGTATTCTGCCAAGGCATTATCATGAAGAACTGCACACGCCGCTAAATCAACTATTTGTTCCCTATTTAAGCCCAAACACTTACCCATGAAAACGCACAAAAAAGCCACCCTTTTCCCATGATTTGTTGCAACCCCTTTCATTTCATTTTCAACGCAATCTAAAGCATAAGATAATGCGAAAAGCATATTATTAAAGTTAAGTCTCATCTGTTTGTATCCTTCCATTTCTACACTACTTCACGTCATGTTATATTTTCAATTATTTTTATAACTATATCTTCCTGTTATTGTAATATTTACCCACTAATTTTAGTCACAAACTAATGTAATTATAAATGCAACCTATTTTTTCTAAGACCCATATATAATTTACACAATAAACCCATGGCAGTTGATTACTTCACTAAAAAAGACTGTCTCATTAAATGAGACAGTCTCTATTTTACATAGATCGAACCTAGTCTTACTGAAGCTGAGCTGCAACTTCTGCTGCAAAATCTTCTTCTTTCTTTTCTATTCCTTCTCCAACTTCGTATCTAACCATTGAAGCAACTCTGATAGATTTGCCAATTTCTTTAGCAACTTCATCAACATACTGTTTTACAGTTAAGTCACCATTCTTTACGAATTTCTGGTCAACTAGGCATACTTCCTTAAGAATAGCCTTAATCTTTCCAGGAATAATCTTGTCCATCATTGCTTCTGGCTTTCCTTCGTTAAGAAGTAATTGAATAGCAATCTTCTTTTCTTCTTCTAACCATTCTTTGTCTACACCAGTTTCATCAACAAACTTAGGGTTCATTGAAGCAACCTGCATAGCAACGTCTTTACCTACAGCTGCAACTTCTTCAGCTGTAGCTTCAGTTTCAAGACCAATGATAACACCAATCTTACCACCACCATGGCTATATCCAACATAAACACAACCAGGAGCTTCCATCTTGTGTAATCTTCTGATGTTCATGTTTTCACCAATTGTAGCAATTCTATTATTTAAAGCATCCTGAACAGTTCCTTCTTCTCCATAGCTAACTCCCATGAAGTGTTCAACTGAATCATCAGCAACTTCTAATGCCATTTCTGCAAGCTTGTCTACAAAGCCTACGAAATCGTCATTCTTAGCAACGAAGTCAGTTTCTGAGTTTACTTCAACGATAGCAGCTTTTTTGCTGTCAGCGGAGAATGCAAACTTTACTAGACCTTCAGCAGCAACTCTGCCTGCCTTCTTAGCAGCCTTAGCAAGACCTTTTTCTCTAAGAAGTTCTACTGACTTATCCATATCTCCATCAGTTTCAACTAAAACCTTTTTACAGTCCATCATACCTGCGCCTGTCATTTCACGCAGTTCTTTTACCATCTGTGCTGTTACAGCCATCTTGTGTTCCTCCTCAAATTTGATAGATTCGTGCAGTAACCTGCACGAATCCTGTTGCAATTCAAATTAATTTCTTACGCTTCTTCTGCCGCAACAACTTCTTCAATTGAAGTAGGTTCAGCATCTGCAGTAGCAGCTACGCCTTCATCAAAGCTTTCACCCTGGTTAGCTTCAATAATAGCGTCTGCCATTCTTCCTGCGATTAGCTTTACAGCTCTGATTGCATCATCATTTGCAGGGATAATATAGTCAACGTCGTCAGGATCACAGTTAGTATCTACGATACCAATGATAGGAATTCCTAGAATTCTTGCTTCCTTAACGGCAATCTTTTCTTTCTTAGGGTCAACGATAAATAATGCTCCAGGCATACCCTTCATTTCCTTGATACCGCCTAAGAATTTTTCAAGCTTTTCTAATTCAAGCTTAAGCTTACCAACTTCTTTCTTTGAAAGCTTTTCAAAAGTTCCATCTTCTTCCATTGCCTGAATTTCATATAATCTCTTAATTCTTCCAGCGATAGTCTTGTGGTTTGTAAGCATACCACCTAGCCATCTTTCGTTTACGAAATACATTCCGCATCTCTTTGCTTCGTCAGCGATAGCTGCCTGAGCTTGTTTCTTTGTTCCTACAAAAAGAACTGGCTTTCCGGAAGCCCCAACTTCTTTCATGAAATCATAAGCTTCATCAATCTTTCTTACAGTCTTCTGAAGATCGATAATATAAATTCCGTTTCTTTCTGTAAAGATATATGGAGCCATCTTAGGGTTCCATCTTCTTGTTTGGTGTCCAAAATGTACACCAGCTTCTAGTAATTGTTTCATTGAAATTACTGCCATTATTTTTTCCTCCTGGTTTTACTTCCACCGTAATTTACCTTGAAAACAACCTATAGGCACCAATTTTCAAGTCATTCGGTGTGCAAAATATTAAATAAATTTATTTAGAACGCAAAGTCAAAAGTTTTTACTAATAAAATCTGATTTTCTTTACGTTTCAATGTAGCGAGATATATTCCCGCCAAGCCATAAGTGATTTATCACAAATAACCATCAAATACTATACTACAAAATATAGTTAAATGCAACAAAAACTTTACTATTTAGCAAAGTTTTTGTTGTAATACTAACTAAGGCCATCTTCCAAATTATCACACACATCATACTTTATAACTTAATCGTTTATTTTACATTCTGTTTGTAAAACAAAAGCCAAAAATGCTTTTTTAGCTGCACAAAAACTCTTTCTGCCCAATCTTATATCCGTATTATCTGAAAAATAGATAATTTGTTTTTCCATCTTAATAATCTTATCCAGGTTCATTATATAACTTTTGTTACATCTATAAAATTCTTTGGGCAATATAGGTTCATACTCAGATATTTTACCATATGTTACACATACCTCCTCACCAAGATGAAAAAAAACCTTCCTTAGATTTTGTTCAATTACTATAATCTCCTTAGAGTCAATTTTTCTAACTTCACCTTTAAACTTAATAATAATCTCTTTATCCTTCATACCTATCCTCCAGACCAATTTGGAAAATAGATTAATTAATATCACATAATACTAATTACTAGTCAAAGTATCATTATCGCAAAATTATAATTAAAAACTTAATTATATGTTATATTGTGTAGATAGTTAAAAAAGCGAGCAGAGCTCGCTTTTTATTAGAAATTTCTTGTATAAGTAATCAAATCTTCTGCAATTTCATTTGCCGCAATGGAAACTGGCTTTTCTGTACGTGCTTCTGTAAGTTTTGGCTTACCGTCTATAATATCTCTTGCCCTTTTTGCTGCTAAAACTACAAGTGTATATCTACTGTCAGCTTTCTTTCGAATTTCATTAATTGATGGATATAACATTTATATCTCCTCCTCGTACTTCTTTATCAAGTGATATATACTTTCTGAAACTCTTGAATGTTCAGCCTTAACTATAGACTTCACTCTTTCCACTGCCTCTGAAAGTTCACCATTAATAACACAGTAATCATATTTATCTATGTAGGAAACCTCTTTTAAAGTCTCCCCTAGTCTCATATTAATCGCCGCCTCTGTTTCAGAACCTCTTCCTGTAATCCTTTTACGAAGTTCTGTCATTGACGGAGGTAAAATAAATATAAACACACCTTTTGGATATGCTTGCTTTACTTTCATTGCCCCTTGAATATCAATTTCAAGAACAACATCCCTTCCTTCATTAAGCTTCTGCATGACCATATCCTTTGGTGTACCATAATAATTGCCATACACCTCTGCATATTCTAACAAACCGTTATTTTCAATAGTTTGTAAAAATTCCTCTTTTGAAACAAAGTAGTAATTTACTCCTTCCTTCTCAAGAGGTCTAGGACTCCTTGTGGTCATGGATACAGACAGTTCAATATTTGTATCTTCTACCAACCTTTGACATATCGTTCCCTTTCCTGCGCCGGATGGCCCGGAAACAACAAATAATTGTCCCTTATCCATTAATCTTCCTTCCTTGTAAACATATTTGAGTGAATATTATATCACAAAAAATCTGCTAGTTCAATATAATTTGTCCTAAGATAAAAATTATTCTATATTTTGTACTTGTTCTCTAATTTTTTCAATTTCGCTTTTGATTTCAAGCATAATATTAGTTATCTCAATATCGTTTGCTTTTGAGCCTATAGTATTTGCTTCCCTATTCATTTCCTGAACTAAGAAGTCCAGTTTTTTTCCGTCAGGCTGATTGCTCTTTGTTATAATACTATTAAGCTGAATTATATGGCTGTCAAGTCTCACCAGCTCTTCGGTTATACTACATTTATCAGCAAAAATAGCGGCTTCCAGTAAAATTCTATCTTCCGGAACCGTTACATTATTTCCAATAAGTTCCTTTATTCTCTCTCTTAACTTGTCCGTATAGGCAACTACTACCTTTGGTGAACGTTCTTCAATCTTTTTCACATATTCTCTAATAAGGTTTCCTCGCATAGTTAAATCTTCTGCAAGTTTATTTCCCTCAATTATACGCATTTCATCAAGCTTTTTAGCAGCAGCTGTGGCAGGAACAAGTAAACTCTTACATATTTCTTCTTCATCTTCCACATCCGGAATAGCCTTCATTACATCCGGCATACTTGCTAAAAACTGTAGCGTAATATCCCCGCTAACATCAAATTGTGATTGCAAAGCCTTAAGATTTTCATAGTATTGCTTTGCTACCATATGATTTAGTTTGACCATGGTATCATCTTCAGTTAAATTTTCTACAATTATTGATACATCAATCTTGCCTCTTCTTGCAACATCCTTTACTGCATTTTTAATTTTATCTTCAGCAAAAGAATATCTCCTTGGCATTTTTATGCTAATGTCACCATATCTATGGTTTACAGATTTTATCTCTACGATTATGTTCCTTTTTCCATCGTTATATTCACTTCGTCCGAAGCCTGTCATACTTTTTATCATGGGTAGTTTCTCCTCAGTTGATTTATCCTCAGGTATACCTTATACTACATTAGTAATCTATTTTTATAAGATTGGATAGATTACCTATATAATTATACAATAAAAATAGAATTATTGCTAAACAATATTTATAAAGAGGTAAAAAAATGGCATTTGATGGCATCGCCGTACGCGCAATAACTAAAGAATTAAATGAGAAGTTATCCGGAGGAAAACTTGAAAAGGTTTATCAGCCGGAAAATGATGAGTTAATATTTCATATACATTCAAAACAGGGAAATTTTAAATTATTTATATCATGTAACAGCAGTAGTGCAAGGATAAATATAATCAACGAATCTGTTCCCAATCCACCATCTCCCATGAATTTTTGTATGTTATTAAGAAAGCATATACAGGGGGGTAGGATAACCGGTGTATTCCAAAGAGAATGTGAACGAATAGTTGAAATTCCTTTTGAAACAGTTAATGAACTAGGCTTTGGGGTAAGTAAAAAGTTAATAATAGAAATAATGGGTAAACATAGCAATATCATTCTGGTTGATTTGGAAAGCAACAAGATTATTGACAGCATAAAAAGAATATCCATAGATGTAAATAGAATCAGACAGATATTACCCGGTAAAATATATGAGTACCCACCTACACAAGAAAAAATACCTTTTACAGCTTTAACAATTGAACAAATTGAACATTTGTGTAACTGTACCCCATCCAAGTTACCAAAGGCTCTTTTAGGAGGTATTCAGGGTATAAGTCCTATTATTGCAGAAAACCTTACAAAAGGGCTTGAAATTTCATCGGAAATACCTTATTCCCAAGAGGAAATCAAGCAAACTGCACAAATAGTTTATGCAAATTTAAAGGAGTCATTACAAATACTGAACGACTCACACCCTCAATCACAAGTTTATATGGGTGAAAATGGCATTCCTGTTGATTTTCACATTTTACCTATATATACGCTGGAGGAATCTTGTGAAAAGTTGTCATTTGACCAACTTTCTTCTGCTATGGAGTTTTTCTATTCCCATAGACAATCTTCAAACAGAATAAAGCAAAAAAGCTCTGATTTGGAAAAGGCCATAAAAAACAATTTAGATAAGCTATACCTAAAAAAGCAACGACTTTCAGAAGACCTCTTGAAAGCAGAAAATTCCGAGCAGTATAGATTATTTGGAGAGTTATTGACTGCAAATCTTCATATGTTTAAAACTGGAGACAGCGGTGTTACTGTAACAAATTATTATGACGGTTCACAAGTGACTATTCCTCTTGATAAAAAATCATCACCTTCAAAGAATGCACAAACGTATTTTAAAAAATACGGAAAATCAAAAACAGCCGTAAAAGAAAAAAATATTCAGCTTGAAGAAAATAATTCAGAAATAAAGTATTTGGAATCTATTTATGTATTCATTGAGAATGCTCAAACCGTTGAAGACATTGAGGACTTAAGAAATGAACTTGTGGAATCAGGATATTTAAGAAAAAGAAAAGTATATGGTAAACCCACAAAAAGTAAATCGGCTCCACACTCTTATACCACCAGTGAAGGTTTCAGAATATTGGTGGGAAGAAACAATAAAGAAAATGACCATCTTACATTTAAAATGGCTTCAGCTAAAGATGTTTGGTTTCATACAAAAGATATACCAGGATCCCATTTAATACTATTTACAGAGGGGCGAGAGATAACTGAGAAAGCTATTTTTGAGGCAGCTGCCATTGCAGCACACCATAGTAAAGGTAAATCATCAGAAAATGTTCCCGTGGATTATGTCCCTGTAAAATACGTAAAAAAGCCATCCGGAGCAAAACCGGGAATGGTTATTTTCACTAACAATAGGACTGTATATGTGTCACCTAAACTTCCGGAATAAATAAACAAATAAATAAAACCTTGGCAGCACTGTATTTAATAGGTTGTCCAAGGTTTTTAATTACTTTTTGAAACCCTCTACTTAATGTCTTATAATATATTTTGATTTATGTTTTAAATTTTATATGTAATTGCTATAGCTTGTATTGAGTCGAACCATTCCACCTCTCCACCAAAGCTTTCGGTTACATACCTGATTGGGAGCATTGTTCTATCATTTACAATAATCGGTGCCACATCAATGTTTACATCTTTACCGTTAACATTCATTATGTTACTATCAATAGTCATTTTTAAAATAGTATCTTTGTATTTTAGCCCAATTGTTCTAGTCTCATTGTTCCACTCTACGTTCCCTCCCATAGTTTCTACAATTGCCCTAATAGGTAAAACTGCTCTATCATTTACAATTATTGGGGTTGTCCCAGAAGTGTCAATATCCTTATACTGACCGTTGGCAGTCATTATTGGATTATTTATCTGAACAACAATTCTACCTTGTGAGTCTCCATTCTTGTCGTCATCCTGCCCACCATCTTCTCCACCTTTATTTTGGTCACTCTCATCATCTTTATCTTTATCTTTGTCTTCATTTTGATTTTTGTCACCTTCCCTATCCGGTGTAGGTCCAAATAATTTTTCAATTTTATAATCTGAGTCTGCAAATAGGTTATAAGCACTATCATCCATTTGATATAACCAATATTTTTGAGTCCCATCACCCCAGTTCTTTACACCTTCCCAATCATATGTACATTTACGTTCTTTTTTATTTGATATCCAATCATACCCCGTTACGCTGTCATCATCTATTTCAGTTATTACCATAGAATGTTTTCCATCTACCCTGAGCATATCTCCGGGTCTGGCATATTTATTTACATACTCTCCCAAACTATCGTAATCACTGCTGGCTTCTGTCCTCCTGCATTTACTGCTATATACATCATATCCATAAACATTTCTCCATATATAATTGGTGAAAGCATGACATTGAATAGCCCTGCTATTATCGTAATTAATCAATATATTTAACCCTAGGTATGGTTCTACATATTCATCTATTCTTTTAACTATATTTTTCGCGGACTCCTCATCATATGAGCTGTCAGCTCTTTCAACCTCTACCTCTGCACCATATATGGAGCTTATATTACAACTCATAAATACTGTTATTACAAGCACTATTAAAAACATCTTCTTCATAAACAACTCAAACTCCTATTTTATTGTACATATGTCTTTTTTTATACCGGAATTAATTTTTAATAACTATGGACCTTTAATTGTCTTTACGACTATTACAATTTTGGTATTTATATTGCAATTTTGGTATTTATATAACCACTTTATCCAATATTCCTGAAAGCTTTGCTAAGGTAACTCCGTAATTAGTTATGGGAACATTTTGCATAACAGCGCTGTTAACCCTTGAAAGCATAAATTTGCGATTAAACATACAACCTCCACAATGTATAATCAAATCATACTTAGATAAATCTTCCGGAAAGTCATTGCCGGCTACCACCTCAATTTTAAGTCCTTGTCCTACTATCTTTCTAAGTAGATTGGGAATCTTTACTCTTCCTATATCTTCTTCAAGAGGAGCATGAGTACACGCTTCTGATATTAATACTACAGATTGTTCATTTAGCTTATCTATAGCTTTTGCTCCTTCTATAAAAGCACTTATATCTCCCTTGTATGCCGCAAATAATATTGAAAATGAAGTAATTAAGCTTTCGTCAGGTTTATTTTTATATACATCTGAAAAACATTGAGAGTCCGTTATTACCAGTTTAGGAGGATTTTTAAGATTTGCTAAAGCCTCCGAATACTTGTCCAAGGTTGTACACATCACTATGCAGTGATTATCTAATAGGTCACGAATAGTCTGTACCTGCGGTAAAATCAGCCTTCCTTTTGGTGCTTGTATATCCTGCGGCATTACTAAAAGAACAACATCGTTTTCATCTACATAGCTTTTAGTAATACTGCGTATTTCAAAGTTTTCAGGAATATTTCTGAGAATAAGCTTTTTCACTTCACTTAACCCCTGCCCATTTATTGCACTTACAATTTCAACATCTATGCAAAACCTCTCCATTATGGTCTCTTTCAATTGTTCTGCATTTTGTAGAATATCCGCCTTGTTAACCATACCAATAATAGGTATTTTTGCTTCTTTTAATAATTCTATCCAAATCTGTTCCTCTTCTAAATTGGCATCGGAAAAAACTAAAATGGCTATGTCTGTTTTCTTTATTACTTCCTTTGTTTTCTCTACTCTAAGCAATCCAAGCTGACCCTCATCATCAAAACCAGCCGTATCTATAAATACTACAGGGCCTACGGGATTTAGTTCCATGGCTTTAAAAACAGGATCTGCAGTAGTCCCCGCATACGGAGAAACTATTGCCAAATTTTGTCCGGTAAGGGCATTTATTAAAGATGATTTACCACTGTTTCTCTTTCCAAACAGACCTATGTGTAATCTATTGGCTCTTGGTGTTTCATTAAAATTCATATTATGCCTCCATCTTGTCCATTACAAGATTATCACTCCATAAATTAAGTTTCATAAATAAACTGAGTTCATAAATAATTAATGTTTCATACATAAACTAAGTTCATACATAATTGATGTTTCACACATCAATTTTCTTTCATACACAATTTAATATTTTATTATAATTAAAAACTTTGCATGAGTTTTGTTCAATAATTTATGATACACAAAATTTTCTTCTAAATCAAGATAACTAAAATCATTTTAACTTTTATATTAAATTTCCAAAAGTGTAGCAAAAAATTACAATTTATGCGTTAATTCTTACAATTGCATATGTTTTGGTTGATATATACAATTCATTTTAGTAGACTGGTGTTGCAAATACAGGTTTTCTTATTCCAGCTTCTTCTTTTATGGAAGGAGTACTCTTAATGAAAGAAAGGATAGGTTCTGATACCATGAGAAGAAGTGATTATAAAACTGACTGTACAATTTGCGGCAATAGCTACAATAATATTTCTTTCAAGGGAGGATATATATGTGAAGATTGTATAGGATACATTTCTTCAAAAGATATTTAATTATCTCCTATTTGTCTTAATTGTTGTATATACATTACTGCAATTATTTAGTTATTTTAGTTTTAACTTAAAAGCCACTTATATTTATCCCAATATTCGTGTTTACCTATATTTGCAAAAAAACCGAGCTATTTAGCTCGGTTCAGACTGTAGACAAGGATATCCTTCTTTGCCTACAGTCTTTTTTTACGAGTATACAGACATTTTATTGAATTTATGGTAAAATATATTTATCAATACATGGAGGTGCCTGCCTTATGAT
>JBKECQ010000032.1:0-12181 GCA_047974845.1 Aminipila sp. | reverse complement strand
TACATGCTTTTATTTTTTCTTCAACTGTATAACTTGATTTTCTGGACATAATAAAATCCCACCTCCATAGATAAATGAAATTTAATTATTTCATATGTCTACTTAAGTGGGATTGTATCAGTAGCTCCTGAGGGGTTTTTCTTTTATCTGAACGGATTTTTACGTTAAGCCATTTTGGGCTTGAGTTCTATAAAATATTAACTTAAATATCAGTTTTCTCTTTAAGTAAAAATGCAAAATATGAAATTACTGATTCAATTAAGGCATCATATTCATCTTCCGTAATATAAGCAGATTTGGATCCATGACTAACTAAAAGCAACTCTCTTTGTTCGTCATAATCAATATAATAGCCATAGCTCTTTAGTAACTCTTCCAGGCCTCTATTAAAGGCACCATTATCCAGAGAGAAATCTGTTTTCACATCTTCCATATAGATATCCCATACACCTTCTAAAAATAGACCTAATGGAACATCTAACTTTTCAGCAATCTTCTTTATAGTTTCAAACTTAGGATTACGCACACCGTTTTCATACTGCGCAATCATTGCTTGTGAGACACTTAAGGCTGCTCCTAATTCACTTTGGCTTAAGCCTTTCGATTTCCTTGCATTTTTAATATTTTCACCTATTGACATTTCATCACCTCATTTGTAGTTTATCATATCAACGATAAAAATAAAAGCAAATGCTTATTGCCAAGCGCAACAATATGGAAAAAAGGTGAGAAACGTATGAAACTGAACAAAACAAAACTATTTATAGCTATGGCTAATAAGGGCATTACGACCACTGAACTGGCAAAAGCTGCGAACATGAGTATTTCCACAATAAGCCATGGGTTTACAAGGTCAGTGCTGCCAACAACAGCTGGTAGACTATCTAAAGTTCTTGATGTACCAGTTGGTCAAATTATTGTAAGGGAGGACTAAGCCATGATAAAAACAGACAGAGAAGCAGCGGAAATAATATTGACCGTACTTGATGAAGTTGCTCCAGCAACAATTAACTGGAATTTAAAAGAACAATGTATAAGTGCCATCATGAAAGGTTTAAGGGAGGCGAAAAAATGAAAAAAAGTTATTTAACATGTAAAGAGGTTATGGAGATTACCGGAGTAGCAGAATCGAAAGCTTATCAGTTTATTAATCAGGTCAATAATGAACTGAAAAAGCAGGGCTTCCTTACTGTAGCGGGTAAAGTATCCAAGAGGGCGTTTTTTGAGCGCTATCCCGTAGATGATGAGGTGAAGGAGGCATATTAATGGCATTAAGCATTGAAGAAGTTGCTGCAAGATTTGAGGGCGTGACAGGATACGGAAGTAAACGTCAAGCCAAATGTCCATGCCATGTTGATAAAGAGGCTAGTCTAAGTATTACAGCTAAAGATGGTAAGATATTGTTACATTGTCATGCTGATTGTCATTGGAAAGATATAGCTGAAGCAGTAGGATTAAGTCCTGAGGATATAGTAAATAAGCCTAAAGTGTGGAAGGACAAGCTTGAAAAGTATATGAATAACACTATAGAAGCTGTGTATGACTATAAGAATGAAAGAGGCCATTATCTTTATACAAAGGTCAGATTTAAAGATAAGAAGATGATACAGGGCGTTATAGAAAAGGAAAAAGACTTCTTTAACATGAAGGTAGGAAAGCTTGAAAAAACATTGTATAGGCTCTCGGAACTTATTAAGGCCGTAAGAGAGGGCTATCAAGTATATATTGTTGAAGGAGAGAAAGACGTTGAGACTATGCGAAAACTTGGTTATACTGCAACTACTGCCGGATGGGTAAGTAATTGGAGGAAGGAGTTCGCGCAGTACTTTATTGGCGCAAAAGTCATAGTGTTACCGGATAATGATGAGCCAGGGTTGAAGTTAAAAGATGAAATATTAAGAGATTTGAAGCATTATGCACATAGCACTAAATGGCTAATAACTTCTAAAGCTGATAAAGGTGATGTTTCAGACTACATAATAAAAGAAGGGCATGATAAGGAAGATCTAAAAGCTCTTATTAAAGCAGTACCTGCAACGCTAGCTCCATGGATAGAAGTAACAGAAAAAAAGACGGTTCCATAGTTCAGAAGATAAATGAGGGTCAGTTAGCCAATAGTATTTTAAAAAGTACACATTTAATTATATATAGGAAAAAAGGCTTTGAGAGTGATATTTTGTATGAATATCAAGAAGGAGTATATAAGACCATTACGCCGTTAGAACTTAAAGGAATAGCTCAAAGATATGTACCAATTTCTATTGGAAAAGATAATATTTTTAGAGATGTGGCAAGCAGGATGCTGTATACCGCTAGTAACTGCATTATTGACTTTGAGACTATGAATTATAACGAACGTTATATCAACCTTAAAAATGGATTATATGATGCTGAAGATATTAAAATGATTAATCATACTCCTAAGCTCTTAAGTACCATACAGCTAGATTGTAAATATTGTGAAGAATACAAAGAGCCATACTATTTTACAAAGTATATAAATGACTTATGTAATGATGGTGAGGGCAATATAGACTTTCAGAAGATTGCAGTGCTCCAAGAATGGGCAGGGTTAATACTTTCAAATATTTGGGGGCATAGGGTAAAAAAATGTTTAGTTCTGTATTCCGCATTAGGAAATACAGGAAAAAGTTTGTTTTTATCAATAATGCGTGAGCTCCTGGGTGTTGAAAATGTGGCCAACATATCAATACAAAAAATGGGTTCTGACCGTTGGGCGGGAGCTAATCTGTATGCAAAGAGATTAAATGCGGTTGGAGACCAGCAAGCTAATGACATTGTAGATAGTTCTGTATTTAAGGAAGTTACTGGGGGCGATGCTATAACTGTAGAGTTTAAAGGGAAACAACCTTTTCCGTACATATTTAGAGGTGTTATAGGTATAGCTTGTAATGAACTTCCAGTATTTATGGATGATAAAGGAGGTCATATATATGAGAGGCTGCATATAATTCCATGTTTTAATGTAATACCAAAAGAGCAGAGAGACCCAAGGCTATTAGAAAAAATAATGACAGAGAGATATATGGTATTTAAATGGGCTTTAGTGGGGCTTCATAGACTTATTAACAATAATTATATTTTTTCTCAGTGTGATGCAGCGGATAAAGCAATGAAGGATTATCGCAGTAGGTCAAATACGCAATATAGGTTTATAACTGAAAGATATGAAGTGACAGGAAATGAGCGAAAAGACCGTGTTAGTAAGTTAGATTTTGCTAATGGATATAATGCATTTTGTATTGAAAAAGGTTTATTTCCGATAAAGGAAAACAATATTCCATCACGAATGGAAAAGGAAGGATTTCCACTCAAGCTTTATTGTGGCTATCCTTATTACAAAGGAATCAAACCAAGAGAGCTTATAGAAGCAGATGAGCAAATTGAATTTTAATAGTGAAAAATAAGTGGGTAAAAGTGGGGTCTTGTTCACCGAAATAATGTTTGAATTTCAACATGCATAAGGGTTTAGTGAGTTTAGTGGATACTATTATATATAAAATAAAAAGTAAAAATATACAAATATATATAAAGAATTTAGAGAAAATCCACTAAAAAATAAAATATGGATAAGCATTGAAATTTAAACGGCTATAGGTAAAAAAATATGCCCACTAAAATTTACACTAAAAAGAAAGAGAGGTTAAGCAGTAAGGGCATTATATGACTAAAGATTTTGCCCTATTTACGGAGCGGTTGGTAGACCAACAAACTGCGATATTGATTGTGGATTTTATGATGAAAGGGCTCGTAATTGTGCAATAGTCAATATTTCTCAAGAATTAGACGTGATGAATGAATACTTAGAGAATATAGAGTTAAATGTGAAAGGAGAAGAGTAGTATGGAAGAATCAGTATTATTGTGTGGACTAGCTAAGGACATAGCAGAAACTCATAGTAGAAATGAGGTTAACCGTATGCGTGAGGAAAGTTTGGAAACAGTTAAAACAAAGCGTGTAAAAGCGCTGATTAATACCTTTTGGACTACTGTGGAAAAACTTGTAATTGAAAAGGCCACCGTCCAGAGCAGCAACTCCGAAACAGTGGCAAGTAATGAGTAAATTCAACCCTACTCATTATTGATTATAACATATCTAAGCATGTAATATACAACCTATCTCGCAAATTTCCTAGTAAATACTAGGTATCCTTGTATCTACCAACTGCAAGGGCAATACAAAACGACAAATAGATGCGTTCCAAACGTTTACAAAACAAACGAAACAAACTCAAATATGGCTAAAAACCTTGCAAATAGGCACTGTAAATGTAAACGTTCCGAACGAAGTGCTCCGAATAATGTACACAAAAGTACTCCGCATAAAACGATAAATACAATTTTGTGTTCAAATAATATTAAGCCTGAAAACCTATTAAACCTAGTATTCGCACACGTGTAGAACTTGACAAAAGTTGACATTGCATACATGCAGAGGTTAGTAAAACTTAGTGTATATATATTATGTAAACCTAACAAAACCCAACATTTATTCATATATAGGAGGTAAAAATTTGAGTGGAACATATATTAATGACGAGGGTACCCAGTATCCTATACAGGACAAGCCTGAAAAAACTCCTATAATCATTATTAAGGAGTAATTAAATGATAAAGATTAAGGCTACTTATAAAAGCCAGGAAGAACGGAACGCTATTATGCAGCATATTGAAAAGAACCTTAGAATTATATCTGTAAAGGATATAGAAAAATCAGTAAGAGGATATATCACATTATATATAAAAGCAAAGCCTAGAAATGTTTAAAAACAACTATATTCCTATAAATGATATCGGTGAAAAGAGTTGCAATTAGTAGGGTTTTAGAGTATAATAAAAATATACTTTAAAGTAAAGATAGTGCTGCTACACACCTTGAAAAAGGTCAAAAGAAATGTGGGAAAGGGCACAACCACCAAAGGTAATTAAATAAAAGGATAGTACCCCACAGATTGACTGTGGAAGCTGGTTATATAGCGCGGGAATAATTAGAGTTTGACTCTAGTTGTTCTTGCGCTTTTTTGTTTATAAAAAAGAAAGGATTAAAAAATGAGGGATATTGTTATACAAAAAGTTGACTCTTATATAGAGAGAGTAGAATTAACAGAAAGAAAAATTAATGATATTAAAATGAATGCAAAGTATTCAGATTTTTATAAAAAGCCAGAAATAGAAAAACTGTATGAGGATTTGGATAAGGATAGAGAAGTAACATGGAACGGAATACAAGAGATTATAGATTCAAGAATAATAGAGGCAGATAAAAATCAAAAGATGAAAATTAACAGCCTAGAACATCAGCAAATGATATCTAATGTCTTAAAAATGGTCGAACTACTTGGAATAAGTATTACACCAGAACAGATGAATAATATTATTTATCCTTTTGCAGAGGCGAAAGATTATCAAACGCTGTCTATTTTAGAAAGGTACTCAGATAAACTGCCTGAAGATACATTTAGAAATGTAGAGTTTCCGGATTTAAAGAGAGCTGAGGCATCTATGCATGAGAATATGAAATCAGCGTTGCAAGGGATATTTACGGTTCCGGTTACTCAGTTCATGGAAAGTGGATTATCAACAGTAATTGCGCTAAAGGTTGCAGGTGAGGCTAACGGATATATAACTCAAGACTAATGTAGGAATCTTTATGATTAATAAGTTACTTCTTAATTAAAAAGAGTGAGAAATGAAAGGAAATAATATGAAAAATATTAATTTTGATGCAGGAATGGTGGAGTTGGCGATTCAAGGGGATGAGAGTAGGGTACTGAAGTTTAACCCCGAAAATGTTGATTTTCAGAACGCACTTTTTGAAATGCTTGATCATGCAGATGAGAAAATGAAAGAATTTGAAATAATAGCAAAAGATTATGACATAAAAGCTAGTGCAATGGAACCTATTGAAGCAGCAAAAGAAAAAATAAAGATACAGAGTAGAGTTGATGATTTTATAAAGACTGAAATTGATGGTGTCTTTGGGTGTGGCAATTCAGGTATGATTTTTCAAGAGGCAAGCCCCTCGGCCAAATCTTCATCCGGGCAGTATGTTTTTATGAACTTCTTTGAGGCTTTGCTTCAAATTATTCAACCTGAAATTAAAAGAAGGAATGAATCTGTACAGAAAATTATATCTGACCATAAGCGAAAGGTTAAAAAATAATGGATATATTAGATTTACCTACTTCTATTGAACTTAATGGGAAAACATACGATATAGACAGTGACTTTAGAACCTGCATAAAAATTATGAGGTATTTGGAAGATAACCAATATACTAGCCAAGAAAAAATGCAATTAATGCTGGGATTGTTATATATTTATGAAATTCCTCCTGAAGATATAAATTATGCCATAATGTAAGCGGCTATATTCCTTGATTGTGGGAGTAATTCTACAGAAGAAAAAGGTAATTTAAACTATGGCAAATTATATTCATGGACACAAGACTTGCAATATATAATTACGGCTGCGAATACCTTACTTGGATTTTCATGTAGAAGTACAAAATACCTACATTGGTGGGAATTCATAGCATCTTTAATGGAATGTAAGGATTGCACGTTCAGTACTTTAATACACCAACGCAAACTAAAAAAGACTGGAAAGCAAGAAAAATACGATAAGGAATGGTGGGCAGAAAACAAGGATATTGCTGAGCTTAGGACGGAATTAATACTAACTGCAGAAGAAAAAGCAGCAGTAGATAGATTTAATGAATTGATGGGAGGATAAAGAAAGGAGGAAGTATGTCAGGAACAATTGCAGGCTCACTTATATTTGATACTAAAACAGATTTAAGTGGGTTTAATAAAGGTGTTAAAGATATTGATACTAATTTTAAGAAAGTAACAAAAGAAGTAGCAAATACCGGTGAAAAAGTAGAAAAGAAGTTAAGAGAACCAATTAATAAAGTAACAAAAGAAGTCAGTGAATTAGATGGAGCTTTTCAAAAATTAGGCACTATTATAGTATCAGCTTTTTCTGTACATAAGATTATGCAGTTCGGGCAAGAAGTCTTAAGTATAGCTTCTGATTTAAATGAAGTTCAGAATGTTGTTGACACTACATTTCAAAATAGTACTGGAGAAATAAATAAATTTGCAGAAACAGCACTTGAAAAATTTGGTTTATCTGAATTGTCTGCTAAACAAATCTCTTCAACAATAGGTGCAATGTTTAAATCTATGGGGTTAGGCAAGAAGGACATACTTGAAATGTCACAAGGTATTACAGGGCTTGCTGGTGATATGGCATCATTTTATAACCTTGAGCCTGAAGTCGCTTTTGAAAAGTTAAGAGCTGGAATTTCAGGTGAAACAGAACCATTGAAACAACTAGGCATTAATATGTCTGTTGTGAACCTTGAGGCTTTTGCAATGTCAGAGGGAATAAACAAAATGCTTGATTTTGCCGAGGGACTGGCAAATGGTTTTATAAATGCGGCAAATTTAGTTATTAAAGCATTAGACAAAATAAGTTTTACAATTCCAGATTGGGTACCAAACATTGGTGGTGAAACATTTGGAATTAATATAAATGAGTTATCTAAAGTATCAATCCCACGTTTAGCAACCGGCGCAGTCATACCACCAAACAGTGAGTTTTTAGCAATACTAGGTGACCAAAAGAATGGCACTAATATTGGAGCCCCACTATCTACTATTGAACAGGCTGTAGATAATGTACTTAGCAGAAGAGGTTATAGCGGAGGCGGAAATGCTACCGTTATATTACAAATTGATGGTAGAGAATTTGCACGGGTAATAGATCCATATAATACCGGAGAGACCTCTAGACAAGGTGTTAGATTAATTGATGGGATTATATAAATACTAACTATGTAATAAGGGGGAAGGCAAATGTCGAATGAGGAACTAGTTAAACTAATTCAGAATGGCCACAGTGAACATATCCCGTCCTTATGGAATCAGAACGAGGCATTTATATCATTAATGGAATATAAGAAACTTAATACTTTTCCTGAAAACCTTTGGTATTTGCGTGATGATATGGTAAATGAAGCATACTTCTATTTTCTTAAAGCAGTAAAGGGTTATAAGGCTAATCAAGGAGGAAAGTTTTTGACGTATTTAACGTATCACTTGAAGAGTTGTTTTAATAAGGTTATATATGGAGGTTTAACAGAACGTGCTGTGAAAGAACCTTTAAACGGAGCTGTAAGCCTTGATATTACGCTTGATGATGAAGACTCCATAACACTTGGAGAAACTATCGTTGATACACAAGCTGAAGCCTATTATCGCAATATAGAACATAAAGACTTTTGGCATGAGGTAAATCAAACATTACAAGAAGGTATTAATAACATACAGCAAGAAAAGTCCAAAGAGTTATTACAGGTAATGTTTGATAAAAACACGGTAAGCTTATCACAAGCAAAACGAATAATTGAAGCTTCAGGAGCACCGGAACGTACACGACAGGCATATAGACAAAATTATCAGAAGGGTGTAAGGGAACTTCGTAGATATATACAAAGACATTTATCTAATAAGGCAAACAAATATAGTGCCGTAAGTGAGTATGTATCTTGGGCGCAAAGTGGTTTACGTAGCTTTAGAAGGACAGGTACTTCATCTGTAGAGTGGGCTGTGCTGAAGCATGAATGTGATTTGAAGTATGCGGATATGCGGCATTGTATAGGAGGGACTGAAAATATGAAATAAAAGAAGATTTGTAAGCTGGACACATTTCTATTGATTTAAATAGTTTCTTGAGATAAGATAATAAAAGTTATAAAATATTTTAAGATGACAAGTAATGTTATAAAGGTATATCGAACTTGATTTAACGTTAGGGAGGCCAACAATAAAATGAAGATATATGACAGCGATATAAGGAAATTATTGATTGATAAGTTTTTTACAACAAAAGCTTTTATTTCTGATACAACAACAAAAGTAATTCATGAAATGGATGTTTGTACAGGGACGTCAAGAATCGATATTGCGGTTATTAATGGCAAAATTAACGGATATGAAATTAAAAGTGAGCAGGATACTCTTGAAAGACTGCCATCACAAATAGAATCTTACAATAAGGTTTTTGACACAGTAACAATTGTTACAGGAGAAAAGTATATTGATAAAGTGACAAATATAGTCCCTGAGTGGTGGGGGATATATTGTGTTACCTCACAAAAAGACCGTTTAACCTTAAAAAGGAAACGTCAAAACAAAATTAATAAATCTATAGATATATTGCAAGTTACTCAACTTTTATGGAGGGATGAGTTATTAAAGATATTGGCCTTGCATGACATTCAAAAAGGAACTAAGAGCAAAACTAGGTTTGCTCTTAGTGAAATGGTCGTTAACAATATTGATCCTCAAATAATTAAGGATTTTGTCAGGCAGGCGTTAAAAAATAGAACTACTTGGAGAGCTGATCTATTACAGCAGCTATATGATGATTCGCAACAATAGTAACCCAATTTTGGTTGTTACCAGGGCCTTTCCCATTTGAGGCCTTTATTTTTATTTCCTTATCACCAAAGGAAAACTCTTCACCATAATAGTAATCTGAATCCACAATTTTTTTAGAAAGTTCTACATAACCAAGTTCCATTTGTTTTGCTTTATTTCTTTTTCCTTTCAAAACTATGTATTCATTCGCTGTGGTATATTTTACTTTTGGCAATATACCATATTTCATTTTGGTAAAATCTAATTCTGTATCTGTAAATTTAGTAACGCCATAGTCTGCATAAATAAGGGATTCTTTAAGAACTTCAAAGTCGACATTATTTATTATTTTTTTGAACAATTTAATATCATACCTTTTAAATGTAACTGTTTCACCTGCAGCCACATTTGTAATGTTTTCGGGAAAAGATGATACACAAATAATAATTTTATTAAAAAATGATTTATTAAGAAAATACTTTTTTAAAGTGTCCTTTGTTTCAGCCAATTCCCTAGAAACTTCATTTTCTTTTACAACTACTCCTAAGTCTAATATTATATCAATTAAAAGGTCTTGGTTTTTGTGATGAAATTCTTCAATAGTTTGAATAGTTTCGTATAAATCTGGACCATCTATAGATTCAGGAAGAGATATTCTATAGGCTATTCTTTTTACAAAAGATTTAAGCTCCTCGGATATTTCAGGGAAATCATCATAATAAAGGACAGGGTATATTGGACAAGCATTTTGGATTGATTGTTCAGTCACACTTATCAAGTAGTCTCTATCATCCTGTGCAGCTATTAATGTATCAATATAAACAGGTTGATTGTGGCAACTATTTATATTCTCAAGTATTACTTCAGGTGTTAAATAATCCGTAATTTCAAGGAGTGGGATTATACCATTTCTTTGATGGGGAAAAAGCTCTTTTAGAGCGAATTGTTCTCCTTTTTTCCATTTTAAAACAGGGACATAAAATTGATTTTGCATTATAATTGTACCTCCTTCTTCAAATAATTACAGTGTAATACTTTTTTTATAAAAATTATGTAAAAATATGTCGAATAGTTATAATAAACTTTAAAATATTTTATAGTAGCAAAAAATATGGGAGTAATTATGATTTAAAGGAAATATGAGGTGAAAAAAATGACAGAGTACCAACAGATTCAAATTGGTGATATTCCTAGAATAGAAACGCTTACTGTAAATAAATGTGCTGAACTTACAGGTATAGGACAGCAGTCAATAAGAATGTTAGTTAATAATCCGGATTCTGGATTTCCCTATTTTAAATTGGGGGCTAAGGTACTTATTCCTGTCATTGCACTAGAGCAGTGGCTATTAAGAACAGCAGAAGAGCGGAGGCACTTTGATTAGACAAATAGTATAGGCATTAATTAGATGCGGTGACGCTTTTTTAGTTGTCATATTGTGTCGAATATATGGTGTTGAAATATGGGGAATTTAGGAATATGATTAAATAAAAAAGCTATAGAATAGATAAGGAATTAAAATATGAATTGGCATAAAAAGCAAAAAAATAATATCATAGATAATCCAATAAAATATCCATCTGCCGAATTAATATTAGAAGTTGTACTGCGTGAGATGGAGAAAGAAGATGAACGATCAAAAAATATAAATAATAGATGTGGAATATTTATCTCAGCTATAGCTGTTTTGTTCACTTTTTATCTTCCTTATATTGCACTTAATGATATTATGAATTTAAAAATAAACATGATCAAAGAAGGATTGCCACAAATTATATTATTTATAATTTATATATTTACATTAGTATTACTTATTGTTTCATTAATTTTTTTTGCTATATCAATAGCTGTAAAGAAATATGAGAGACCTTCTTTTGATAGTTTAGGAAATGAAAATAATCATACTAAACCAAGAGATGTAATGGCATCCAGTATAATTGATTTATACTGTAAAAACGCTAAAACAAATATTGAAAGCAATGATAAAAAAACAATGTTATATTCTATAGGAATAGTTTGCTGGATTGTTGCTGTTGTTTTAATGGCAATTAGTACAATCTATAGGCAATTAATGTAAAGGAGGTGATACTATGTCACAGGATAATAGTTTAGAAGAAATTATTGCAAGTAAAGAGCAACAACAAAATGTAGGAACAGAAGATAAACCTATATTGCAAGCAAGAACAACCAATTATTCAGGAGGCAATTTAGATAGTAGAATTGTATTAAACAGTCGTTCAGTCCTAGAAACAGCTGCACATGAAGCAATTGACTCTGATAATGAAAATAGCGACAAGTAAAACAAATTGAATTTAATGTATGAATTTGTAATTCTTAAAAGTAAGGTACTACAAAAGTACTAAAGATTTACAATCGGTATTTTTAACTGTGTATTATATGGGATTTATAAAGCAAAAACGTTTAAAAATACACAGATAGATTATAAATTACTTACATTGAATTGAGATGGAATAGAGCTTGTCTTTTTTCCGTTCTGCTTCAGTTTGCATTCAATCGTGTTCGCTTACGTACGTCTGTGTACGCGCGCTCACACTCAATCAGCAAACCTGTGCATAACCAAAAAAATTCTGCGCTCTATGAGTTAGGATTTGGAATAGTAATTTTATAATTGAATGAAATGACAGCTAGTCTTTGAGATTAGCTGTCATTTTTGTATTATATGTATTTACGAAGAAAGTAATATATTTTTGCAAGTATCAATAATATTATAAA
>JBKECQ010000014.1:0-95429 GCA_047974845.1 Aminipila sp. | reverse complement strand
AGAAAAGCTAGGCTGGATGAGTCCTGTGCAATACAGACTCAACCTCTTGGCTGCATAAAGATTGCGTAGCAGTTAAAAACTACTACGCAATAAAGTCTAACTTATTGGGGTCACATCAATTTAAATTGGGGCTCTTTTATATTTTCTGTAATTATTCAAATACATTTTTATTGAATATATGTCATATAGAATGTACTTTCTGTATAGCCCCGTATTCTATCACTTTAATCTTAGCCTTAATCTTAAATTAATTTTCTGCATGACACCGGCAATCCATGTGTCTTTTTGTATTCTGACCTCATCTTCAAAGATATTTTCTATCATCATTTCTTGACTGTTAATCGGATACTTGTTTTCTCTCCTTTGCGTATATTCTCCATTGCTAAGAAGCTTTCTAGCTTTTACATTATCATATTGACAGGCTTCTATCAGCTTCAAAATCTTGCTTCTTGTATTCTCTGCGTAAATAGGACAAGCCACCTCCACTCGTCTTTCAGTATTTCTTGTCATAAAATCAGCAGAAGAAATATATAGCCTTATTTCTGGATCACTGCCAAAAGCATAAATGCGAGAATGTTCCAAAAACCGTCCCACAATATTAAAAACTTGTATGTTCTCTGTTAAATGGTCAATTTGCGGAAGCAAACAGCAGATACCACGAATCATCAACTGAATCTGCACACCTACCTCAGAAGCCTTTTGTAAAGCAGAAATAATATCAAAATCTGTAAGGGAGTTTACTTTGATAAAAATTCTCCCATGCTTGCCCTTCTTCATTTCTCTCTCAATCATTTTTAAAAGATTACTTTTTAATGATGTAGGTGATACAAGCAAATGATTGTATGTCCCCTTAATGTTTGCAATACCTATGTTTTGGAAAAAGGCATTTGCATCTGCACCTATTTCTTGATGATAAGTTATTAGGGATAAATCAGTATACTGTGTAGCTGTTTTTTCGTTATAATTTCCTGTACCAATCTGAGTATAATAACGAATATTTCCATGCTCCTTTCGAGAAATCAAACAAATTTTAGAATGTACCTTGTATCCTCCCGTCCCATAAATCAGATTACAACCTGCTTGTTCAAGCCGCTCAGACCAATCAATATTGCTTTGTTCATCAAACCTGGCTCTTAGTTCTATTAGTACAGTTACATCTTTTCCATTTTCTGCTGCAAGGCAAAGAGCTTCCACTAATTTTGATTGTGCAGATAATCGATAAATTGTGATTTTAATGGAAACCACTGCACTATCCTCTGCGGCCTCCTTCATAAATCGTAAAAAAGGCTCTATACTTTCGAAGGGATATGAAATTAATATATCCCTCTCTCTAATTTGCTTAAGCATACTTTCTGAAGGCAAAATGTTCTTTGGAACCTTGGGAACAATATTTGGATATTCAAGCATTCTTTGCTGCCTATTGGGAAGTTTTCTTCCTATTTCAAAGACTTCTGGCAAAGCCATGGGAACATCTGTTATATAAGTTGATTTTTCAGACAGTGAAAGCTTATCAAATAAATACGCCTTAAGCTTTTGCCCAATTTGTTTTGACATCTCCAATCTTACAGGAGCAAGCCGTTTTCTTTTCTTAAGCGCAGATTTCATTATTGTTCTAAAATCCTCGTTTAAGTCATATGTATCATCTGCATCATCAAAGTTAATATCCGCATTTCTAGTGACACGAAGATAGCATTTCTCGATTATTTCATAGTCATTAAAAACATACTCTGTATAAGCAAGCAAAATATCCTCTGTATATATATAGTGAATCCCTTCTCCTTTTAAGTACAGTACAGGAGGAACACTACTGGGAATAGGGATAATCCCCACTGTCTCCTTGTTCTTTAGTTTTAGGGCAACTAAAATATATATTTTCTTATTTTCCAGATGGGGAAAAGGGTTATGAGAGCTAATAACCAAAGGAGATAGTATGGGCTTGATGTGATGCAGAAAAAATTGTTTCACCTCTTTGCGTTGTTCCCGTGATAACATATCAAAGGAGCAATTCTCAATGTTATGCTTTTTCAGCTCCTTTTGTAAATGTTCATAGTACTGAGTTTTTTTTAGATATAAGGGACGAACTGCCTCATAAATAGCATCCATTTGTTCTAATGGTGTCATTCCAGATTTTTTATCTATTTGCTTAGGCTCAATATAATTAAGGTCATATAGACTGCCTACCCTCACCATGAAGAATTCGTCTAAGTTGGAACTAAATATGGAAATAAACTTTAATCGTTCCAATAGAGGTACTGTGTTGTCCATAGCCTCACACAACACCCGTTCATTAAACCGAAGCCAAGAGAGTTCTCTATTCTGTGTAAATTTAGTTTTTTCAAATAAAACGGATGCCATTTTTTATTACCCCCTTTTCTTCCAACAGATAATAAAGATAGCCTTCTCTTACACCGTACTTACTGGTAATAACCGTCTCACTGCCATAAAACTTTGCAATTACATTCATTACCATTAGCCCGGGGGTAAAGGTGTGGATGCGGTCAGGGGAGGATTTCAGTAATTGTCTGTAAAAAGATGCGTTGTCTTTCTTCAATATATCAACCAGTTCTGTGAGCAGAGAACATGAATATTCATCTGTATAAAGTAAATTCATCTCCTTTAGCAATTTCTGCGTTGCCCTTGCCGTCCCTCCTACTCCACAAATTAGCTCAAGTGAAAGCTTTAAATCCGGTAGTACTAGGTCTGAAAGCAAAGCCTCCACTGCGTGTTTAATTCTCTTGCGTTCCTTTTTTGTTGGAATAAGACCTTCTACATACTTTTTGTACAGATTCAGCGAGCCAATGGGTAAGGATTTTGTATATACAACCTTTCGTCTTTCAAAAAAAACCAATTCAGTGCTTCCTCCCCCTACATCTATCATTAACCCACTTTCTATGTCCACACTTTGCAATGCACCATAATAGTCAAAAACAGCCTCTTCATCCCCACTAAAAATACGAATATCAAAGCCTGTTTTTTCTTTTAGTTCAACAATCACCTCTTTGCTGTTGGTTATGTTTCTAATAGATGCGGTAGCAAAAGGATATATTTCTTGCACCTGTACATAACTGATAATTTCTCTGAACTCATTTAGAGCTTCAATGGCTTTTTCAATTCCTATTTTTTTCAAACGGTTGTCTTCACTGATATAGCCTGCCAAACCTACTGAGCATTTTTTGTTAATCATAGGAACAAGTTTTCCATTGTCTATTTTATAAATAACCAATCGAATTGTATTGGAGCCGATATCAATAACCCCGTACATTCGCCCTCCTTTCCGACCTTTTCAGTCCTAAAAATGCACAAGCACAATTTTTCTATGTCTGTACATCAATCAGTCAAGTACTTCTCTTCAAATACATGAAGATCTCTAAAATCGGGAAGGCGTTTCTTTAGAGTGTCAAAATCCCAGTCCCACCACATTGACTTTTCAATCTTTTTAATCAGCTCATCTGTGAATCGCATATTTATTTTTTTAGCGGGAACCCCTGCAACAATTGCATAAGGCTCCACATCTCTTGTTACCACCGCACCTGTCCCAATTACTGCACCATTACCAATAGTAACACCGGGCATAATTGTGGCATTGTGCCCAATCCATACGTCATTGCCAATAATAACAGGGGATGCTTTTCTCCACAGGAAAAAGTCTTCATCATCTTCCCCCATATCAAACATAGAACTTCGGTATGTAAAGTGATGCTGCGCAATTCTTGTATAGGTTGGATGGTTTCCCGGATTTATCCTGACATTGGAGGCAATGGAACAAAACTTTCCTATTGTTGCATAATAAATTTGATTGTTACCTGAGCAGTATGAAAAATCACCCATAGATACATCATTTAAATCGCAGTAAGGCATTACCTCTGTGTATTTTCCAAGGGTAACATTGGTAAGTTCAACATTCGCTCTAACATTTGGCCTCTCTGCTAACAATTCTTTTAGCATAATACACTCACCCCACTTTCATGTGATATAAAACTTCCAATTTGGTGAGGTATTTTATCATTTTTCCCATGATAATCACTTCCACCTGTTAAAAATAGATTGTACTTTTTAGAATATTCCAAGATAATTTCCTTATCTAATTGACTGTTTTCCGGATGGTTATATTCCAGCCCCACAAGACCCAAAGGAATTAACTTTTCAATAAGGTAAAAGTTCTGCTGCTGACCACTATGTGCAAGTACTGCTTTTCCACCTGCCTCTGTAATCACTTTAACTGCATCGAAAACATTAATATATTCGATGTCAAAATCACAGATTCCACCTTCTTTGAATGTATTTTTATAAAATTCTCCAAACATATTCGAAGCTTGTCCCGTTTTAACCATCTGTTCCATTATGTGCTGCTTGTAAATGTATTTTCTGTCTGCTTTAGCTAATGTATCAACTTCAATTAAATATCCTCTTTTCTTTAGAACTTCCACTTGCTTTAGTGAGTTCAGATGTCTTTTCTCCAATATAGGAGTGGTTACTGACTCCACCAATCCCACATTTTCAATATGATACCCTAAAATATGTGCCTTAATTTTCGTAGTAGGGTCAATGGCTGATATTTCAATTCCCGCCATAACACCCACTGGATTGTGAGCAGGGATTTTCCTTTGGTGTGAAAGAGTATCGTGGTCAGTAATAGCAATTACATCTACACCATTTTTTTGCGCCATTGCTATTATGTTTTCTATACTGTCACTTCCATCTGATATGTTGGAATGAATATGTAAATCTACTTTTAACAAGAAAACGCCCCCTCAGAAATGTTAAATACCTTATCGCAAACTCCCTCCATAAACTCTAAATCATGAAAAATTCCCAGCATTCCTGTTTTCTTGTTCTTTAGTTTTTGAAGCATTTCCTTTACTAATATCTTAGTTTTTTTATCCAGAGAAGCTGTAGGTTCATCCAATAACATAAGGCGAGGTTTTTTTACCATGGTATGGGCAAGATTTAAGCGCAAACGCTCACCCCCTGAAAAGGTGTTGGGGTAAATATCCCATAAATCTTCTGAAAGCCTAAAATAGCTTAATATTTCAATTGCCTTTTCCTCTGCAACCTTCTCACATTCACCCATATCCAAAAGGGCATTCATGACATGATCTTTGGCAGTTGTACGCGGCATAACATTAAGAAATTGAGATACGTATCCGATTTCATATTTACGAAGATGAAGCATTTCGCGTTCGGTAGCCTTACATAAGTCAATCTTTCCAAAAGCGGAGCTATCATAGATAATACTCCCCTTCATAGGTAGATATGTGCGGTTTATGCACTTCATAATCGTAGATTTGCCTGCCCCTGAAAGACCTACAATGCCTATAAATCCCCCTTGTTCCAAGGTGAAATTTATATTTGCACACGACTTTATCTCACGATCTACATGATGTAAATAAAAGTTTTTGCTTAAATCTTTGATTTCTAAAATACTCATGCTTACCTCCTATATTCCACACGAGATGCAATAACACCATCTACAATGCTATGTGTAATTGATGGGTAACCATCCAGTATATCCACAATTAGTAAATCTGCCTTTTTCCCTACCTGTACCGAGCCATAATCCTTTTCTATTTTTACGGCTTTAGCAGCGTTTAAGGTAACTTTAGCAACCATATCCCAAAGAGGAATATTGTGTTTTTTATTCATCATAAAGATGCTGTGCAATAAGGCGGATGGATAATAATCTGAGCAGAGAACATCTACACAATCCTCCAAAATAGCCTGAGCCGCGCTCATATTTCCACTATGAGATCCGCCCAAGAGAATGTTTGGAGCACCTGCCACTGTATAAAAACCAAGTTCTTTTGCTTTTTTTGCAGTTGCAATAGTAATAGGGAATTCAGAAATATCTACTCCCAATTTTTCATTGACTCTCAGCTTATCAGCAGTATCATCATCGTGTGAGGCGACTGCAATTCCCTTTGCATGTGCCAGCTCTGTCAGTTCTTTAAGTTGTTCAAAGGAAAGCATATTCTTGTTTTTGTGATTCTCCATAATGCCATCAAATCCAAATTTCTTCATATCCTCACTTTTATAGCCCTCTATGGTTTTTTTATAAATTTCTAAATTTCTGTATTGCCCTTGCCCCGGGGTATGATCCATAAAGGAGATTTCGTGCACCATATTTTTTTCTATCATGTCCTTCACTATATCAAATGCAGCAAGATTATCAATTTCTATCCTTAGATGAAAGCGATGGTGAATGAGATGGTAACGGTTGTGAATATCTGAAATAAGCGCTGCCAACTTTTCCACATTTTCTCTTTTTCGAACCGGTGCCGACCCGAAAATCTCGTCCTTATAAAGAGACAGTGAATGATACATTGTGGTGATTCCTTGAAATAAAAGTTGTCGCTCACATTCCTTCATTGCCAATTCAAAATCCATAACAGAGGTAGGCCTGGGCTGGATAAATTGTTCTATTTTATCACTGTGAATGTCAATAAATCCAGGCATAATATATCTGCCATGAGCATTCACAACTCTCTCAAATGTTTTTTCGTCAATTTCTGATACCAAGTCCACAATGGTATCTCCATCAATAATGATGATTTTATCTTCAATGATACTGTCAGTACCTATTATTCTTCCATTTTTAATTGCTTTCAAAATTTATTCCTCCCTTATATGAGTGAATGCACCAACTGTTGTGTATATGCATGCTGTGGATCCTCCAAAATTTGGTCTGTTAGTCCGCTTTCGATAATCTTTCCATCAAGCATTACTATGGTTCTGTCAGCAAGCATTCTGATAACTGCCAAATCGTGAGAAACCAGTAAAATAGAAATGCCGTATTTTCCTTTTATCTTGCGAATTAAATCCAGTACTTTTGCTTGTACTGATAGATCAAGGCCTGTGGTAACCTCATCCAATAAAAGTACCGAAGGATTATTTGCAAGTGCTTTGGAAATTTGTACACGCTGCTGCATACCTCCAGAGAAGTTCTTTGGTGCCTCATTCATACGAGAAGTCAATATTTCCACCGCAGTTAATAGTTCCTCTGCTCGCTCAGTCATCTGCCGGGAATTTCTTTCTCCTGCTGCAATAATTTTTTCTGCAATATTAGCGGCAGAAGAATAGTCCATTCGAAGTCCCAAAATAGGGTTTTGATAAACCATGCCCATAATGGTATTTTTCATCATACGCTGTTGTCCGGAACTAGCCTTCCAAATGTCGCCTTTTCCATCTTTATAGTCTGCAAGAAAGGCCTCTCCACTTGTTGTTTGTATATCGAAATAGATACTTTTCATCAATGTTGATTTTCCTGATCCTGATTCACCTACAATACCAAGTACCTCTCCGGGATATACATCTAGTGAAATATCATTACAGGCCCATACACTTCCGCAAAGCTTACAGCGATTTTTTTCTAAGTTTTCCTGACAATGGGGACACCCCTCACCATAGAGAACTACAAGGTTGTTTATCTTTAGAACAGGAGTATTATTTAATTGCATTTTTACTTACCTCCTCACAGTAGGATGTATCACTGCACTGGTAGTATTTTTCACCACTGCTGCTATCAATTATTTCATCAAGATAGGTATGCTCACACCCACACAAGCGGCATTTTTTATTCTTAAAGCTCTCTTTTTCAAAAGGCACATCATCAAATGCTAGAGAAACTACTTTGGTATGGGGAGGAATAGCATAAATCTTCTTTTCTCTTCCTGCTCCAAATAGGTAAAGGCACTCTGCATGGTGAAGCTTTTCATTATCAAACTTAGGAATAGGGCTGGGATTCATAATATATCTATCTTCTACCATGCATGGATACTCCGAGGCAATCGTAACCTTATTGTATTTGATAATGCTTTCGTAAAGTTGTATCCAAATAGGTGCATAGTCGCTTTCTCCATGCATTTTTTTAGTTACTTCCTCTCTAGGCTCTACAATACGAAGCGGTTCTGGTGTAGGTACCTGTAATACCAAAATCTGTTCCTTGGTTAAGGGAATCTCCGGAATACGATGTCTTGTCTGTATAATGGTTGCTTTTCTTGTATCATTAGTGGTCTTTATATCCGTACAACTCTTTATGAACTTCTTAATATTTACTGCGTTAACGCTCTCATCGCTGCCTTGGTCTATAACCTTTAGCGTATCTTCTTCTCCAATGAGAGATAGGGTAACCTGAATACCACCCGTTCCCCAACCACGACCTATGGGAAGTTCTCTGGAACCAAAAGGTACTTGATATCCCGGAATGGCAACAGCTTTCAAAATAGTTCTTCTAATTTCTCTTTTTGAGCCTTCATCTAAAAAAGCATAGTTATAATTCTTATTCATTGGCTTTCCCCTCCCTTGTTTTACGAACAGCATCCAACTTGGATTGGAAGGTAACATAATGTGGAAGCTTAAGGTGGGAAATAAAACCATTCATTTCTAAGCTATCCCCATGCATGAGAACAAACTCTTGATCTTGTGTAGGTTCCTTCCCCGGATTTTCCAACTCCCTATCTAAAACAGCCATTGCAATAGCCTTGTTTTCGTTTCTTCCAAACACCGCTCCGTATCCCACAGCCAATTTCAACTTGTCACCATCGTCTGCTTCCACAAAGCACTCCACCTCTGTTATCAAAATTTCTCCGATACTAATACTCTGATTTGCATCGAAGAGGTAAGGGACTTCAAGCTCTATGTATCCGCTGCGAAGCTCTCCAACAGTTGGGTGAACCTGACCAAATCCACGCAATGAAGAATAAGCCAGCCCCGAGATAAACCCAGTATCGGATCTGCTTAAGGTTTGCAGTCTCGCACTCCTTGGAGCAGGAAATTCCATCAAATTTTCTGTTACATCAAAAGGAATCTCATTATTGTCCTCTATTTGGTCAATAAGTCCTTCTTTCTTAAGTTCATGGGAAACACGATTGCATACTGCAATTTCTTCACGTTTTGCACTTTTAATCTTAGAAATCCTATCTCTATACAATTCTTTACTGCTTTCATTTTCTATGTCAAAGTTTAAAAGGCGGTGGGTATAATCATAAGTAGCTCCCAAAATTTGTCCTCCCGCAATATCCTTAAAAGCTGCAGAAATTTTACGCATGATTCTCATTTCAGTAGTGTCCACCACGTTGGTGTAATAATTTCTGGTAAGGGTAGAACGATAGGCACGAAGGAGAAACACTGCTTCTTCCACAGAACCTTCACTTTGTTTAAGTGCCAAAGCCGCATAACGCTTGGAGTAAAAGCCCGCCTCACTCATCACTCTATCCACCAAAAGTGCCATTTTATTTTCAATCACATCTAAATCAAGGTCTTTCTTGGTTCCACTGCGGTAATAATCTAAAAGCTTAATGCTCTCTTCTATTGCTTCCTTACCACCGGATACTGCAACATAAGCCATTTATTTCCCCCCCTTTTTTACAAGTCTTGGAATGGCCATCAACTGGCAATTTTCATCTACAAATATAAAATCCAAACCTGTGGGATATTCAAAACACATTTTATCGCGTAAATCTATCGCCTTTTCTACCAAACTGTCGGTTTCAATTGAAATAGAACCATCAATGCCTGCTCCAATCATGGTTAAGGTTGTTTTCTCTTCATTTTTTATTTTTACTATAATTGTTGCCGATTTCTGAGGATCCTCAAGCATTCCACATTTGGCTGTACTTATAGCAGTTTTTAAATTTGCAGCATTTTCCACAAAGATGTAATCTGCATTTTCACAACATTCCTTTGAAGAAAGAGTAAGAGAGATAATATTATCGTCTAAAATTTGATTTTCAAAGGTAAAAAATGTTGTCTCATTATCTATAAGAGTAAATGCAATAGCAAGAAAGCTTTTGTTATTTCCATAGAGCTTTTCTGCATAAGTGCGGATATTTTTTCTTTGCAAAGGATTAGACATGGCACTTAAAATTAGGCGAAACATTTGTTGCCCATCATGTACAATATCAAAATCGTGAATTCTTTTCATCACACTTCACCTCCTGACATGGTATTGAAGTTCACCATGGTTTTTAGATGCATTGCATTTTCTTTCTCTTTCTTTTTATTTTGCTTTGCTTCTTGCAATAGTAGCTCACTTTCCAACTTGCACATTACAGAAAGGCCATTATTGAAACCACAGTCAATCACTGCCATGTCCAAAGTTTTATCAAAATCATCCCCCATGGTCACAGCCATCCCCTTAATACCGTTTATTTCCACAATAGCCTCAGTTACCATAACCTCCCCCATATAAAACAGGCTGTTTTTCACAGGTTCACGCATTTTAATCATTGTAAGGGTTTTAGATGGCTCTTTTATAATAATAGGCTCTCTTTCTTCCTTTACCTTTTTAGAAAGCTCTTTTAACTTCTTGTTGCTTGTATTCGCCATAATGCGAAATAATCGATTTTTATCCATTATTTTACTTTCTCCTTTATTTTAGTAGAAATCATTTCCAAGAGAATAACTGTAATAACAATAAGAATAGTGAAAAATCCAGTTTCTCTTAAGTCAAAGTAAAAACTACCTGCCATGAACAAGCTGTATCCGACGCCTCCTGCACCTGCCGCTGCACCCATAGCAACAGCATTGGCGAAATTAATTTCAAAACGCATAAATGTCCATGCAAGCATAAGGCTCAAGACTGAGGGTAGCACCGCTTGAAAAATAATCTGCCAGTAATATGCTCCGCTTGCTTTGAGTGCTTCTATGGTGCCATAATCAATTTCTTCTATTGCCTCTGAGTATGCCTTCACTAAATAGCTGATACTGTGAAAAGATAATCCTATCACGGCAGCCACACTGCCAAGTCCTGCCGTTACTGCAAAAATTAGCACCCATAGAATGGTGGGAACTGCACGAATAAATGATACAAAGCCCTTAATAAGCATAGCTGTTTTGGGATTTGCAATATTAGACGCGCATAATAATGCGAGGAAAAAAGCGGCGAAAGCACCAATGATGGTTGACAACATACCCAAAGAAAAAGTAACCATCAGTTGATACAAGGCTTCAAAAAATGTGTTATAGCGCAACCGGGGTTGAAAAAAAGCAATCCCAAAATTGCGTGTAGTATCAATTATTGCTTTCCCCACCTGAATTTCCTTTTGTTCTAAGGTCAATAGTGCAAATACGGTCAAAGCTAAGAGAGTGCAAAGAACACATTTGATGACAGTTGTACTTTTACTTTTTGTTGAAATCCTTATATTGCCCTTCCTGTCTCTTTGCATCAGTTCCTTGGTACAGATTTGCTTTTGTTTAACTCTTAATACTTTTGTGCCCATATTATAAAATCACCCTCCTTATTTTATTGGAGATGGTTTCAATTAAAATAACCACAGCCACAATGAGAATTACAATTAAACCTACCGATCCAAATTCCAGCCTTTTATAATACAGGTCGAACTGATATCCAATACCGGTAGCCGTAAGTATCCCAATTAATGTAGATGAACGAATATTGGTTTCAATCATATAGAGCACCCAAGTTATAATTCCGGCAATGGAAGTAGGAATAATCCCTTGAAAAACAATTTGAATGAAGTCTGCCCCCGTTGCCTCCAATGCCTCCACACACTCACTGCTTACCTCATCAATGGTTTCAATAAAAGCTCTTGTAAGAAGTCCAAAGGTGGTGAAGAACAATGCAAGAAATCCTGTTACCATGTTTTGACCAAAGGAAAACAGAAAAAGCATTGCCCAAACTACATCGGGTACATTTCTAAAAAAAGCGGCAATTATGCGAACAATTTTGCTAAACACCTTATTTGTTTTGGTGGTCTTAGAACCGAACAGACTAAAGCCAAAGGCAAGAACACCAGCAATGACAGTAACTGCAATACTAAGCAAAATAGTTTCATTCAGCCTTTCAAAAATTTTTGGCAATCTATCAAAGGCCTTTGCATCGGGTATAAGGTTTCCCGCCATCCAGACAATGGCTCTTGGAACAGATAAAATTCCATCTATCCCATTGAAATCAGAGATGAAAGAAGATGCAAAGAACAGTCCTATAATGATAAGGAAAATTGCTGTAAGCTTATATTTTCTTTTAACAAATATATCCTTGGAAAGTTCCATCTTTAATCCTCCTTTACATCGGTTATTAAGTCGCCCTTTTTAGAACCGTATATCTTGTGAATTTTCTTCTGTGTCAATTCCTCAGATGAACCGTCATAAACAATCTGTCCTGAATTCACACCAATAATTCGTTTGGAATAATTCAATGCCACATCCACCTGATGAAGATTTACAAGACAGGTAATGTTCATCCTTTTATTAATTTCTTTCAAGTGATCCATAATAACTTTTGCTGAACTAGGGTCAAGAGATGCAATGGGCTCATCACATAAAATTAGTTTGGGATGCTGCATAATAGCTCTTGCTATACCAACCCTCTGCTTTTGCCCTCCCGAAAGCTCATCGCAACGTTTATATGCCTGTTCTGACAGCCCAAGAAGTTCTAAGATTTCAAAGGCTTCCTTTTTTTCTTTTTCCGTATATCTACCTATAACACCATGGAAATTTGACTTCTGCCCAAGCTTTCCGTGTAGCACATTTTCTAAAACACTTAATCGATTCACTAGGTTATAATGTTGAAAGACCATCCCCACTTGAGTTCGAACTGTGCGAAGCTCATGCTTATCAAGTTTGGTGATATCTTTCCCTTCAAACATGATTTCTCCGGAATTTACATCAATTAAGCGATTTATACTGCGCAGTAGGGTGGATTTGCCTGCACCAGAGGAGCCGATGATGGAAACAAACTCTCCTTCTTTTAAGGTGAAATTCACATCATTTAAAGCTCTGGTTTCCCCGTTATAGACCTTATTTACATTTCTAAACTCCAATAGTGCCATAAAAAATTCTCCTTTAACTTTAAGAGTAGCCGGGATGTTGGTACATCTCGTCTATCAGACTTATTCTAGTTTCCCATTTCTCTGATAGGGTTGTACCATTCATCTTCTACAAGGACGATGTGCTCTTTATCAGATTTCGGGAACATTCCTACATTTCCACTTTCTTCTGTAATGAAAATCTGAGCATTGTTTGTCACTTCTTCAGAGGTAAAAAGCTTTTGAATTGCATCCACTTCCTCCTGACTCAAAGTTTTAGTATTATATGCAAATGGGCCGTTTAACACAGGAGTTGACTGTATTACTGCAAATTTTTCTCCTTTAAACACATCAAACGGTGCTGAAGCATTTTCCTTAATTTGATAAATAGCTCCCGGTTTTGCTTCTTCCCCTTCTACAAGGTCAGCATATGGCGCAATTTCCGTATCAGCAAAAGCCGCCACATCAGCCTTTCCTGTCAAAAGATTTACTGCAGAACCCTGATGAGATCCTCCAAACATAACCTCAGAGAAAAACATATTTTTTCCACCCTCAATCAGCATATCTGTGTCCAAATTACTCCACTTTGCCATTTTGGAAAAATGTTGAATAATTCTTGAGGTAGGCACCTTAAATCCTGATGTAGAGCTATTACTTACAAATGACATCTTTTTTCCTGCAATGTTATCAATGCTGAATTCACTACCATCTTTATATTGGTCTTCATTGCCTTGTTTTACATTTAAGAATGAGTAGTAAATGGCATCTTCAAGTGTTCCTGAAGAACCTGAGTTTACAAACAGTGGCTGCACATCTTTAGATTTGTTGTTTGCCTCTATGTACCCCTGAGCTCCCATAAAGCAAATGCTTGCAGTCCCATTGGCAATGGATTCAATGGCAATAACATAGTCAGTTGTAAGCTTTTGCTCTACCTTTCTACCGGTTGCCTGTTCAATCAATCTAGCAAATTCCTCACGAGCAGGAGCATAGTCCTCTGCAGATTCGTTTGGATACCATACCATAACTATAGGTTTTTTGCCTGCTGAGTTGTCTCCCGTGCTCTGCTGCCCATCATTGTCCTTTGTACCCCCACAAGCTGCTAAGCCGAACATCATAGTCCCCGCAAGTGCTACAGAAAGGATGGTCTTAAATATCTTATTAAATTTCATGTAATCAACCTCCGATTTTTTATTTCTTTCTTTATAAACGTTTTTCTACATTTGCAATTATATAGGCCCTTAGTTAAATCAAGAGTCATGTGTAAGTTATTTTTGTGTAAAGTTAAAAATAAACTTTCTCGTTGGAAAATTTACAGAAATTTTATTTATTTTTAGTATAATTGCATGGCTTTTATAGAAATTTTTGCAACAAAAATAGTCTTCATAAAGATTCCTTTTGATTTAACACTGAAATCTTTATAAAGACTATTTATATTAATCCTATACTTTTATCTGACACCCTTTGTATCATTCCATACTTTGTTGCAAAGTATCCCTAAGACTAACGCCCATGCTAAAAAGTAAAACCACATCATAACAGCAACTATTGCTGCAAGCGATCCATATAAAATATCATAGTTTGACACATATTCCGCATATATCTTGTAGCCTAATGTTACAACCAACATTCCTACTGATGCAAATATGCTTCCCGGAATTAAGTCTTTAAATTTAATCTTATCCGAAGGTAAAATATAATAATTGTAACTAACCATTAAAAAATATAATAGCATGGTAACGGGCCATCTTAATACTAACCAAAATATATCTACCTTATATTGAATTCCTATGGTTGCTAATAAGGCAGTTGCTACAATCTCTATTATAATTTCTCCGTATACGAGAATAATCAGTCCAAAAGCAAATGTAAATAGAGTTACGGCCATGGTTTTTAATGCCCTAATTCTTTCACGCCAATACCCATCCCCTGTGCTTTTACCACCGGTTAAAGTATAGTTTGCTATACGCATAAGTGCAAATTCAGCCTTAGATGAAGCCCATAACGTAATAACTATAAAGACAATATTCATAGTTCCTGCCGATTGAAAAGAAAAAAGTTTTAAAACTACATCTGCAACATCTTCTGCAACATATTGGACAATTAACTCTTCCAGCGTACCCAACGATATAGAAAAGATACCCAACAGTTGTGATAGTACGATAATTGTAGGAACTATGGACATCAAGAAGTAAAATGCCAACTGGGCAGCAAAGCCTTGATAATATGGATCACGCAATTGTTTTATTCCAAGCACGATCATTTGTATAATTCTTCTTCTATTCATAATTCACCTAAATACAGATTCATAAAAACTTATTTTTAATTTTTAAATTGACACTTCTAAGCATTACAGATTTTCCTTAAGTAGCTTCTGTAATTCCTCAAGCGCCTTTGCTCTATGGCTTATTTTATTTTTTTCCTCTGATGAAATTTCCCCAAAGCTTACATCATATCCTAGCGGTCTAAAGAGTGGGTCATACCCAAACCCATTGTTACCACTTTTATCAAACATAATGTGCCCTTCGCACTCTCCCCTTGCAACTAACTTTTTGCCATTGGGAAAAAGCATTGTTATTACAGAGACAAATCTTGCAGTTCTTTTTTCCGGTGGAACATCCTTTAGCATTTCTAAAAGTTTTTGGTTGTTCTTTTCATCATTTACCTCTTCACCTGCAAATCTGGAAGAGTAAACTCCGGGAGCTCCGTCTAGGGCATCCACCATTAGTCCGGAATCATCTGCAATTGTAATCTGATTACACACCATCAGTATTTCTCTTGCCTTTTTCAAGGAGTTTGCTTCAAAGGTTTTTCCATCTTCAACAATCTTAAACTTAGGTAGTCCAAAATCATCACGACCAATTACCTTTATACCGAATTTTTCTGTTATAGCCTCTATTTCATCTATTTTATGTTTGTTTTGCGATGCCGCAACAGCAAGCATTGTCATAACCTTTTCCTCCACTTATATTTAAGATTAGATTTTTGTAAACTCAGCCCTTATCTTAATGTTTATTTTAACTTAATGTTTATTTTAATTTTATGTTTATTTTAACTTAATCTTTATATTTTTCTTTTTCTTTAGCTTATAGTTCTCCTACAATTCCTTTTTGTGCCTCGTTTAGTTCATGACAGGCTCTTTGAGCCATATCAAGCAACTCAACTAAGTCATTTCTTGTAAATGGCGCTTCTTCTCCTGTACCTTGTACCTCTATATATTCACCCTTGTCTGTCATTACCACATTCATGTCAACTTGTGCTCTTGAGTCCTCATAGTAACATAAATCCACCATTTTTTCCTCATCTACAAGTCCTACGCTTATGGCTGAAACAAAACCTGTAACAGGAATCTCTTCTATCATACCTTGTTCTTTCATCCATTTCATAGCCTCAACCATAGCTACAAACGCACCTGTAATAGAGGCTGTTCTAGTCCCTCCATCGGCTTGAATGACGTCACAGTCAATCCAAATTGTTCTTTCCCCAAGCTTTTTCATATCAACAACAGAGCGAAGAGATCTTCCAATTAATCTTTGAATTTCCATACTTCTTCCGTCAATCTTGCCTCTGCTGGAATCCCTTGTTTTTCTGGTTGCCGTAGAGCGCGGTAGCATTCCGTATTCAGCGGTTACCCAGCCTTGACCGGTGCCCTTTAAATGTTTCGCGGTGGATTCCTCCACAGATGCACTACAAATAACCTTTGTATTTCCCATTTCTATTAAAACCGAGCCCTCAGCACTCATTAAATATTTATTTGTTATCTTTAAATTCCTGATTTGACTATTTTGTCTTTTGTCTATTCTCATATAAATTTTCCTCCATCTCATGATGCTATATCATATTGGGCTTTATAGAATTACTGATTTCACCCCAATAATAACTAGAATTAATCCCCCAAGGATTTCCGCACGGCTACCTAAAATGTCCCCAAATTTTTTGCCGATTATAATTGCAATACTCACTAGAACTGCCGTAACAACAGCTATAATGGATACAGCCAGAACAATATCCACCCTCATGGCACTAAAGCCAACCCCAACTGCAAACGCATCAATACTTGTTGCAATGGCTTGAAAAATTAGTACGCTTAATGTAAGGCTTTTATTAACACATGATATCTCATGGTTCTTCATGTGATCTATTCCTTCTTTTATCATCTTACCACCAATAATCCCTAAGATGATTAGTATTACAATGCCTGCATATTTAGAAATTACGCTTGCAAATAAACTTCCTGCATAATTTCCTATCAGGGGCATAAGTGCCTGAAAGGCCCCGAAAAAAAGAGGCATGGCTATATAGTGTCTTGTATTAAGTTTCCTATAAACCATTCCATTAGTCATTGAAACTGCCACCGCATCCATTGCCAAGCCTACCCCAATAAAAACTATTTCTACTAATGTCATATATTCCTTTTCCTTTACAAAATTCCTGCTGAGCCTACTGGTACCTTACCCTTTATAGCCTCTATTATTTCTCTGGTCATATTTTCTTTAAACCAACCACATAGTTCAATAAAGAAAACCCCTTGATCTACTAAGTTCTGCGCCGCCTCTTTAGCCATATCCATATCTTTAACAAAATATGTATATATATTACATTTCTCTGACTTTAAATTAATGCTTGTTAATTTTTCTGTCCCCTCAATGATAATGCCAAACTCCTTAAATGATTTTAACTGGTTCATTTTCTTAAGTTCCTCCGGGAAGTACTTTACATTGGACATTTTCACTTCACTATTTATAGCTTTGTTTAACTGTTTAATTTTTTCAGCGTCATATGCGCCACAAAAATTCATAAGTGTGAAGTTTTCACTTTCCAGCTCTTTTACTATTCTTTCCGTTTCTTCCATATCCGGAGACCCTATGATTAAATTAAAACAATCTTCACTTTCATACACCGCATTATACTCCTTTGGATTAATCCCCGATATATTTGCAATAAATGCGTATTTTAACATTCTTCCTCCATTTTGGTAATTGTAAGTAACATCTTTTGATTATATTCTACCATTACTTTTATTTTCTAGTTTATGGGGCTAATTATACCATAAAAGCATAGACCTTCAAAGAATATTATTGTAATATAAGCCTATGATAACAATATCTACCTTATTCGAAAGGAGTGTAAAATATATGAAAATTGTAGTATTAGACGGAGCCACTATTGACAGGGGTTTATCTTGGAATGGTTTAGAGGAACTGGGAGAATTAATTGTTTACCCCAGAACCCCAAAAGACTTAGTAATTGAACGTATACATGACGCAGATGCCGTATTTGCCACCAAGGTTACCTTTGATCAGCAAACGCTTTCCCTGTGCAAGAAGCTTAAATTTGTTGGCATGATGGCTACAGGATATAACAATATTGATTTAGATTATTGCAAAAAATCCGGAATCGCAGTATGTAACATCCCTGCATATTCCACCGATGCGGTTGCCCAACATACATTTGCTCTTATATTAGAGGTTTGCAATAATGTTGCTCTTCACAATAATTCTGTAAAGCAAGGTGACTGGGCAAAATCTGAGGATTTCTGTTATTGGAAAGCTCCCGTACTCTTGCTAAAAGATAAGAGTTTAGGCATAATAGGCTATGGAAATATTGGAAAAAAGGTTGCTGAGATTGCAAAAGCTTTTGGTATGAAGGTTAATGTTTATAGCCAAAACAAGGAGGCAGCCATTACTTCCGATATACTGACACTGCATTGTCCTGCCACTAAACAAAATATTGAATTTATAAATAACGACTTCATTAATCAAATGAAGGATGGTGCAATACTAATAAATACTGCCAGAGGGACACTTATAAACGAGCATCATGTTGCAGAAGCACTGAAAAGTAGAAAGCTATCTGCCTTTGGTGCCGATGTTCTTTCCAAAGAACCTGCTGATATTGATAACCCCCTAATTAATCTAGACAATAGCTATATTACCCCTCATATGTGTTGGACATCAATAGAGCTTAGAAGAACTATAATTCAGGTATCTATAGAAAATCTAAAGTCCTTTATTAATGGGGATAAATTAAATCGTGTTGACCTTTAACTAGCACAAAAATAAGCTGTATGCTAACTAAACTTTTATAATAATGCCATGTTTTCCTTCAAATCATTTACATTAAAGTTTACTGCATACAGCTCTTTATAATTTATTATATTTACATCCTATTTACTTAAAATGTTTTTCTTGCTATTAGTTTGTTTGCTTAAAATGCTTCTCTTTCTATTAGTTTATTTACCTTAAATGCCTGTCTATTATTAGCCTATTTACCTAAATTGTCTTTCTATTATTAGCCTATTAAAATCTAAAATCTCTTTTCCCTATTTCTATTTCCTTTAAAGCTTTTTCTACTATCGTCCTTGCTTTTTCAGAGGATACTTTTCCAATTTGGTTCATAATTAGCTTTTCGCCCAGCTCCTTTGTGTCTTTTCCTGCGTAATCCTCCAAATACTCCTTTAAAGTCATTAACGCATTTGGGTGACAGCAATTTTGTATTTGCTGTTTTTTACATAGTTCCATAAACCTGTCCCCTGTTCTTCCTTCTCTATAACAGGCAGTACAAAAACTTGGAATGTACCCTAATTCCATTAACCATTTTACAACCTCATCCAGGCTTCTGGTATCACTGACTTCAAACTGCTTGGAATTTTCTTGTTCTGATTCCTGCGGAGCATATCCACCTACACTGGTTCTTGATCCACCACTGATTTGAGATACCCCCAAATGCAAAACTTTCTCTCTGCATTCTTGGCTCTCTCTTGTGGAAACTATCATTCCTGTATATGGGACTGCAACCCTTATACAAGCAACTATCTTGGCAAAAGTATCGTCATCGATGCCATTGTCAAATAAATCAGGATCAATGTCATCCGCTCTTCTTATTCGTGGAACACTAATTGTATGCGGCCCAACCCCAAAAACTTCTTCAAGATGTTCCGCGTGCATCAATAAAGCCGCAAATTCGTACCTATATAATTCAAGCCCAAATAAAACACCTAGACCCACATCATCAATGCCTCCCTGCATTGCCCTATCCATGGCTTCTGTATGATATGCATAATTATGCTTTGGTCCTGTTGGGTGAAGCCTTTCATAACTTTCCTTATGATAGGTTTCCTGAAATAATATGTAGGTTCCTATCTCTGCTTCTGCTAACTTTCTATAGTTCTCAACAGTAGTCGCTGCAATATTGACGTTTACTCTTCTGATAGCGCCATTCTTGTGTTTTATCTTATAAATTGTTTTGATGCAATCTAATATATATTCAATTGGATTATTTACAGGGTCTTCTCCCGCTTCTATTGCTAATCTCTTATGCCCCATATCCTGTAGCGCAATTACTTCTTTTTCTACTTCCTCTAAGGAAAGTTTTTTTCTGGCAATATGCTTATTTTTCAAGTGATATGGACAGTATTCACAACCATTGACGCAGTAGTTTGATAAATATAACGGAGCAAACATTACAATTCTATTGCCATAAAAATCTTCTTTTATTTTCTCTGCTAAAGCATATATTTCTCTGTTTTTATCTTCTAATTCGCAGGCCAATAAAACTGAAGCTTCCCTATGGGATAGGCCTTTTCTCTCTTTTGCCTTTTCTATTATTTCAGTAATAAGTTCTTCATTTTCTTTATTCTTTTGCGCATATTCTAAAGTTTTAATAACCTCATCATTTGCAATAAACTCTTCTGCTTTCATAGATTTTGGATTATACATTGTCTCTTCTATTCCTTTCTTTCGGGTCAGTTCCGCTTTCCCATCAGTAAATTAATCTTTATAATCTCCTCTTTCAACAACAGTCCTGTAACCAATTGCATTTATTCTTTTTTCTAATAACTCACAGCATTCTGCCGCCTCTTCATCCGTACAAATTTTATTATCATACAGTTCATAATTTTTACGAACTGAAATTGGAGAAAGATTTGGCATTACCACATTTGCGCCTGCCAATATACCTTTTTCTCTCCCTTTTGGGTCTAAGGTTCCAAGTGCGGTGGTTGAAGGAAGTAAAACTCTAGGATTTAAAAGCCTCATAATTCCTAAAATAAATAAGGTTTGCTCCACACTGCCATTCTCTTCATTGGCAAATGGAGTCTGATGGTGTGAGATAAATGGACCTATCCCAACCATATGAGGGGAAAAGTCCTTAATGAAGCATATGTCCTCCACAATATTTTCAATGGTTTGAAAGGGTGACCCTACCATTATTCCACAGCCAACTTGAAATCCTATAGCTTTTAAATTCTCTAAGCATCTTATACGATTTTCCCATGACATTGAAGCGGGATGAAGCTTTTCATAGTGTTTCACGTTTGAGGTCTCATGCCTTAGTAGGTATCTATCCGCACCCGCGTCAAAAAATCTTTTATATGTGGCTTTTTCCTTTTCTCCTATAGATAAGGTTATTGCACAATCAGGATATATGGTTTTTATTGAATATATAATATTAGCCATTTCTTCATCAGCAATGTATGTATCCTCTCCCCCTTGGAGTACAAAAGTCCTAAACCCTAAGCCATATCCGGTTTTACAACAGTCAAGAATTTGTTCCTTTGTCAGGCGATACCTTCCTATAGAATGATTACTGCTTCTTATTCCGCAATAGTAGCAATTGTTTTTACAATAATTGCTAATCTCTATTAGTCCTCTCTTAAAAACCTTATCTCCAAAAATACTGTCTCTTACTTCTTTTGCTTGCTCAAATAAATAGTTGCTAATTTCCCTTTCTTGATGAGGCTTAGATCGCTCTTGTAATTCTATCTCTAAGAGTTCCTTGAACTCTTCCCTTTCAAGGCTTTGAGTTTCTCTAAGCCGATTAATCAACTCTTTCATACCTTTGAATACACCGCCTTCGCAGAGACACCACTTAGCCTTCCAATCTTTCCTGATAAAGCACTAACTATATCTGTAGGGGCGTCCATTGCAATGCTTATAATGCTAATGTCCCTCTTCTCATATGGCAGACCCATTCTGCCTATAATATATGCTCTATATTCGTGAAGTAAAGTATTAACTTTTTCAACAGCCTCCCTGTCCTCAATTATAATTCCTAAAATAGCAACTCTTGTTTCCATAATAAATCTCCTCAAAACCCATTATAAACTAATAAAATACTTTTTCTTATCTTATATTTCCAAATCCTATATTTCCAATGTTATATTTTCAAATCCTATATTTCCAAATCTTATATTTCTAATGTTATATTTTCAATCTTATATTTCTAATGTTATTTTCTTCTAAATATAAAAAAAAGATACGTCAAAGACGTACCCAATATATCACAATAATCGCAAGTTATTCCACTTGCACATTTATGTATGGTTTATACTGTTTATTGTCTTCCACCTCAGATATATACTTCGGTTGTCAGAATCTTTGTAGACCACCTTTCTGATAGCCTCCTCCAGCAGACTTTACTTCTTCGTATGTAAACAGTAGTAAAATTTGTAAGCCTACCTGCTGAAAACAGCCTATATACTGTCTCTACCATATGGAAAGGTTTGGTCCAATTGAAATTATATATCTTAATTAATCTGACTTCAATAGCAATTCAGTTTTTTTTATATTTTTTTGGACATCTTGTCCATTTTTGGCGAAAACCCTTTACTTAATTGTAGTGATACGATAAAATTAAATTATATTTACTGTTTTGAATTACTAACTGTGCTATGACTTTGGGAGAAATAAAATGATTTCAAATTTAAATATATTGGATAGTGTGGAAATTTGTATAACTGATAAAATGCTGCATAAGCACTATTACAGAACTAAAGTACAAGATATTGGGTTAAACAATGTATTTTATACAATGATACCTTCTTCTGAAACAGGCAGGCCTGTCATGTTTTTTAAAGAACAAGTATATGAACTCTATTCTAAAGGAAAGAGTGGCATACTTTACTGGCAGATTAAATATTTGGGCATAGAAAAAATAGACAATATTTCTTCCTGTAAATTTCAAGCCATTGAAGGTCCTACCGTTACGCAGAGAAGAGAGTTTTTTAGGCAGTCAGTTAGTGTTAATTTAGATTACTATATTGCAGACGAAGAGGGTAGTTTTTTTGAATCGGAAAAGCTTACTGGAAGAATTATAGACTTAAGTGGTGGTGGCTGTGCATTTATGTCCAGCGCACAAATTACTTTACGGTCTAAAATGCTTACAAATTTTTGTTTTAGAGGTATAGTATTTGAAATGTATGCGGAGGTTCTTGATAGAATAGATTATTCAAATACTCGAGCAGATTGGGATTACAAATACAGAATCAGATGGATAAATACTCCTGATAAAGTTATTGATCATCTCATAAAGCTAGTTTTTGAGCAACAAAAAGAAATGATTCTTGCTTCAGGAGATAGAGGTTTTGATCGTTTTAATTAATAGTATTAAAAAATGAAGCAACTATTTAGATGCTTCATTTTTTGGTTTAATTTCCAGGGCTGAGATACTGTAGAGCACTGATATTAAAATTAAAGAGTGTAATAGTACCACCTGAAACAGAAAACTATAGGCGGCAAAATATTGTGTCCAAGGAATGAGTATGGGTAAATAAACAACTGCGGATATAAACAGATTGATTAGAAGGATTTTTTTAATAGTTTGTTCTTTCATTGCTACCTACCTTAATTTTTTATATAATCAATATCTGTATATATAGTATTGTAATATTGGGAGAAATTTATGTTAAAAAAGCTAATACTTTTATTGTTAATTATATCTATTTTTTGTAGTTTTACATCATGCAAAAAAAAATCAGAAGTTGAAGAAGAAAAGGTAGATATATCTGAGGTTTCCACAACTGAGAGTGGGAAAAGCAGTTCTTCCAGTGAGTCTGAAATCGCTTTAAATAAAGAGCCTTCCCAAGACTTAACAGGCATTGATTTATCTATAACTTCAACCTCTAAGAAGCATATTGAGAAATATGTAAAAAATCTTATAAATGAGAGTTATGATGGAACTAAGCTTGAAAGTTTGACTGTTATGTCTGACAATAATTCCTCAAACTCAGATGATTATAAAGTTTATACTATTATTTCTTGGTCAAAAGAGGCTACACCTACAGACAGCAAAAGTACACTTGAAGATTATTCCAATAACATTTCTTCAATGATAAATGCAAATTTAGAAAATGTAACAGAGTTATCCCTTATTTGGCGTGTACCCTATATCAACGGGAATGCTACTGCTAAGTATAAAAAAATTGATGGCTTTTTATCTTTATATGATATTTCATTTAATAAAAAGTTTGGTGATTCTGCTGGTACAACTGAAGCTGACACTGAAACAGACGAAGCAAAACAAGCAGAGCAGGCAAAAGGACAGGCATCCACAAAATCCAATACAGATTCAAACAAATCCCAGCAAGAGGGTGAGGTTTAGCCGGTCTAATTAGTACACTATTTTCTATATAAAGTATAAGAGCCTTACTTTACAAAATAAAAGAACCGCTATTCAGCGGTTCTTTTTGTTTTGGCGGAGGACATGGGACTCGAACCCACGGGGCTGTTACACCTTACCTGATTTCCAATCAGGCTCCTTAGCCACTCGGTCAATCCTCCAAAAATATTCAGTTGCAGTCCATAGTCTCTATCAGACGCATTTGCTATTATACTACATACTACAACTGTTTTCAACATATTTATTTCAATCTATGTAAAATTTAAACTTGTTTTATTTGTTTTATTTTCTTCTTTTATTTTTTTCTGGTTTGTTTTTGTCTTTTCTGATTCCTTTTTTTATATTAAGATTCTATTCAGATAGGTTGCTTACTCTCTCCTTTAATAGCTTATCGTAATTAAACAATTCATGCTTGTATTCATCATTCATGTATTTAGAAGATATTATAAAATCTGCTGTTGCTCTGTTGTTAGCCACCGGAATATCGTATACTACAGCAATACGAAGCAATGCTTTTACATCTGGGTCGTGGGGTTGCGCTTCTAATGGATCCCAAAAGAAAATGAGCATATCAATTTCACCTTGAGCAATTCTTGCTCCAATTTGCTGATCTCCTCCAAGAGGACCACTCTTAAAGCTTTTTACAGGTAAGCCTGTTGCCTGAGCAATAAGCTTGGAAGTCGTTCCCGTACCAACTAAAAAATGTCTTTTTAAGGTATCCTTATGTTCGTCACACCAGTTTACCAAATCTTTCTTCCTGTTATCATGTGCTACTAATGCAATCCTTTTTTGAGATTCCATAATAGTTACTTGCCTTTCATACTCCATATATTTCACCTTTTCTATTCTATTTACTTTTTCTATTTCATTTACATCTATATTTAATGAGAAAAGCTGCCCTAAAAAATTTCATTCAAGGCAGCCATTATAATTCAATTGTACATAGCAATATCTATTTGCAAAGTCAATTCTTAATGATTTACTATTTTATAGACTCCTTAACAGCATCCTTAAGTTCATTGACATTCAACACTCCCGTGTGCCTTATTTCCTTGTTTTCCAAACCTCTTAAGCCCGCAGGTATTCTAACCCCTGTCTTTGCATTAAGAGCAGCAACATAGGCAAATCCGTCCTTTTCTTCATCAAGGCCAATTGATTTGGCTACACTGTCTGCAAACTTGTACGCGCTTGCAGTGGATGCTATAACAGTAGGGGTCTTATCTCCCGTTTCCGCAACATAGTCTTCAAATACCTTATATGCCACTGCCGTATGAGTATCCATTAGGTATCCATTCTTTTGGTACATAGCTCCTATAGTCTCATTAGTTTCAGATGTAGTTGCAAAGCCTCCATAGAAGTCCTTAAGCCCTGCTTTAATACTGTCTCCTACTTCATAAACCTTCTCAGTCTCTAAGTTCTCCATTAGCTTTTTAACTTCTGAAGCATTAGCCCCTGACAAGTGGTACAATAATCTCTCCAGATTACTTGAAATAAGTATATCCATTGACGGTGAGTTTGTTAGATAAAAATCTCTCTTTATATTATACACGCCGGTATTTATAAAGTCCGTTAATACCTTATTCTCATTGGACGCGCAAATTAATTTACCAATAGGAATTCCCATTTGCTTAGCATAATATGCCGCAAGTATATTGCCAAAGTTGCCTGTAGGAACTACTACATTCATCTTTTCTCCTGCATTCAATTCGCCCTTTTCTAAAAGCTTAGAGTATGCATACACGTAGTATGCCACCTGTGGTACAAGTCTGCCAATATTTATTGAGTTTGCTGAGGATAGCTTACAATTCATTTTTGAAAGCTCTTCTGCAAATTCTGCATCATTAAAAATCAGTTTTACCCCTGTTTGTGCATCATCAAAGTTGCCATTTATTGCAAACACATGAGTGTTTTCTCCTTCTTGGCTCACCATTTGTCTTTCCTGAACTTGGCTAACACCTTGGTTAGGATAAAAAACAATTATCTCTGTACCCGGAACATCTGCAAAGCCTTCTAATGCCGCTTTGCCTGTATCTCCTGAGGTTGCCGTCAAGATACATATTTTTTTATCTTCCTTTTCTTTTTTCATAGCAGTTGTTAACAGATAAGGAAGAATAGATAATGCCATATCTTTAAATGCCGCAGTTTTTCCGTGATATAATTCCAAAAAATATGCATCACCGGCTTTTACAAGCGGTGCTATTTCCTTTTCTTCAAACTTACTATCATAAGCACCCTCAATACAATGAGCTAGCTCTTCTTCACTGTAGTCTGTAAAAAACGCACCAATTACCCTCAAAGCAATTTCTTGGTAACTTTTACCCATCATCTCTTCAAGACTAAAAGGCAGTTTAGGTATCTCCATTGGAACATAAAGACCTCTATCTTCTGATATTCCTTGAATAACAGCTTGCGCTGCTGTCTTTTTATTTAAACTTCCACGTGTACTTGCGTAATTAATCATTCTACAGCCCTCCTAAAAAACTATTGTGAATAATTGTATCAAATTATCCAATAAATTTCAAGGATTTCAGCATACTTATTTTACAGTAATCACAATATATGTATTAAATTCTTGTGTAAATTAACGAAAACTGAATATGTATTTTTATACTTCCACAACATAAATACTATAAATGAATTACTCTTACCTACATCTTTAGTTTTATAATTCTCAAATTAAACTCTATAATTCTTAAATTAAACTCTATAATTCTTAAATTAAGTTTTTTAATTTTAAATTAAGCTTTATAATTCTCAAACTCTAAAAAATTGTTTTTTATGTAGTCTTAATTATATTCTTTATGTTATACTATTACAGTATTTATTAGCTTATTAACTAGCATATTTTATAGCATAAGGATGGTACTAAAATGTATTTTGGAAGCGTTCGTTTTTATAAACACTTAATTATAATCGTAATGGCAGTCGTTGTAATAGGCTCCATTTCATCCAGTGTAGCTATGTCACTATCAAACAAAAGACTTAAACAAACACTAGAATCAAACGGTATAAGTGTTACCCATAATGCTCAATCTTCAAGCTCCGATTCTGAGCACCTCAACAAAGGAAATAGCGCACAGTGTCACGTAAATTCTTTTGAATATCAAAAGTCCTATCCTCAATTATATATAGACAATAGCTTTATATATAAGGAGGAAAACCCCAAATCCATTTATCTTACTTTTGATGATGGTCCATCAAGCTTAACACCACAAATTTTGGATTTACTAAAAGAAAAGGGTATAAAAGCTACCTTCTTTATAAATTATAATGATAGTTTGGAATCCCAGGAAGTATATAAAAGGATGATTTCTGAAGGGCATACTATAGGTATTCATAGTACGTGCCATCAATATGCAACAATATATCAATCTCCTGAAGCTTTTTTAGAAGATTTTGCACAAACAGCTCTTATGCTGGAGCAGGTCACCGGAGTTAAGCCTGAAATCTTTAGATTTCCCGGCGGAAGTATAAATTCATACAATAAAGCAATTTATCAGCAATTAATCGGTGAAATGACAAGAAGAGGATATACATACTACGATTGGAATGTCTCTTCAGATGATGCAACCAGCACAACAACGAAGATACAAATTTATGATAATGTAGTTAATGGTGTTCAAAAGTATAATAAATCTATCGTTCTGATGCACGATGCAGGGAATAAGTTTGATACCCTATCTGCATTACCTGAGATAATAGATAACTTACAAAATTCAGGTTATAGCTTCTTTCCTTTAACCAAAGAAGTACAACCTGTAAGCTTTGATTATATTGACTAAATTACTAATAGAAAAAACGGCAAGTAAAAAAAATATTTTTATCTCTGCCAAAATGGAGGCAAATAATGGATTATAACAAGTTAGCGGATTTACTATTTCCGCATATCACCAAAACACCTGCGGATTATGAAGAAATTTTTCCACAAAGAAATCTTCCTTCTGACGCAAAAATAACTCGACTTGGCCCAAGCCCAACGGGTTTTATCCACTTAGGCAACTTATATGGTGCCTTTGTTGATGAAAGGTTAGCGCATCAAAGCGGCGGTACATTCTACTTAAGAATAGAAGACACCGACGATAAGAGGTATGTGGATGGAGCAGTAGAGGTTATTATAAATTCTCTAAGGTTTTTTGATATTAACTTTGATGAAGGTGCAACAATTGATGGACATATTGGAGAATATGGACCATATTATCAAAGCCAACGTGGTGAGATTTACCAATGCTTTGCAAAAGAGCTTGTAAAAAGAGGTCTTGCATACCCTTGTTTTTTAACTTCTGAAGAGCTTGAAGAAATTCGTGCCAAACAGGAAGCCAATAAAGAAAACTTTGGAATATATGGTAAGTGGGCAGTAAATAGAAACCTTTCCTTTGAAGAAATAGAGGCTAAAATTAAAGCCGGATGTGTTTATGTTATAAGACTAAAATCCGATGGTACACATGAAGTTCCTTCTGAGGAAATCAAACATATTTCAATTGAAGATGGAATCAGAGGCACACTTACAATGCCAGAAAACAATCAGGATGTTGTAATTTTAAAGGCAAATGGAATTCCTACTTATCACTTTGCCCATGTTGTTGATGATCACTTTATGAGAACAACTCATGTTGTCAGAGGTGCTGAATGGTTACCATCTCTACCTATTCATGTTGAACTATTTGATAAATTAGGATTTGAAATGCCTATTTTCTGTCACACAGCTCAACTTATGAAGCTAGATGAAGAAGGGAACAAAAGAAAACTTTCAAAGAGAAAAGACCCTGAACTTTCTCTTGATTATTATAGAAATGAAGGCTATCATCCGGCAGCAGTAAGAGAATATCTTCTTACTATATTAAATTCAAACTTTGAAGAATGGAGAATTGCAAATCCTGATGCTTCTATTGAAGAATTTGAATTTACTACAGAAAAGATGAGTAATTCCGGTGCATTATTCGACTTAAATAAGTTAAACGATATTTGCAAGGATGTTCTTGTAAAAATTTCTGCAAAGGAACTTTGTTCTTTCATGAAAGGTTGGGCAAAAGAATTTAAATCTGAAATTTTACCTTTATTTGAGGGTAATGAAGAATATATAGAAAGAATATTAGATTTAGGACGTGACGGAGCTAAGCCTAGAAAGGATCTTATCTTTGCAAAACAGATTTTTGAATTTATTTCTTATTTCTTTGATGACTACTTTAAGATTGAAGATATGAATCCTGAAAATGTAAGCACTGAAGACGCTAAGGCAATCCTTACCGCATATTTAGAAAGCTATAATCATAGTGATGATCAGGCTGCATGGTTTGATAAAATCCGTGAAATAGGGTCTGGTTTAGGATATGCTGCAAAACCTAAAGATTTTAAGAAAAACCCTGAAATGTATAAGGGTCATGTTGGCGATGTGAGTACTGTTATACGTATCGCTGTTATGGGTCGTTCACAGTCTCCTGATGTATGGGAAATCCAACAAATACTGGGAGAAGAAAGAACTATAAACAGACTAAAGGCAAGATTACAGTCATTGTAATCTCTAATTAATGATAGGAGTTAATCCAATTAATGATAACAATTAATCGGATTTTTAATAATGGTGAATTTAATTAATAATAATTGGAAATCTAATTGTTATTAATAGCTAATTTGATTAAAGATAATTGCAAATCCACTTGTTATTAATGGTTAATTTGATTAAAGATAATTGGAAATCTTAATAATAGTGAAATAGTGAAAAAGACGCTTCAACTGAAGCGTCTTTTTTCTCACTTTTTATGTGGCTTTGATGTACTTACTGCTTAGACTAGTTATAGCAATTGCAGAAAATAATAACTAACAATAAGAAGAAAAATAATAAGCTAGTATCAACGCCTTCGCCATTGAATAATCCACAACCGTTTGACATATATTTCACCTGCTCCTTTAAAATTTATTTATTGTTTGTATGATATGATATGTCTTTTACTGCTAATGTGTTACTGTTTTACTTACTAATAAATTATTTTTTTGTGTGATTTGATTCATACAAACATATCTATATCTTATTATATGAAGTAGGTGCCAACTGTGTTTCTATACTCGCCAACTATTTAAATATTTTTCTTGTTCTTCTGTAAGTTTATCGATTTCTATTCCCCATGATTCTAGTTTTCTACTGGAAACCACATCATCTATTTCCTGAGAAACATCCACAACTCCAGGTTCTAGTTCCTTATAATTGTTTTTAATGTATAGAGCTGACAATGTTTGTACTGCAAAGCTCATATCCATTATTTCTGCCGGATGACCATCTGCCGCAGCAATATTAACCAGCCTACCCTCTGCAATAACATTTACCATGTTTCCGTTTGGTAGTTTATATCCCATTATGTTCTTTCTTGTTTCCATTTTTTCAACAGCTACTTTTTCAAGCCCTGCCATATCGATTTCGCAATCAAAATGTCCTGCATTTGTTAAAATAGCTCTATCCTTCATAGTAAGCATATGCTCAACAGTTATAGTATGATTACAACCTGTAGCAGATACAAACATATCACCTAATGGAGCTGCCTTTGCCATTGGCATTATGCTATAGCCATCCATACGTGCTTCAATTGCTTTCACCGGATCAATTTCTGTCACAATTACATTTGCACCCATTGCTGCTGCTCTCATGGCAATACCTCTGGAGCACCATCCATATCCTGCTACAACTACAGTCTTGCCTGCAACAATCAAATTGGTATTTGTCATAATACTTGCCCAAACTGACTGGCCTGTTCCATATCTGTTGTCAAATAAATGCTTACACTGAGCATCATTTACAGCAACCATTGGGAACTTAAGAATACCCTCACGTGCCATAGCCTTTAACCTAATAACACCTGTAGTTGTCTCTTCACAACCACCCCAAACCTCTTCTGCCAAATCAGGTCGCTTACCATGAACCATTCCAACTAAATCGCCACCATCATCTATGATAATGTTTGGCTTATGCTCTAGGCACATTTCAATATGTCTTTCGTATTCCTCAGATGTAGCTCCATGAAGAGCATAAACCTTTAAACCATCTTCTACTAAGGCCGCGGCAATGTCGTCTTGTGTTGAAAGCACATTGCTTCCTGTTACAGACATTTGTGCTCCACCGGCTGCCAAGACTTTACAAAGATAGGCGGTCTTAGCTTCAAGGTGTACTGACAGTGAAATTTTAATACCTTCAAAAGGTTTAGTATTTATAAACTCCTCTTCAAAACCCCTTAGAAGCGGCATATTGTTCTTCACCCATTCAATCTTTTGGTGACCGGATGGTGCTAACTTTAAGTCTTTAATTTCAAATTCTTTCATCTTTTTCTCCTCTATTTTATCTACTGTAAAATCTATCCTGTATAATTTCTACTTCCTTTTCTGTTAAAGGCTTAGTTGGCCTAAAGCTTCCATCAGTATAACCAATCATATATCCCTTAATAGTACAAAACATGATACCACTAAGATTTGAATCTGCTACTTTATCTAAATCAGTATATTTAAGGTGAATTGCCCAGCTTCCAACAGGACCCTCTCCTATGGATTTACTGTATTCTAATATTTTATTGGCAGCCTGCTCTCTGGTCATACCTGCACTTATTGGAAGTTTTCCATCATTTTTTGAGTTATCCTTAACTTCTATGATTCTATCTTGAGACTTCTCATATTGTTTTCCAACAACACCCTTAAGATCCTTTTCGATATAGTTGACTAATGCCTCATCAAGCGCCCCATATTCACCTGTTTTTTTGTATCCTGTGAACATAGTATAGCCATCACCGCCTACTTTTGTAAAGTCATTGGTCGCCAGCTTATATGTTTTGTTCATATCTAAAGGAACATTTCCAACTTTTACATTTTGTACTCTTCCTGTTGTAACAGCTGTATTAATTTCAAAGGACATACCCGATACTTGTGGAAAGCCTCCACTAGCCTGCGGATAGCTCTTGGTGCCGTGTTCCAATGCAGATAAAATATCCTTGCCCTTTACATCAATACTTACTACGATATTGCCAAATGGGAATACCGAATTTAGATTTCCATATGTTATATTTCCTTCTTTAAGTGATGTTCTAATTCCTCCGCCATTTGTTAAAGCAACGTCTGCTCCTGCCACAGCTCTTATTGCGTCTGCCGCTAAATCCCCTAGGTTAGTTTCACCTGTTCTTACTCCCGGGTCTCTCTCACCGTCCAGCATTACCTCTGTTTTAGCAACAATCGTGTCTAACATAGGCTTTATCTCAGCTTTTTTGTCGTCAATAAGTTTCTTTGTCGGCTCATCTATCTTGGCTTCTTTTATAAGTGATGCAGTAATCTTAGCATTGTCCTTATCTTTAATATTTTCAATAGTGACCTTGCCAATAGACTCAATATAATTTCCTGTTTGCGCTAACATTACATCATTACCGGCTTTATCTTTAATCACTTTGCCATTTTCTAATGCAGTATGACTATGACCATCAACAAATACGTCTATTCCCTGTGTTTGTTCAATAATGTCATCTGAGCAATAAGGCTTACTCTCTTCATCTAACCCTAAATGTCCCAGTGCAACAATATAATCAGCGCCTTCTTTTTCCAGCTTGTTAATTTGTAACTGCACCATATTTGAAATTTTATTTTTATTAAAACTATACCCTCTCACATTTTCAGGATTTGTTTTTGTTTCAGTGTCCGGAGTAGAAATTCCTATTATTCCAACCTTTACACCGTCCATATTGTAAAGCTTAGATGGCGTAAGAGCCTCTCTTCCGTCTTTATCTGTAAAGTTAGCAGAAAGTAAATCAAACTTCATATCTTTTTTTAATTCAAGTAGCCTTCCTGTTCCATAATTAAAGTCATGGTTTCCCGGTGTCATTGCCGTATAACCAACAGCATTCATTATATCCACTATGTTTTCGCCCTGACCCAAATTGGCAATAGGATACCCATGCAGGTTATCACCCGCATCAAGAAGCATAACCCTTGCTCCCTGTGCCTCATAATAATCTTTCCACCCTTTTACAGAAGCATATCCTAACTTATCGTCCACTCTACTGTGGACATCATTTGTATGAAGTATAATAAGCTGCCCGTTATCCTGCTTAACTACAGCCTCCTCACCAGCCCATACAAAATTGAATTGCATGGTTATTAACATAATTACCACTAAAATAAGGCTTGCATTTTTTAAGGATCTTTTCATTTGTTCCCTCCTTGCTTAAAGCTTACAGTTGTAAAAAATTAATATATACTATTTTTCTTTCTGCTAAAAGAACCCTGCTGTAAACGGCATACTTGTATCACAATGACCCATAAGGGTTTCTGAGGTTTCTCCATCTATTAGGAATTGAACCTTTTCTATCTCATCAAAGCTATTTACAAGAGTCTCCACAACCTGGCTTATAAATAGTGTTTCTTCCAAAGATCCACCCTTTCCTACTAGCCCGGAGCCTATCAAATCCACATAGGCGATTCCATCCTTACAGGTAATATTGTGTATGCCTATTTTTTCCGTCACTACAGTTTCTGCATTTTCTAAACCATCCGGCACTTGCCAAAGCATAGAATAGGCTTCAACATATCCATATGAAGCGGCTTCTTCTGCAGTCATTCCATCAGGAATCCCTTTAGGCACAGAAATAGATATCTGATCACTTACCACGAGTTCTCCATTCTTATCATTGCCTGTGTCAATATAGTCCTTATTAGCAAAATACAGTTTCAGTGTTTTACTTTCATATTGTTCTACTGTTTTTTCACCACATCCTGTAAATCCCACCATTGATGAAATTAAAAATACAGAAAGCAATGTAAAGCAAAACATCCTTTTCTTAATCATATTTGTTTTATTTCCCAATTTTATTCCCCCTTGTCTTAATTGTTATCAGGTCTAGAAACATCATAAACCTCATTAACATTGAAATAATGCTCATTTACAAATTCCGGTCGGTGCCTCATGGTATATCCATCTAAATTTACCCTTGGCATAACCATAATATCAGAGTATAAGGTCATCCTTCGGCTAATGCCAACGGGACAAAATATTTTATAACCGCTTTCAGCTATGTATCTATGTATTTGGTTCTTGTTATCCCAATGCCAACCAAAAGGAGATATGTAAATATTGGTTTCTCCTACCCATGGTTCAATCTTTTCTTTCCATCTGTCAGTATCGTATTTCATTTGCTCCATTGTTACTTTACCTGTTCTAAAGTACCCGTTATGGGTATAACTATGGCAAGCAAATAGCCATCCGTTATCTTTCATCACATCGGCAATAGCCTTGACTTCTTGTTGCCACTTTGCCTCTTCAGGTAAGTTGTCAGTTATTCTATACCCCAATGCTCCCTGATATCCGGTCAGAGCCATTATACCTTTTGTTCCTCGCAATGAGAAATCAGGGTGCTTCTCTACGTAGTCATCCAATATTGGCATTACATCGCCATCCCTTGTGAGAGAGCTTTCTCCCTTTGGGTTTATAACTTCCGTCCATACCCGTCCATCATCACCTAAAACAAGTTTATTTGCAAACCCATCCGGCTTCATATAATCATAATAATTTACATCATCTATTGAAATAATTAAAGGTTTTTTTCCTATAGGAAGATAGATATCTTTAGGTGAGACACTGCCATCTTCAGAAACTTCAACAGTCTCTGTAATGGGGTATAGAACATATCCTCTTTCTTGAAGCTGTGGTAACATTTTCTTGAATTCTTTTACAGTGGTCATCCACATATTGTAGCCTTGAGCCGGATGACCCTTATTATCAAAAGCCAGCTCCGGATACACGATTAAACTGTGGAAAAAGACATGGTCAATGGCACCTTCATATTTTACTAAAGATGCCTTTTGACCTTTTATATCTTCTATTTTCAATTTTATCGCATCACCGGTGATGTTTTCATCAATTAAAGTTGGATCTCGGTTTAATAATTCCAAGGCTTCATCATAAAAATAGCCTAACGCTAGTTTATCCGCTTGCTGTATTATCTCATTCTTTTTAGCGGTCTTATCCACTTGTGATTTTGCAGTGTTTCCATCAGCATAATCTTTAAGAATAATAATGGCAAGAACCAATACTGCAATACTTCCCACTACAAGCGCTTGTTTCAAATACTTACTTTTCTTTTGAGGATTACCCCCATCGAACATATTCATATTCTCCCCCAGGTATTCTACACATCACCAACTGTTTAAAAATATTTATTATTCAACCGTTACAGACTTTGCTAGGTTTTTTGGTTTATCTATATCGCAACCTCTTTCCTTTGCAACATAATAAGCTAAGATCTGTAAAGGTACTACAGAAAGTAGCGGAGCAACCTCATCCATACAATCCGGAACATAAATAACTTTATCAGCCTGCTTTTCGATTTCTTTATTTCCTTCTTTAGCAACCCCAATTACATATGCGCCTCTGGCCTTTACTTCCTGTATATTAGAAAGCATCTTTTCATATAATCTGTCTTGTGTTGCTAAAGCTATAACCAATGTGTCCTTTTCTATTAGAGCAATAGTTCCATGCTTAAGCTCCCCTGCTGCAATAGCAAAAGAGTTTATATATGAAATCTCTTTTAATTTAAGAGAACCTTCGTATGATACTCCTGCGTCGGCACCTCTTCCAATAAAAAATACTTGCTCTCTCTTATATAGTTCCTTAGCTAAATCGTGTATTGACGATTCACTTTCAAGTAGTTTTTTCAACTTATCCGGAATCTGTTTAAGTTCATCCATATATTTGTTATATCTTTCATCGGATACAACACCCTTAGTACGGCCCATATACAATCCTATTAGGTACATACACATAAGCTGTGTTGTATATGCCTTTGTAGATGCCACAGCAATTTCAGGACCTGCCCATGTATAAAATACATCATCGGATTCACGTGCTACAGAGCTTCCTACCACATTAACAACAGAAAGAACTCTAGCGCCTTTACTCTTAGCTTCTCTTAGTGCCGCTAATGTATCAAGAGTCTCTCCTGATTGGCTTATTGCAATAAATAAAGTCTTGTCATCTACAAATGGATCTCTGTATCTGAATTCTGACGCAACATCAATCTCTACCGGTATTCTTGCCAAATTTTCTATTACAGATTTTCCCACTAATCCAGCATGATATGCTGTGCCGCAAGCCACTATAAATACTTTGTTGAAACCTTCTATATCCTCTTTAGTCATGTTAATTCCGTCAAGCTTAATACTTCCATCTTCCTCTATACGTCTTGTCAATGTTTCAAATAAGCCCTTAGGTTGTTCATGTATTTCCTTAAGCATAAAGTGATCATAGCCTTCTTTTTCTGCGGCTTCTGCATCCCAGGTAACATTGAACACCTCACGTCTAACCTCTTTACGCTCAGCATTAAATATTCTCACCTTATCCGCAGTCACCACAACTGTCTCATTATTTTCAATTAAGTAGATTTTTCTAACATGCTTAAGTAATGCCGGAATATCAGACGCAATAAAATTACAACCTTCTCCAAGCCCTGCAATTAGAGGTGCATCCTTTCTTACCGCAATAATTTTATCCGGCTCATCTGATGCCACAACGCCTATTGCATATGCCCCTCTCATCTTATCTACAGCTTTATATACAGCTTCCTGTAAATCCCCATTATAGTAAATGCCCACTAAGTGTGCTATTACCTCTGTATCTGTCTCTGACTTAAATACTACACCATATTCCTTAGCCAGCCATTCCTTTATTTCTACATAGTTTTCAATAATGCCATTGTGAACAACTGCAATGGTTTCATTACTATTGCAATGAGGGTGAGAGTTCACATCGGATGGAGCTCCATGTGTTGCCCATCTAGTGTGCCCTATTCCAATATTACTTTCCATAGTCTCACCGGACATAAGATTTTCTAAGTTTGCAATTCTTCCTACATGCTTTCTTACTTCAAGCTTTTTGCCAATATTAAGCGCAATCCCTGCTGAGTCATATCCCCTGTATTCAAGCTTCTTAAGCCCATCTATAATTATGTCTTTAGCATCTTTTACATTGGATTTACCTACATAACCAACTATTCCACACATATAAAAACTCCTTTTTATCTTTATAACAAACTATTTTTCTATTTAACTAAATAACATTTTTCTATTTAACCGAATAACATTCTTTTATTTAACTGAATAACATTTTTCTAATATAATTGCTTAGCCCAATCTCTTTGTAATAAGAAGAGCTAGTTCTTGAGCCAACTTTGTTATGTTTTCTATATCTTTACCTTCAATCATTACCCTTACAAGAGGCTCTGTTCCCGATGGTCTAATAAGGACTCTTCCTTCTCCGTCCATCATTCCCTCTACTTTTTCGATTGCAGATTTTACTTCAATATCTTCCATGTATCGTTTTTTATTTTCATTCTTTATCTCCGCATTCTTTAGAACTTGCGGGTAAATCATAATTTCATCAGATAGTTCAGAAGGCTTTCTTCCGGAATTCTTTATTGCTTTAACCAACTGTAAAGCGGAAAGAACACCGTCTCCTGTTGTTGTATAATTTAGAAAAATAATATGCCCTGATTGTTCTCCCCCAATTATACCGCCTGTTTTAAGCATACTTTCCAATACATATCTATCCCCAACTTGAGTTACTTCTACATTACAACCCATCTCTTCCACCGCTTTGTGAAAGCCAAGATTGCTCATAACGGTTGCTGTTACCTTATCTTTTTCAAGCAGTCCCTTTTCTTTAAGCATTTTAGCACATAGTACAATGGTTTTATCCCCATCTATAATTCTACCCAGCTCATCAACTGCAATTAATCTATCCGCATCACCATCAAAAGCCAACCCTAAGTCTGCTTTTTCTGCTATTACTTTTGCCTGTAATGATTCCGGATGTGTTGAACCACAAGCAGCATTAATATTAATTCCATTTGGCTGATTTGCAATTACTACAGTTTCAGCACCTAATGATTTAAATACTTTTTCTGCAACCTTATATGCCGCACCATTTGCGCAGTCTAAGACAATTTTCATGCCCTCTAGCCTAATATCCATAGTGCTTTCAAGAAACTTAGCATATAAGTCCAATGCATTATCCTCTGCTGTTAGGCATCTACCAAGCCTTTCTCCTGTAATATGGCTGTTCACATCTATATTTCTTATAATAATGTCCTCGATTTGTTCTTCTAAGTCATCATCCAGCTTAAAGCCCTCACCGTTAAAGAACTTTATTCCATTGTATTCGAAAGTATTATGTGAAGCTGAAATAACAACACCTGCTGTGGCTTTATAATGCTTTACCAGATAGGCAACCGCCGGGGTTGGTAATACTCCAACCTTTATAACGTTTCCCCCCATAGCCAAAATGCCCGCACTTAATGCGTCTTCCAACATATCTCCTGAAACTCTTGTATCTTTACCTATAAGTACTACCGGTCTTTGATCTTCTTTGCTAAGTACATATGCCCCTGCTTTGCCAAGGTTAAATGCTAATTCAGGTGTAAGTTCAGAGTTTGCTACTCCTCTCACCCCATCTGTTCCAAATAATCTGCCCATAAAATTTCCTCCCAAGTATATTTTAAAGCAAAGTCTTTTATAAATTTTATTTTAGTTTTATTTCAAATATTGTTTTATATAAGAATTTTCTTATTTAATCAAAGCAACAAAACACGAAAAACGAGGTCATACTGCCTCGTTAATCGTTATGTGAATCTCCTTTGGTGTTGCTGTCATTTCCATGGTTCCTGTCTTTTCTTCAAGTTTTAGAGGAAGGGTGTGTATTCCCGGCTGTAATCCGGTTAAGTCAACTGACAACATAAGGTCTTCTGCTGTAAGCCTTTCCACATCAGCCTCATTTCCTGAAACCCTCACTATTACACTTTGTGTATTTATCACCAATGATAGGCCTTGGTCTAATCCCTCAGAGGTAATACTGCTGCTTGGTATTTCAAATTCTTTTACCCCTATGCCCTTTATTGATATGCTAACTGCCAAATTTTCTGATTTTTGAGCAAGCATAATTCCATGAGGTAAATTTAGTGATATAGGTATATCCGTTGTTGCGGTTACCGTACTGATATCAATAGGTTTTGCAGTTATCTTATTGATTTTATCTAAGTTTTCTTTTAACCCTTTCAGCTTTACCACCTCAGGAACACGCATTTCAGTAACTTTATATTTACCGTCTACATCTCCTACGATTTCAACCTCCAACGGAACTTCCTTTGTCTCATATATGGCTGATTCAATATCAACCGTATCAGAAGAAAGTCTAATATTGCTAACAGGCTGACCCTTAGCATCTATGGTGTACAAATCTGATGTAAACAACTGCGGCGTATGTGTTAGCTTGGTTACGTCTATAGTCGCATACACAGAACTAACCTTAGCCACCCTTGACTTGGCTCCCTTAACTTCTACTTCCTGAGGAGTCATACTGACGATGGTTGGTTCTTGATTTTCTTTAGAGCTTCCGGAATACACAACACTAATAGGCTTATACACAGAAACCAGTTCTTCAATATTTATAATAAGCTTATTAGGCTTTTGTTCCGCAACCCTTACGGTATCAGGAACCGTAACTGTCACCGGAATATAGTTTTCACCTATTCCATAGCCAAAAACGTCTGCTGTTGCAATAATATCTGAGGTTGAGACCTTTAATACATCTGATCTCTTACCTTCGATTACGATATCAATGCGAAATTCTTCATCAGAATTAATAGCCAGACCTCTTTGATTTAAACTTTCTACATTTACCAGCTTTACTGGAATGCTTGAAAATTTAATTTTTGTTGGCGGATTTTCAACGGTTACTACATATACCCACAAGAAAATCGCTAAAGCCAACGATAGTAATCTTGTAAAATTTTTATTTTGTAGCATCGTTCTTTCTCCCTAACATACTAAAAATTGCAGCTAAACTTTTTGCTGCTACATTTTGTTCATCCCCTGTAGCGTTTAAAAACAGGTTTAAAAGTGTTTTTTCTACTGTTTTAATATCTAAAAATCTTGATAACTTTCCATCTACAGCTATAGAAATTATTCCTGTTTCCTCTGAAACTATAAGTGTAATAGCATCTGAGTTTTCCGTTATTCCTATCCCCGCTCTATGTCTTGTCCCAAGTTCCTTGGATAAATTTTTATTTTGTGTAAGAGGTAAAACGCAACCTGCCGCATAAATTTTATCCCCTCTAACAATAACTGCCCCGTCATGCAAAGGCGCTCCTTCATAGAAAATATTGCCCAGTAGTTCTGTAGAAATTTCTGCATTTAATATTGTTCCGTTTTCTGCAATATCCGTAAGAGAGGTTTCCCTCTCAAGTATAATCAATGCCCCCACCTTATTTGAGGAAAAGTTATCTACCGCCTTTATAAATTGAGCCGTAATGTTCTTTGCCTTTTCTTTATCAAATTGCCCAAATGGAGCTTTTACTAATTTACTTCTTCCAACGTATTCCAGACCTCTTCTAAGTTCCGGTTGGAATACTATAACTAAAGCTAGTACACCTAATGTCATTGTCCCCTTTAAAATCCAGTTTAAAGTATATAAATGAAATTGCTCTGAAGCAAGTGTAGCAAGCACCAAAATAAGCAGACCCTTTACTAATTGTTCTGCTCTTGATTCTCTTATAAATCCCAGTATTTTATAAATTACAAACGCAACAATGAAAACATCGATTGCATCTGTAATACTAATACCCGAAAGAATGTTGCTAATATAGTTTTGCATATACTTTCCCCTATTCTATCCCGCCTGATACCTTATACCCATTGTACAAAAAAAATGTGCGTTTTTCAATACTTAAAGTGTATTAACCATAAAAAATAAGGCTACGCATTTCTACAGCAATAGCCTTTTAATTGAAAAGAAAAAAGTTTTTTGTCAAAATTAAAATTACCCGCTAATATTTCCTGCAATTAACTGAAAAATTCCTCTTCCGGCTAAGTTCTTTGAATTCTAATCCAAATCCCCATTTCCGGCTAAAGCCGGGGAATTTCTGTATAAGGCTTGCGCAACCTATCAAAGATATGGGCAAGGCTTTAACTGAAAAATTCCTCTTCCTTCTAAGTCCTTTGCATTCTAGTCCAAATTCACATTTCCGGCTAAAGCCGGGGAATTTCTGTATAAGGCTTGCGCGCCATATCAAAGATATGGGCAAGGCTTTAACTGAAAAATTCCTCATCCTTCTAAGTTCTTTTAATTCTAGCCCAAATTCCCATTTCCGGCTAAAGCCGGGGAATTTCTGTATAAGGCTTGCGCGCCATATCAAAGATATGGGCAAGCCATTAAAAAAAAGCAGGGATTTCTCCCTGCTCTAAGAACAACTTTTCTAAACTGCTATTAATATACGGTTTCAATCAAACCATAATCTCCATTTTTTCTTTCGTAAACTATGTTTACAAGACCTGTAGCCATGTTCATAAATACAAAGAATGAATGCCCTAGTAGTTCCATTTGCATTATAGCTTCTTCCACGCTCATTGGGGCAAGTTCAACACTTTTTCTCTTTACAACCGCCATTTCATCGTCTATTTCGCTATCATAGTCCGGAATCTCTGCAAACATAAATCCTTTATTATCCTTATGTTTTTTTTGCAGTTTTGTTTTAAATCTTGACATCTGTGATGATAGTTTATCAACAACTCCGTCTATTGCATCATATGCAACATCGGCAGATTCTTCTGCTCTAAAGATAGTTCCCCCTGCATTAATTGTTGCTTCAATCTTCTGCTTATCCCTATCTGCACAAACCATTACATTTGCAACGATGTCGTTAGAGAAATATTTACTTAATTTCTCTAATTTTTTTTCAATATTGTCCTTAAGATAGTCACTTGAGCTTAAGTTCTTACTAGTAATTATAATCTTCATATCAACGACCTCCCTTTATCTTGAGTTGCTATCTATATTATAGCACTTTCACATATTCTTTTCCACAATTTTCTGAAATTTAATAGAAAAAGTATTGGGATAAAAAGAGCGCTCAGCTGACCTGGTCTTTGACCCCACACTTGCCTTTACCTGACTTTGTCAGAGGACTTACTTCTAAGCTACGCCATGATCACTGCCGCCTTGCGGATCAGCTTACGTGGATCCCTTTGCCCGTAACTGGCTTGGACTTTCAACCACAGACCTGAACGTTCTTTTTATCCCAATATGTATTACTCAAAATAAATTAGTTGGCTCCGGAGGCTAATGTTAAAACATAAACCTTACTTGCACCGGATTCCAAAAGAATACGACTACATTCATCAACCGTACTGCCTGTCGTATATACATCGTCTATTAACAATATACTTTTATTGTCAATTTCCTTTGTTTTTAGGGTTGCGCCATACGCTCCCTTTACATTCATAAACCTCTCATTAACATCAAGTTTATTCATTGCTGCTTTATAGTTCTTGCGTATAAGCACTTGATTATTATAGACTACCTTTAGCCCTTTGGCAACAACTTTCGCCATAAGTTCTGTTTGATTATATCCTCTTATAGCTCTATTCTTTGGATGGCTGGGCACTGCAGTAACTAAATCAACATTAATATCCTCAATTAATATCCTATCAAGCAGTATCTTTCCCAACTTTTCACCCATGTATGCTTTTCCGTTATATTTATATTTATGAACCATTTCTCTCTCTTTGTGCCCATACTTCAAACAAGTAAACGCCCTTTCAAAGTAGTGAGTATTAGCTTTACAATCATCACATAGTTCATTGTAACCTTCTGTGTTTACGTGAATTTTTCTTAGTATTTTTCTTTTTTCATTTTCTATTAATGACTTCCCGCATTTGCTACAGGTGCATTCATTAGCCCAATTAAGACTCTCTAAACAATTATCACATAGAGCATACTTCCTGCTCTTGTCAATTAAGTTGTCACAACAAATGCAGTAAATGTTTGAAGGAAATATAAAATCTAGAAATATGCCTGCAATATCCTTTACCCAATCTTTTTTTAATCCCATTTTTTCCCCTTGCTATATTTTAAATTAGCTACCAACCAAACTAGTTTTATAGCCCATCACTTTTTCAAATACTAAATTCCATATGTTAATACTCTAGATCTTGACTTAGAAACCCCTTAAGTCTAACGGCAAGTCCCGTATACCTATCCGTTATGCTATTATTGTCCACCATAGAAAACATCTTGTTTACCGAACCTACCATTACAACCGCCTGTTTTCCTCTTGTAACTGCTGTGTATAATAAATTCCTGGTAGCCAAAACCGGCGGAAACCATGACACCGGCATTATTACAATAGGAAATTCACTTCCTTGGCTTTTGTGAACAGTCACAGCATAAGCTAACTCTAGTTCATCAAGCTGTGTAACTTCATACCTTACATATTTGTTATCATCAAAAACTACTGTAATCTGATTAAATTCCTTATCAATGGTCTTTATAAAGCCGACATCTCCATTAAAAACACCTTGTCCCTCGGAAAAATCATCAATTCTTTTCCATTCCATTTGATAATTATTCTTTATTTGCATTACTTTATCATTAACTCTAAAAACTTTTTCACCATATTTTTGTTCGTTGAGGTCAGCTCTCGGAGGGTTCAAAACTGACTGCAATTCCTTGTTTAAGTTGATGCTTCCCAAAAGCCCCTTTCTAACAGGGGTTAGAACTTGCATATCCCTTACTGCATCACATTCAGAAAAGTATTTTGGTAATCTCCTACTACATAAATCCTTAACTATATCCTTAATTTCACGCTCGCCACTTCCTTGCAAAAAGAAAAAATCCTTATTCTTTTCATTAAAGTCAGGGTATTCTCCCTGATTTATCTTGTGGGCATTTACTACAATCAGGCTTTCTTTTGCCTGCCTAAAAATTTCTGTAAGCTTAACAGAATATATAACTTCACTGGAAATAATGTCTTTTAAAACATTCCCTGCCCCAACCGAAGGCAACTGGTCTGCATCTCCCACAAAAATAAGCCTAGTTCCCTGAACTACAGCATTCATAAGCCCATTCATGAGCATTATGTCTATCATGGATGATTCATCTATAATAATCACATCATATTCCAGCGGATTTTCCTCTGTTTTTCCAAATCTCATGGCATCCTCTCCCTCAGAATAGTAATATTCTAAGAGACGGTGTATTGTAGATGCATAATATCCCGAGGTTTCGGTTATCCTCTTCGCCGCTCTTCCCGTAGGTGCCGCTATTGCAGTTTTCATTCCGCTATATTGCAAAATATTCATTATTGCATTTATTATGGTAGTTTTACCGGTACCCGGCCCACCCGTTATTACAGAAACGCCATTCATCAATGAACTTTTCACTGCAAACTTTTGGTTGTCTGACAGTTCAATTCCCTTTTCTCTCTCTGTCATACTAATAAGGCTATCCACATCTGCATTTATGGATTTAAGCGGAGCGGAATTTATCATGGCCAATCGTTTGCATACATTTTGTTCCGCCAAGAAATAAGGCATTAAAAACGCAACGGTTTGACCTTCAAGGTTTTCCACATGGATATCACCTTCAAATGCCATGGCAACAATGTTTTCATGAACGGCTTCAATGGATACATCCATTAGTTGTCCCGATTTTTCACATAATAGCTTTTCCGGTACGAAGGTATGCCCTTCGGATATATAATAATTAAGCACGAACTTTATTCCGCTTTTAATTCTATACTCATCATCCCTTGAGATTCCCATTTTTTCAGCAATAGCATCTGCTTTTTTAAATCCTATGCCATAGATTTCATTTACTAACCTATACGGATTCTCTGCGACTACATCAATGGTGGATTCTCCATATTCTCTAAATAATTTTATTGCATAATTTGCTGAAATTCCGAACTCAGAAAGAAACATGGACACCTTCGCCAAAGACCTTTTCTCTTTAAATGCCAGCCCAATAGTAGCAGCCTTTTTGTCACCTATGCCATCAACCTCAGACAATCTTTCTGGATTTTGTTCTATAATTTCCAAAGCGGCTGCACCAAATTTTTTAACAATTAAGGCGGCAGTTTTCTTTCCGATACCCCTTATAGCCCCTGATGCTAAAAAACTTTCTACACCTTCCTTAGATGTAGGCATTATTTCCTTGGCCTCAGTAACATCAAACTGTTCTCCGTATGTAGGATGGTTTTTCCAGTTGCCGGTAAATTCATAGCTTCTGCCTTTATCCACAAACGGTAAGTATCCAACTACTGTAAAAATTTCACTTTCATTTTCAGCTATGGCTATGGTATACCCATTGTCTTCATTTTTAAAAATTATTTCTTCAATTGTTCCAGCCCTTACCTCATTTAACGTCATAGGTATTCCTCTACTTAATATATCTTATTTTTTTAAATGCTCCTGCAAACTTGTTCTTACTATATTTTTTCGCATATTCTAATAAGTCTTCCCTGTTATTGTATTTTGGTTTAATATACACTAAATCCAATAGTTCATCAAAGACTCTATCGTAATCCTGCTCCTTGCCAATGCCCTCTTTTATTAAGTCTTCTCTAGTTATTTCTAAATCCTCTTCAAAAATAGGCTCATTGTATTCTTTAATATTATCTAAAATGTATTGCCTTGATTCGATTCTATTTGATGGTAAATCGTACACTATTCTCTGTGCCTTAGAAAGATTATGAAGAAATTCGTATCTCTCCATTCCGTATTGCTGTAAAAACTTCTTCATTTCGTATTTATTGGTTATAAAATAAAGCTTTTCCAGTAAATAAATCCCATCTAATAAAAATTCAGTATCTTCCTCACTAAATTGTAAATTCTTAACGGCTATTTCAGCCCTCTTATTATCAAAACACCTATAAAATAGAGCTAATCTTCTCAACCTTGTTTGTTTAGTTTTATCTATATTCTCAATATATAGGTTAAAATCTTCCATCTCACGTTTAGACATATTTTCTGCAACTTCTGTTCCCAAAATATATTCCATTGTGCCTAATTTTGTTAAAAGTTCTATACCCTTACCGGCTTTTTTTGATGAAATAATCTTCTCAAATTCCATTCGTATATTATCAGCTGTAACATCTTGAAGTAATTTAACATTTTTTATTGCAGAGTTATAAACACTTTCATTAAGTTCATAATCCGCTTCACAAGTAAAGTTTACTAATTGTAATATGCTAATAGGCTTTTCAACAATTCCTTTTTGAGGATCTTTTACAATTTCACTTAAATCTTTAGGCAATACAATCATAATATTTCTCCTATTCACCAATTGGTTTATAAACTTTTCTATTGTCCAATGTCCAAACTCTGTCAGAAAATTCTCCCGGTAATACTCCTTGCAAAGCATCTTCCATATCAAACATTCTAGCATCTATTATATCTAAGTAATGTAAGATTTCTGCTTCAGGAAACATAGGTTTTTTAGGGCTTCCAAACTCAGGCTCATAGTGATGGGTTAATATCATGTGTTCAAGCAGCATTGCTTTTTCCCTGCTCATGCCGTTTTCTCTGGCAAAATTCTCTATTTCTTTAATCCCTTGAACAATGTGGCCCAACAAATTTCCTTCTATTGAATAACCCGTAGAAATGCCTAGTTCGTTTGAATCGATTTCGTTGATTTTCTGCATATCATGAAGGATTACTCCCGTTGCTATTAAATCAGCGTTAAGATTAGTATACACCTGACACATTTTATCACCATTCATCAGCATACGTTTTATATGATAAAGCAGTCCCGCTAATTGTGCGTGATGATTTTTTTGTGCCGCCGGATAATACATTAGTTTTTCTTTATTCTCATTTAGAAACCACTGAGAGATAGTTTTTAAATCGGAGTCCTTCATCTGTTCTGTTCTATTATATATGTAATCAAACATATCTTCAGCTCTTTCAGGTGCCGCTTTAATTAAATCCATCATTTCCACTGGATCGTTTTCAACTTTTTTTCTTATTTTTAATACTTTTAATTGTTTTAGGCCATTCCACTGTGTTACAATAGCCTTTATTTTTACAATCTCTCCATCTTTAATTTCATTTAAAGATGGAACTTCTGTATCAGAAACATCCCACTTCTTTGCTGTTATTTCGCCGGTAGAATCCGCCAACAACAAATCTAAATATTGTTTCTTATTGGATCCCAACTTTAGAGCTATGGTTTTTATAATAAAAAAGTCTGTTATCTCTTCATCTGTTCTAAAATCCGCAATATAAAATTCTTTCATCTGTCATACCTGTGCGATTTATCGCACTCCTTTCTACTTTTTTACTGCAGGTATCTATAAGTATATACTAAAAGTCAAACTCCATGCAACCAATTGGAACCGAAAAAAATTCCATCCGGCTAAAGCCGGGGAATTTCTGCCTACAATTTTAACAAAATAGGTGTCTAGGTCTAAAAAAGCCCTAAACACCTATTAATTACTTTTAGTTAGGAAGCACGTCTCCCCACATTTAGTAATACTTAAATCAATATGCTTTATTTTTCTTCCAGTTCCGCAAGCCATACAGTGGAGTCTGCGTCACTAGGCATTTTCCAATCTCCGCGTGGAGATAGGCTTACAGACCCAATCTTAGGGCCATCAGGCATACAAGTTCTCTTAAACTGTTGGCTAAAGAATCTTCTATAAAAAATTGCTAACCACTTCTTTATGAATTCTTCCTCATATTCACCCTCAAAAGCTTGTTTTGCCATATACATCATTTTTTTAGGAGTAACACCCTGTCTTAATGTATAGAACATAAAGAAATCATGCAACATATACGGTCCAACGCTATCTTCGGTTTTTTGAGCTATTTTTCCGTCTTTATCCGGAGGCAAAAGTTCCGGAGATATTGGCGTATCTAAAATATCCTGTAGTGTTTTCTTAAGCAAAGCATTATCCGTACTAAAGTTTTTATCCTCAGTTTCCCCGCTTAACATATTTTCCATAACCCATTTTACAACAAATTGTACTAGGGTTTTAGGAATTCCTGCATTTACCCCATACATTGACATATGGTCTCCATTATAGGTACACCATCCCAGTGCCATTTCTGACAAGTCTCCGGTTCCAATCACCATTCCGTTTTCCTTATTGGCCACATCCATTAGTATTTGAGTTCTTTCTCTTGCCTGACTATTTTCATAGGTAAGGTCGTGAATATCCTGATTGTGCCCAATGTCTTCAAAGTGCTTTATTACAGCATCACCAATTGGGATTTCACGAATTTCTGCACCTAAAAGCTTCATAATTGTTAATGCATTATTGTATGTCTTTCCCGTAGTTCCAAACCCCGGCATTGTTATTGCAACAATATCCGATGCCGGCTTTCCTATTAGTCTGTGAGTCTGGGCTGTAACTAACAATGCCAATGTAGAATCTAACCCTCCGGAAATGCCAATAACTGATTTCTTTGCTCTGGTATGCTCAATTCTCTTTGCCAATGCTGACGTTTGTATGTTGAATATTTCTCTGCATCCGCCATTTAATGCATTTTCATCTTCAGGGATAAATGGATTTTTAGCATAACTTCTTAAGGATTTCATATTTGAGTCAATCAGTCTCATAGGTTCTAATTCCACAGTAATAAAGTCGTTCCTGTTGGTGTAGGCTGCCGCAACTCTATTAAAGGTCTGACCATGAATTCTTTCAAATTGAAGTCTCTGAAAATCTATATCACCTATTGTCATATTGCTCTCTCTTTGGAAGCACTCCCCTTCCGCTAAGATTGCACCCTTTTCCGCTACCATAGTGTGCCCACCAAAGACTAAATCCGTTGTGGATTCATGTACTCCAGATGATGCATATACATAACCGCATACACTCTTTGCACTTTCTGTAAGCACTAAGCTCTTTCTATATTCTGATTTTCCTACATTTTCATTGCTTGCTGAAGCATTTAAAATAATATCCGCTCCATTTAAAGCCAAATGTGTGCCCGGTGTAATAGGCATCCATAAATCTTCGCAGATTTCTAGTCCTAGGCCAATGCCTGCACTTTCATCCCTGAAAATTATATTTCCAAAAGGTACATCTTCATTGAAAATACTAACAGTTCTTAAATTCTTAGCTATATCAATGCCGGATGCAAACCATCTTCCTTCATAGAATTCGTTATAGTTAGGTATGAACATTTTTGGAACAACACCTTTTATTTTTCCTTTTTGTATCAGTGCTGCACAGTTATATAAATTCCCCTCTACTTTTAAATAAAAACCAACGATAACTACAATATCCAGTTTACTAGAAGCCTCTAATATCTCTTTTAAACCATCTAAGTTTTTTTCATACAAATGTGTCTGATAAAACAAGTCTCCACAAGTGTATCCGCTTATACATAGCTCCGGAAATAAAATTATTCCAGCCTTTTCTTTCTCGTCAGCCTGCTTCATACATTCTATAATTTCATTTACATTATAACTAGTATTAGCCACTTTTAACTTAGGCGACGCTGCCGCCACTCTGATTAATCCGATATCAAGCATCGTTTTCCCCTTTCAACCCTGTTATTATTTATCCAATAATAGTTCATCAAGTTCTTCAATAGGCATTGGTTTTGCAAAATAATAGCCCTGCGCCGCTTCGCAGTTAGTCTGTTTAAGCAATTCAACCTGCTCAAGTGTTTCTACACCCTCACAGATAACTTTCATATGAAGCTGCTCCGCCAAATTAACTATAGCCTCCATTACTTTATATTCCCTATCGGTAGGTATACCATTTTTAAGGAATGTTCTATCAAGTTTTATAGTATCAACTCTAAGTTGTTGTAGTACAGATAGTGATGAATAACCCGAACCAAAGTCATCGATAGAGACATTAAACCCTGCATCGTGCAACGCTTTTATCTGCTTTGTTATGTCTTCCATTTCTTCAACTGCAATAGTCTCAGTCAATTCCAGTTCCAGTAAATCACATGGGATTTTATATCTGCTCACAATTTCCTTGACCTTTTTAGCGAACTCTGGATTTTCTATATGTAGTCTAGAAAAATTACACGAAATAACAATTGGCTTTTTAGAATTGTTAATCCATCTTCTAATATTCTTGCACGTTTCTTCAAAAATATATAAATCCACTTCTACAATAAATCCACTTCGTTCAAAATAAGGTAAAAAGTCTGAAGGCTGCATTAATCCTTTCTCTGGATGTATCCATCTTACCAATGCTTCAGCACCTATAATTTCTTGTGTATGGATATTATATTTAGGCTGATAATACGGTATGAATTGTTTATCATAAAAGGCATTTATCATGTCTTGATTTACAAGCCTAAATGTTTCAATTTCCTTCTTCATACTGCTATTAAAAATAGCCATTGAATTTTTGTATGAGTCGCTTATGGTGGTAAGAGCATGGTTAGCATATTGAAGCATATCATTTATACTCTTGCCTTCTTTTAAGTCAGACTCTGTTATAAAATATGCACCAGCCTTCACGGTTAGTCTATAATCACAAAAATCATAAATTTCTTGGTTTACTCTCTCCATTAGCATTCTTGCACGTGACAATAATACTGTTTCTTCTTTGCATTTGACCAAGCAAACAAAGTGGTCTGCCCACAGTGAGGCATATAGCTCGTCCGGTTCTGCAAATTCTGAAAAGACCTCTGCAACAGCTTTTAATACTTTATTACCGGTTTCAAATCCATAGTTGTCATTTAAAAATCTGAATTTACATATGTCGATATGTAATATAGCATAATGATTAACATTTGAAGTTGCTTTTAAAATCTTTTCGGCTTCAACCGTAAATTTACTGAAATTCCATATTCCCGTAACCAAATTGTATTGTATTACTTTTTCACTTCTTTTTCTCTCATGTCTATATATGTGGCTAATAATAAATGATAGTGCTAAAATAGCCATAACAACAGCACTTGTAAGCCCGGGATTTTTATAAATCAACTTCTTCAGTGATTTGTCTTCCAGCTCCATAGCCGCATTCATAGCGAAATCACTTGCCTGTTGCCTTGAAAGTCTCGATATTGTTTTATCCATAATAGAAATAAGCTCCTCCGGGGACTTATCGTATAGCCCTAAACAAAGTTCATTGTTTTCATCTACCAAAGAAGAACTTTTTAAATTTGAATACCCCTTTTCATTAATCATATAATTACTAATAAAATGATTTGAATATGTTGATTTTGCTTGTCCCTGACTTAATGCCATGTAACATTCTTCCACTGAATCCACATATTTAACTTCATTGTCATTTTCAAGTTTCTCTGCTTTTGGCTGAGGTATGTATCCCTTAGGCATAACAATTACGTTAGATTGTGCTATTTCATTAGTTACTAGTTCTATGGGCATGGAAATATATGGTGAGGTTAGTCTAATGTTGAATTCCTCTGACCAATAGGAATCTTTTGCAATGTTTGCAATTATATCTGCCTCTCCGCTACTTACTAGCTTAAGTGCTTCCGAATAATTATCTGCCATTACAAAGTTAAACTTCAACCCCGTTTCGTTTTCAATCCACCTAAATAGATTGGGAATTGCACCCTGAGCCTTATTATCTTTAGTATCATAATATATTAATGGTGCCCAGCTTGGGTCATATGCCACCTTAATTGGTTCACTGTGCTTGATAAAGCCCTTTTCCTTCTCCGTAAAGTTAAGTGCCCTTGCAGTGTCCTTAGATATATATTTTATAAATAAGCTCTGGTTATACTCAGGATTCAAAATAAAAATATGATTCATTGCATTGTCCAAAGGAGCTATAAGCCTTTGGTACTTCGCACTATTTTTACTCAAGGCAAAATAAAATGGATCTGCATTTACCTCTGCAATTATTTGAGCGCCCTCTTCTATTTCAAAGTTTGTGCTTAATGCCACATCAATGTTTCCGGCGGCTAAAGCTTCCATCATATCTCTTCCTGTAGCAAAATATACTTTTTTCAGATTAATTTTTTGTTCCGTACAAAATTCATTTAAATTAACTTCTAATTTACTTCCCTTAATAATTCCTACTTTTTTATTGTTAATGGATTTTAAATCCATATAACTCAAGTTTTCATTTTTTTCGTTGGATATTAATATTACGTTGCCAATTCCAGCAGAAATTTTTGAAAAGGTTAAAAAGGCGTGTCTATCTTCATCTTTTGAAACATATCCCATTAAGTCTATTGTTCCATTTTCAAGGCCATTCATACAGTTCTCCCAAGTATCTATAACAAATTCATAATCCCATCCCGTGTACTTGGAAAGTTCTTGTAGGTATTCATAGTTATATCCGTTGAATTGCCCCCTAGAGTCCACCTCATGTATGGAGTTTAATAGGGGATAACCTACTACTATTTTTTCTTTATTTTTTTGCGCCGTTATATCAGCAAAAGAGAAGCAAAAATAACAAAGAGAGATAACCATTGCTATTGCTACGATTATTGCCCTTTGTTTTACATATTTGCTGTGAAGTTTTCCTATATTAGTTTTGCACATTTGTACTCCCCCAATAAGGATATTGCTATCTTATTGCTACTACATTTCCTGACTTTATCGTTAATCTAATTATATTAAAAACTACCTTTTTTTACAAGTTTATTTGCACATTTTTATGGTAATAAATGTTGTAAAACAAAAGAAGTCACAAGGAAATAGGCTATTCAAATAGTCCTACTTCACTTGTGACATTCCACCAGGCGTTTCTTCTTATTTTTTATTGTTATTTTTTATTTTTTATTTTTCTTGCTGCTCTTCTTTATATTTTGTGAGCATAACCTGTACTTTAAATAAGTCACCATCTACAAACACTTCAAACCAACCGTTTTGTAGTTTTATTAGATCCTTTGCAATGGCCAAACCAAGTCCGCTGCCTTCAGTGGTTCTCGATTCGTCACCCCGTTTAAACCTCTCCAATAATTCATCGGCACTAATGTTTAAAGGATTTTTAGATATATTTTTCATTTCCAAGGTAATTACACCTGAGACGCCTTCTTTCTTGCCTCCGATTTCTTTTATGTCTATATATACTCTGCTCTTTTCCATAGCATATTTCAAAACATTTACCAAAAGATTTTCAACTACTCTCCATAACAATTGACCATCAGCCAAAACATAGTATTTTTCACTATCTGCATTGATTATAAACTCTAATCCAGATGCTTCAATCTTGTTGTCCATTTCACCTAGGCCTTGATTTACCAAGGATAATAGCTCTACCTTTTCCAAATTTACCGGCATGGCTCCGCTGGAAGCTTTTGCTGCCTCGAAAAGGTCTTCAGTTAAGTGTCTTAGTCTTTCAGTTTTTTCATCTAATATTCTCAAGTATTCCTTAGCATTTATACTATCCAGACCTTCACTTTTCAGCAAATCAATATATGTTACCATTGAAGTAAGAGGTGTCTTTAAATCATGTGACACATTAGAAATCAAATCAGTTTTTAGCCGTTGATTCTTCAATTCATTTTGAACTGCTATATTTGAAGACTCAGATATTGAATTTATGCTTTCTGCTAACTTATCCAGCTCGCTTACTCCCTCAACCGGGATTTTGTAAGATAAGTTACCATTTTTAACTTCTTCTACACCCTTTTGAATTTCTTCAAACTTTTTCACCCATTTTGGGGCAAAAACAACTATTACTAAAAATACTACAGGTGCTAAGAAAACAGTGGCGGATGCCAAACAAATCACTAAAGCCACCAGTACTATTTTTTTCGTCAAACCGGTTCCATTAAATATCCTTTTAATGCTCTCCCATATAGAACCGCAACATCTGTGTATTACCATATTCCATAATTTATACAGCAAGCTATTCTTAATTAATAGACGAGCCTTAATTAACCTAACAATAGATAGTATAAACCATAGCCCTATGGTTGCAATTACAAAGCAAGCTGAAGCTAATATCCAGCCTTCAACCGAAGATAGTTGCCCAAGAGTATAATACCAGAACCAGTTTATAATCATAGCACCTGCAAACAATGCACCTCCTATAATACAAAGTTGCAGTTCCGTCCAAATCCTATCTAACCCATAAAGTTTTATTTTTCCATCTTCATTTCTTCTTCCCGTAGTTATAAGCAAGTATAACAGTAATATTGCAGCTCCCAGCAACGAGCCCGCAGAATAATAGATTAAGGTTTCCACACCATCCATATTTTCATACATTGCTTGCTTTTCAGAAATGAAATCATTATCAAAAGCAATATATACCTTTAAATCATCATTGTATTGATTGTATAATTGGTCTTCTATATCATTGTCAATAAGTCTTACCCAGCTTGAAGTATTATTTGATGATTCCGGGGTTTTAACTAACTGACCATTTTCATATATCATATATGCTTGTTTCTTTTGAAAATCACTTTTAGACGGCTCATTTCCTACATTAGAAAAAATATCTTTGCCATTGCTGGCAAAATACGTCATTCCATTTACGCTATTAATTTTTTCTTTTAAATTGTTAAAAGTTCTAAGCCTATCCTTTATTATTATTTGTTTTATTTTTTCAATCTGTTCCTTATTTGCCTCTAAAAATGCCGCCTTTATTTTTGGGTTATCTAACCCCGTTTTTTCTTCATAATTGTCATTTCCGTTTTCAGAGTAAATTTCATCTAAAACAGAACTATCAATGGGATTTGCAACAATGGACTCATACCCAGTGTAATAACCATCATTGTAATAAAGCTCCGCTATTGCGTCGCTAAATTGCGAATTAACATCGTTGATAAAGCTACCTGATTTAATATTTTCTTCACTCTTATATGAAGCTATTATATCGGACAGCCTAAGAGCTTGATCCCTAAACTCCTGTTGGAGTTCAGCACTTTCAAGATAACTTCTTGGTCCCCAAATGTCATTTAAGTTGGCATTTGTTCCAGTTGCCTGTACGGTTAAAACCGCTGCTACACCGCTTATAATTGATGCTGTAAATAGCATTACACACATTATAAAGACCAGTGTTCTAACTAACATATTATCATTAAATTTTTTCAATTTTGTATCCAATTCCCCACACCACCTTTAAATATCTTGGTTCTTTAGGATTAATTTCTATTTTTTCCCTAATTCTTCGAATATGCACGGCTACAGTGTTTTCCGGATTATATGCAGGTTCATTCCAAACCGATTCATATATCTGCTCCATGGAAAACACTCTTCCTGCATTCTCTGTCAATAACTTTAAAATTCCGTACTCAATAGGTGTAACAACTACTGTGTCACCATCAACGGTAACCGTTTTTTGTTCATCGTCTATTTCAAGCCCCCCTGTTCTAAAAACCCCAGTTTTCTTGTCAAGGCTACCAAGACTAATATATCTTCTTAGTTGTGACTTAACCCTCGCAATTAGTTCTAAAGGATTAAATGGTTTAGTTATATAGTCATCCGCTCCTATATTTAAACCTGTTATTTTGTCATAATCCTCAGATTTCGCAGAGATTATTATGATTGGAATATTTTTACTTTCACGAATTTTCATGGTTGTTCTCATACCGTCCATCTTAGGCATCATTATATCCATTAAAATCAAATGAATCTCATGTTTTTCTACGATGTCTAGTGCCATCAATCCGTCATATGCTTTATAAATTTCATACCCCTCATTTTTCAAATATACTTCTATCGCATTTACTATTTCCTTGTCATCATCGCATACTAAAATATTCATCATTACCTCCACTTTGAAAAGAGCACGAGCCTACCGGTAATATCTCTTGCCAGTCTTTTCGTTACAATTAATATATTAAAAGTAATTTCTTACGAAATATCACACAAAATTATTACAAATTTCTTAAGGTTAATAATTCTAAATTTTGCTTTATATAATCTTGTTACAAAACCATTATAACTTATTATTACAATTTTCCAAAACAAAAACCATTGTCACAATAAAAAACGCTTTGAGAGTAATCAATAAACAGTTTTATTGATTATCCCCAAAGCGTCTAAGACCTTTTTACCATATTCTTATATTTATTTTATTCATTTTTTAAGCTTTCAAGTGCACTTAAATTCATTGCCCGTTTTGCCGGGTAGTATCCTGCTAGAATACCTATACAGGTTGCAAAGAGAATTGCTGTTCCTATAAGCCATAGTGGAATTTTAGAAATTGTTGAACCATAACCTCCACCTATGCTTCCAAGGGCAATACTAATTATATCCTTTAGTACGGTATTCATCATTAATGATACTAATAAGCTAAAGGCTACACCTACCACACCGCCAAGGAAGCCTATCAATCCCGCTTCCAATAAAAACATTTTTCTAATATCTATCAGGTTGGCTCCGATAACCTTCATTACGCCTATTTCCTTCGTTCTCTCATAGATAGACATAATCATTGTATTTGTGATTCCTAAGGCCGCAACTAACAGCGAAATACCGCCAATGCCACCTAAAATGCCTTGAATCATTTTTGCAGTTTCCTTCATTGATTCAAGCCAATCACTTGGGCTTGAGGTTTGAAACCCTTGATCTCTCAATTCCTTACTAATGGTTGCAGAGTCGTTTATATCGTCAACGTAGACCAACGCCTGCTGATATGACTTAGCCCCCGTGTTAAAACTGCTCTCCCTATTGGTTCTTTTTACTTCTTTACTAATATCCTCCAGAGTGTCTATATTCATATATACTGAATAGGCGGAATCATCATCAGGGTTTGCCAAAACGCCAACAGCTCTTGCTTCATATTCCTTGTATACAACCTTTTGTCCGTCAGTACTGTCACTTTTTTTCTTTTTACCATACTCTTGATCACCGGTAATAATAATTTTTTTAGCACCCATAACATCTAAAGGTTCAGAGCTCCATTCGTTTGAATTAGGATTTTGAAACCAATTTGGTGTCTGATTACCGAATAAAAGTTCATATTTATCAGTTTTATTTAGTAGTCGCCCACCTTCCACTACCTTATAATTAAATTTTTCCAGAACCTCCGGTCTAACACCAAGTACCTCTATTTGAGCCACCTTTTTCCCTGCGCCTATAACCAGATATTCCGAAATTACCGGCGTAACCGCACCTACGCCTTCCATATTGCTCATTTCTTTCAATGATTTCTCATTAATTACTCCCTTTGCATCTTGTTTCTGCTGCATCATCTGACCGCCACTACTTCTAACAGTAATCATATGTAGGTTTCCATAACTTTCAATTTGCTCCTGATAACTGTCCGTCAAACCAAAACCTATAGACATCATTACCACAATTGCACAAGTACCTACTATAACCCCAATAACAGCCAGCAACGTTCTAGTCCGACGCCTTAACAGATTACGCAAACATAGATCAATTAAATCTCTACTATTCATAATCTTACTCCTTATTTTTCAGTAGGATTTTTGTTTTCGTCGGTATCCTCGCCTATTTCCATTTCATAATCATCTTCAATATATAAAGCATCATGTAGCTTCTTTTTTCTATGTCTTTTAAACAAAATTATACCTATGGCACCAGCCGCTATTACTGCACCGGAAATTATTAGTGCCCATGGTGTCTTTTTTTGCTGAACATCTTCTCCCGGATTTTCCTCTTCCCATTCAGGCATTTCCATTACTTCAAAGGTAAATGGTACTTCTAAGAACTGAGGGTCTCCATTTGCATCTTCAAAGGTAAAGGTAATAGTGCCATCCATCTTGCCTACTTCTCTTGGAATAAACGAAAATCTATAGCTATCACTTTTACCGCTTTCCATATTTCCCGCATAATAACTGTTTGACTCCATTACATCAAAATTACCTGTGCAGTTCACCCTCAAATTGCTAAGCGGTGTTTTTCCCATATTGTAAAATTCAAGTTCACAGGTACCGGGCTGTCCTACATAAACCTCCATTGGCGGAACTATGTCATCAACTGCAAGTCTTGTTCTTTGTGTAACCGGTATTGAAATAATGTCCGCTGATTCCAAAGGATTTCCAGAACCATCCTCATATGTTATAGCTACATTTATTGCTGTGGTTTTCTGCTCTGCCTGAGGTTTAGTACTCATTCTTATACTCTTGGTATAGCGAGCCTTAGGAGCTATGCTATCAACGAAAAATGCGTTGCTTCCTCCCACAGGAACAAATACTCCGTCCTCATCCTTTAAAGATACCTTAATATTAGAAAGGCTCTTTGCAGATGTGTTAAAAATACCTAAGTTTAGGTAGAAGTCTGTCCCAGCTTGTACTGCACTTCCTCCGTATGAGTAATTGTCAACCATTAGCTGAGGTTTCTTTGCTGTTTTCCCATCTGATAATATGGTCACTGTTGCATATTGTGAAATAGCCGCAGATTCTTTTTCTCCGCCATTTGCAGTGGACGCACTTATCTTAATAGGGTAGCTCTTTTCTTCAGCCCCCTCAAAAGTATACAGCTTCACACTGTAATTTTTACTTTCACCCTTAGCAAAATTATCAATAAATATATTTTTTGATTTATTAATAACACCTTCAGGCGGTTCTACATTAATTTTTACATTTTTTATTGCTCTGTTACCCGTATTTTGAACCGTAAAATTAAGGTTAAAGGGCTGTCCGGCTGTCATCTGTTCAGGAATATTAACATTTGTTATATTGATATTATCTGAACTGACCTCTCCTTCTCCTTCAACGGGAATATAGAAGGTTTTCTTTGCTACTACATCACCATTCATAAAATTAACACCTGTAAGGCTTACCTCTATAGGATAATTTCTGCTTTCCATACCTTCCTTTACTGTAATAGGAAATTCAGCAGTTTTTCTTGTTCCCGTAGATATATATCCCAGATCAACTTGATTACTGCCATTATAAACAGATAGTCCATCCGGCAATGTAATAACCGCTCTGGCATTTTTAACTACAGAGTTTCCGAAACTGTAAAACTCTACAGAAAGCTTATTGTCATTTCCCTGCACAAAACCCGTGCTTGGAGTAATTTTATGAGTAATATCAATAGCCGCAACAGTTTTTGAATCGTTACCGTCTGTAGCCATTCTTTCATATACCGTAAAATATGTATTTAGCTCCAATGTTTTTTGGTTAGTTAAATCACTTCCGCCTAGATCCTTTAAATTAGCTCTAAAGGAACAGTTCTTCTCCCCTGTGGCCGCTTTTTTATCTACCTTTACAGTAAAGCTTATTGTTTGCTTTCCATCAGGCGTTATGGTAATACTTCCGGTATTGTCTTGTACAGTAACTCCTGAGCCATCGATGGACAACTTCATATTTTGTACAACTACGGTTTCAGATCTGTTGTTGGTAATTTCAAAACCCACAGAAATTTTTGAATCCCCTTGGGATCCACCGGGCGAGCCAATGCTTTCTATAAATACACCACCATTGGCAGCATATGCTTCGCTTCCGTCTATCATTTTCGGAACTACCACAGGAGACAATGCATAAAGAAAAACCATTGCAATTGTCATCATTACTCCTAAACTTTGTTTTAAAAATGCCATCTTATTTTTCACTGTTTTTTTCTCCCCTACTCTTATTAACTGCATTATTATTTTTGAAATCGCCTTCTTTTTCATTGCTTTGATCTATTTCATCTATCTTAATTAACCCTTCATTCTCCGGAGTATTTTGTGTCACACTAATAATATTTCCATCCTGAATTGTTACAATTTTGTCTGCATAATTAGCAATACTTCTATCATGAGTTACTATGATTAGAGTCTGCTTATGTTTCCTAACCTGTTTTATTATTAAATCCATAACCTCTTTAGTTGTATTGGTATCTAGGTTCCCTGTAGGTTCATCTGCAAAGATTATTTTCGGAGTTCCTGCTAATGCTCTAGCGATACCTACTCTCTGCTGTTGACCACCACTCATTTGCGTAGGTTTACGGTTTTCGTATCCAACTAACCCTACTGCTTTTAGTATTTCTGAGGCTATTTTATTTCTCTTTTTTTTCTCTACTCCTCTAAAAATTAATGGAAGACTTACATTCTCCAGCGCTGTTAGCATTGGCAACAAGTGATATGCTTGAAATATAAATCCAATATTTTTTTGTCTAAATAAGGTTACTTTCTCTTCATTAAGTTTATGTATAGGTATTCCGCCTATATAGATTTCACCTCGGGTAGGCTTTTCTAGTCCTGCTACCATATTTAGGAAAGTTGATTTCCCAGAGCCGGAAGTCCCCAAAAAACACGCCACTTCGCCCTTATAGATTTCAAGGCTTACATTGTCTAAAGCAACAACCTTTTCGTCTCCCATCCTATAGATTTTTCTGACATTCTTTACCTTAATAAGTGGTTCCATTAACTTCCCTTCCATAATTTTTAAAAAGCGAACTCCACCCCCTGAAGTTCGCAGTTTAAAATATTTTTTAATTATTTTTGTGCTGTAAGCCCCCACTTACAACACCCCCCGTGTTACACCTTTTGTAACTACAGTGTACTACTTGGAGTAGTACACTGTCAATCCCTATCTTGCTCTTTTAATTAATGTCATTTAAATATTACTAATCTCCAGTCCCAATAAACCTTATGTTTGCCTCTCCTTATAATAGACTCTTTAGGCGGCAAAAATGTTTCAAAATTTGTCAATTTTTTTATCATGTTTTTTATTGTTACTTTAATACCTAACATTCTAATGTAATTTTCTTAAAACACTCTTTATCAAACCTTAAGAAATCTTAAGATTTGATAAAGAGTGAACAAAAGGTTATTCTAAGCCAAATTTATTTTTGTACTTAGAATAACCTTACACTTATATTTACTATTTATTATTTGTTTGTTATTTTTTTTATTATTTGTTTATTATTTGTTTTGCCATTTCTACTAACTCATCTTTTGTAAGTTTTTCATCATAGCATTCCAGCGAATAGGTTATGCCTTCCTGCTCCCATCCAAGCGTTTGAATATGCTTCACAGTATCGTAGTCTTCTCCAAAGGAGAAAACATATTTACCACTCGCCTCATCTTCCTTATCCTGATGGGTCATTTCATAATCCGCGGGTTTCATTTTGTTGTAATAATCGTAATATATTATTGATAGATCTTTATTTACAAATATTTGTTCACCCTTTAATTGGCCTTCAAAAGCAGTCCCTTCAGGCATTTGCATAGTATACAGATAGACTGAATCCTTATCTTTTACATAGGTAAACTCTGCTGATTTAAGCTTTGTATTTTTATCTCCCTCTTTTGATTCTCCATCATACTCTCCAACAAAAACAATCTCAAATTTATATCCATTTTTAAAAGACTCTACATATTTTGGCAAGAATCCCGCTACTCTTTCCATTTGTCTTTCACTTGGATACTCCTCAAACCTATCCTCTAGGTGTCCAGAGTAATTTACTATTCTTGTAGCCGCAAAGCAAGTTATTGTCGTTAAAACCAATAGCGCACAAGCAACCAACAATCCTCTAGTCCTTTTCCTATTGTTCATATATCTATTCCCCTTTTCTTTAAGCTCAATCTCTCCATTAATTTTTTTTAATAACCCCTCATTAGCATTAACTTTATTTGCCTCCTGCGAAACAGCTAGTCTAATCTTCTCGTCAAATTTTGTAAATGACTGCATTTGCTACCCCCTCCTCAATTTCAGTTTCCTCTTTTCTAAGATTCTTTTTCAAATTTTTTCGTGCTGTGTAAAGTCTTGATTTAACTGTCCCCTCAAAGCACCCCATTATTTTTGCAATCTCTCCCACAGAAAACTGATTGTAGTAATATAGTAAAACGGTAGTTTTTTGTTTGTCTTCTAAAGCTTTTATTGCGCTCATTATCTTAGCTGACTCTTCCTTTTTTATCAGATCATTTTCAATCTGTTCTGAGCTTCCAACTTCTGATAGCTCAAATATATTTTCAATAGGTGAAACGATCTTTTCTTTGCTTGACATTTTCCATGCTACTCTTGTTAGTATTTTAAAAAACCAAGTCTTAAATTGTGCCGGCTCCTTTAGTCCCTTAATCTTCAAATAACATTTAACAAAAGTTTCTTGTGTTATATCTTCTGCTGTCGCTCTATTTCCGGTAATAAGATATGCAGTCTGTATTGCCCTTGTTTTATATCTATTAAATAGTGTTTCAAAAGCAACTTTATCACCACATTGCATCCTTATAACAAGCTCTGCATCTTTAACGTCCATGCCCATCTCCTTTCTGTGTACACATATATAAGAGCCCTTTCATTGACAATCGGTTCACTGTTTACTAAATATAACTAAAAATAACTACATATAGCTACATAAAAGTACATATAAGTACATATATGTACTTTTATTGTAAGTTATATTTCAGATTTTTGTATAGAGCCAAATTTAAAACATAAAAAAAACGGTTAAATCAAACCTGTTATCATCTACTGAATAGATGCAAGTCCGAATTAACCGTTACTTTAAATATCAAATATTAAAAATGTTATATTTCCACCTTATGGAAAGTCTTTTTACCCTTTTTAATTATGATAACACCGTCTTTAAACATATCTTTAGTTACCATAAGTTTAGGATTTGTAACTTTCTCATCATTTATTAGGAGTCCGCCCCCTTCAATGGTTCTAAAGCCTTCTCCATTGCTTGGAACTAATTTTAGTGTTTTTATAAGATTTACAATACCCATGCCATCGCCGTCAAAGTCTTCTGCCGCCATCTTTGTTGTTGGAATATTTGTCATATCCCCATTTCCACCGAAAGCAGCTCTCGCAGCTTCTTGAGCTTTAGCCGCCTCTTCTTCACTATGAACTAACTTAGTTACTTCAAATGCAAGAACTTCTTTTGCATGATTTATCTCTGCACCTTCAAGGTTTGATAGTCTTTCAACCTCTTCCATTGGAAGGAAAGTAAGCATACGCAAACATTTATTTACATCTGGGTCTGCAACATTTCTCCAGTATTGGTAGAATTCATATGGAGAAGTCTTTTCTGCATTAAGCCACAAAGCCCCCTTCTGAGTTTTACCCATCTTAACTCCCTCACTTGTTGTAAGAAGTGAGAAGGTCATTCCATAAACCTGCTTATCAAGTTCTCTACGGCAAAGATCCACGCCTCCAAGAATGTTAGACCATTGGTCATTACCACCAAACTCCATTTTACAGTTAATATCTCTTGCCATTACCATAAAGTCATATGACTGCATAAGCATATAGTTAAATTCTAAGAAAGAAAGACCCTTTTCCATTCTCTGTTTAAAGCACTCAGCACGAAGCATATTATTTACAGAAAAATGTTTTCCTATATCTCTAATAAAGTCAATGTAGTTCAATTTTAGAAGCCAAGAAGCATTGTTTACACATATTGCTTTTCCCGGTTCAGGCTCTTTGTTTGCAGACGCAGTCCCAAAAGTTTTGCCATCTCCACCTGTGTAAACCCACTCGTCATCAAATTCCAAGAATTTATCAAATAACTTTTTAAAGCAGTTGCAATTATTTTGTACTGTTTCAGGAGTCATAAACTGACGCATATCTGTTCTTCCCGATGGGTCTCCAACCATTCCGGTTCCTCCACCAATCAGTACAACAGGTGTATGCCCATACTTCTGCATATACATCATAATAATTACTTGCATAAAATGTCCCACGTGCAGACAGTCTGCCGTAGGGTCAAACCCTATATAGAATTTAATTTTTTCTTTGTCTAAAAGTTCTCTGATTTCTTCTTCGTTGGTGCACTGCTCTATAAAGCCTCTTTCTTTAAGCACGTCAAATACGTTATCGTGCTTACTAACATTGTCTGGTATAAAATTCATTTCATTTCCCTCCCATTAGCTGCTTTTTTGGCGCCGGTATCCGAAGCAACCAAATCCTACTATTATTTTGTACCGTACAAACGGTCCCCGGCATCGCCCAAGCCCGGAACAATATACGCGCTTTCGTTTAGTTTCTGATCTCTTGCTGCAACAAATATATCTACATCAGGATGTGCCTTTTGTAATACTTCAAGACCTTCCGGTGATGCAATTAGACACATAAAGGTAATATTTTTAGCACCCTTTTCTTTAATAAAGTCAATGGCCGCTACTGCACTTCCACCTGTAGCAAGCATCGGATCCACTACAAATACTTGTCTCTTTGCTATATCTGTAGGAAGTTTACAGTAGTATTCTACAGGTTCATGAGTATCTGGGTCTCTGTATAGACCAACGTGTCCAACCTTTGCATTTGGAACAAGTGCAAGCATTCCATCAACCATACCAAGACCAGCTCTCAAAATCGGAACTATCGCAATATCCTCTCCCTGTAACATCTTCATTCTTGCCTTGCATATTGGTGTTTCAATTTCAATTTCCTCAAGTGGTAAATTTCTTGTAGCTTCATAGCCCATAAGCATTGAAACTTCTCTTGCCAGCTCTCTAAAATCTTTTACACTTGTATCAATCTTTCTCATCATTGCTGTTTTGTGTTGAATTAACGGATGGTCGAATACATATATCTTACCCATTTTACTTTCATTCCTCCCTTGCATTTGCTGCATAAAAATATATTAGTTAATTGAATATTACTAAATCTTTGATTACATATTGTCTAATAAATCCACACGTCTTTGGTGTCTACCACCTTCAAATTCTGTGTCAAGCCATACTTGAGTTATAGCTTTGGCAGTATCAACATCAGTGATTCTTCCACCCATGGCAAGAATATTTGAATCATTATGTTTTCTTGTTAGCTCTGCCATATTTGTATCTGTACATAAAGAACATCTAATTCCTTTTACCTTATTAGCCGCAATGGAAATACCAATGCCTGTACCACAGCAAACAATTCCTCTTTCAGCTTTGCCTGAAGCAACTGCTTCTCCGCATGCTTTACCGTATTGTGGATAATCAACAGATTCTGTTGAGTTTGTACCTAAATCCAAAATCTCAACCCCTTGATTTTCCAAATATTCTTTTATAGCTTCTTTTAGCTCAAATCCACCATGATCACACGCCATTGCTATTTTCATAATTTATCTCCATTTCTGCTACTGGGTGAAGCACACCTCTTTAATATTAAACACTTATTTTTAAGCTATACGTTTATAATACTGTATCCCGCCGATTTAAGCATTCTATTCATTACTGCAAAACCTATACCGTCTTGCATATCTAAAGCTCCTGCCAAAATCAGGTCTACCTCTTGTTCATCAAAATCTCGAAGCTTAGCAAAAAAGTCATGTGCCGCATCATGCATTTTATCATTTTGAAACAAAATAACGCCAACTTTTTTTCCCATTACTTCACTTTCTTCACTTAATTCCCTGATTTTTTCCTTTACTTTGTCAATTTCCCCGGAAATAATCAGCATTTCTGCCTTTGGAGCATAATGCTTATATTTCATGCCTGGAGCTTTCGGCTTAAAATCCTTGTCCGAGACATCTCTTGGGCGATTAACAAACAGAGCAGGATCCATACCTACTTCTCTTCCCGCCAAGCCTAAAGCTTTGCTCAGTTCTTTTGGTGTAATAATCCCTGGTCTTAATATAATCGGAAGCTCCCCGGTTACATCTATAACCGTTGATTCAATTCCCACATTACAATCATGACCCATTAATATTGCATCTATTCTTCCTTTAAGGTCCACTACAACGTGTTTTGCCTTTGTAGGGCTTGGTCTTCCCGAAAGGTTGGCACTTGGCGCAGCAATAGGGCAACCGGATTTCCTAATTAGTTGCCTAGCTATTTCATCAGAAGGCATTCTAATGGCCACAGTGTCAAGTCCCCCAGTGGTGACATCCGGAATACCCTTAACCTTAGGAACAACCATGGTCATGGGTCCCGGCCAAAATGCATCCATTAAAAGTTTCATATTATGTGTGATTTTCGGTGTTAGCTTACAAACATCCTCTTTATCTGCAATATGAACAATCATGGGGTTGTCACTTGGTCTGCCTTTTGCTGCGTAGACCTTTCCCACGGCTTCATCGTTTAGGGCATCAGCACCCAAACCATATACTGTTTCCGTTGGAAAAGCTACCAACATACCTTCAGCAAGCATTTTTGCTGCAATGTCAATATTTTCTGTTGTTACATCCAAAAGTTTTGTTTCCATCACATTTTTCTTTCTATAGATAGTCTCTGTACCTATTTTTATAAGTTCTTCATTTTTTCTGCCTGATCACTTGTAATTAGACCGTCTATTATGTCATCAAGGTCTCCGTCTAGGAAGTAGTCAAGCTTATATAAAGTTAAGTTGATTCTATGATCGGATACTCTGCCCTGTGGGAAATTATATGTTCTAATTCTTTCACTTCTGTCACCACTTCCAACCTGGCTTTTTCTCTGCTCTGATATTTCTTTGTTTTGTTCACTTTGCATTAAATCATAAAGTCTTGAACGCAATACCTTGAACGCCTTTTCTTTATTCTTAATTTGTGATTTTTCATCCTGACAAGTTACTACCAAGCCTGTAGGAACGTGAGTTAATCTTACTGCTGAATCTGTAGTATTTACACATTGTCCTCCGTTGCCGGATGCTCTATATACGTCAACTCTTACATCGTTTGGGTTTATCTGTACTTCGACATCGTCAACTTCCGGAAGTACCGCAATTGTTGCCGCTGAAGTGTGTATACGTCCCGAAGATTCTGTTTCAGGTACACGCTGTACTCTATGGGCACCACTTTCATATTTTAGTCTGCTATATGCCCCTTTACCCTTAATCAAAACTACCGCTTCCTTAACACCGCCAATGCCGGTGTCATTCATTTCAAGAATTTCTGTTTTCCAGCCACGTCTTTCTGCATATCTCATATACATTCTTAAAAGGTCTGCGCCAAATAGTGCAGCTTCATCACCACCGGTACCTGCTCTAACTTCCAAAATAACATTTTTTTCGTCATTAGGGTCTTTAGGTAAAAGCAATACATTTAAATCCTCAGTAATTTTTTCAATTTCCGGCTCTAGCTCATTAATTTCCATTTTAGCCATTTCTCGAAGTTCTTCATCATGTTCTTCAAGCATTTCCTTTGCCGATTTTAAATCATCTTTTGCTTTTTTATACTCTTTGTACTTATTTACTATGGGTTCTATTTCCCCCATTTCTTTAATATGTTTCTGCCACACCGGTTGATTATTAATAATCTCAGGGTCTGAAACTTTTAAAGACAGTTCTTCGTACTTTTCCAGTATAAAGTCCAATTTATCAAACATCTATGCCTCCATTTCGGCTGATGAGCAGTAACTAATTCACGTAAATATGCTCATGCCATTATTTGCTTTAATTTAGCTTCATATTGTTTTTCATGTATAAAACCTACATGTTCAAGTTGTCATTTCTGTTTATATATAAAATGCCCATTTATGGTGAATTCTATAAATTACTCACCATTTTCATACTAACTATATAGTATAACATATTTTTTAGCAAAAAAAAACCGGAAATTACGATTTCCGGTTAATCCAAAGCTACTTAAATTAGTCGATATTGTACTTAGTCTTAAACTTTTCAACACGACCGCCACGGTTAATGAACTTCTGTTGTCCTGTAAAGAACGGATGACAAGATGAACAAACTTCAACTCTTATCTCGTCTTTAATTGACTTAGTCATGAACGTGTTGCCGCATGCGCAAGTAACTTTACATTCCTTATAATCTGGATGGATTCCTTCCTTCATGCTATGCACCTCTCTTTTGCTCTCGGCCCCGTGGCCTCCACATTATTTGTTGCTGTAATCACAGCTTGTTTATTATATCAAATCTTATAATAATTATCAAGGATTATTTTTAACTTTTTGCAGTATATCACTTTTCGTATATTTTCTTGTCTTTTCCTGCTATAAATCCGGCGAAAGCGGCCATAAAAAGTATACCCATTGCAAGCCCTATAGGCAAATTCCAGTTATTTGAGATATCGTACAAATACCCTGCAAAAGCAGGCCCTATTGCCGCCATAACATATCCGGCGCTTTGCGAGAAGCCAGATAATCTAGCCGCTTCTTCCCCCGTTGTTGTTTTCATTCCAAACAATACCAAGCTTAAACTAAAGGTTCCACCTAAGCTTAAAGATAGGATCGCGGTACTAATCGTTAAAACCACTATATTACTTCCTATGGTCAATCCTATTAACCCCACTATACCAATACCCGTAACGCAAAGGGCTAAAATTCTTTGGTCTTTTATTCTCCCCGCTATTATCGGTGTAGCTAAATTTGCCGGTATTGCGGCAATTTGAAATACTGTGGCTATTCCTCCCGCAGTGACAGCGGAAATACCTTTATCAATAATAATAGTAGGAAGCCATGTTGCCATCATAAAGAAAACACTTGATTGTCCTCCAAACAATATTACGATACTCCACACCATGGGAATCTTATATAATGGCTTTTTATTCCTCAGTTTATCTAATTGAACTAAATCATCGCTACTTCCTGAATAGCCTGGTGTATTTATTATCCATACTAATCCTATTATTAGTGCAATTGCAGTAGTTCCCGCCCATATACAAAAAGTAAGTCTCCAGCCTACACCCATTTCAATGGCAATGGGGACACTTATACCTGCCCCTATCCCAGAGCAAATTGACATTGTAGTGGTAAAGATTCCGGTCATTGACCCTATTTTATGGGGAAAACATAATTTTATTAATGCAGGAATTAACACATTTCCAAAGGTTATTCCTGCCCCAATCATAGCTGTACCAATCAAAAGACCCCAAAACCCTGCAAAGGATCTAATTAAAATGCCCATCAATAAGATAAAAAGTCCCAGCATTAAGGCCAATCTAGTCCCCAGCTTTGTTCCTATCTTACTTATAAATGGAGATAAAACAGCCATTACCACTAAGGGAATCGTCGTAATAGTTCCGGCTATTGTCCCGTTTAGATTCAAATCAGATGCAATCAAGTGCAAAACAGAGCCTACCGATGTTATGGGGGCTCTGAGACAAATAGCAGTAGATATTATTACCATGGCAGTCATTAGACTTCTATCTTTAATCACTCTCATAGGAAATTCTCACCTTATTTTACTTGTGTTTTGCATATAATTACTCTGTCATGCTCATTATAATCCTTTTTCATTTCTATATCCGTATATTGCCCCATATGTGCCAGTTTTTCCATTATAATTTTACCTTGGTTATGACCAATCTCAAAGAAAATCATGCCACCCTTATTTAAATGCTTAGGAGCTTCTTTTAATATTCTTTTATAAAAGTCCAGCCCATCTTCCCCACCATCTAATGCTAAATGTGGTTCATGAACTCTGACCTCTTCTTCCAGTGTTTCAATAACTTCAGATTCTATGTAAGGAGGATTTGTAACTATTATATCAAATTTTACATTCCCCAGTTTCCTTTTAAATGGTTCAAACAAGTCTCCCTGTTTTATTGTTACATTTGCTTTTAAACTTTTAGCATTTTCCTTTGTTAGCTTTATTGCATCTTCTGATATATCACTACAAACTATTTTCATATTCTTGCATAATTTTTCTAAGCTTATACCTATTGCTCCGCTTCCACAACATAGGTCCAGTACAGAAATCTTCCCTTTAAATAAATCTGCATATTCCATAACTGCTTCTGTTAAAAGCTCCGTATCCAATCTTGGTATCAAAACATTTTTGTTTACTTTAAAGTCATATCCCATAAATTGTTGCGTTCCGGTTATATGTTGTAATGGCAATCTAGTAGCCCTCATATCAATCAGCTCAAAGTAACTATTGCACTGTTGATCCTCCATTATTTTGGACCAAATCATAAAAAGCTCGCCTCTTTCAATCTTGAGCATATGGCAAAGCAATCGTTCCGCATCAATTTTTGCATCACATACACCCGAAACCTCCAATGTCCTTTGACCCATTTCTAACATCTCTTTTACAATCATCGCCATTTTTATAATTTCCTCCTAGGTCTGTTTGCCTGTAAAATATTCAGTCGTATATGCCTCATAGTTTGGCAAATACACACATACTTCTTCCATTTCTTTTGGTACAAGTACCGCTTTCATTGCTATTATAGCAACTTCCAGTTGTTTATCATCTGGTTCTTTTGTCGTAAGTTTCTGTAAATATATACCCGGTAAACTCAGTATCCTAACCAAAAAATTATCACTTCTTCCTGCCCACTTAAGCAACTCATAAGATAATCCTGCTACTATTGGGATTAGTAGAATTCTTGAAGTCACTCTCCAAAACAGGCTAGGCCATCCACATAGTGAAAATAAGATTAAACTTATAACCATAATAAACATAAGAAAGCTGGTTCCACATCTTGGATGGAGTGTGTAGAATTTTTGACAATTTTTAGGAGTTAATTCCAACCCGTTTTCAAAGCAGTGTATGCACTTATGCTCTGCTCCGTGAAATTGAAAAACTCTCCTTATATCTTCCATTTTAGAAATTAAGAGAACATAAACAATAAAGAATATAATTCGAAGAATTCCTTCTATGAGATTCAAAAGAATTTCATTGCCAGTAAATCGACTGCACCAATTTACTGCAATGGTAGGGACAACAATAAAAATACCCACGGTAAATACCAAGGCAAGTACTACGGAAGCATATATCATAATATTCCATGCTGCCTTTTCTCCAAAGTGTTTTTCTACCCATAAGGTAAATTTATCCTTCTCATAGTATTCCGGACCTTTTATATTTAAGGTGTCATTACCGCTATTCTTCTGTTCTTCTCTCATCTTTGCCAGTTCTTCTGCATGTTCATTCTCATAATTTTCCAACACTTCTGCGGAATACATTAATGTTTTTGTTCCTGATACTAATGCTGCCCCAAAAGATAAAACGCCCCTAAGAATAGGAATTTTCGCCCATTTTGAACGTGGTTTTAATTTTTCAGTTTTTAAATGAATAGTTCCGTCAGGCATACGCATGGCTATGGCAGTTCTATCCTCACCACGCATCATTATTCCTTCCATAACGGCCTGACCCCCTACACTTGTAGGGCAGGCTTCTTTTAGAAATATTTTATTTAAATCCATCTTTTCTCCTATTTTTGCTCTGACAGCTTGCTCTTCTTAATTACTTGAATAAAATCAGAATTGTTTTTTGTGTGAGCAAGGTTATCTATGATTGTTTCAGTTACCTCTTGTGTTCCCATATTTGCCATGGCTCTTCTCATAAGCCAAACAGCTTCTATTTCTTCTTTACTCATTAGTAAGTCTTCACGTCTTGTTCCTGATTTATTTAAATTGATGGCAGGGAAAATTCTCTTTTCTGAAAGCTTTCTGTCCAAGTGTAATTCCATATTTCCCGTACCCTTAAACTCTTCGAAAATAACATCATCCATTCTACTTCCGGTTTCTACTAACGCAGTAGCCAGTATGGTTATACTGCCGCCCTCTTCCAATTTTCTTGCTGCCCCAAAGAACTTCTTTGGCTTATGTAGAGCCCCGGGGTCAAGACCTCCTGATAAAGTACGACCTGACGCAGGAACTACAAGGTTATAAGCCCTTGCAAGTCTTGTAATACTATCTAACAATATTACAACGTCCTTTCCATGTTCTGCCAGTCTTTGCGCTCTTGCCAAAACCATTTCTGCAACTTTAACATGATGTTGTGGCATTTCGTCAAAGGTTGAGTATATTACCTCCCCACTTGCCAAAGACCTTTTCATGTCTGTTACTTCTTCCGGTCTTTCATCAACTAAAAGAACAATCATCTCCACTTCCGGATATTTTGCTTCTATTGTGTTAGCAATTTTTTTAAGCAAAATGGTTTTACCTGCCTTGGGAGGTGCAACAATGATTCCTCTTTGTCCTTTTCCTATGGGTGCAACTAGGTCAATCAGCCTCATAGCAGTATCATTTCTGGCACCGGTTTCTAAGGAAAGTCGTTCCTTTGGAAAAATCGGAGTCAAATCATCAAAGTCCGGTCTTTTAATTGCCACTCCTGGTTCGTCACCATTGACAGTAAGAACATAAAGAAGCGCTCCAAAACGCTCGCCATCATTGGGCTTTCTTGAAATGCCTTTTATTTTATCTCCGGTTTTTAAATTAAATCGTCTAATTTGTGACGGTGATACATACACATCTTTTTCACTTGTAAGAAAATTAGAAAACCTTAAAAACCCAAATCCACCTTCTGCCAGTTCCAGTATACCTTCAACCTCTGGTCTATCCTCTTTATGAGGTTTTGTTGATTCTACAGTGTTTTCAGCAACTTCACATTTATCTTCTTGCTCTGCTGTATCGGTTTTTTTACTCTCAGCCATCTCTTTTTGAGCTGCCAGAGTTTCAGCTTCCTTTAGAATATCTGAATCAATTAAAATCGGAGTTTTTTCTCCTTGCGTATTGTTTTCTCCAGCACCTAATATTTCCAGAAGCTCGGTTTTCTTCATTTTCTCATATCCATCTATGGAAAACGCTCGGGCTATTTCCCTTAGCTCTGAGAGTTTTTTACTCTTTAATACATTTTGTTCCATAAAAATTCCCCTTCAAAAACATTATATAACCCCCGAGGACGGGGGCATATAACAAATTTCTAAATTATTTCGACAGTCTTCACCCTACAAGCTCAACTTTTGACAATTTAGTTTGTGGTTACTGCTCCTTCTGTAGTTTCCGTTTCTTTTACTGAGTATATCTCTTTTATCATTGCTTCTGTTTTAGCTTTATCCGGATAAACATAATATGGCGGATCCGGGTCAGGATTATTTGGTAAAGTATATGTAGTAATATCCTCACCTGATATTCCAAGAGCCTTTGTTGCAAGCCCTAAAGCTACACCAATGGTAATATCCGAATCAACATTTTGAAATACTGTTTTTGTAACAGTTGGAAGATTAAGACCGATGCATTGTTTAAATGCACTTTTCACAAACTCTTGCTGTGCCTTTACTCTACCTAAATCTCCTTCTGCATATCCTTTTCTATATCTTAAAAATTGTACAGCGTGTTCCCCATCAAGGACAACATCCCCTGCCGGAATATCTATTACTAATGGTGGTGTATCATATGGATCCCTATATTTCATAGCTTTTTCAATATGCATAGGAACTCCACCCATGGAGTCCACAATATTTTTCACTCCATCATACTCAATTACGGCATAATAATTTATAGGCATACCACAAAGCAGTTCACTTACAGCCTTTGCAGTATTTACGGGATTTCCTTTATATGCGGCATTTAACTTCTTTTCTGCCAAGCCATTATAGCCTTTTCTTTCAAAATATGTGTCTCTTGGTATTGAGATAACATCAACCTTCTTGCTATTCATATCAAAACTAACAAGCATTATAGTATCTGTTAGCCCTCCGTTGACACCCATAAGAAGTACATTTGCCCTTTTAGAGTCCTTAAAGGTCTGAAATAAAGGGCTATTTTCATCAATAAGGGAAGCTAATTCAAGCTCTTCCTCCAAAATTGGTTTATATTCATCTCCCGGATTAAACGGATTATGACTGGCTATTTTGTCTATAGCAGAAGTAACACCTAAACTTGTAACAGTAAGCAGTGCAAATGCTATAATGAAGGTTCTAACAAAAATTTTACCATTGCTTGCGGCAGGTTTTTGTTTCTTCTTGTAAGAACTATATTCGGCCATCTCAGTTTCTTTGTAATCATATTTTATCCTTTCGGATTCTCTTTGCCTTGCTCGTTCTTCTCTTTCTCTGGCTCTTTGCTTCTTCTCAGCTCTGCTCATTTACTCCGTATCCTCTTCTATCTCTTTATCCCTATTTTGATCGTATATTTCTTCAATTATCTTTTCAATTTCAGTAGTATCCGCAAACCAATAAGATGCCCCGTTTACTGTCTTCGGCGCACCAGGAAGTAGATACGTTTTCATATTTTCAGGATCTAATCCTATTGCTTTAGTTGCAATCTTTGTTGCCATTCCCAAAGTTATATCTGAATCAATCTCCTCTAATCCTAGTTTAACCACACTTGGGAGATTGGGACTTATGGCTTGCTTCACGGCAGATTTTATAAAATCCTGCTGTGCTTTAACCCTTCCTATATCACCCTCTGCATATCCTTTTCTATATCTCAAAAATTGAACCGCTTTCTTGCCATCAAGCGTTTGAGGTCCCTTCTCAATATAAATGTGTAGCGGTGGCTTGTCATATGGATCATCATATTTCATAGTAAACGGAATGTCCATTGGGACTCCACCTATTTTATCAACGATCTTCTCAACATCACTAAATTCTATCACGGCATAATAGTTTATTGGTATCCCCATCAAGGTTTCGCTTACCGCTTTTGCAGTCCCAACCGCCCCTTCACTTCCATATACAGCATTTATTTTTTGTGTTGCCGCACCCTTATATTTAGGCCTTGGAAAATAAGTATCTCTCGGAACTGAAATAACATCAATGCTCTGATTCTTCATATCATAGCTTGCAAGCATTATAGTATCTGTTAACCCATCGTTGTCACCAAGTACTAATATATTAACCCTTTTACTCTTAGAGAAAAGTTCATAATATGGTCCACTCTCATCTATAATATACCCCATATCCTTCATAATAGACTCATTACCGGAAAATATGCGAACATCGCCAACCTTTTTAAAGGCAAATCTTACAGGCATGAGGGCAACGGTAAATATTATGAAGAATGTTAAAAAAACTTTTGCAAATTGTTTTTTATTGCTCATTTGTCTAATCCCCCATTATAACTTATCTCTTTAATATAACCCAAATCAATATTTTTTGCAATAAAATGAATACAAAAAAAGTCCCCTATATCATGGTAAATAAGGAAATTATAATATATCAAATGTCACTAAAAAAGGTTATCTGAAAAACCAGATAACCTTTTATGTATCGCTTTATATTAAACTAAGTTTATTTGCTGTAATCGAAGAAGCCAATGCCTGTTTTTCTTCCAAGCTTATTTGCTCTTACCATCTTTCTTAGAAGTGGGTGAGGTCTATATTTAGTATCACCAAATTCTCTATAAAGAGTTTCCATAATTGCAAGGCACACATCAAGACCGATTAAATCTCCTAATGCTAGAGGTCCCATCGGATGATTAGCACCAAGCTTCATAGCTTCGTCAATGCCTTCTGCATTTGCTACACCATCAGCAAGTATGCCAACAGCTTCGTTAATCATTGGAATTAAAATTCTGTTTACAACAAAACCCGGAGCTTCTGCAACATCTACAGGAGTCTTCTTTAATGCTTCTGTAAGTGCAAGAATTGTTGTTCTTGTTTCATCTGAAGTAGTAAGACCTTTTACAATTTCAACCAGTTTCATAGCCGGAACCGGATTGAAGAAGTGCATACCAATAATTCTGTCTGGTCTGTTAGTCGCTGCTGCAATTTCTGTAATTGAAAGAGCAGAAGTATTTGTAGCAATAATAGTTTCAGGCTTACAAAGTTCATCAAGTTCCTTAAATAAAGCCTTCTTTGCTTCCATATCTTCTGTAGCCGCTTCAATGATAAGATCCGCATCTTTAACAATTGCAATATCAGTCGAACCATGAATTCTGCCCATGATTTCTTCTTTATCAGCAGCAGTAATCTTTTCTTTAGTAACAAGCTTATCTAAGTTCTTATTAACGGTTGCAATACCTTTTTCAACTGAAGATTCTCTTCTAGCTCTAAGTACAACTTCATAACCATTTTGAGCAAGAACTTGAATAATGCCGGCACCCATAGTACCTGTTCCTAATACACCAATTTTCTTCATCACTATTGTCCTCCTTAGTTTATGTAAATCCTTCATAGGCATTACTTATGCCGTAATCACATTATATCATAAGGGGGAGGTTTTTGTTGTTTTTTTTTTAACGCATTTGCTCTTTGCACTTTGTATACAAGCTATATAACTGTTTAACTTTCAAGGTTTGTCATTATTTTGTCTTTTTTTCTTTTGTTATTTATTTAACGATTATTTTGCTATGTTTTCTAGTTTTTTGGTCATTTCTTCCTTATAACACTCAACTCCCGGTTGATTAAATGGATTTACCTCCATGAGATATGCAGAAATTGCACAAGAAGTCTCAAAGAAATAAATCAGCTGCCCCATGTTAAAAGCGTCCATGTATGGGATATCTATTTTTATCATAGGAACCCCTATTTTTTCATGAGCCGCTATAACACCTTCCATTGCAATTTTATTTATTTCATTCATACTGTGTCCGGCAAATTCTCCATTCACATGATTTGGCACTATTATATCTCTACAAGGATTTACAACATTTAATATGGTTTCAAAGAAAATCTGATTTCCCTCCTGCAAATACTGCCCCATACTGTGCAGGTCAGAGCTAAACTGTAAATCAGCAGGGAAAAGCCCCTTTCCATTTTTCCCTTCACTCTCACCAAATAATTGTTTGAGCCACTCTGCAAAATATTCTAATTGAGGCTCATAGTACTCAAAAATTTCTATGGTTTTTCCCAGTCTAAAAAGCTCATATCTGGCCACGGCATAATCAGTCGCATCAAAGTCCCATGCAGTATCAGTAGCCATTGCCTCGGCACCTGCCAGTAACTCTTTTATGTCTATTCCTGCAACTGCAATAGGCAGTAGCCCTACAGGGGTAAGGACAGAAAACCTGCCCCCGACATCCTCCGGTATTTCAAAGGAAGTATAGCCTTCTCTATTTACCTCTTCTCTTAACGCCCCTTTGGTTCCATCTGTTATTGCATATATTCTTTTATTGGCTGTTTCTTTTCCATATTTATTGATTAAAGCATCCTTTAATACTGCAAAGGCAACCGCAGGCTCTAAAGTGGTTCCGGATTTTGAAATAACACATAAGCATACTTCTTTATTCCTTATATCTTCAACCAGAGAACCTAAATAAGTTGCACTGATATTATTTCCTGCAAATCTAATTCTTGGATAACTATCTTTAACAATATTTGAACCATAGCCCTCGTTGGTGTCGGAAAGAGCATGAATTACAGCACGGGAACCTAAGTATGAGCCTCCGATGCCAATTACAATTAATTCTTCACACTGCCCCTGTATCAATGCCGCAATATTTAAAAGTTTCTCCAACTTTTCATTATCAAAGTTCATAGGAAGCTTTACCCATCCGGTAAATTCTTCCTTACCAGACCAAAGCCTCTCCATAGCATTTTCCACGCCTTCAGCGTATCTTTTTATATCTTCATATTTTAATTTACTTCTTTTAATATCGAATTTTAACTCCACTAATTCCCCCCCCTATTCTCTGTCTAAAGCTAAAGGATTTTAATTTTACATATTTGTTCTATTTCTGTGGTCTATAGTTTGGCACAATATTTTGTAGCCATTTTTTAACCTCAGCATCCGTCATATCCATAACCTTCTTGATTTCATCTTCTACATTTATCTCAGGCTCTACGCACTCTAGCATCTCCTTAAGCATGGGGCTGGCTGGAAGCGGATGTCCCACATAGATCTTATCATGCGCTGTCTTTTCTATACCTTCTTCGTCAAGAAGCAGTTCTTCATACAGTTTCTCACCGGGTCTAAGCCCTGTTATAGCAATTTCTATATCAACGTAAGGTACATAACCAGACAGCCTTATTACGTTCTCTGCCAAGTCTAAAATTTTAACCGGCTCTCCCATATCCAATATAAAGATTTCTCCGCCTTGAGCCATGGCGCCCGTTTGTATTACCAGCTCCACCGCCTCCGGTATGGTCATGAAATATCTGGTTATATCCTGATGGGTAACTGTTACAGGACCACCTTTTTCAATTTGTTTTCTAAAGATGGGTATAACCGAACCATTGCTCCCAAGCACGTTTCCAAACCTTACAGCAGCAAAAGTTGTCCTTGCTGATTTACTCTTATACTGTAAAATCATCTCACCTATTCGCTTTGTCGCTCCCATTACATTTGTAGGGTTCACCGCTTTGTCTGTGGAAATCATAACAAATTTTTCAGTGGCGAAAGCTTCTGCCAAATCAATCATATTTTTGGTTCCCAGTATATTATTTATGATGGCTTCCTTAGGATTATTCTCCATTAGGGGTACATGTTTATGTGCCGCAGCATGAAATATAACATGTGGCTTGTATTTTTCAAAGACCTCTGTCATTCTCCTTTTATCTCTAACAGAGGCTATGACTACTTCAAACTCCAAGGCATTGTAAGTTTCCTTAAGCTCATTTGCCAGTTCAAAAACTGAGTTTTCATAAATATCCACTGCAATAAGCCTTCTTGGTCTAAACTTTGCAATCTGTCTGCATAACTCTGAGCCAATAGAGCCGCCGCCGCCGGTGACCATTACAATCTTACCTTCAATATATCCTGTTATCTCTCTCAGGTTTACGTGTACCGGTTCCCTGCCTAAAAAGTCTTCAATATCCACATCTCTAAGCTTACTTACACTTACTTTATCATTTATTAAATCAATTAGACTAGGTAAAATCTTAATCTTGCATCTAGTCCTCTTGCATTCATCCACAATGGCTTGTATAGACTTTTTGGTTGCAGAAGGTATGGCTATTATTATTTCATCAACACCATATTTTCTCACTGCATGTTTTATCTCAGTTCTCCCTCCATAAACCTTAACACCGCAAATCCTGCGTTTTTGTTTATTGGTATCGTCATCTATGGCCACAACCACTTTCTTTCCGTATTCATGGTGGTTTTTTATTTCATTTATCATTGAGGCTCCCGCTTCACCGGCTCCAACAACCATAACCTTAGTTACATTTCCACCTATAATATCTTTTCTACCTATCCTAAAGACAAAACTATTAAAGCTGCCCGGGTTTCGAAAGCTTCTTATAAATCTATAGGAAAGTCTACAAACTGAAAGTAAAAATACCATAAACAAAAAAGAAATGGCATATATACTTCTAGGCATAGACTGAACTGAAAATGTTAGAAAAAACATAACAAATAGCTGCGCAACCCCAGAAGCTATAACTATTTTTAATAACTCCTCTATGCCAGCATATCTCCACATACTGGTATAAATCCCTACTAAAGCATAGGCTATCAAACATACTGCTGTTATTGAAAAAAGGTTGTTTGCAAATACACCAAACCAAGCATCAAAGCTTGCATTGTTTACCTCAAAATCAAATCTTAATAAAAATGCTGCAATATATGATATATTGATAATACATATATCAACAAATAACAATATTGCAATTCTTGATAGTTTAACCATCGTACTCTATCTCCTAAAACATCCATATTTATCATTTATACTTTTTCTTATCTTCGAAAAAATAGGGTGGGTTTATAACCCACCCCTTTCTTATATTATATCATTACCTGTATATAAAAACATAGCTTTATAACTGTGTCAGCACCTTTATCTTATTTCTGGCAGTGTTCATCATTTGCTGTGAAGACATTGCAAAGTTTAAGAAGGTCTCTGACAACATTGAATAGTCTTCCCCGGAAGCCGCTAAATATGCAATGTTTTCCAAAACCAGCAAATAGTACTGTGAGATGTCAACAAAGTCACATAGTGCTGTATATGCAGCCCTTTCTTCATCAGTCATCCTTGAAACTTTTATACTCCTTAGTGAAATGCCCTGTTTCTCTAAAGCTCTTACATCCTCTGTTACTGAGGCCGCCATCATAGAAAGAATAGCAGAATCCGTACACTTATATATACCTGTCACCTTTTCTGTAGCTTGGTCATAAGTTTCCACAGCATTTTGAAACTCTTTTGAAAGTCTTTTAGTAATTGGCGTTACCTGAGTTACTTCCTCTTGTCCATTCTTCTCTTCATTTCCTATTTTAATGGTTTTAGTTTCCTTATCCCATTCAATTTTTTCTTTCATTAAAGCCGCAATAGCACTTATCGGTAAGTAGGTACTGCCTTTATACATAATAGGGTGCATTTTAGTTCCTTTTGCATCCATAAAATTTTGTATCTGAAAATCGTACATAATAGTAACATCCGGCCTTAAATCAATACTTACTACATCTACCTTATCCTTCGGTTTAACATAGTTATATTGGCTAACGCTTTCTACAGATTCTATAATGCTAGTATCTTTCCTTGCTTTAGATTTATTTGGATTGCTTAAAGTCTTTCCAATATAAACAGTTTTACTATAGCTATCCCATTCTATATCCTCTTTCATAATTGCAGAAATTGATCGAAGTGGTAAATATGTATTTCCGCCATATACCAAAGGGAATACCCTTACACCTTTCGCATTCTTGAAAATCTGGACACTGTCATTTAATTGCACAGTAAAATCAGGCCTTATATATGCAAAGACCTTGGTTGCTCTTGACTTTTCATTGATGTTAGCCTCTAGATTCCCTGCTGCATAAGCTATGTTTGAAGTTCCCATAATCAAAGACAGCATAACTACAATCCCTATAATCCTCTTATTTCTCTTCATGCTCTGTTCTCCCCAATGAACGTTAATTTCTAGTAATATTTACATAATATTATTGTCTAAGTATACCATTTTATGGTCGAAAAACACAATATATTATTTTGTTTTTATGTCTTTTTAAATATATTTGAATCTTTTTATGTTATTTATTTGTTCATAAATCCCCCATTTATGATATAATAACCACAGTTTCTGTGGTTATTATATCATATGAACAACATCTAATTTTTATGGATATAGGTAAATTAACTATGATTAAGGAAAATCAAAAAATATTAAATGAATTAAATCTATTTACTGATGGTTTTGTAATTTTATTAGCAATGGGTCTTGCCTACGTTTTTAGATTCCTTATCTTTGAAGGGGAAAAGGGACATATTACTATTGGTACTTATATAAGTTTAGGTCTTGTAGTGATACCCATATATCTTCTGATATATATAGGCTTTGGTTTATACGATTCATTTAGAGGTAAAAATTTTTCCATTGAGCTTGCACTTATTATTAAATCAAACCTCCTAGGCTTTATCATTCTCCTAACCTGTCTATTTATTTTTAGGCAGATTGATCTATCCAGATGGTTGCTAGTACTATTTTTTATATTTAACACTTTTATCACAACATTTAAAAGATTTGCCCTTCGCTATATATTGAAGAAATCTCGGCAAAAAGGGTATAATATAAAACATATAGTACTCATAGGGGATAATAGTCTAGCAAAGGAATATTTAAATGTTTTAGCCAAAAATAAAGCCTTGGGCTTTTCAGTTCTTGGTTATATCTCTAATAATGCTAAAGCTTTAAAACATCTTCGTTATTTAGGAAATTATGAAAACTTATATGCAACTTTAGAGCTTTTTAATCCCGATGAGGTGATAGTTGCCTTAGAAGCAGAAGAGTTTTATCTCCTGCCTAAAGCCATTGAAGCCTGTGAAAAGCTTGGCACGAAGCTTTCTGTTATACCTTTTTATCTCAAGTATATGCCTTCAAAGCCATATATGGATGAAATAGATGGGATCCCACTAATTAACATTCGTAGAATTCCCTTGGACAACTTGTTAAATGCCATGTGTAAACGTACTATTGATATATTAGGCTCTTTGATACTGATTATTGCCTCGTGTCCCGTAATGCTTGTGGCAGTAATAGGAACGAGGCTTTCATCTCCCGGGCCTATTATATTTAAGCAGGAAAGAGTAGGACTTAATAAAGAGCCCTTTATTATGTACAAGTTTCGCTCTATGAAAATTAATGATGACCAAGCCACAGCTTGGTCCACTAACATAGATTCAAGAAAAACCCCCTTTGGCGCTTTTATAAGAAAGTTTTCAATTGATGAGCTCCCTCAATTTTTCAATGTGTTAAAAGGAGATATGAGCTTAGTAGGTCCAAGGCCTGAACTTCCCTACTTTGTGGATCAGTTTAAGGAAAATATTCCTCTTTATATGGTGAAACACCAAGTACGACCGGGCATAACCGGCTGGGCACAGGTAAATGGATATAGGGGTGATACATCCATAAGAAAAAGAATTGAGCACGATATTTATTATATAGAAAATTGGAGCTTAATATTTGATATAAAGATATTATTTCTAACGCTATTCAAAGGCGTGGTAAATGGAGAAAAGATATAGGTTAATTAGACGGAGGATAAAAAAATGACTAAAAAAACGGTAGCTATACCAATTATGATGACTTTATTTTTTATAATAATAACTGGTGCTATGGGTGCCTTTGATGCTATGGTTCAAAAGTGGGTCTCTCTTGCTTGCCTTTTGGGAACCGTTACTATGCTATTTTTACCTAGGGCAAAAAGAATTTTTAAAGAATACACTACACCATTGTTTATAGCTGTAACAACTTATGTAGTGTGGAATGGTATCTCCATATTTTATTCAGATGTGCCTAAAACTGCATTATTCGAATTTACTAAACTTATTGGAGCCTTTACAGTATTTATTATTGTTTTGTATTTTACTACTCCGACGAAAAAAGGCATTTTGACCACCTGCGGCATTATCTCTTTTGCTACCGCCTTTTTTGGAGTTATTTCCATAGATGCTGCATCTAACGGCCCCATTGCATTTGCTTTTAAGGGCTTTATGTCTTTGTTTACAGATAGTATGCAATCCTTTGGAGTTTTTGAAAACGGTATTCGTATGACCGGTATTTTTGGTAATGCCAATACCTTTGCCGGCTTTATGGCTCTTGGAGTTATTTTATCATTATCCCTGGTTATGAATAGTAGCAATAAGACTTTAAGGTTTGTTAGTATTGCACTTTTAGCAATAAACTCATTGTCATATATTTTGCTGTTCAGTTTAGGTTCATTATTCATATTCTTTATAGCATGCATAATAATGATTGTTTTTAGCAAGGACACAGACAGGTTAACTCTATTTATTTTAATGGTTGAAACTGCACTTATAACCCTTATTTTTACGGGAGTTTCTCTTATAACCATGGGTACAAACCCGATTTTACCTCTAGTGGCTATTATTTTAAATGTAACTGTACTTTATGCGATAGATACACTGGTTAGCAGTGCTCTAATTGCAAAGTTAGCCATGAACAAAAAAGCAAGTATCTTCAGTGGTATCGTTATTTTACTCCTAGTTATTTGTTATATTTTTAGTGCACTTAACATTACTGGAGCTTTAACTCTTTCTCAAAATGAAACTATTATGAGAGCCTTATATCTGGATTCCGGAGATTATAAGCTTTCATCTGATATAGAAAATAATGACTCAGCAAATTTTGAACCTTTAGTTAGGATTACTACACAGAACAAGACAGACTTAAAGGTTCACACCTCAACAGAAATATATAATGGAGCTCTATCCTCTGCTTCCTTTACTGTACCTACAGATTCTGAGATTATAAAAATCTATTTTACAGGGGCAGGCAATGGAAATATAATAAATAGTGCCTCCTGTGTAGATGCTACAACAAATACTGAAGTAAAAGAAATCAAACTAGGCTATAAGCTTCTTCCCGGCATAGTTGCAAATCGTATTCAGGACCTTGGCGCAAACCAAAACACCATACAGCGTATGGCATTCTTTGAGGACGGCATCAAACTATTTAAACAAAGTCCAATTCTTGGTCATGGCCTAAGCGGATATGAAAATGGTGTCTCATCAGTACAAAACTTTTTCTATGAAACAAGGTATGTACACAATCATTATATTCAAGTGCTTTGTGATCTAGGTATTATTGGATTGGTTATATTTATATCCATATTGTTCTTGAGTGTTTGGGTTGTTTTAAATATTTTAAAGAGAAGTAAATTATCTAATTACGAAAATGCCGGAGCCTTTATGCTACCCATGTTTGCAGCATCTCTTGTACAGATGTTCGGTCAAGCTGTTACAGACCTTATTTGGTCAGCTGGGCCATTCCTTGTGATAGCGTTTGCAATTTTAGCACTCTTAATCTTAGTTTCCTCAAGAAACTTTCAGTTGGTATCTATAACAGCTCCCGACGCTACAGCAGATACTAACTATAACCATACAAAGTCGAACACACACAAAAATATCCTAACCGGTGATGTTGCTTCAAGATTAGGTATCTTAGCTGTAACTTTAGTTATGACTGTCCTGCTATCTACAAACCTATATGCACACTATAGAGCCGCATCAGGGAATTGTACAATGGATCAAATGGCTCAACTAACCAAGTTGGATAAATTTGAGGGAGATGACTACAAAACAACGTATATAGTTACAACCAGCACATATGGCCTAACAGAAAATATAGTTCAAGCCAATAAATATGCTGCTGAATTAACAAATAATCCTAATGTGATTTTAGACTACTTGTTGCCTTATTATTTTAATACAGGTCAGGATGATAAGCTTTTTGAAACAGCGTCACTGGCTGCAGAAAATGGAAAATCTTCTCCTTATGTTTGGAATAGGCTCTTTGAAATATTTAATACAGCCATTACTCCAGAAAGAGATAACCCACTTCCTATCATAAACCATATGTTGGATAAAAAAGAATATTTTATAGATGGTATTTTAGGCTTATATCAAAAGCTACAGGATAGAAACTCAAGTTATCTTGATGATGCCATGTTAGACAACAGCAATATTACTTTCTTAAGTAAAATATTGGGGCTCGAAGTTCTTGATAATTCAAGAATGATAGAAATACTTGATTTGTTTATAAAAACTATATATACTTCAGAGTTTTCTGTTGATGCCAATACAGACGGTATTCCCGATAATATTAAAGTACTATCTGGCACTGCAACTTGGGGACAAACCAAGCAGGATAATAAAACAAGGTTTGATGGAACTTTATCAGCTTCAGCAGGTTCATCAATTGAGCTAGAAACCTATTGTGTCAGAGGCGGAAATTATGTACTAAAATTATCAGATTTAAAGGGGCTAAATGGTACAGTTTTATCTAAAGATATAACAGCCCTTATGGATGGCACTCCGCTAACAGTTCAATATGATGATAACGGTGCTTATATTAATCTAACCCTTAAAGGTGCTACTGCTGCTGATGAAAAAAATAATATAAAAGCTACTAAAGCCAGTACGGAAAAAATTACTATATCCTTCCCAAGCGGTATGCAAGCTTCAAAACTTTCTTTAAGAAAATAGTTATTAATAATCTTTATAAGAAAACCTTGGCCATAGTATTTACACCAGTAAAATATACTGCCAAGGCTTTTCTTTTATTGATTTAGGTTTATATAAAAAACGGAGGTAAAATGAACGATTTTATTATAGATAAAGCAATATTACATATTTTAGATACAAGCATAGAAGCCCCTGTACTTGCTGACAAACTAATGAGTTTTAGTTCCCAAGCAGACGAGTTTTTAAAGTCACACATTTTAAGAGCAATGGAGGATGCCGACCTTAAGCAGGCATGGTTTAAAAACGATTGCGATAATGTTGAGGTAGTTGAATCTGAATCAGTTGCAAATGATCTTTTCGACAGTAATGCAGCTACTCTATTTAAAGCTGAAGAATTAAAGTCAGCTTTATGCAGTCTTGACATTCCTAACTTTATTTTGCTATCACAAAAAATTGCTCAAGGTGTCTTTGATTTGGCAATAACTAACCCAGCGATTCCTGCTGCCGACATACTCATATGTCACTTTAAATATGAAGATATTATTTACTTAGGTATTCTTAAGTTTAACTATAAGCAATCATACATTCATAGCTTTGCAATGGTTGGAGAAGAAAAAGAAACAGGAATTATAAAGCAAAATGCTACTATTGCCAACGAAAACCAGAAGCTTGATGAAATTGTTTTTATTCGTCTTGATGATTTCAGTGTACTAATCAAAGAAAAGAAATATGAAATAAACGGTGCAAAGGAATTTTACTTTTCCAATCGCATACTTAATGTTTCAACTGATCTATCACCTAAATCTAAAGTGAAAATAGTGCAAAAAGTTGCAGAAAAAGTTATTAAAGAGTATTATGGTGATAATCCTTTAAAAGTTTCTCAATTAAAAACAGAATTAAAGAGCTGTGTAGATGAAGGAAGTATTGTTGAAATAGATAGAATAACTAATGCTGTATTTGACGGAAATTATACAGCCCAGCAAAGATATAAGGAAGAAGTATCGCAGAAAGGAATCTCAGTAAATTCATTTGAGGTTCCCACAGAAATAGAGAAAACCGTCTCAAGGAAACAAAAAATCACCACAGATACGGGAATAGAAATTAGCCTTCCTGTTGATTATCTGGAAAACAAAAAGAATATTGAATTTATAATGAATGAAGATGGAACCATGTCTATACTGATTAAAGCAGTAAATATTAAGTAGCTTGAATCTTGTCTAGTTTTGTTGTTTATTGTCGAATTTTGTCAATAAACAAATAGCATATAAAAGTCAAAAAGTGGTAAACTAATTTGTATCAAAAAAGACATATATGCACTAACAAACAGCCTGTTTAATCTATCCTTTATAACAAAGTGCATAAGGTAAATTAATTTTATTTTAAAAAGGAGGACAGGTAATGGGAAGATTTACTATACCTAGAGACGTTTATTATGGAGAAGGTTCATTGGAGCAACTAAAGACCTTAAAAGGTGATAGAGCCTTTTTAGTTGTTGGAGGTGGTTCAATGAAGCGATTTGGTTTTTTGGACAAAGCTGTAGACTATTTAAAGGCTGCCGGTATGGAGGTTGAGCTTTTTGAAAACGTGGAACCTGATCCAAGCGTAGAAACTGTAATGAATGGTGCAGAAAAAATGAGGAAATTCCAACCGGATTGGATTGTTTCTATGGGTGGAGGTTCTCCTATAGATGCAGCTAAAGCTATGTGGGCATTCTACGAATATCCGGAAGTTACATTTGACTCCCTTTGTATTCCTTTTAATTTTCCTGAGCTTAGGACTAAGGCAAAATTTTGCGCTATTCCATCAACCTCAGGGACTGCAACTGAAGTAACTGCATTTAGTGTTATTACCGACTATAACAAGGGTATTAAGTATCCATTGGCAGACTTTAATATCACTCCTGATGTGGCAATTGTTGACCCAGCTCTTGCGGAAACAATGCCTAAAAAATTAACTGCCCATACGGGAATGGATGCTATGACTCATGCCATTGAAGCCTATGTATCTACATTTGCCAGTGATTTTACCGATCCTCTTGCATTACAGGCAATTAAAATGGTAAAACAGTATCTTCCGTCTTCTTATGATGGGGATAATGAAGCTAGAGCTAAAATGCACAATGCACAATGCCTTGCTGGCATGGCATTTTCTAATGCGCTATTAGGTATTGTACATTCTATGGCACATAAAACAGGTGCTGCATTTTCTACAGATCATATAATACATGGCTGTGCCAATGCTATGTATCTTCCAAAGGTAATACAATATAATGCTAAAGTAGACAGTGCAAAGGAACGTTATGCGGAAATAGCTAGATTCCTAGGCCTTCAAGGAGATACCTCAGAGGAATTAACAGAGTCCTTAATTGAAATGCTTGAATCAATGAATAAACAACTTGACATACCTTTATCAATCAAAGAATACGAAGGTAGTGTCATCAGTGAACAAGAATTTCTTGATAAGCTTTCTGCTGTTGCTGCAAATGCCATAGAAGATGCTTGTACTGGTTCAAATCCACGTAAACCTACTCAAGAAGAAATGGAAAAACTACTTAAATGTTGTTTCTACGGAACTAAAGTTGATTTTTAAAAATTAGTTGATTAGCTAAAAACCCAAGGCTGTTTATAAACAACCTTGGGTTTCTTTTTATTATTAATATTTAAACGCTTTTTTCCATATAAGCCTTTGCCCACTCATACGCAGTTGATACAATATTTTCAATACCGGACTTGATAGGTTTCCAACCTAACTCTTTAACTGCCTTACTGTTGTCCGCAATTAAAATAGGAGGATCCCCTTCTCTTTTAGGACAAACAGTAAAATTTACCTTTTCATTTGTGACAGCCTCAACTTCTCTAATTAATTCCAGAACAGAGACACCTTTACCTGTTCCTAGATTAAAGTATTGGAAGCTTCCTCTCTTTGTATCACTATTTCTAACACTATTGTTTTCTACGTTTCTTGCCAAAAGCCTATCCATAGCTAAAACGTGTGCTTCTGCCAAATCTTCTACGTGTATATAGTCTCTTATGCAACTTCCATCAAAAGTATCATAATTATCACCAAACAAAGAAAATTCCTCTCTCTGACCCATAACAGTTTGTAATAAAAGTGGAATAACATGTGTTTCCGGAGTATGAGCCTCTCCAAGACCAATTTTTACACCGGCACCTGCTGCATTAAAATATCTTAAGGCAATAGAGCTTAATCCATATGCCCTGCCATAATCCTCAAGAATCCGCTCTATCATTAGCTTAGTCCAGCCATAAGTATTTATGGGTTTCTGTTTTTCCTCTTCTGAAATAGGCACCGCCTCAGGAATGCCATAGGTAGCACATGTTGAAGAAAATACAATATTGTCTATGCCTTTATATATCATACTATCTAATAAGCATTTAGAGCCTATTACATTGTTATCGTAATACTTACTTGGATTAGACACAGATTCACCTACTAGTGAGCTTGCAGCAAAATGAATAACACCTTTTATGTCATGTTTTGAAAAAACATCTAAAAGAGCCTCTTTATCTCTTACATCGCCTATTACCAATTCACAATTTTTTGCCGCCCACCGGTGTCCTGTAGACAAATTGTCATATATAATTGGAGTGTACCCTTTTTCTTTTAGTCTATTTGCAGTATGGCTGCCAATATAACCTGCTCCACCTGTCACTAAAATGTTCATTTTCTTCTCCATTCTTTAAGCTGCCGGTTCAACCTCGTCATCATACACCGGTTCAATTTCTGGATTCACATACACCTTATTCTTCTTTACATTATTTAAAATATGGCCTTTTAAAGCTTTAAGTTCCGGATATTTATCAAAAAAATCTAATTTGGCCTGAGCCTCCGGCGTTGGTGCTTTATCTAGGAAAACATAAGCTGAAAAGCTTTCGGCTAAATCCTCGGCACATTCCGTTGCTGCATATCCAGTAACAAATTGTGATTGATGGCGATAGTAAAAATACGGATTTTCCGAATCAGTAGCCCAGTCATTTATAATATCTTTCCAAAACTCATTATAAAAATCCTGTAAATATGAATCCTCTTTTGCTACACATTCCCAATCACTATATCTATCCATAGGATAAGATTTTTCATCACCATTAAAATATTCCACCTGCTTTTCATTAAGTGTTATATAATGCACCATCTCATGAACTGCCGTATATGGGAACAATCCATCTTCTGTTATATCTGCAGGGTCTACTGTCATACACCAAAGCTTGCCTTGCGAATCCACAGGGATTACATAAGCATATGTTCCCAGCTCCCCATCGCCTCCCACTTTAAAATATTTAAAATTAGCAAACAGCTCTTTTGGCAAAATATCTGTGGTCTGTTTCCAAACCCTCTTTAAATCTTCTTGTTCTTCTGCCTTTAAAACCTTTAATCCATTTTCTTTGCCATTTTGATATATGGCATTAAATTCAGGTGTAATCTTAAACATACCAAAGTTTTGTTGATTCTTATCGTCCAATAAGTTTAGAACTATGGCATCAACATCTAATTCCTTATAATTAGTTATGATGTTTCTTATTTCTTCCTCTATGTCAACATCATAACTTTCATCATTGTTTTCAGTTGCAGTAAAATATTCATTTCTTATTTTGTTCAGTTTTTTCCAGTCTTTCTCTGCAAGTACCTTTTTTAGGTTCCCCATGGTTTCCTTGCCATAGTCTAAGGTTTTATCAGGCTCTTCCTCTTCATAGTTATCTTCTCCAAATTGCCTAATAGTTTCTTTATCAAGCAACGAGGTTATTTTCTCCCATAACTTGTATTCTTTATCAGACATTTCATAATTCCCATTGGCTTCTCTCTCTACCATATATGTATTTGCTTTTTGCACAAGCTGCCCGAGTTTATTTTTTACACTATCTGAAGCGTCCTTATTTAAATCTCCTAACAAAGCCACGACTTTTGCCTCTTCTTGAGGAGATAACTCTATTTTGCCAATCTTATTTTCTATGCATCCAGTGAAAAGTATTGAACTCATCATTATAATACATATAAATATTGACAATGATTTTATATGTCTATAATTTGCCATAACCTTTACCTTGCCCCTTAATATGTTTTGTTTGTTTTTATTGCTTTGCATATTCCCTTCTTTTATCCCTTCTGATTATTTTATTTCATTTTATATCACAATGGATAAAATTTCAAAACCTATTAAATATGGACGCTACCATTCCTCTACCTTAACATAAATTAAGACGCCGTAAAGTGTTGTATTTATCACACTCTTTCATAGGTATAAAGAAAAAATCTTAATAAATATTAAGATTTTTTTCATTCAAACAATATATTAGAAAGTACCTATATAATTACTTACAACCTTTCCATGAAAATAGACTTATTCTCTTTTGGGGAGCTTGTTGGTCTTCCCAAGTCCTTCCTAGAAAAAATTGAAGTTTTAATTTCAAGAAAACGGGTTCCCTTTAAGCGCATTATTTCATCTAAGATCTTATCAAGTGTCTCTATTGAATCTGCACTAAAGCAATGGCTAAACCCCAACGCATACGCTATTTTACAAAAATCTGTTGCACCAGTTGCTACAGGCATCCCCCCTACAGACTCATGTGCCCCATTGTTTATAACCACGTGGATAAGGTTTTCGCATTGACATTTGCTTTCGACTAAAGCACTCCCCATGTGCATAACCATTGCTCCATCGCCATCTATACACCATATGGTACGTTCCGGTTTATTTATAGCGATTCCGAGGGCTATCATAGAAGCGTGTCCCATGGATCCAACTGTAAGAAAGTCATTTTCATGGCTTTGTGAAAGCTCTTCTCGTATTTCAAATAACTCTCTGGATGCCTTACCCGTAGTGGATACAAAAACATGATCACTGCTTGTTTTTGTTACAATCTGTCTGATTGCTTCTTCACGCGTTATGGAAAATTCATTAGAATATTTAACTTTGTCAGCCAAAACAAGTGAATCTTTTTTAACTACAAAGGCTACACTTTTCTTTTCTTTTAATAAACTGTCTATTTCTACTATATACTGGCTATATTCTTCATCTGTAGTATCTGATGAAATTGTAAAGTAATTAATCCCCATTACTTCCAACAAGGGAAGAGTTATCTCTCCTTGATATATATGTTGTGGCTCATCCTTAACACCGGGTTCACCACGCCACCCTATCACAAACAAACAAGGTATGTCATATACTTTTTCATTTAAAAGTGAGGCTATGGGATTAATTGCGTTGCCTATTCCGCTGTTTTGCAAATATACCAAAGCAGGTTTTCCTGTTGAAAGGTAGCAGCCTGCAGCTAGCCCCACTGCCGCCCCCTCATTTGCAGCAACAATATGTTTATTTGAGTTTGCACCATATTTCAAATACAAATAGTCGCATAAAGCTTTCAACTGGGAATCGGGAACACCGGTATAGAAATCAATGCCCATTCCTTCAATCTTTGCAACAAATGTTTTTATATTCATGATTAGCCTTTCTATAAAGTATCAATTAAAGTTATAATATCTTTTATTGGCATCAATTGATCATCTACTTCTTTTGCTCTGTGATTCTTTAAGATTTCTTCTGCTGTATTTTGCATAGCAGGAAACGCACTTCTCGTTAGCTGATTTGCATAGATTACTATGTTCACACCATGTGATATTAGTTCATTTTCTGTAATACTATTATAAGAGGTAGGTACCACTACAATAGGAGTCTCTTTATCTTTTTCTCTAAATCTGTCACAAAAATCCAAAATCTCACTTGGCTGTTTCTTGCGTGAGTGAATCATGATTCCATCAGCACCGGCTTCAACGAAAGCAAATGCTCTTTCTAGTGCATCCTCCATACCTCTTTCCAATATTAGGCTCTCAATTCTTGCAATAATCATAAATTCATCAGTTCTTTGTACATTTTTCCCTGCTCGAATTTTTTCACAAAAATTTTCTATACTGTCTTGAGTTTGTTCTACTTCAGCGCCAAAGAGAGAGTTTTTCTTTAACCCCGTCTTATCCTCAATAATAACTGCTGATACACCCATTCGCTCCAACGTATGCACATTATAAACGAAATGCTCTGTAAGCCCTCCTGTATCACCATCGAAAATAATTGGCTTAGTAGTTACATCTAAAATATCATCTATGGTTCTCAACCTTGAAGATATATCTACTAACTCTATATCCGGCTTTCCTTTAGCTGTTGAATCGCAAAGGCTGGATAACCACATTGCATCAAACTGATTTAACTCTCCATTGTTTGAAACAATGGTCTTTTCCGCAATCAACCCCGTAAGCCCGCTATGAACCTCTATAGCTTTTACTATAGGGCACAAATTGATTGCCTGCCTTAATCTTTTTCTTCTAAATTCCGGCATAGCTAATTTTTCTTTTAAAATAGCATCCTGCTTTTTTACACGTTCATTATATGTATAAGGGACTTCTATTAATTCTCCACCCCATTGTTTTAATAGGCTAACAACATTTTCACGAATTTCTTGGAACGGTCCTTCCACCCAGTTATCTCCATGAACAACATATTGTGGTTTTATCTGGTTTAAAACAACATCATACATAATGTCATGTTGCTCTATAACACCGCTTATACCCTCTATGTTTTTAAATAAATTAAGGCGTTCCTCAAAAGTAATAGTGGGAAATCTATTATATCGCACCATTGCGGCATCGCTTAGTACCCCAACAACAACATCTCCATATTTCTTTGCTTCATTAATAATATTTAAGTGGCCTTCGTGTATAATGTCTGTACAAAAACATGTATATACCTTGTTATTCATATTTTGTCCCCATTTCTGTTTTTCGGCGAATTAAAATTCTCCTAAATTATATTACTTTATCTTTCCTTTATTTTTTTCTTAATCATTGACGAAGATATTCCTTTTGTATATTCAGGCTCCACTATTTCTCCACCCCACTCAGCAAGAATGTCAATGGCTTTCTGCCTTACATCAGCCAATGGGCCTTCACGCCAATCAGTTCCATGCACCATATAATCTGGTTTATATTTACGCAGATTTTCCTCGTAATCTCTTGTAATCTGAGGAACTACTTTACTTACACCCTTAATATTTTCTATAATTGTCTTTCTGGTTTCATAGTCCATATATGGAGGGTTTTTATATGAAGATATTGCTTCATCGGTAAATAAGCCTACCATTACTTCCCCCAGCTCCTCTGAGGTTTTAATAATATTGATATGTCCAGGATGTACAATATCTACAGCCATTGGAACATAAACTAATTTATTTTTTCTTTCCATTGTCGATTCGCCTCAATTCTATACTTCATATCCTGCCGCTATTATTCTGCTTCTAACCAGTTCATCTGAAAATATATCGGGATTTTCTGTTGCACACTCCGGAGAAATGGCTTTTGCAGGACGATATTCGTGATGTACACAGCCGTCACAAAGAGTACCATCTAGTTTGTCCTCTAAAAACATTCTCCTAATTTCTTTCATCTTATCACCATACCAGCCATCTTTTAGGCTTACTTTATTTAAATCTGCTACCACTAGCATATTTTCAAAGTCTGCATTTTCAATGGACAAATAGCCCTCACAAGTAACGGAAATAGCATCAAATGGCAGGTTGCACCTTCTGTACACTTCATCATCATTTTTGCATTTTAGCAAGGTGTCTATTTCCGGCATATAGCCCCCTTGATTATAGACATTCTTGAAAACTATTTCATCAGCTAAATTTTCAAATACCTTATAATAATCTTCCTTATAGTTTTCAGTAAATCTTGTTAATATTCCCGTTACAAAAATCTTGTAATTCCTTTTACTTATGCCTCTATATTCATTTAAATATTTTAGATTTTCCATAACTATATCAAAGTCATCTTTTCCATGTATGAACTTATACAGTTCTCTCTCCGGTGCATTTATGGAAAACTTTATACTATCCAATCCTGCATCTATTACTGCTCTGATTTTTTCAGGAGTTGCTAAAGATCCATTAGATGTCAAATATATGTAAGTATATCCAATGTCTTTAGCTTTTTGGATATACTCCGGTAATTCTGCTACTAAAAACGGTTCTCCCGTAGCATAAAACCCCACCTCTCTGGTGCCTAAATCATATGCTTGCTGTAATAAGTCAAATGCTAGATTTTTATCAATCTTGCCTACTTTTCTCTTCATTTTTTGGTGTGCACAAAAAATACACTTATGATTGCAAGCATTAGATGTTTCAATCAAAAAATTCGTATGAGGAAATGGTGGTTCTAGACAGTATAAGTCTGTTCTTTCAGTTTTTTTTAAGTTTACTCTTTCCTGTAGATTCATTTCTACCTCCAATATTATCTATGTAAAATTATTTTTTTGCAATTTATGACATAATTAGTATATCATTTTTTAACTTATAAGGAAAGTTAAAAAGGGCTGCTACTGTTCCTCTCCCCCATATATCGCCACAAAGTGACAATTGTTAAACAATATCTTAGTAATAGTAATAAATAATTATAATTAAAGCTAAAAATAGCTTCCTTTGAAATAAATTTCAAGGGAAGCTCTAATTCTCTCTGCTTAACTATGCTAAGAAGCATTTATTCATTTTTACCAATTTTTCCGAACATATAGCTTATTCCTGCACATATAGACATACCTAAAATTGCATAAAACCCTTGAACATTAGCTGTAAATCCCGGATATATGCTAACAATGGAACCTATTACTAATCCTAAGATAGCAAAGTATAATGCCTGTGGGTGCTTTCTAATCATTATTTTTACAAGTTTAATACCCACAAGGCCTCCACTGCCTACACCAAGTGCGGTGATGAACAGTATAATAAAGTTCATGTCGGCAATAGCTTTCATAACTATGGTATAGCATCCAAATAGCAACATCATGAACGAGCCGCTTATTCCAGGTAATATCATGGCAATAGTACTAATAAAAGCTGAAATAAATAGCCATACCAACATAACATTGAGAGGTAAAGCTTCTACTCCATTCCTAGCAACATTCCCTGCGCTAAGCTCTTCATCCATCATTTTTATAATGGCTATGGCTACCATAAATACAAAGGTTAATACAAAGGGTATCCAGTTTTTAGCTTGTACCCCGCTAAATCTAGCTTTTTCATATATCATAGGTACGCTTCCTAAAACTAGACCTATAAAGCAGAAATTTACTACCATATAGTAGTTCTCATATAGGAAGGTTATTGTTCTGCTGAAAGCCAATATACCACATCCTGTACCTAATCCTAGGAATCCTAGAAAAAGAATATTGCTCTTTAAATTTTTTAAGCTAAACGCATACAATATCTTATCATAAACATTTAAAATAACAGCCATTGTGCCGCCACTTACCCCCGGTATGATATTTGCGATTCCTATTATTACTCCTTTTATAAATGTCTTAATCTGCTCCATTTTATAATGTAACTCCCCCTCTTATTTAGTTTTTGTAATACTATATATCTCTTTCCCTACTGCTTTACATCCCCAATTTACCATGTATATATCTACAATACGAAATTCTACCATATAAAAACAAAAGCAACAAGTGCAATGCTATATTCCGCAGCATATTTACCAGTCGCTTTTAATCGTTTTATATTGTTTTAAGAAATCTCACTATACAAAGCTATCCTATTGTTTACCTAGTGGTATAACATAGAATAAAATATAAAATAATAACAAACATAGCAAGAGTTGAAAGTATAACCGCCAATTTTTTGACCTTGCTATCCTTAGGAAAACTCTTACTTTTACGGAAATATACACCGCTACCCGGTATGCCTACTGAGCCACGCACACCATTCTTGTTTACTAGTACCCTTGC
>JBKECQ010000038.1:0-101102 GCA_047974845.1 Aminipila sp. | reverse complement strand
ATGACTTATTTTGTAGAAAAATATGTAAAAAAATCGAAATGTAAAATTAATGAAAAAAATAAATCTCTAACCTTAAATAAAAGCTACCCACAAAGCCTTAAATTTTCGTTTTAAGGCTTTTTTATTATATTTATTAGAAAAACTGTCCAAAAGGTATAAAATACTTGTAAAAATGCCTAAAATAATATATACTTAATTGATTAGAGTGTATGTTATTAATATATTATATTTAGTTATAATCTATATTAATGATTTATTGCATATGAATTTTTCACATAATCAATATGAAAGATTAATAGATTATATGATTTTATAGAACAGGAGAGGTTAAATTGAGTACAGAAGTAAAGAGCGGACAGTATGATGCTGCCCAGATACAAGTTCTGGAAGGCCTTGAAGCTGTAAGAAAAAGACCCGGTATGTATATAGGTAGTACTGGGCCTAGGGGGCTTCATCACTTAGTTTACGAAGTTGTAGATAACAGCGTAGACGAAGCTTTAGCAGGATTTTGCAAAAGCATTAATATTACAATCAACGCGGACAACTCTATTACCGTAGAAGATGATGGAAGAGGAATGCCAGTAGATAAGCATCCTAAATTAGGTCTTCCAGCCGTAGAAGTTATTCATACAGTACTTCATGCCGGTGGTAAGTTTGGCGGAGGAGGATATAAAGTTTCCGGAGGACTTCATGGAGTTGGTGCTTCTGTTGTAAATGCACTTTCCACTCAGATGGAAGTTGAAATAAAGAGAAACGGAAAAATCTATAAACAAACATATAGTAAGGGTAAAACAACTATGGGTCTTACTGTTGTTGGTGAATCTATACACACAGGTTCAAAATCAACATTTTGGGCCGATCCAGAAATTTTTGAAGATGTAAATTATGATTATGCAACACTAGAGCATAGATTAAGAGAAATGGCCTTCTTAAATAAAGGCATAAAGATAACTCTTTCAGATGAAAGAGAAGGACAAAAGAAAAGTGAAACTTTCCACTATGAAGGTGGTATTAAGCAGTTTGTCCTTCACCAAAACAAAAACAAGGAAGCTATTCATGAAGAAGTTATTTATTTTGAACTTATAAAGAATAACTACGAAGTTGAAGTGGCAATGCAATATACAGATCGTTACAACGAACTGATACTTTCTTATGCAAATAATATAAACACAACTGAAGGCGGTACTCACATGGTGGGCTTTAAATCCGCACTTACTAGAGTTGTAAATGATTATGCAAAGAAAAATAAAATAATAAAAGATAGTGATGAATCTCTACAGGGAGAAGATGTAAGAGAAGGACTTACTGCTATTATCTCAGTAAAGTTGACAGAACCTCAGTTTGAGGGTCAGACAAAAACAAAACTGGGAAATAGTGAAATGAGAGGTTTTGTAGAAACAGCTACAAATGAGAACTTAACAGCATTCCTAGAAGAACATCCAAATGAAGCTAAAATTATTATTGAAAAATGTTTACGTGCGGCACGTGCAAGAGAGGCAGCAAGAAAAGCCAGAGACCTTACAAGAAGAAAAGGAGCATTAGATTCTATTTCTCTTCCTGGTAAATTGGCTGATTGCTCTGAGAAAGATCCCGCTAAATCAGAAATATTCCTTGTGGAAGGAGATTCCGCGGGTGGAAGTGCTAAACAGGGAAGAGATAGAAGTAGACAAGCTATCTTACCACTTAGAGGTAAGATTCTAAATGTTGAAAAAGCAAGACTTGATAAAATTCTAAATTCAGATGAAATAAAGAATATGATTACAGCCTTCGGTTGTGGCATTGGTTCAGATTTTAATATTGAAAAATTGAGATATCATAAAATTATTATCATGACCGATGCCGACGTAGACGGTGCGCATATCAGAACATTACTTCTTACATTCTTCTATAGATACATGACGCCACTTATTGAAAATGGATATGTTTATGCGGCTCAACCGCCACTGTTCCAGACTAAAAAGGGCAAAGAAGTATATTACACATATAGTGAAAAAGAACAAGAAAAGTTAATGGCTACTATATCAGACAAACCGGGAAAAGCAGACATTCAAAGATACAAGGGTCTTGGAGAAATGGACTACAATCAGCTTTGGGAAACAACAATGGACTTTAACACAAGAACTCTTGTTAGAATAACTCTTGAGGATTCTGCTGCAGCTGATGAAATATTTACAACTTTAATGGGGGATAAGGTTCCGCCAAGAAGAAAGTTTATCGAAGATAACGCAAGATATGCGAATATTGATATTTAGGGGGGAGGAAAAACATGACTATGAATTTAAACGAAGATTCTAAAATGATACAGCATGAGATTCATGATGAAATGAAAAACTCCTATATAGACTATTCCATGAGCGTTATTGTTGGAAGAGCACTTCCAGATGTTCGAGATGGTCTAAAGCCTGTACACAGAAGAATCCTATACGGAATGAGTGAACTCGGTGTAACTCCGGATAAACCACATAAAAAGTCGGCTCGTATCGTCGGTGAAGTAATGGGTAAATATCACCCTCACGGTGACAGCTCAATATATGATGCCATGGTTAGACTGGCACAAGATTTTTCAACAAGATATATGTTGGTTGACGGACACGGAAACTTTGGTTCTGTTGACGGAGACGGCGCAGCGGCTATGCGTTATACAGAAGCAAGAATGACTCCGTTTGCACTGCAAATGCTTAGAGATATTGAAAAGGAAACTGTTGATTTCATGCCAAACTTCGACGAAGAAGAGCAGGAACCAAAAGTACTTCCCGCAAGATTCCCTAACCTTTTAGTAAATGGTTCAAATGGTATTGCAGTAGGTATGGCAACTTCTATACCTCCACACAACCTTAGAGAAGTAATAGATGCGGCAGTATACATGATTGACAATGATGATGCTGATGTAGAAGACTTAATAAAAATAGTAAAAGGTCCGGATTTCCCAACTGGCGCAACCATAATGGGAAAAAACAATGCAAAAGAGGCATATAGAACAGGGCAAGGAAAGGTTCTGGTTAGAGCAACTACAGAATTTGAGGAAACAAATAAGGGAAAACAGCAGATTATTGTTACTGAAATTCCTTACCAAGTAAATAAAGCCAGACTTATTGAAAAAATAGCTGAACTTGTAAAAGACAAGAGAATAGAAGGAATCTCTGATATTAGAGATGAATCCAATAGACAAGGAATGAGAATTGTAATCGAGCTAAAAAGAGATGCAAATCCGCAGATTACATTAAACAGACTATTTAAACATACTCAGCTACAAGAGAGCTACAGTATGATAATGATAGCTTTAGTAGATGGACAACCTAGAATTCTTACACTTCATGATATTTTAAGTGAGTACTTGAAGCACCAGAAGGAAGTTGTTACAAGAAGAACTATATACGACAAGAAAAAGGCAGAAGCTAGAGCTCATATCTTAGAAGGATTAAGAATTGCACTTGATAACATAGATGAGATTATTAAAATAATAAGAGCAAGTTATAGCGATGCAAGAGAAAAGCTAATGGAAAGATTTGGACTTTCTGAAATCCAAGCGCAAGCTATTCTTGAAATGCAGCTACGTCGTCTACAAGGACTGGAAAGAGAAAAAATTGAAAACGAGTATGCAGAACTAATGAAGAAAATAGCTTACTACAATCAATTACTTGCAGATGAAAGAATGCTAATGGGTGTTGTTAAAGATGAGCTTCTTGAAATAAAGGACAAGTGGGGAGATGAAAGAAGAACAAAAATTGTTGCTGATATCTCTGAACTTGATGAAGAAGACTTAATCGAAGAACAAAATGTTGCTATTACTCTTACACATCTAGGTTATATAAAGAGAGTAGCTGTTGACACCTATAAGACTCAAAAACGTGGAGGAAAAGGAATTACCGGTCTTACTACCAGAGAAAATGACTTTGTAAAGAATATGATTATGACATCAACTCATGATACTTTAATGTTCTTTACAAATACAGGTAAGGCACACAAACTAAAGGCTTATGAAATTCCTGAAGCGGGAAGAACTGCAAAGGGAATGCCGGCAGTAAACTTCTTAAATATAATGCAAAGGGAAAGAATAACAGCTGTTATTCCAATAAAAGAATTTGCAGAAGATAAATATTTAATTGCAGTCACTAAGCACGGGACTATTAAGAAAACCCCTCTTTCACAGTTTGATACTAATAGAAAAGCAGGCTTAATCGCAATTAATCTAAAAGATGGCGATGAGTTAATCGGTATAAAACAAACTACAGGTACAAATAATGTTATTATAGTTACAAAGCAGGGTAAATGCATATGCTTCTCAGAACAAGATGTTAGAAGTATGGGCCGAATTGCCGGTGGAGTAAGAGCAATAAAGCTTGAAAAGGATGACGAGGTTGTATCTATGGAACTAGTTTCTACCAATGAAGAACTTCTTGTAGTCACTCAAAACGGATATGGAAAAAGAACTCCGGTTGAAGACTATAAGGTTCAAGTAAGAGGTGGAAAGGGACTTTTGACATATGATAAGGCAAAGTTTAAAAAGACAGGTGAGCTTATCGGTGCTATGGTTGTAAATGAAGATGATGAGATTATGCTTATCAATTCAGACGGCATTATTATTAGAATCAGAGCAGGCGAAGTTTCAAGACTTGGCAGGGCAACTCAGGGTGTAAAGATTATGAGAGTTGATGATGATGCTAATATAATAGCAATGGCAAAAGTAATTAAAGAAGATGATGAAAAAGACTCAGAAGAAGATGGAACTGAAGCATCATCTCAGATTGAAATTAAAACAGAATAGTGTTAAAATGAAAGGGAATCGTCATATTTATGGCGATTCCAATTTCCTATTAGGAGAAGAGTAAAAGATGGCGGATTGCATTAAATTTACGGTTACAGGAAAACCGAAATACATCAAAGTAGTTAGAATGGGTATTGCAACACTTGCAGGTACTGCCGGTTTTGACGTTGAAGCTGTAGAAGATATAACCCTTGCAGTGGATGAAGCGTGCAAAGCGATTACTTGTCATGGATTTAACGCATGGACAAATATGTATGAAGTAGTTTGCGAACTTTATGACGATAGAATGGTTATTTACGTTACTGATATTGGTGACGGAAGAAGTATTGAAAAAGAATATAGACCCTGTAAAAACTGTCCTCAGGATGGTGATTTGGCGATGATTCTTATAAAGACACTTATGAATGAAGTAGAAATTAAAGCTGTTTGTGATGGAAATAAAAGTATTGTAATGGTGAAGAATAAATGATAAACCAGGAAGCATTCCTACAGTATAGACAAAGCAGAAGTGTGGAAATAAGAAATCAAATTGTGGAAGCTTATCTGTACATGGTGGAAATTCTCATAAGAAAATATTTAAATAAAGGTGTGGAGTACGATGATCTTTATCAAGTGGGGGCATTAGCTCTTGTTTCGGCAGTCGATAGGTTCGACCCTGATAAAGGGTTTGAGTTCTCCAGCTTTGCTACGCCTACAATTCTAGGCGAAATAAAAAAGCATTTTAGGGATAAGGAATGGAGCATGAAGGTTCCGCGAAGAACTAAAGAAATCAGTCTAAAAATTCCAGCCGCAAAAGAAGCATTAACAGAAAGGCTTGGCAGAGTTCCAACGGTTGCAGAACTGGCAGAATATATGAGTCTTTCAAATGAAGAAGTAATTGCGGCAATAGAAAGTGGAAAAGCATATGCTGTTTATTCTTTAGATCAATCAGCAGATCCTGATGAAGTCACTACCTATGAAAAATTTGCATCTATTGAGGAAAAAGGTTACAGTAGCATAGAAGATTTTGAAGTTATTAAAGACGTCTTTAAAAAATTAAATGACAAAGAGCAAAAAGTTTTTAAAATGCGATATGTTGAAAATAAAACTCAAGCAGATATAGCAGAAATATTAGGTGTATCTCAAATGACTATATCCAGAGCAGAAAAAAATATTAGAAAAATGTTTCATGAAGAACTAAATCGCTAGAGCGGAGGAAAATAGATGAAGAGAGTTTTTTCAGGCGTTCAGCCAACAGGAAATATACACATAGGCAATTATTTAGGGGCATTAAGACAATTTGTTGAGCTTCAAAATGAAAATGATTGCATATATTGTATTGTGGATATGCACTCCATAACAGTGCCACAAGACCCAAAAGAGCTTAGAAAACATACTCTTGATGTGGCGGCACTTTATATGGCTATAGGTGTAGATCCTAAGAAAGCTACAGTGTTTGTTCAATCTGATGTACCGGGTCATGCAGAATTATCATGGATACTAACTTGCAGTTCTTATACTGGTGAGCTTTCAAGAATGACTCAATTTAAGGACAAGAGTAAGGGAAGAGAATCTGCACCTACGGGACTGTTTACATATCCTGTGCTTATGGCAGCAGATATCCTTCTTTATGATACGAATATTGTTCCTGTAGGAAATGATCAGAAACAACATATTGAGCTTTGTAGAGATTTGGCAATAAGAGTTAATAATAAATATGGACAAACTTTTGTAGTGCCGGAAGGTAGATTTCTAAAAGAAGGCGCAAGAATAATGGCACTTGATGAACCGAAAAATAAAATGAGCAAAAGTGCAGAAAATCCATTGAGCAGAATATCTCTTCTTGATGAAGAATCCAAGATTAAGAAGGCCATTATGAAGGCAACAACAGATTCTGAAGGGATTATAAAGTTTGATATTGAAAACAAACCCGGCGTAAGTAATTTATTAAATATATATAGCTCCTTCTCGGGTATGCCTGTAGCTGACATTGAAAGAAAATATGAAGGCTGTGGGTACGGAGATTTTAAAAAGGATTTAGTTCAGGTAACTTCCGAAGCACTTAAACCAATTAGGGAAAGATATAATGATATTAGGAACTCAGAAGAGCTTATCATTGCATTAAAGGAAGGCGCTGAAAAAGCAAATGCTATTTCAGAAAAGACCATGGCTAGAGTAAAAGATATGTTCGGACTTGGTATAAGTTTATAGAGCAATAGGGAAAGATAATTGGCTGTAACTAAATGTTGCAGTCAATTTTTTGGATTAAAAAAGTTTAATAATTTTTAAGAGTAGCTTTATTAATAAAGTTAAATGTAATATAATAGCCAACAAAAAGACCAAACAGTATTTTTACTGAGGGGAAAGTAATATGAAAAATAATAAAAACCGAAAAATTAAATATATAAAAATACTATTGGTTCTTTTTATCTTTTTTACAAGTGCTGTATTATTTGAATCTGTGGCTGAGACAGAGGCTCAGGTAATTAAGGTAGGCTTCTATTCCGTAAATGGGTTTACATATTATAATGAATATGGAAAAGAAGAAGGCTACAACGTGGAATATCTAAACAAAATTTCCAAATATACAGGTTGGAAATATGAGTACATAAAAACAGAGTCTTGGCAAGAAGCTCTAAAGATGCTTGAGAATGGAACAATAGATATTCTAGGCCCGGCAGTTAAAACAAAAAGCAGAGAAGAGAAATTTGGATATTCAACATATTCCATTGGCATACAGTATCCGGCTATAATAACCAGGAAAGATAATAAGGAATTAGAATATGAGGATTTGGGGAATTTAAACGGTAAAAAAATAGGATGTGTAGAGAATTTAGTTTTTATAAGAGAGTATAATAAATATAAAAAACAAAATGGATTTGACTCACAATTAAGATTCTATAAAACACAAAAAGAAGTGATAGAGGCTTTAAATAAAGGTGAAATAGATGCAATGCTGGATAGTCTAATGGTAATGACTGACGAATATAAGCTTGTTGCAAAATTTTTACCACAAAGCGTATATTACATTGTTAATAAAGATAATGACAAGCTTCTAATGCAACTTGACAGTGCCATGGAATCCATGAAAGTTGAATACACTGATTTTGAAAACGATTTATCAAAAAAATTTTTTCCGCAATTTAAACAAATTCCATTTACCAGAGAAGAGTTGGAATATATAAAAAATGCGCCTGTTTTTAGGATTGCTTGCATATCTAACCTAGATCCAATATCTTATATAAACAAAGAAAATGGAAAGGTTGAGGGAATAAATAAAGAGATATTAAGCTTAGTTTCAGATATTAGTGGATTAAAGTTTGAATACATACCTTTACCGGATAAAGAAATTTTATATGAGGATTTTATACAAAACGATATTGACCTGATATCCGGTGTAGAAAACAATGCCATAAACAATATGACAGAAGGCATAAAGCTAAGTGAACCTTACTTTACCTCACAAAAGGTTATTGTAGGAAGAAAGGGAGAAATCTTTTCTGAAAATGACAACTTTAAAGTGGCGGTTCCTGTGGGTGAGCATAGAATAGAAAAAATGATTAAGCTTTACTATCCTAATGTTCAAATAGTAATGAGCAAAAATCTGGAAGAATGTATGCAAAAGGTAAAATCAGGGAAGGCTGATGTACTTATAAAAAATCAATATGCTGTAAAGCAATATATGGCTAAGCCACAATACGAAAGCTTAGCAGTGGTTTATGGAAAAAGTATTCCTGAGCAGCTGTGTTTGTCACCTGTTTTTTATGATAACAATCAAGCAAAAAAAGAAGTGCTTGAAGATGAGAGATTGATTTCAATTATCAATAAATCCATATTTAGATTGGAACAAAATAAACTGGAAAGCATAGTAATAGGACAGACAACGGGAAGACCATATAAGTATACCGGTGACGATTTTATTTATAAATATAGAAATATAATGGGCGGAAGTATTCTAATTGCACTTATTTTGTTAATGACATTTTCTTGCATTGCAAGATTTAGTAAAAAGAATAAGGCTATTATAGCCGCAAGCGAAAGAAAACTAAGAAATGTAACAAATAACATAGATGGCGGCGTTATAGTTTTGTTGCCACAAAAAGATTTTAAAATTATATACAACAATGAAGGCTTTTTAGATTTAATTGGAATAAGTAAAGAAGAATATAAAGGCAGTGAAGCAAAGTATTCTGATTTTGTACACGAAGAAGATTTTATAAAACTGGAAGAAATGTATAACAGTATCGAAAGAAAAGAAGAAAAATTTTCTTTGGAGCTGAGGGTGTACAAAAAAGCAGGTAAAGGTGGCAGATTTATACATACATTGTTTAACGGCACTTTAACTGAAAATATTCATGGGGAAAAAGAACTTTGTTGTGTAATTATGGATATAACAGAGCAGAATCGCATGAGAGAAAAGCTAGAAATGGAACAAGAAAGGTATCAGACTTTCATGGAAAAATCAGAAGCGTTAATCTTTGATTACGATACTGTAAAAGGTTCTATTGTAGTATCAAAAGAGTTTAAAGAAAAATTCGGCTGGTCACTTCCAAAACTGTTTTGGGGAAGCGATTTAACACAGGTTTGGCCTGTTCATGTTGAGGAAAGAAAGCTGTTTAGGGATATGGTGGAAGAAGTGTTTAAAGGCGCCGGGGATGGTAATTGTCAGGCTCGGATTATGACACTAAATAGTCAATATATTTGGTGCGACATAAACTTCCATATGATTAGGAAAAATGGCAAAAACTCAAGAGTAGTTGGAACTGTTCTCGATATAGACAAAGAAATGAGGGAAAGAGAAGCCCTTTTGCAAAAAAGTAAAACCGATGGGTTGACAGGTTTATTAAACAAAGAATCTTTTGAGTGCGAATGTAAAGAATTTCTTACTGAAAGAAAAGATGAAATAACAGCGGTTGTATTTATTGATTTGGATAACTTTAAAAATATAAACGATGAATTAGGACATATGGTTGGGGATATAGCTATAAAAGAAGCGGCGGATAAAATTAAAAGTGTTTTTAAGGAAGATAGCATAATATCAAGATTTGGTGGAGATGAATTTTGTATCTTGGTTAAAGATATTAAAGGTAAATACAATGGTGATAAAATTGAAGAATTTAGAGCCGTAATGGAACAAACATATTCTTTTAAAAATAAAGAAATAAAGATAACAGCAAGTATGGGAATAGCAACAACAAACAGTTGCGGAAATAATTTTAATACACTGTTAGAATGTGCAGATAAAGCACTTTATGAGGCAAAGAAGCAAGGTAAAAATAGTTATGCTTACTATTAGGAATTAAAAAGCAAAAAAGGGCAAATATTTGCCCTTTTTTTATATTTTATGGTTTTATATTTTATTAAATATATAGACTGCTGTTCAGTTATTAGAGGGCTTTAGACTTTAGCTCTAATAATCCGTTTCTTACAATTTCCTCTACTGTGGCAGCAAGGGCTGAAGCTTCAGGTCTTGACATACCGGCAGTTTCAATAGGTGGGTGAATAAGAAAATCTACCTTAAACTTTCCTTGCATATAGCCCTTTTCTTCAAATAGCTTATAAGTACCATTTAAGGAAATAGGAACAACGGGGACACCAGGCTTTGTTGCAAGTCTTAAGCTCCCTTTTTTAAATTCTCCCATATCAAAGCCTTTACTTCTGTGGCCTTCAGGGAAAACCACCATTGAAAAGCCATTATTTATATAACCGATTGCCGTTTCAATTGCACGAAGAGACTCTCTGGGGTCATCTCTTTCCAGCATTACACTTCTTATGTTTTTTATCCACTCACCGTAAAGTGGGATTTTTGCAAGACTTGCTTTGGCTATAAAACCTGTTTGAAATTTATCAAGGGCAGCACAGCAAACCGGAATATCTCCATAACCCTGATGGTTAGATACGAACACAACAGGTCCTTTTTCCGGAAGATTTTCCTTGCCTATTATATTTAAATCTATGTCTAAATCATTTACTATTCGCTTGCCCCAAGCAGAAGTTGCTTTCAATATATATTCTCTTTCCTGTTCAAAGTCGTCAAGACCCCTGTATTTAAATATATTTTTTTTCTGTCTGTTAAGTTCCGGCAAAGCGGAGACAAATTCAACAACCATAGGGATATTTCTTAAAATTTTCATTAAATTCCTCCAAATGTGCAATAATAATTCTATTATATGTTTTATAATTTTTATAAATAAAAATTACAGTTATTACTTAGTATCGTATAAAAGTTTTAATTTACATTATTCAATGATACCATAATTATAACAAAATAAAAAATGGTATTTTAAATAAAAAAATAGTATAATTAACACATATTATATCCAGAGGAGGAAAAACAAATGTTATTAGTAAATATTAATTACATTCCGGGAAAAGAAATAGAAGTTTTAGGAATTGTAAAAGGAAACGTAGTGCAATCTAAAAATGTGGGAAGAGATATAATGGCAGGAATGAAAGGTCTTGTTGGCGGTGAACTTGCTGGGTATACTGAAATGCTTACTGAGGCTAGAACTATAGCTACAAACCGAATGGTTGAAGAAGCACAGCAATTAGGTGCAGATGCAATTATTGAGGTTAATTTTGCATCCTCTGCTATTATACAGGGCGCAGCGGAGATTATTGCGTATGGTACTGCTGTAAAATTTAAATAGGAACTAGATATTAAATCATGGTAGATTTAAATAGGAACTAGATATTGAATCATAATAAAGTTAAATAAGAATTAGATATTGGAGCATATATTTTTTATGAAGCAAAAGATAATTATTGTAAGCGGGGCATTATTATGCTTCGCTTATATCGCATTTTGGGTAATACAGTCAATAAATACAGGCCAGCCAATTGGATTTGACACTGTTATAAGAGAGTTTTTTATGCAAATAAGGTCAGAACCATTAACAATAATAGCAACGGGAATAACATATTTAGGAAATTCTAAAACTATTATTATAATGTGCATCTTATTGCTGATATTTAGTAAAACAAGGATGAGCTTTGGTGTGCCGTTGTCAGTAGCGGCATTAAGTTCGGCTACTATACAGACAATAATTAAGGTATTGATACAAAGAGCAAGACCTCCTGTGGAAAACTTCTTAATTGTGCAGGGTGGTTTTAGTTTTCCAAGTGGACACTCTTGCTCAGGGCTTGTATTTTATGGATTGTTTGCATATTTACTTTTCCACAACAATGTGGATAACTCTGTGTATAAGTTATTGGGAAAACTTTTTATTGTATTATTCATATTGATTGGTCTAAGTAGAATATACTTAGGTGTACATTATCCAACCGATGTATTGGGAGGATGGTGTTTAGGCACTGCAATTTTAACGGTTTCAATTGGTGTCATACAGAAGTTAAAAACCGATAAATTAGAAAAGATAAAAGGGTAGAGATGAAAGAAAATAAAACCATTGATAGAAAAAGCGTAATTTTGGTAGACGAAAATGATAAAGCCATTGGTATAGCGTCTAAAGAAGAGGCACATAAAAGGCCATTACTCCATAGAGCTTTCTCAATTTTCCTTTACGACGGAGATAAAATGCTACTTCAGCAGAGGGCTTTTCATAAATATCATTCCGGGGGGCTTTGGGCCAACGCTTGTTGTTCACACCCTGGGGATAACTTGTGTATAACTAGGGATGCGGAAGAGCGATTATATGCTGAAACCGGCATAGAATGCGGAGTTCAGGAAATTTTTTCGTTTGTGTATAACTATCAATTTAATGTGGATTTATTTGAGCATGAGTATGATCATGTAATGATAGGGGAGTATAAAAACGGGCAAAAAAGTGAAATTAAACCGAATCCTGATGAAGTAGCCAGCATTAGGTGGGTAAGTTTTACACAATTGCAGAAAGAGTTGAAAGAAACACCTGAAAAGTTTGCACCGTGGTTTAATATTGCCGCACCAAAGGTTATAGAATACTTAACACAAAAAGAGGATTAAAATAATAAATTAAAAAATAGAGAATAAAGAAGAAAGAATAAAAAATAGAAAATAGATAATAAAAAAATAAAAAGTATATATGTGATACTTAGAGAAATATCCAAGTGTATCACATATATACTTTTTTTATACAATAAACGTTACAATGGCTTTGCTCTGTAGATTTAAACCAGTACACAGCCGGGTGCCCTATCAAAAAATATGCTTTTAGATGAGGTAGAAAGAGGAATTGCATAGCCCACTTTAACCGTTTCAGGGAAGAAGCCTGTTTCAACAGCAACCTTTCCTGCGGAATAAAATACTCTGTTATCAATACGGTTGTCCGCCGCAATGGAAACTGCGGAACCAACGGCAATGCCTAAGTCTGTTATATTAAAAGCACAATTTGCTCCTGCTTGCTTCATAAGTCCACAATTTTCAAATCCGCATAAACCGCATTTGTCCAATCCAAGAGGATTATCGTTTACACCGATTAATAAAACACAGTGACTATTTTCTAAATTTCCGGCATCTCTAATAAAAAAATCTATATCCCTTTCGGTTCCTATTTTTCTTAAGTTTTCTGCTAATTCATCTTTTTCTTTTCCTTCCAGAATAACAATTTCAATGTTGTCAACCCCACACCCCTTAGGTGCAGTTCTTGCCGCAGCGGCCATAAGGTCAGCAACCGCCAAAGCGGCTCTTTTTTCAGCCTCATAACTTGTATATTTCATAATTGTAACCTCCTGTTTTGGATAAACCAAGTAGAAACATAAAGTAAATGTTAACTTATATATACTTCTTTGGATAGTATAACATAAAAGCAAAGCGCAAGGTTGAATTTGTTATAATTATGGTATAAAATGAGAAGACTTAAAAAAGAAAAATTTAAAGTCTGTAAAGGCAAGGACACATAAATTTTGTTGAGTTCAAAAGTCGAAATGGAGGCAAGGTATGAAAGAACCGATTTTAGTAATAATGGCTGCGGGCATGGGCAGCAGATATGGTGGTCTTAAGCAAATGGATCCAGTTGGCTCTGCGGGAGAATTAATTATAGATTTTTCGCTATATGACGCGTATTTGGCAGGATTTAAAGAAGTTATATGCATTATAAAAAAAGATATTGAAGAAGATTTTAAAAAGATTATGGACGGTAGAGCATCAAAGCACATGAATATTAGATATGCGTTTCAAGAGCTTACTGATTTACCGGAAGGATATAAGGTTCCGGAAGGAAGAGAAAAACCATGGGGAACCTGTCATGCAGTTCTTAGCGCAAGAGACATGATAGATGGCCCCTTTGCAGTAATAAATGCCGACGATTATTATGGTCCGGGGGCATTTCAGAGCATTTATGAATATCTTTCAAATACCAAGGATGATGAAAAATATAGATTTTGTATGGCAGGCTATTTAATAGAAAATACATTGACAGAGAACGGAACAGTTGCCAGAGGGGTATGTAAAACAACTGAAGGTGGACTGTTAAAAGAAATTACAGAACGAACAAAAATAAAATGGATGGATGACGGTACTATCGGATTTACACAAGATGATGGGGAAACATGGGAAAAAATAGAAAAGGGAACGCCTGTATCTATGAATTTCTGGGGATTCAGTAGGGCTATGATAGACGAAATGTCGGCTAGATTTCCAAAATTCTTAGATAATGCACTTATTGAAAACCCTCTAAAGGGAGAGTATTTTTTACCTCTTGCTGTTGATGAACTAATTAAAGAAGATTTAGCAACGGTTAAAGTATTAAAATCATCTGATAAGTGGTATGGAGTGACATATAAAGAAGATAAAGCTATGGTTGTAGATTCACTACAGGCGCTAAAAGACAAAGGTTTATATCCGGAAAAATTGTGGATTTAATATGCAAGGGGCTTTAAGATGAACACTATTAGTTTAGCTTTAGACGTGGTATTACCTTTGCTAATGCTCATGTTAGTTGGAACAATTTCAAGAAAAGCAAGGATTATAAATGATGAAGTTGTAAAGAACCTCAATAAATTGATATTTACAGTTCTTTTGCCAACTTTAATGTTTGTAAATGTGTATAAGACAGATATTAGGCAGGTTTTTAATTTAAAACTTATTCTATTTACTGTTTTGATAACACTGATAGTATTTATTATCAGCCTTAAGCTTGTCCCTATTTTTGAGAAAGAAAATAGGCGAAGGGGTTCCATGGTGCAAGCGATGGTTAGAGGTAATGGCGCATATTTTGGTATTCCCATAACAGTCGCCCTAATTGGTGAAAGCTATGCGGGATTAATGGCATTAGTAGTGGCATTTGCATCAATACTATACAATTTAAGTAGTGTTATTGCCTTTGAAACATTTAGAGGCGAAAAGATAGATTACCTGCGGATTATTAAAAGCGTAATAAAGAATCCTATGATAATAGGCACAGTATCCGGAATAACTTTTGTAATTTTTAATATTAGTATTCCAAGCCTGATTTGGAAAACAATGGAGGATATTAGTAGTATAACAACACCTCTGGCGCTTATTACGCTGGGAGGTAGTTTTGTGTTCACTTACGCCGCTAAGTATAAACGTGAATTGGCAATAGGCGTTTTAATAAAGCTGATTTTAATACCTGCCCTTGTATTACCTCTAGCTATTATGTTGGGCTTTAAAAATTATGAAATTTGCTGTTTATTTTCTTTGTTTACGGCGCCAACCGCTGTAGCAACCTTTGCTGTGGCCCAGCAGATGGAAGGGGATGAAGTATTAGCGGGACAATTTGTTGTTTTTTCATCCTTAGTATCTATTGCAACAATATTTATTTGGATTATAATACTAGGACCTTATATGTTAATTTAAAAAGTTTAAGTATACCAGGTATATGTTAGTTTAAAAAGTTTAAGTATATCAGGTATATGTTAGTTTAAAACATTCCAAAGTGGTAGATATATTCTAATCTAAAACCTTTAAATATAACATATAAAGGTATATTGAGTTATTATGCTTGGAGAACAAAGAATGGGTAATATTTATAATGAAGCACAGGAAGTGTGTAAAATTATGTCTAGAATTTATGAGGGTAGGCTGACAACTGTGTCCGGCGGAAACATTTCCTTAATGGATTCGCAAGGAAACATATGGATAACACCTTCCGGTGGGGATAAGGCCCGATATAAAGAAGAGGACATATTAAAAATTACTGCTGAAGGAAAGGTAGAGGGAAAAGGAAAACCATCTGTGGAAACAGAAATCCACAAAGCCCTTTACGCAGTAAACCAAAACTTTAAGGGCGTAGTTCATGCTCACCCGCCGGCACTGGTAGCCACCAGCTTAATAAGAAAAAAGCCTGAAACAATGCTTATTCCTAAAGTAGCAAACAATATAAAAAATATACAGATGGCTAAGTATGCCTGTCCCGGAACGACGGCTCTTAAGGACAATGTTAAAAAAGTATTTAAAGAAAATGCAGGCTGTAATTCAGCAATTTTAGAAAACCACGGAGCCTTTGTGGCATCTGAATATGGGCTTAAAGAAGCTTTTGGTCTGTTTGAGGACTTAAACCTAAGTATTTCAATTCAGTCGAAAGCAATGGCATTTTCGGGTCTAAGTCCTAAACTTATTACTAAAGAGCAGATGAGTGTATACAATAAACACGCCCATGATAACAGGTTGACGTGTATGCCGTTGCAAGAAGATTTTCGGGAATATGATGATAGTGAAAAACTATTGAGGGAAAAAATTTGTGATATTGCCACCAGAGCTTATAAGAGAAAGTTAATGACTCAAAATATTGGCGTTATTTCTGCAAGATTAAACGAAAATACTTTTGTAATTACACAAAGCAACGCAAATAAAGCAGAGTTAAAAGCAGAAAATTTGGTAAAGATAAAAGATGGAATGGCAGAAAAGGGGAAAATCCCTTCAAAGAGTGTTTTGTTACACAAGAAAATCTATGATGAAAACCCGGACATAAATGCAATAATAATGTCAGCTCCGGAGAATGCAATGGTTTTTGCAGTAACAGATTTAGAATATGATTTAAAAACTATTCCGGAGTGCTATATAGTATTGAGGGAAAGAATTGAAAAATTCCCATTTGGATCTACCATAAGTAGAAAAGAGGAGTTATCGGAATACTTTAAACAAAAGTCTCCTGTTGCAATAATAGAGAATGACTGCTATATTTGCACAGGTTCAAGCTTATTTAACGCTTTTGATAAATTGGAAGTTATAGAATTTAGCACGCAGGCTGTTATTCAAGCAAAGGAACTTGGAGGAATCATAACACCCATTACGGAAGATGAGGTGTTAGAGATAAAAACAAAGTTTGGGATAATCTAACTTTATGAAAGTGAAAAGGAATTTTCTATGAAAAAAAAGCCAAGTAAAAGTGTTGAGGAAAAAATTGGTGATGATTCGTGTAAAGTAGGGTTTTCAAAATACAAGATAGGACTTAGAAACATAAAAACAGCTTTAGCCGTATTTCTTTGTCTACTGGTACATTTTATTGTTGGGCCGCAGATGGGGCTATATGCCTGCTTTGCAGCAGTTGTTTGTATGAGAGAAACTGTTGGAAAGTCTTGGCAAATTGGGTGGCATAGATTTTTAGGAACCTTAATCGGTGGTATTTTGGGCTTTATTTTAATTACTATTGCCCAACGAACACCCTATTATGATAAAGGTCTATATTTAATAATGATACCTATAGGACTAATACTTTGCATTTGGCTATGCACACTTATTGATAAGAAAAATGGAGTTGTTATTTGCTGTGTAGTATTTATAGGTATTGGTCTTGAACCGGAATTTGATAAAATATCTACACTATATCATGTTATCATTAGGGTTATAGATACAACCATTGGTATTGTAGTGGCAGGATTGGTAAACAAATATGTTTGCCCATATTGTGAAGAAGAAGACCTTAAGTGCTCTTGTGAGGATAAGAATGATGTAGGTGTTAAGAATTAATTATAAAATTTTCTTGCATTTTAAAAAAAATGTAGTATAATTAAAAGGCATGAATTTTAAGGGACTTGTTATTTTTAACGAGGATCCCCAAAAACAAAGGATTGCTCTCTGTGCAGACATAAGGTCTGCACCATTAAGTCCATAGGGAGGTGAAAACAAATGACAAATTATGAAGTTATGTTCATTATCGACCCAACTGTAGAAGATGCAAAGAAAGATGCTGTTGTTGCAACAGTACAGGAAATCATCACAGCAGACGGTGAAGTTGGTAAGGTTGATGTTTGGGGCATGAGAAAGCTTGCATATCCAATTCAGAAAAAGAACGAAGGTTACTACGTTGTTGTTGAATTCAAGGCGGGCACTGAACTACCAAAAGAATTAGACAGAAGACTTAGAATTTCAGACGCAGTTATGAGACATCTTATCATTAATAAAGATGAGAAATAGGGGGTAACAAATGAATAGTGTAGTTCTTATAGGACGACTTACTAGGGACCCTGAAGTTAGATATACTCCCGGTACCCAGATGGCTGTAGCTACATTTACGCTAGCGATAGACAGACCAACCGGACAGGGAAAAGAAAAGCAAACTGATTTTCCGAGAATAACTGTTTTTGGTAAACAAGCTGAAAACTGTGAGAGATTTCTTACAAAAGGCAGACTTGTAGGTGTTCAAGGAAGAATTCAAACAGGAAGCTACAAGAACAAAGATGGTGTTACAGTTTACACCACTGATGTAGTAGCTAATAACGTAGAATTTTTAGAGTGGGGCGATAGAGGCCAAGATAGTGCTAGATCAAGTGCATCAGTGCCTACTGGGTTTGAGTCAATAGATGAACCGTCTATACCAGAAGGATTTTCATCTTTAGATGACGATGATATTCCATTCTAAACAGAGGGTAACCTCGCGCAGATTTTAATGAAAGGAGCGCAAACGCTATGATGGATAAGAGACGTGGCGGCATGAGAAGAAAGAAAGTATGCCAATTCTGTGCCGACAAGACTGAAGCAATAGATTACAAGGATGTTGACAAACTAAAGAAGTATGTTACTGAAAGAGGTAAGATTCTTCCTAAGAGAATAACTGGTACTTGTGCTATTCACCAGAGAGAAGTTACTAAGGCTATCAAGAGAGCAAGAATTGTTGCTTTACTACCTTACGTAGCAGACTAATTTAAAAAGAATATTTAAACGGTAGATTTTTAGAATCTGCCGTTTTTTTATGCAAAAAATGGAACATAATCAAAGGTGAAGAACAAATTTAAATACGCATATATTCATATATCCATGAAAAGAAAAAGCTGTTACGTGTTAAATGATAATAAGCAACAATTTAAATGATAATAAGCAACAATTTGCTTTGATTTTGTAGTATGATAATATACAGAAAAGGAATAAGACCAATAATTTGTAATGTTTGAACTTTACATAACTATATGATATAATTAATAGGTTAAATTATTGGGGAGAGTGGAATGTACACATTAATTATATTTGCAGTATTAATATTTTTGCCGTTGCCGTTAATGGCTTCTTCGGCAAGAAAGACCCAAGATGGGTATAAAGCTATATTTCAGGGTGTGTTTGGCGTTGCTATTTCAATGGCATTGATTTTTCTTATGGCAACAGCAACGGGGCATCCAATAGGACAAACGATTTCTGCGGACTTACAATCATTTTGTGAGATGGCAGCAGGTAATGACCAGTTTATTTCAATGTTAGGTATGGGTAAGCTTTCTTTTCAAGAACGAGTATCATTATTAACACAAGTTTATACCTATGCCATAAATGCATTGCCCGCAACTACATTAGTTTGGGCAACAGTGATTTCTTATTTTGAATATATGTTTATAAGCAAAATGAGTAAAAGGGCCAAATACCCTTTACCTCAGTTGCCGCCTCTAAAGGAATTTTCTATGCCAAAGAAAGCTCTTTGGGGTTGGATTCTAATATACCTAATGACCTTAGTAGTAACATTAATTGGATTTATGGACAGCAATGTTTTACAAGTAAATGTGCAGGTGCTGTTCCAATTCGCATTTCAGATACAAGGTATTGCTGTAATATTTTATTTCTGTGACCAAAAGAGATGGTCGAAAGTTGTTGCTATCATAATCTGCTTACTTTTCTTACCAACAGCTATAGGTCAGATGCTATTATGCATGCTCGGATTCTTTGATTTAGGATTTGGGTTACGCCGCATGATAACAAAACGTTAATCGTGTGAGAATTGATTAGTAAGAGAAAAAAGAGGAAACAAAATGGAAACAAATGTACAAGAAAGAGGCTCAAAGGAAAAGAGGATAGAAAAATTACTTTCTTCTTACGTACCTTTCCCTATGTGTATTATTAATCAGAATGGAAAGGTGACAAGAGCAAGCAATAAAATTGACGAAGTGTTCAAATATGATGGTATAAGAGGAGCTGATATATTTGCTCTTACAGGAATCAAGAATAATGATCTCTTTGCGGAAGAGGTAAACGAGAAATTTTTGACTCTTTCAAGAAATGATAAGATTTTTAGGTTGCAAGTTGAACATATCGGCAATGGAGAACAGAAACGCGCGTTAATATACTTTTATGATATTACAAACTATGAAAATTTAAAAAATATGTACAATGACGAAAAAGTTTGCATTGCTACAATAAACGTAGATAATTATGATGAACTGACATCAAGTACATCAGAAGAAAAGAGACTGACTCTGAATTCAGAGATTGATAAAGCGGTTAGACAATGGGCCGCAAGAGGAAATGCAACTATAACAAGACATAAGGAAAATATGTATTTGATGATTTTTGAAAATGTTTATCTAGATAAAATCATTGAAAACAAATTTGCCATTTTAGATGATATTAGAGAAATAGAGACTGAGGCAGACTTTCCGGTAACACTTAGTATCGGTATTGGTGCAGGAGGAAAGCATCCCGCACAGACAGACCAGTATGCACTGGCGGCTCTAGATCTTGCTTTAGGTAGGGGCGGAGATCAAGCTGTTGTTAAAAAAGGTGCAAAAATAGAGTACTTTGGCGGAAAAATGCAAACTGTTGAAAAGGGAAATAAGGGGAAGTCAAGGATTATTGCTCATGCAATAAGACAGTTGATTGACCAATCATCAAAAGTGATTATAATGGGTCATAGAAATCCTGATATGGACTCTTTTGGTTCAGCCCTTGGTATTAACAGAATTGCGGCAAATAGAAATAAGGAAGCACATATTGTTATAAATAACTACTTTGAAACGCTTGCAGAAATATATAATCAAGCCAAAGAGACAGAACAATATTCATTTATAAATAGTGAAAAAGCAATAGCAATGACAGATAAGGATACATTGCTTGTAGTTCTTGATACGCACAGACCTAGTTTGGTAGAATGTAAAGAATTACTGGATTTAACTGAAAAGGTAGTGGTTATTGACCATCATAGAAAGGCGGAAGAATGGATTGAAAATGCCACTCTTTACTATATGGAACCATATGCTTCATCTACTTCTGAGCTGGTTACTGAGATATTGCAGTACTCAGGTGACAAGAAAAATGTTGCAAAGCTGGAGGTAGAAGGTCTTTTGGCAGGAATCTCAATGGATACAAATAGATTTGCAGTAAAGACCGGAGTTAGAACTTTTGAAGCCGCATCATGGTTAAGACGTTCAGGTGCGGATACAACTACAGTAAAGAGATTTTTCCAAACAGATGCGGAAGCATTTAAAATAAGGGCGCAAAGCATTGCAAGTGCCGAGATAAAAGAAAATGGAATTGCTTATTCTGTAAGCAAGGGAAAACATAGAGATATTCAAGTGATAAATGCACAAGCAGCAGATGAATTATTATCTGTAAAAGACGTTAGAGCTAGTTTTGTGGCAGGAATTGATGAAAACGGAGTAACTGTAATAAGTGCAAGATCTCTTGGTCAAATGAATATGCAAACTATTATGGAAAAAATGGGAGGCGGAGGACATTTGACTACTGCTGGTGCACAGGTGAGCTGCTCACCGGAAGAAGCCTTGAAACAAATTGAAGAGATTGTCGATGTAATGGAAGGCAAGGTTATAAAAAACAAGGAGGAAAAATAGTATGATTGTTATATTGTTAAAAGATGTAAAAGGTTCAGGTAAAGCCGGAGATGTGGTTAAGGTAAGTGACGGATATGCTAGAAATATGCTTATTCCAAAGGGTCTTGCTAAGGAAGCTACAGAAGGAAATGTAAAAAGTTTAGAAAAGCAAAAGGCTATTGCCGCTGAAAAAAAGGCTGAAGAAAAAGCTAAGGCACAAGGCCTTGCAGATAGATTAAAGGAACTTACTGTTTCAATAATAACAAAAGGCGGAGAAGGTGGTAGATTATTTGGTTCTATTACTTCTAAAGACATTTCAGAGGCTCTTAAAAAGCAACATCAAATTGATATTGATAAGAAAAAATTTGTTCTTGAAAGTCCGCTTAAAACTACAGGTGAGTTTTTAGTTGAAGTAAAGCTTTATCCTGAGGTAACAGGTGCTGTTAAAGTAAATGTTTCTATTTAGGAGATTTAAATGTTAGAGAGAATACCTCCACATAATGATGATGCGGAAAGATCAGTTCTTGGGGCCGCAATGCTCAATAAGGACGCGCTTTTTGACATAATGGAAGCGGTTAAGGCAGAGGACTTTTACAGTCAAATGCATAAGGAAATTTTTTATGCAATAGTAGAGCTTTGCAAGAAGAATGAACCGGTTGATGCTCTTACCGTTGCAGAAGAACTTAAAAAGAGAAAAGCTCTTGATATGGTAGGTGGCCGTGCTTATGTTATGTCGCTTTCCAGTGGGGTTCCATCGACTGCCAATGCGGTGCAGTATGCCAAGATTGTTGCTGAAAAGGCTGTACTGAGAAACCTTATTAAGGCGGCAGGGGACATAATAGAAGAAAGTTTTCAGGAAAAAATTGAGCCTGAAACTGTGCTTGACCATGCAGAAAGAGGCATATTTGAAATTGCACAGAAGAGACAGAGCAAGGATTATGCAGCTCTTCAAGATGTACTGCTTTCAAATATGGAAATGATAGACGAAATTTCTAAGCTGGATGGTAATGTAACAGGTATTACTACAGGATTTATTGATTTAGATGCTAAAACCGCAGGATTTCAACGTTCAAACCTAATTATATTGGCCGCAAGACCTGCAATGGGAAAGACCGCATTTGCTTTAAATGTAGCTTTACAAGCATCTATTAAAGGAAAAGCATCGGTCCTTATTTTCAGCTTGGAAATGGGCAAAGAAGAGTTGGGACAGAGACTTTTATCAATGGAATCCAGAATTGAGATGCAAAAACTAAAGACCGGTCAGCTAGAAAGAAAAGACTGGGAAGATATAAATTTAGGTCTGGACGCTTTATCAAAGGCTAATATTTTCATAGATGATACTCCGGGTATCACAATTATGGAAATGAAGAATAAGTGCAGAAGATTAAAAGCAGAAAAAGGCCTTGATATGGTAGTAGTTGACTACTTACAGCTAATGAATATAGAGGGAAGAACTGAAAGTAGACAGCAAGAAATTTCAACGTTATCAAGATCATTGAAACTTCTTGCCAGGGAAATGGATTGTCCTGTTATCTTACTTTCACAGCTTTCGCGTGCGCCTGAACAAAGAACGGATCACAGGCCTATATTATCCGACCTTAGAGAATCCGGTTCAATAGAGCAGGATGCCGATATAGTAATATTCCTATATAGGGATGATTACTATAATCCGGAAACGGACAAGCCGGGGGTTTGTGAAGTTATTATTGCCAAGCAAAGAAGTGGACCGACCGGTACTGTTGAATTGACTTGGTTGGGCAAATATACTCGATTTGTAGATAAGAGTAATATTAGGTAAATTTAAATAGTTGAATAGAGCTCCAAAATTTTTGTTGGAGTAATACATGAGAAGATAAGGAAGGTAATATGCAAAACAATTTTCTTAGAAAGAAAGCAAACGAACTCTTCCTTTTGGATACGGGTGTTGAGAATGTCTTTATAAGTGAATATATGCCGGGAGCACCCGCCGAATATGTCAAAGTGTATCTATTTGCACTTATGTATGCAGAAGCAGGACACTACATGGACAATGAGACTATTGCCAAGCAGCTTGGAATTGCAGAAGAGGACATACTAAAGGCGTGGTCATATTGGGAGGCTATGGGGGTAATAGAGAAATACTTTGAGGACCCTAGAGACAGATTCAACTATTCGGTAGAGTTTGTAAATTTAAAAGAGCTTTTATATGGAAAGCAGAAAAAGAAAATAAAAGAAAAGAATACTAATCAAGATATTAATAGTAAATTAGTAAATGTTGATATAAAGGAAATGTATTCTGCCATTGAGAAAATAACAGGCAGATTGCTGGGTGGAAACGAACCTATGACCATTATTTCATGGGTTGAAGACTTTGGAGCTACCCCAGAGCTGGTAATAGAAGCATATACATATTGTAAGAATGTGAGAAAAAAGGATTCGCCTAGCTATGTGGGCAGTGTTGTAAAAGAGTGGGCTGCGAAGAACCTAACAACAAAAGCAGAAATTGAGAATCACTTGCAGGAGGTTGATAACACTCATTATTTATATAAACGAGTAATGAAAGCCTTAGGTTTTAACAGAAACGCAACAGAGAAAGAAAAAGCTCTTATGAACACATGGTTTGGAGATATGGGTTATAAAATTGATAGGGTTTTGGAGGCCTGTGGAAAAACAAGCGGTATTTCAAATCCAAATATCAATTATGTAAATAAAATCTTAAAGAACTGGTATGAAGAAAGCGGAAGTGTTGCAAGCAGTGGAAATAAAACTACAAATGATGGAAAGACTATTAATGCCGGTACTGTACTTAAGTATTATGATGTGATCCGAGAGCAGGCTGAAAGCGAGGCTCAGGAAAGACGACAGAAGGTATATACCATTCTTCCGGAGATTAAAGAGCTTGATGAAGAAGTAAGGACTCTTGGACTGAAACTTTCTAGAGTAATGGTTTCCGGAGCGGATAATGCTAAAGAACAGTTGAATCGTTTCAAAAAGCAGATAGATGCTTTGAGCGTGGAAAAAGCGTTTAAGTTGACAGAAAATAATTTCCCAGTTGATTATATGGAAATAAAATATAAATGCGATAAGTGCAAGGATACAGGAACGAATGATATGGGGGAACGTTGTAGTTGTTTTAATGAACGACTTAGCGAAGCGGAAATATGGCAAAATTCTTCAAGGAAGATTTAAATAAATTAAAAAATAAAGAAGCAAAGAGCAAGCCTGGGGGGCTGATTAAAGACCTAGATAGTTTAGGTAAAAGCAAAGAGGACTCCTTTCTAAAGGGCTTTCCTAAAACTCCTGCGGAGATTGCGGCAGAAGAAGAGGAAGTAAGGGCTAAGGAAGAAGCTGCAAAACGAGCAGAGAAAGAGTTAGCCAAAAAACAAGAAGAAGAAAATAAAGCTGTCATTGAACAGGCAGAACGTGAAGCTGTGCATCAGAAAAAAACAAAATCTCAGGTCGAAAGAGATGCTGTTAAGGCAGCCAAAATGCTTAAAAGCGGAGATGTAAAGAGTACTAAAGAGTTTTTAGAAACCCATAAATTCTCCCTTCACGATGTAATTCTTCTAATAGAAAAAGGCATAGCGGATTTTGCTACAGAGAGTCTTAATACTTTATCAAAATTGATATTTTGTTTTGGTGCAGAATTTTTGGTATTAGTTGAATCTGTTGTTTCGCTATTTAAAAAAATTAGCTTTTTTATTACACATAAGGTTAATATTTATTATACGCTAAATCCGGAGAAAAGAGTGATAAGGCGTCAGAAGAATAGAAAACTAATGCGGCAATTCATTCAAACAAAAAACAACTTTATTGCAAGAGAAAAAGCATTGGCTACAAAAATGGTGGGCTTTATCAACCATGTTGACAACAAGAATGAACAGCTGGCTGATAAAACCAATGTAATGGTGAAAGAGGGCAATAGAAAGTTTAATTTTGCAAGGGAATGGGCTGAAATAAACAAGAAAAAGCTTTTGCTACAGTTTGGTATGCTAATTGTTATTGCAATTTGTGGCGTATCAATATTTAACTACTGTACGGCATATGAGTATGCTTATAATGGACGAACATTGGGTATTGTAGAAAAACAAGAAGATGTACTAAAGCTTTTAGATATTGTAAGTGTTCAACTATCAAAAGAGCATAATGCAGAAATTTCTATTGATAAGACAAAGGATATAACTTTTAAGAGAGTGAGTTCTTTAAATAAAGATATAGACGATACAGAAGAAGTCCTAAAAAGACTGACTTATATGAGAAACATGAGTGCTAGAGCATACGGAATTTATGTAAATGATGTAAGAGTAGCAATCGTAGACAGCAAAGAGACAGGACAAGCTATTTTAAAGAATATTACAGAGACCTTCCTACCGGATGTAGATTCAGTAACGTATGAAGATATAGGCTTTAAGGAAAAAATTGATATTAAACAGATTGATACAAAGCTGGGAAGAATTCAAAATATTGATGTAGCAACGCAGAAGTTGATGACAGGAGCAGTATATCAGCAGGTTCATAAGGTAGTGGCAGGAGAAACTTTATCAGGTATTGCCAAGCTTTATAACATGACTATAAGTGATTTAAAAGCGGCAAATCCAAGTATAAATCCGGAAAGACTGAGTATTGGTCAAGAGATAACACTTACAAAGCCGGCTCCGATGGTAACAATAAAGACTGTTGAAATAGCAACATATAGAGAGGCTATTCCTTATACAACAGAGTATCAGGATACGGACAATCTATATAAGGGAGAAACAACTACTAAGGTTAAGGGCGCTAATGGTGAACGTTCAGTGACTGCTAGAATTACCAGAGAAAATGGTATACAGGTCTTGTCCACGGAGTTGTCCTCAGAAGTTATTGCACAACCTACAACAGAAGTTGTAAAACGTGGAACAAAGGAATTACCTCCACTTCAAGGAACCGGTAACTTGAGATACCCTGTTTCCGGATATAGATTGACCTCAAAGTTCGGAACCAGATGGGGAAGAATGCATAATGGCTTGGATTTAGCTTGTCCAACGGGAACAAGAATCGGAGCAGCTGACGGTGGTACAGTTGTATTCTCAGGATATAGCGGCTCATATGGTTATGTGGTAAAAATAAGCCATGGAGGTGGAATTGTAACGGTTTATGCACATTGCAGTAAATTGTTTGTAAAAAAAGGAGATAAAGTATATCAAGGTCAGCATATAGCAAATGTAGGTAACACAGGTAGAAGTACTGGCCCTCACTGTCACTTTGAAGTTCAAAAAAATGGTGTTCCAAGAAATCCATTAGACTATTTGTAGGAGGAAGAGCATGGGAGATAAAGAAGTTATTGTAATAGGTATAGCGGGCGGAACAGGTAGCGGAAAAAGTACGCTGATTAATAAGATTAAAGAACAGTTTAATGATAATATTACAGTGATTTCACATGACTTTTACTACAAAGAGCACAGTCATATGGACTTTGAAGAAAGAACTAAATTAAATTATGACCATCCTAATGCTTTTGATACAGACTTGATGATTGAGCATATTAAACAATTGAAATTAGGGCAAGAAGCCTTATGTCCAGTATATGACTTCACTATTCACAATAGAGTAGAAGAAACCTTAAAACTAAAGCCATCAAAGGTGGTTGTGGTAGAAGGAATCCTAATTTTCGAGAATAAGGAACTAATGAACCTGTTGGACATTAAGGTCTTTGTTGATACGGATGCGGATGTTAGAATTATAAGACGTATTTTGAGGGATGTTGAGGACCGAGGCAGGAGTTTGGAATCTGTTATAACTCAGTACCTTACAACAGTAAAGCCAATGCATGAGCAATTTGTTGAACCCAGTAAAAAAAATGCGGATATAATAATTCCTGAAGGCGGATTTAACACCGTTGCATTGGAGATGTTAAATCAAAGGATATATGCCTTATTAACTCGATAAAAAATGTTATTAAAAGGGTAATGAAGCAAGATTTATTTCTTGTTCCACTACCCTTTTTTTGTGTAGTTATTAAAGGTGAAATATTGTCAAAGCACCATCAAAGCATCATCAAAGCACAGTGTATAACCCCATTGAGCATATGCTTATGCTTATACTTAGACTCATACTCATATTAATATCTAAGCTCATACTCATATTAATACCTAAGCATATACTCATATTAATATCTAAGCTTAAGCGTAAATGTAAAAAACCCAAATACGAGCAACTCTATGATATTAATTATATAATACTGCTACAAACTAGGAAAAACCGATAGATGTAGCAATTATAATTAGAATTACTTGCAGTCCTAACATCATGAAAAACAGTGGAGTCATAAATTTGTACCACTTTTCTACAGGAATGCCCATAAGACCGCATTCAGTTGCAACAGCTGTAGGCCAGAATAAGTTGGAGAAGCCATCACCAAACTGGAAAGCAAGAACGGCAATCTGACGGTGTATTCCAATAGCATCTGCTAAAGGTACCATAACCGGCATGGAAACCGCAGCTTGTCCGGAACCTGAAGGAATAAAGAAGTTTAATAAGTTTTGCACGCCGAGCATTCCTAAAGCTGCAACACCGCTGCTCACATTACTTAACATACTTGCCATATAGTATACTATGGTATCAATAATATTTCCTTCTGTCATTACAATTGTTAAAGATCTTGCAACACCAACAACTAAAGCACCAAAAATAACTTCGGAAACTGCCGTAATACAGAATTTACATATTTCGCTTAGGTTATATCCACCTACAATTCCAACAACAAAAGTCATGATTAAAAATAATGCAGACAATTCACTTAGGTACCAACCAAGCTGGGTAGTTCCGTATACCAGAATAGCGATGGTTAAAACGAAAAGTAACATAATAAATTTATGTTTGCCAGTGAAAGGAAGATTTTCCATTTTGCTTCTTGTCATTCCTTCTTCACCAAAGTTAAAGTCGACATCTTTTACAAGAGATTTTGACGGATCATTCTTTACTTTATTTGCATAGCGCATTAAGTACCAAATAACCAGACCTTCAAACAAAACAAAACAGACTGCACGAAATGCAAAACCGGACCCAATTGGAATTTCAGCAATGCCCTGTGCAATACCGATTGTAAACGGATTTAGTGTTGCGGCAGCAAATCCCGTAGCAACACCAAGCACAACTGCTGCACCACCAACCAGACCGTCATATCCAAGAGCAATGGAAATACCAATAAAGGCAGGCAGCAACCCGTAGGTTTCTTCATACATACCAAAAGTTGAACCGCAAATACCGAACATTACCATAAAGACAGGAAATATCATTGCCTCTGCTCCATGAAGCTTTCGTGTCAAGGCACCAATAGAACCGTAAAAAGCACCTGTTTTAATGAGCAAAAATACAAAGCCATAAGCAAAGAATATAAAAAAGATAATATCTGAAGCTTCAACCATACCATCAGCGATGGCCATGACCATTCTAAACGGATTTACGGGTGTTTGTTCAATAAACTGGAAGGAATCACCGTCAACAATGGTTCTTCCGGTAATTGGATCCTCAATCCTATCATAAGAACCGGCAGGAATTATGTAGGTAAGGCAAGTAACTACAATTAAAATTATGCCGATAATGACATACGTATGAGGGACTTTAAAGCCCCTTTTCTTTTTTTCAAGCGTGTTTTCCATTATTAGCTCCCCTCTGTGGAAAGTTCCACATATTTAAGAAGTAAAAACTTTTTTTCAATTTAAATTATTCAAAATAACAAGTAACAAATTGGATTTATTCGGGAGGCATTTGTAAAATAAGTTTATGCTCCTTTTTTGCTTGTTCAACAAAGGCAGGTGTTTCAAGCAAATCAATCGCCATAGAGGACATACCTTTTATAACCTGATGCAATTTAGTGTAGGCATGAGGGGAATCTGCGTATTTAAGGGCTTCCCGATCATGTACTCGGAAATTTACATCGTCAAGACCTACCTCAATATAACAAGTGGGGCATACATAGCTGACATTCCCTATGTCGGAGGAACCGGGAGATATCTCTTCTCTATGTACCTTTAAAATACCGTTTTCCATAAGATTTTCCTCTGCCAGCCTTGTTAGAATTGGTACATTTATTAAATCGTACAGCATAGGTTCGGGCATGGTAATATGGCAAGTTGCTCCGGTCATCAAGGAGGCACCCAAGGCGCAGTTTTTAACTTTCTCAGAAACCAGCTCCACCGTAGAACGCTTTTTTGCTCTGATTTGAAAGTGACAAGAACACTTATCGGGAACCACGTTTACAGCGGCGCCTCCGGCAGTTACTATTCCATGAATTCTAACATCTGAGGGAATATGTTGTCTCAAAGCGTTTATTCCTGAAAAAGTAAGTTGCACTGCATCTAAGGCATTGATTCCCTGGTGAGGAAACTGAGCGGCATGGGCGGCCTTCCCTTTAAAATGAAATTCATATGCACTTAAAGCGAGAGCTCCAGGGGTTATTTCTGTGTTTTGATCTGGATGAGCTTGAAGTGCAACATCAATATCATCAAAGCCGCCATTTTTAATCATGGATACTTTTGCACTGAGGTTTTCTTCCGCAGGTGTGCCGATAAGAACTATAGTTCCGTTTAATTTATCAATCATTTTAGATAGAACTACAGCACTTCCTGCGGTAACCGCTGCAATCCAGTTGTGGCCACAGGCATGAGCCGGTTCTCCATTATCACCATAACCGGGAAGAGCATCATATTCAGCCAGAAAAGCTATTGTTGGGCCCTTGCCATTTCCTATTTCTGCACGAAAACCTGTGGGCTCTCCCGCATATGGATGAGTAATCTGAAAACCGTGTTTTTTCATAAAATCTACAAGAAATTGTGAACTTTTTATTTCCCCTCCACCCAGTTCCGGATTATGGAAAATAAAGTTGGAGACATCCTCAAATTCTTTTGCATAGTTGTCTGCGATATTTCGCATTAATGTCTTTAATTCTTTAATCATAAGAACTCCTTTGTCTGTAAACAAAAAAATCATAAATTCTTTACACAAAATATTAAGCAAATTTTGTGCCATGCTGAAAAATAGCTTTTTTGTTAAATTAATATATAAAATACTGAGGCAAATTTGACTAAAAATAAAAAACCAGTCAAAAATAACTTTAAATAAGTTAAATATGACTGATTAATATAAAAAACGTATAGAAGAACTTAAAAAAATTAATTTAGAAAATTTTCTCTGCCAAAGTCTTGCGTAATTCCAATCTGGCATTCTTAACTTTGTCAGGATTTAAAAATAACTCCATGGCGGAGCCCGCTAAAATACGTACTGCTTGGTCCATTTTATGATAACTTAACTCGGAATTAACATACTTCATAGCAGTAGCATCGTGAATCCGAAATTCTCCCGGAGCTTCCATGTCAAATTCAACATATAAGCTTGGGCATACATAGCTAACGCTTCCTATATCGTCAGAAGCAAAAGACGCTGAAATTTCTTGATAAGTATAGGTAATGGGTATTTCCTCCAAATCCATGTATTCACGCATGATATCCTGTAAGACCTTGTTGTTTATAAGATCATCGCAGGGGTTTTCAAATGGTTCATAGACCATTTCAGCTCCTGCCATAAGAGCTGCGCCCTCAGCACATCGAATTACCTTTTGGGTTACCGTATTTAGGTAGGATCTGTTCAGCGCTCTTATATAAAAGCGACATGAAGCGTTTTCTGTAATAACACTTGGTGTTTCCCCGCCGCTTGTAATAATGCCATGAATTTTTGCATCCCTTCGCAGATGATTTTTAAGGGCATTGACCCCTATAAACATAAACTGAACGGCGTCTAGGGCGTTGACCCCCTCTTGGGCATATATGGCTGAGTGAGATGCTCTTCCTTTAAAATTAAATTGAATGGCATCCAAAGCTAAACTTCGGCAGTCTAAGCTAGTGTGTTGTTCTAAATGAGGTTGTATAGCGGCATCTACAGAATCGAAAACATGGGCACGAACCATATCCACCTTACCCCCGTAATTCTCCATTCCGGGAGAACCTATAAGCTGAATAGTTCCTTGAAAATGCAAAGACAGCTTTGAAAGCACTAGGGCTGCCCCAACAGTTGTAGCCGCAATCCAGTTGTGGCCACAGGCATGACCGGGCTTACCCTCGGGTCCAAAGCCGGGGAGGGCATCATACTCGGCAAGAAATGCAATTGTCGGGCCGGAACCATTACAAAACTCCGCTAAAAAAGCGGTTTCCATCCCACAGAAATTTCTTGTGACAGTAAAGCCGTGGTTTTCTGCTATACCTGAAAGAAGATCAGATGCGAGATACTCCTTCATTCCAATCTCGGGGTTTTTGTATAGAAAGTCGCTTACAAATCGAAGTTCTTTTTTTAAGGACTCCTCTTGTTCAGCTATAAGCTGTATCAGAGATTTATCTATCATATTTGTCCTCCATTTCTTAGACTCTTTTTTCTATATTGTCACAATTTTGCGAAAAAGTAAATGACGGATTATCAAATATGACTTATAATAAAGCCATCTTGAGAAAAAGATATCACAAGGAGAAAAGTAAATGTTGGATACTTTAATTAAAGAAGATTTTTTAAGAATTTTAGATACCTTTGTTGATGGTGTACTAATCATTGATGAAGACAGAAATATTATCTATTGTAATTCTGCTTTATGTAAGCTATATAACATGACAAAGGTGGAACTTATTGATAAAGATTGCTATTTCCCTGTGGAGAAGGGCTGTGTGGATTATTCTTTTGCGGAGATGGTTTTTAATACTAAAAAGGTAATTACTTATGAACAGAGGAATAAAAAAGGTAAAAGATTTATAAGTACAGCAAGCCCCGTGTGTGACTTAGCCGGCAATCCTATTTTTGTACTTGAGCAAATCAGATCCCTTGAAGCCTTAGAGTTTTATGCCCCTGAATTCGTTGAAAAGGCTTTGCCTGAGAGTGATTTAGAAAAAAATAATACAGTTAAAAAGGATAGGGAGCATACAATAGCAGAGTTTAAGAGTAAGGCCATGCAAAATGTTTATAGGTTGGCGGACAGTATGGCTCCTAAAAACATAAATATTTTTATTTTAGGAAATTCAGGAACAGGAAAATCTCAGCTGGCTAAAAGAATTCATGAAAACAGCGCTAGAAAAAGCGGGCCTTTGGTGACCATAAACTGTGCTGCTATTCCTGCAACACTGATAGAGTCTGAGTTGTTCGGTTATGTAAAAGGTGCATTTAGCGGTGCTTCCAATAAAGGGAAACAGGGTCTGGTGGAGGTTGCAAATGGAGGTACCTTGTTCTTAGATGAAATAGGTGAACTCCCCCTGCCACTACAGTCAAAGTTGCTACAATTTGTGCAGGAAAAGACATATATTCCTGTGGGAGGGGTTCAGCCTATGCAGGTGGATACTCGTATAATTGCTGCCACAAATAGGGATATACCAGAGCTTATAAACCAAGGAATATTCCGTGAAGATCTGTATTACAGATTGGCTACAGTTACTCTTGTGATACCTCCGTTAAACCAACGCCCCGATGATGTGCGTATGCTCTTGAACCATTTTTGCAATGAATTTAGTTTAAGACATGAAACAGAAGTGTGGTTGTCCAAAGAGGCTATGAATGCGCTGTGCTGTTATGAGTGGCCGGGGAATATTCGTGAGATGGAGCATTTGGTAGAATTTCTAATATTAAGTTGTCAGACAGGATATATTACCTTGGATATGCTACCCAGTAACATAAATAAAAAAGTGTTAGAGGAAAAAACAGCGGAAATCGGAAAGAACCCCATGTGTATAGTTGAGGAGAAACAAGAAAAAACCTCCGAGAAAGACTTCTCAGAGGTTGAAAGTTTGGATTCATATATTAATTTTCATGAGAAAAATTTGGTTAAGGCTCTGTACCCCAAGTTTAATACCTCGTATAAACTTTCCGAACGTTTAAAAATATCTCAGTCCACAGCCAATAGACTTATACGAAAACATATAAAAGAAAAATAAATGGAGTTAAGATTTTTTGAGTTAGACATACTTATACCTTTTTCTATACTTTAAGATAAATGTAATACTCATAAGAACACATAATCCCTCAGCAATAGCAGCTGAAATCCAAGCCCCTGTAATTCCTATTAATGGCGGCAGGATAATAAGCCCTGCTGATAAAAATAGGAAAGTTCGTAAAAATGATATTGTTGCTGAAATAAGCCCGTTAGAAAACGCAGTAAACAGGGCTGATGAAAAAATACTAATTCCCGTAAATAGGAATGAAATGCTATAAAGTTTAAAACCACCAATAACAAGTTCATACACATGACTTCCCTCCGGTGCAAAAATAACGGTCAGGGTAGGAATAAATAGCATTGATAAAGTATAAAGCACCAAAGAGCAACCGATAATAAAGGAAAAACTGTATTTAAAAATCCTTTTTATTTGAGCAATGTTTCCACTTCCATAGTTATAACTGATTATTGGGGAAACTCCCATAGAGAATCCTAGTAATGCCGCTTTTATCATAAAGTCAAAGTAAAGCAGTATTGTTATGGCGGCTACACCATCGGAACCGAGTAGTCTTAACATTACCATATTATATAGGAATGTAATTACTGCATTTGAAAGCTCTGTAACCATTTCGGAAGAGCCGTTGGCACACGCCTTAAGCAGAATTTTAAATTCCGGTTTTGTTTTTGTAAAATACAAAGAACCCTTTCTATTGAATGTAAAGTAAAGCATTCCAACCACGGCAGGCACTAATATTCCTAAACCTGTGGCAAGAGCGGCTCCGGCTATACCCATATCTAAAGGAACAATAAAAATGTAATCAAAGATCATATTTGCAATACCGGCAAAAATGATTAGTGATAACCCTAAGTGAGGTTTACCGGCAGTAATAAAGAGATATTGAAATAACATCTGAAGTATTGTGGGAACAGTAAACAGAAGCAGTGTAAAACCATAATCCATACAACCCTGCATAAGAGCATCAGTTGCTCCAAGTAGTGTTAAAAGAGGCTTCATAAATATTGCCCCCAAAATAGTAATAACTGTTCCAATGATTATTCCTGTGTAGATAATTAAACTAAAGTATTTTCTAGCCAGCTCATCCTCAGCTTCACCCATCTTTTTTGCAATTAAAGCGCTACCACCGGCCCCCAACATTACGCCTATTGCTATAATGGCATTAAAAAGAGGATATGCAATGTTTAATGAAGAAAGTGCATCGGTGCCAATAAAGCGAGACACAAAAATTCCATCAACAACACTATAAAGTGACATAAATAGCATCATAGCGATTGTGGGAGTAGAAAATTTTATTAATTGAATAAAGTTAAATTCTTTTTGAAGGGAATTATCTTTGATAATTGGATCTTGCGTTGAATTGTGTAGTGAATTGTTCATAAAATGCCCTCATTTCTAAATCTATAATAAAGGATAAACTATATGGTAACCATATAGTCAACAATTTTCTAAAAATATTTATAGAAATATTTAACAAGAATGTTGACTTAAATTGCTTAATAGGATATAGTATCAATAATAAAGACGGAGGTAATTAATGAAAAGTAGAAATACAATCCAAAAAAATATAATTTTAAAAACGGTTTGTAATATAAAGAAACACCCGTCAGCAGAAGAAATCTACTTAGAAGTTGCAAAAGAAAACCCGACCATTAGCAGAGCAACAGTATATAGAAATTTAAAAAAAATGGCTGAAAAGGGAGAACTACTTAGAATTGAAATCCCAAATTCGTCAGATAAATATGATTTTTATACAGAAAATCACTATCACATAAAATGTAATAAATGTGGAAGAGTATATGATGTAGAGGTTCCAGACCTTAATGTTCTAGATATGGTAGAAGATAAAAATTTTAAAATAACAGGTTATGATTTAGTATTTAAAGGATATTGCAAGGTATGCAGGGAAGGAGATACGAATGGATAATAGTGCTTTATTTAAAATTGGGTACGGTCTGTATGTCGTTACAGCTAAGGAAGGGGAAAAAGATAACGGATGTATTGTCAACACTGTAATGCAAGTTACAAGTTCTCCATTAGTAATCATATTGGGAGTAAATAAACAAAACTATACACATAATATGATTATGAACACAAAAGAGTTCAATATTTCTGTGTTGACTACAGAATCAAAGTTTTCTGTTTTTCAAAATTTTGGTTTTAGATCCGGCAAGGAAAATGATAAGTTTGCTGAATTCAAAAATATTGAAAGAGCAGAAAATGGAATTTATTATATTAAGGAAAATACAAATGCGTACTTATCAGGAAAGGTAATGGAAGCCATTGATTTTGGAACACATACTCTGTTTAAAGCAGAAGTAACCGATGCTAAAACATTATCTGCGGACAGTACGTTAACATATGATTATTATCAAAAACACGTAAAACCAGCACCAAAGCCAGCAGATAAGCCGGGTTGGAGATGTAAGATTTGTGGATATGTCTATGAAGGGGAAGACTTACCAGCAGACTTCATATGTCCATGGTGCAAACACGGGGCTGCTGATTTTGAAAAAATCATCATAGAAAATAAGTAATATTTAATAAGTAAAATTTGAAAGGGAGAAAAGAAAATGGAATTAAAAGGATCAAAAACTGAAAAAAACTTAATGTTAGCATTTGCAGGAGAATCAGAAGCAAGAAATAAGTATACTTATTATGCATCAAAAGCAAAAAAAGAAGGTTATGAACAAATTGCGGCTATTTTCCAAGAGACAGCAGACAATGAAAAAGAACACGCAAAGCTTTGGTTCAAAGCGCTTGGTGGAATAAATGATACAGAGTCCAACTTAATCGCAGCAGCTGAAGGTGAACATTATGAATGGACAGAAATGTATGCAAAATTTGCAGAAGAAGCTGATGCAGAAGGATTCACAGCGTTAGCAGAACAATTTAGAGGTGTTGCCGCTATAGAAAAGACTCATGACGAAAGATATAGAACGCTTTTAGAAAACGTAAAAACTAAAACAGTTTTTGCAAAAGCAGAGGAAAAGACATGGGAATGTAGAAACTGCGGACACATTCACGTTGGGACAGAAGCTCCTGGAGTATGTCCAGTTTGTAATCACCCACAAAGTTATTTTGAAGTAAGAAAAATAAATTACTAAAATATAAAAACACTATCATTATTTGAAGTGTAACCCTTTTGTTAGACAGAAACCTAGCAAAAGGGTTTTTTATTTTTTGTATGCTAATCGTAAATAAAATATAGAAATCTCCAGTTATATATTATATGATAAATTGTAAATAAAAATTTTCTTTACAATGTTTTTGTTTACATATAACTTGTTTTAATATATAATAAACGTAATATTAAGGGAGATGCTAAAATACATGGACATTTATTTTAGGGAAGAAGATTTATATTCTAAAAGTGATTTAACAAAAATATCACATAAAAGGCTCATAGAGCTTATCTTAGAAAAAGCACAAAAAGGGGATCGAATTATATTTGAGAGTATACAAAATATTGCCAATAATACTACCCAACTTTGTGAGGTATTCAAAACTATAGCAGAAAATAACTATATCCTAGTGGTTGGTGAAACTAGTTTTGATTTTAGAAATTGTCAGGACTCTGAGACCATAGGTATGTTAAAAATTATTTCTGCCTTTGACAATCTTGAACATAGTGTACTAAGTAAAAGTGTTAAAATTGGTTTGGCAAAAGCAAGAGCAAAAGGTAAAATGGTGGGAAGACCAACGTTGAAAATTGAGGACATTCCAAAACCAGTAATAGAAAATTATGAGCTTTTAGAACAAGGTTCATTAAATAAAACCGATTATGCGAAGCTTTGCAACATAAGTAGACCTACACTAAACAAATACTTAGAAATTATGAAAAAGAATAGGTAGCCATAAAGCAATATATAACGACAATAGTTACACTAATAGTAGCAATATATTTTTTAATATTTGATGTAAAATATTTGATATAAAGACAAATTATGTCTTATATATAGCGGAAGATTCCGCCAGTTATCTTTATGCGCAATTTATTTGGAGGTGTACTATGGAAAAAACAAGATTACCAAAACTGTGGGAAGCCACAGTACCAGTATTATTTATGATGATACTGATTATACTTTGTACTGTTTTTTGGGGTATTGAACCGCATATTCCCCTTGTACTGTCATGTATTGTTACAGCCGGTATGGCTTATAGGTGTGGATACAGGTGGGAGGCAATTATTTCAGGAGTCCTTGATAGTATAGGCAGAGCGACAGAAGCCTTACTAATAGTTATGGTGGTTGGAATGCTAATAGGGTCATGGGTATGGGCTGGTACCATGCCGGCAATGGTATATTATGGGCTGGACCTTATTTCACCGGGTGCGTTTTTAGTGGTTGGAGCAATTTTAACCGCTATTGTAGGGCTTGCCACAGGTTCATCGTGGACCGCTTCCGGTACAGTGGGAGTGGCGCTTATGGGTATTGCAATGGGGTTAGGAATAAACCCGGCTTTAGCAGCAGGAATGGTTATCTCCGGAGCATATACAGGGGATAAACTATCTCCTCTGTCAGATAGCACTAATGTTGCCGCAGCAGGTGCAGAAACACCCTTATATGATCATGTTAGAGCTATGATGACAACTACAGTGCCAAGCTTTTTTATAGCACTTATTTTATATGCCGTTGTTGGAATGAAAGTTATACATAAAGAGGGATATGACCCAACTACTGCTTTAGAAATTCAGCAAGCTATAGCTGATAATTTTTACCTTTCACCATGGATTATGCTTCCTGTATTAGTCGTTATTATTGGCGCAGTTAAAAAAATACCAGCAATACCATCTTTGCTTTTAGCTGCTGCCTGTGGGTGCTTAATAGCAATGTTTGCACAGGGTGCATCTATTTCGGATTGTTTAGGGGCTCTTCATTATGGATATGAAGTTGAAACCGGAAATGTAATTGCAGATAAATTATTAAACAGAGGTGGCTTAAATTCAATGCTTTGGACCATTTCTTTAATAATGTTTGCATTAGCATTTGGAGGGATACTTGAAAAGTGTGGCTTTGTAGAAGTTCTTCTAGGTGGTTTGGTAAGAAGGGTTAAAACCGTTGGAGGACTAGTTGTTTCAACAATAATTACCGGAATCATATGTGACATAGTTTTAACTGACCAGTACCTTGCAATTTTGGTTCCCGGCAGGATGTTTACAAAAGTTTATGACCAAAAGGGTCTTAGCAGAAGTTTTCTATCAAGAACCACAGAAGATGGAGCAACTCTTTGGTCTCCTATGATACCTTGGAATGGTTGTGGAGCTTATCAGGCAGCAACCTTGGGAGTACCAAATTGGGAGTTTGCACCATATGCCTTTATGAATTTAATTAATCCTATTTACGCAATAGTTATTTCATACTTAGGAATAGGAGTAAAATATGCAGATGAAAGTAAAAACCCAAGAAAACAAAGTAAGATAGCATAATCACAATCGTAAAAGCAAAGTAAACTGTTGTTTTATAAAAGAGGGTAAACTATGTGTGAAATAAAATCTTTAAATGATAGAAAGCAAAAAAAATCCACTAAGAGTGTATCAATAGTAGTCGGAATTTTATTGATAGCTTTAAGTATATATCTGAAAGCTATATATGGAATCATTTGCGGGGTATTACTTTTGGCAACCGTAGGGTTAAGTAAAAAAACAATAATAAATCAGGACGGAATTTTAGTTACCTACGATGTAACAGTATATAAGTATAGAGAACTTTGGAGATTCATAGATATAAAAGAATTACATAGAGAAAATATTTCTGATACAAATACTACAGCGTTACATTTTATGAAGGATGTTATGTCCAAAAGAATATTACTAACATCGGAAGATGCGGAAAAGGTATTGGAAATGGCTAAATCCTCAAATCCTCAAATGCATATTGATTATGCATTTTATAGCAAATAAAATATAGAAAATATTTTATATGAAATGAAAAGGGAATACCCGTATAAGAAAAAAGACTTTAGCAGAGCTCCCAACTTAAAAAGAGATACAAAAGAATATTTTATATACGGGTATTTATATAAAATCCAAAGGAGGATAGAAGAAAGCCTTTTAAATCTTTAACAGTCCTGCTCCTTGGGAGTTTCGGTCTGCTGCACTTTGAGGAACAGCATTTTGCATTAAAAATAGTTTAACTTGTGAAGGCGATAGCCTTGGATTTATTGCGTGTATACAAGCAGCTGCACCAGCCACTGCTGGAGCGGACATAGATGTACCGGACTGCCGTATGTACTGCTTATTGGTACCCGGAGCCAGAGAAAGCACATCAATTCCGGGAGCCACAAGGTCTGGTTTGATTGCCCCCATGGCTGTAGGCCCGCGACTTGAAAAAGCGGGAACTTCACCTTTGGCATTTATAGAGCCAACTGTTATGACAAAGGGACTGGTTCCCGGTGATGTAATACTTCCCGGCCGTGGGCCGCTGTTTCCTGCCGCAACAACAATGCTTATACCCATTCTCACTAATGCATTAACCCCAAGAACCAGAGGGTCTGTCATTTCATCAACACCATCTCCGTCAGCATCAAAGCTAGTTGCATCTATTCCTAAAGAAAGGTTGAGAACACGAATATTGTATTTGCGATAATTATCAGCTACCCACTGCATGGCAGCTAAAATATCTGAGGTATTACCGTTGCCCTCTCCATCTAGGGCTTTTAAGGCTGCAATTTTTGATTTGCACGCAGCCCCCATGCAAATTAAGGAACTGGATTTTTCGGGAAACATTGAACGGACAGCTTCTACTACCTCATTTCCTCCAAATAAATAACCATTTCCTGCGGCAAGGCCTGCCACATGAGTTCCGTGGCCATCATCGTCATAAGGGATAAGACCATTATTTATAAAATCCTTGAAAGCTACAATGCGATTAATTGGTTTTACTAAATCATAGTGTGGGGAGATTCCTGTGTCAATGATAGCAATTGTAACCCCTTCTCCCTGAAGGGGAAGCGAAAAAACACTTTTACTAAGCCTCCTATTTCGAACGGTTCGTTTTACTTTAGGCGGTAGAGTATCATTCTCTACATTTGTTGCAAATACTGGAAGTTTAGAAACTTCGGCATCTTTAGTTATTAAAGATATATTTTTATTGCATTTAATGCTTTCTAGTTTTTGTATAGGCACATCTACACAGAGTGCATTTATAAAAGGAAGTTCATATTTAATTTTCCCGTAATTTTCTAGAATACATGAACGTATTAGATTAATATTTTTCTTAGAATATATTATGACAGGCATTGTACCGTTCATATTTTTCATTTATAACCCCTCTTTCATATTACTTATATCTACAAGTCTGGTATAAATCTTTTGTAGTTTAGTTATAATATGCGGCAGAGGAGCAAAAGGAAATAAGAACAGTCACATTGGTCACAAAAAAAGAAGAATCTTGGACAAGAAATGAAGTTTTGTGACGAATCTTGTTGACACATTTTGGTAGTAACAATATAATGTAACTACATAAGGAACAGAACTATGTTCGGTTTTCTGTAAAATACAACAAATCCAATCCTAATAAATACAACTAAAACAAAAATACCGAGAAATGTATATGCATTATCTCGGTATTTTTGTTTCTTATTATCTCAATATACTTTTTAGATATAGATGAAAACATTCTTCAAATTTTTGGTTTACATCCACAGGATATTCATGTATAAGCCAATCAAAAATAAACCCTCTTAAAAACTGCAAAGAATACAGAGTAAGTCTATTGCAATCAAATTTAGGCTCTAGCAAATTTAATTCTTCACAGCGCTTTAGTTGGCAGTATATTAGGTTATAAAAGGGATGTTCTTTTTCCATGGAAATAGTGCGAATAGAATCTAGCAAAAGTTTAACGTATTCTAAAGTAAGGGCTCTTTTTTTCTGATCGGATAGGATAATGACATATTGTTGGAATAGATGATTAAGCCCCTCAATAGGAGGAAGCGCATTACATTTATGATTTAATAGTATGACAGTTTTATCATCAAGAGGTGAAAAGGTAGATTGGACTAAATGTTCCTTGGAAGAAAAATGGTAATAAAAGCCGCCACTTGAAACTCCGGCCTCTGTACAAATATCTCTGATAGTTATATTTTTATAAGGATATTGTTGAATAAGCTTAGTAGTGGCTGCCAATAATTTATTTCGTGTATCGTTTGATTTTGTGTAAGTAATATTCTTCATTGCTAACCTCTAAATTTTCTAACGATAAAAATATTATAAAATATTTTATTTATACAAGCAACAAATTTGGCATATAAAATGTCAATGTAATAGTGGTAAAATCAAGAAAGGTAGACGGTAAGGAAATATTTTGGTATAATATATAACATTGTATAAAATAACTAACAACAGTGGGAATAGGGAGGTCGCATTATATGGACTCTAAAAAGGTATTAATCATAGAAGATGAGAGAGCTATTTCAGACATAATAAAGTTTAATTTAAATAAAGAAGGATTTAGCGTTGAAACTGCATATGATGGACAAGAGGGACTAGATTGTGCACTAAAAATAAAACCGGATTTGATATTATTAGATGTAATGCTTCCGTCCATGGATGGATTCCAAGTTTGTAAAAGGGTCAGAGAAGTAAGCTCTGTTCCTATTATTATGCTTACAGCTAAGGAAGAAGAAGTGGACAAAGTTTTAGGACTTGAACTGGGTGCAGACGATTACATTACAAAACCTTTTGGCATGAGAGAATTAATTGCGAGAATAAAGGCTAACCTTAGAAGAACAGAGCTTGCAGCAGGAGCAGGAAACAATCCTTCAAATGTGCAGGACTTTGGGAACCTACAAATAGATATGAATAGATATGAAGTAACGAAGAATAACCAAGTCTTAGAGCTGACGTTAAGAGAGTTTGAACTTTTAAAATACTTAGCGGAAAGAGAAAACAAAGTTTTTTCCAGAGAACAACTACTGGAAGAAGTTTGGGGCTATGAATATTATGGGGATATAAGAACAGTGGATGTTACTGTAAGAAGACTAAGAGAAAAGTTAGAGGATGATTCCAGTGACCCAAAATTTATTATGACTAAGCGAGGAATAGGATACTACTTTAGGAGACCATAAGATGAACCTAAAACAATTTGGGCGAAGTATGAGGTGGAAGCTTGTTTTAATATACTGTTTGCTTGTATTTATTGCTATAACCATTATAGGCGTTTTAATTATGAGCCAACTGGAATCTTATTATATAAATTCCACTAAAGAAAATTTAGTAAATACAATACAGGAAGCAACCCTTCTTTCTTCACTTAGAGCCTACGGGGATTTAAGCGAACACCAAGAAGAGGTTCAGATTAATGTTGACGCATGGGATAAAACCATACAGGAAGAAATTTTTGTAATTGATGACAATTTTATGATTGTTGCTTCAAATAATATGAATCAAGGGCGGAGTGCGTTTGACATATTGGACCAGCAGGTAATATTGGACTCACTGGTTAATGGCGTAGTTGCACAATCTTATGGAAATATTGTAAATCAAAATACAACTATTCCCGTTATGAATATGACCTTTCCAATAGCGGAGGGGAAAAAGATTTTTGGTGTAATTTATGTAAGAGTAGATATGACCAGTGTGTATGCGACCATAAGCCAATCAAAGCAAATTTTTGTTCAAGCGATGATTATAGGCCTTGCAATTACAGTAATACTGGGAACTTTTATTTCAAAAAGTATTACAACGCCTATTAACGATGTGACTGAAAAGGCGGAAAAAATGGCTCAAGGGGACTTCTCCCAAGAGGTAGCCGTCAAATCAGATGATGAAATAGGTCGGCTGGCGGAAATGTTCAACTTGCTTCGAACCCAACTGGATATGACGCTCATTGAGATGTCCGGTGAAAAAAATAAGATGGAAACAATTCTTAGAAACATGGCAGACGGACTCATTGCAGTAACTCTGGAAGGTGAAATTATACACGCAAATGAAGCTGCAAGGAGAATGCTTAAGGTTTCTGATGAAGAATTACAAAAACAGAAGTATGATACATTAATTACTGAACTTTGTGAGGATCTTACTCTAGATAAGTTAATGAGGAATTGTAGCGAAAATGAATTAACCTCAGTTTTTGAAAAGAGTGGATGCACTTATTCTACTAGATATGACTGGTATAGAGATGAAGACAATAAAGCAGTGGGCATTATAATCATTCTACAGGATATAACACAAAGACAAAAACTAGAAAATATGCAAATGGATTTTGTTGCAAATGTATCCCATGAATTAAAAACCCCTTTAACTACAATAAAAAGTTATACAGAAACATTACTGGATGGTTATGTTGATGACAAGGTTACTGTGGATGAATTCTTAGGAATAATTGATAACGAAGCAGATAGAATGAATAGGCTTGTTAAAGACTTGTTACAATTATCAAGACTGGATAATAATCAAGAAATATTGAGCCGTAAGGAAAGCAACCTGATTAGCTTACTTAAAGCATCTGTTAAGAAAGTAGAATTAACAGCCGCAAATAAACGGCAACATTTGAATTGTTTGTTTAATGAGGATGAGAGAATCCCTGTAGATATGGATAAAGACAGAATAGAGCAGGTAATTCTTAACATCATAAGTAATGCAATTAAGTATACGGGAGAGGGCGGAAGAATAGATATAGATGCCCTTAAACAAGGAAAAATAGCTGTAATTACTGTTGCGGATAATGGTATAGGAATTCCGGAGACAGAGTTGAGCAGAGTTTTTGAAAGATTCTTTCGTGTGGATAAGGCTCGCTCTAGGGCTCTTGGAGGTACGGGATTGGGACTTGCTATTTCAAAACAAATTATAGAAGGCCACAATGGCTCTATAGAAATTGAAAGTAAAGACGGCAAGGGAACAAGAGTAACTATTAAATTGCCACTATCATTAAAAAGAGGAATCAGTAATATAGAATAAATACAAAAAGACCGCATAATGTACTGACCAACAAAAGTTAGACCTAAAAATCTAATGATTGGAGGTCAGTATTTTTATTAAAATAATTACAGAATACATTTACTTAGAATTAAATTGATATTTAAAGCATATATTTAAAGTGCAAGGAGGGTATCTGTATGGAGAACCATGTTTTAAATATTGATAATAGGGAAAAGTTAACTGTAACAGAAGTTGCGGATGTTGATAGCTTTAATGAGGAAACTATACTTATCACACTAAAAAATGGAGGGCTGGTTATAAAAGGACTAAAGCTTCACATACAAAAACTTGATTTGGCTGAAGGAAAGGTTATAATTACGGGATCAATAAATTCGGCAGTATATACTCAGAAAAAAGACAAAAATGAAAAAAGCCTATTGAGGAGGATTTTTGAATAATGGTTGTATCAAGTGGTGCAGCCATTTTAAATACCTTTAAAATAAATTTAGTGCTTACTGATTTGATTAAGTCACAGGTTTTTGAAAGTCTTATCATGTTAGGCTGCGGCATGGTGGTAGCACTTTTATATGGACTTTTTAAACGTCGAATAAAAGCAGGTCTTAAAAACAATATAGTTGCGGCGGCAACAGAAATTATTTTTTGGATTTTTGCGGCAATACTAACTTGCCAATTTTTGTATTATTGTTCATATGGTCAGCTTAGCACTCATGTAATCTGCTCTTTTATATGCGGAGTTTTCTTGTGGAATCTGCTGTTTTATGCTACAATGTGTGTGGGTGACGACAAATGTTTAAACAAAAGAAAAAAAGGAGCAAAGAGTTTAAAGGCTCCGATAAAGTAATTGATTTTGAACAGGCAAGAGTCGAGAGGCGTGAAAAGAGAAAAGAAGCTGCTATAAAAAAGCATAGCAAAGGCAGAAAAGTGTCTGTTTCAGAACTGTCGGAAAGAAAAATAAGTAAAAGAAATCGGAAAAGACTGATTTATAGCATGGTAATAATTGGTATTATCGCGGTTATAAGTGTGTCTATTTTTCACGTGTATTTATTACAGAAGGAATACGAAGATATAGTTGCCCAAAATAAGGAACTACAAAAAAAGAGGCAAGACCTTACTGAAGAATTAGGAAATGTAAATAACCCTGAATATATAGAACAACAAGCCAGACAACATTTAAGAATGGTAAAGCCCGGTGAGATTCTGTATATTTTACCGGCACAACAAACCTCAGGGGCGGCAGTAGCGCTTCCGGCAAACGGAGATTTGCTTCCTGCCGGTGATAATTCAGATTAAGGACTGTTAACAAAAGAAAAAGGCATAGGAGATAAAACATTTCTCTGTATAGCCGAAATGGAGAAAGAAATGGAATGTATAGGAGAGGTCATAGTCGTAGAGGGTAGAGATGATGAATCTGCCGTTAAGCGAGCTATTAACACAGAAACTATTGCAACCCATGGATATGGAATAAGAAAATCTACATGGGAGTTAATTGAGAAAGCGTATAATACCAGGGGTATCATTATCTTTACGGATCCGGATTTTGCCGGAGAAGAAATAAGAAGAAAGTTAAAAGAAAAGTTTCCAAGAGCAAAGCACGCTTATTTGGATAGAAATGACGCTACAAAGGCGGGAGATATTGGAATTGAAAATGCGGAACCTCAGGTTATATTAGAGGCTCTTGAAAAAGCACACTGTACAAAACAGGTAATTACAGAAGAATTTTTAATGTCAGATTTGATAAGGTACGGACTTGCGGGACAAGCCGGTGCTTCTGAAAAAAGAATGAAGCTGGGCAAGAGTCTTGGCATAGGATATGGAAATTCTGCAGCTTTTTTAAATAAGCTTAATCAATATGGGATTTCTAGAAATGATTTTGAAAAGGAAGCAGGAAAAGTTTAATGAAATTATATGCACCTTCAACGATTAGGGAAATAAAGGACAAGTATGACTTCAATTTGTCAAAGAGCTTGGGACAAAATTTTCTTACTGATAAGAATATTATAGATAAGATTATTGACGAGTCATTTATAGGGGAAAATGACCTAGTTATTGAAATTGGCCCCGGTATTGGAGTTATTACAAAGGAAGCGGCAGAAAGGGCAGCAAAGGTAATTGCTGTAGAAATAGATAAAAATTTAATTCCTATATTAAAGGATACACTAAAAGAATACGAAAATATTGAGATTATTAATAAAGACATTTTAAAGACAAATTTAAATGAAGTTATTGATGAAAACTCAATGGTAAACGGTAAGCCTATAAGTGGAGTAAAGATTATTGGTAACCTACCATACTATATTACAACACCAATAATTATGAAGATTTTAGAAGATGGTGTAAAGGCGGATAGCATTACTATCATGATGCAAAAAGAAGTTGCGGATAGAATAAAATCTGAGGCAGGGAAAAAAGCATATGGAGCTCTTTCTGTTGCAGTAGGCTATTACTGCACTATCAGCCATGTGGCAGCGGTACCTAAGGAAGTTTTTGTACCAAGGCCAAAGGTGGATTCTACAGTTATAAGGCTGGATATTAGGAAAGAAAAACCGGTACAATTGGAAGATGAGAATATTTTCTTTCAATGTGTTAAAGCAGGATTTGGACAGAGAAGAAAAACTATGCTAAATTCGCTTACCGGCGTGTGTGGTCTATCAAAGGAGGCGGTTGGACAAGTTATGGAGTCCATTGGGATAGATTCACGAAGAAGAGCGGAGACTATGGACATAGGGGAGTTCGCAAGTCTTTCCAACGCTGTATATACAAAGATAAAGGGTTAAAAGGATATGGAAAAAGTTAAAACATTTTATAAGAAGTATTTGCACAATGCAATTATTGCTTGCATAGTGCTTTCATTTTTGTTGAATTTAGTTATAGAATCACTGGCAAGACATTCAGTATCTGCGGGATTTGCATTTTTTACAGAATCCCCAATAGTTTTTCTATATAATGTATTTTTGATTTTTGCAACATTATCAATAGCATTATTAGTTAAGAGAAGAGTTTTCTTCTACGTTGTTTTCTCGGCATTATGGCTGGCACTTGGTATAGCCAATGGTATCATTTTGACAAATAGAATGACACCATTTACCACAAAGGACTTAACAGTTCTTGAAGATGGCTTATCTATTGTAACAAATTATTTAAGTGATACAGAGATAATTTTAGGTGCTTGTGGAGTAGTCGTATTAATAATTTTATTAATATTATTGTTTAAATTTGCTCCTAAGAAAAAAGAAAAAATTAACTATAAGAAGAATGCGGCTTTATTCTTAGCTATTTGGATTGGATTCGTTGGAGCTACTGATTTAGCTATTAAAACTAAGGTTGTAGATACGTTTTTTGGAAACTTAGCATATGCATATAGGGACTACGGAGTTCCATACTGCTTCATTAATACATGGTTAAATACGGGTATTAGACAACCGGCGGGGTACTCAAAGGACACAGTATTGTCAATATTTAATGAGGGAGAGCTAGGAAAAGATAACTACGTAGAAGTTATGAATCAAGATGATGGGGAGGAACATCCAAATGTGATTTTTTTACAGATGGAATCCTTCATTGACCCAACACTTGTAAAAGGCTATACGTATTCTCAAGATCCAATGCCAAACTTTAGAAAATTAAAGAAAGATTTCTCTTCCGGATATTTAACAGTACCATCTGTAGGTGCAGGAACGGCAAATACGGAGTTTGAGATGCTTACAGGTATGAGCGTTAAGTTTTTTGGGCCGGGAGAATATCCGTATAAGTCAATTCTTACGGAGGAAACTTGTGAAAGTGTACCATATCAGCTAAACTCCATTGGGTACTCGTCACACGCAATACACAATCACAGAGGGGCTTTTTATGGAAGAAATAAGGTATTTGCAAATATAGGATTTGACACATTTACTTCACTGGAATATATGAACCATGTTGTAAAAACTCCTAAAAATTGGGCCAAGGATGCAGTACTGACAGGTCAGATATTTGATGCCCTTGAGGCAACCAAAAACGAAGACTTTATATATGCCTGCTCTGTACAAGGACATGGTAAATATCCAACGGAACAGGTAATTAAAAATCCAAAAGTAGAAGTGACTACTGCTCCTACACAGGAGCTAAAATGGCAATATGAATACTATGTAAATCAGATTTATGAAATGGATCAGTTTATAGGAGACTTAACCAGAAAGCTATCCAAATATGATGAAGATGTAGTGCTGGTAATATACGGCGACCACCTTCCGGCATTGGAAATGACTGAGCAGGATATGCTAAATGGCTCAATATTCCAAACAGAATATGTTATTTGGAGTAACTTCCCAATGAAAAAGGTGCAAAAAGATATGTATTCATATCAAGTTGCCGCAGATGTATATAAGAGACTTGGATTCGATATGGGAGTTATGACAAAATTCCATCAAAATTATATGGAGAGCCAGACATATTTACAAGACATGAAAAAGCTGGAATACGATATGCTGTATGGAAAGAAATATGTCTTTAACGGTACCAATCCATATGAACCAAAAAAACTTCAAATGGGTGTAAAACCAATAAAAGTAACAGAGGTTGTAAAAGTAGGAAATAAACTTTATATAAAAGGTGAAAACTTTACTGAATTTAGTAAAATTTCTTTAGACGGAAAAATTCTAAAAACTATTTTCTTGGGTTCTTCAATCTTAGGACTTCAAGAAGAGGTAGCTTTAGATTCCGCAAGTAGAATGAAAGTCAGTCAGGTTGAAAAGAATAAGGAAATTTTAAGTACCACAGAATAGCGTTTAGAATAGAGGAACTATAGGGTTCCTCTTTAGCGAAATGGAGGCGAAACGAAAAATGTATTCCATATTAGAAACAGAAAGACTTCTTTTAAGACCATTTGAAATGAGTGACGCAGAGGATGTATATGCTTATGCAAAAAATCCCAACGTCGGCCCAACTGCGGGTTGGAAGCCACACGAAAGCTTAGAGGAATCTGTTGACATTATCGAAAACCTGTTTTTGGCAAATGATATGTGGGCTATAGTTTTTAAAGAGACAGGCCATGTAATAGGGACTATTGGACTTGAACCTGATAAACGAAGGCCCGATATTCCTTCAAAGGAATTGGGATATTCTCTGTCTGAGGAATTTTGGGGAAAAGGAATTATGACAGAGGCGGCTCAAGCTGTTATTAGATACGGATTTGAGGATTTGGGTTTAGAGGTTCTTGCAATTTGTACAAGCCCAACCAACAATAGATCAGCAAGAGTCATTGAAAAATGTGGATTTACCTACGAAGGTATTCAGAGACGCTGTTATAAAATCTTTGATGGAAGCCTAAGAGATTCAAGATGCTACTCACTTTTAAAAGACGAGTGGCAGGCTTTGGTGTGAGGCAATGTCAAAGGAAATACATGGATTAATAAGAATAAAAGATAAAAAAAAGGCTATGGAGGTTCTTTTAGAAACACATAAAGATTTTTCTATGCTGAAAAATGCTTTTCCCCACAGGGATAGGTATATATTGGCATTAAGTGTGACTTTGAGAACTCAAATACCTTTTTTTATCAAATATGGAGATGTTTACAGTGATTCGCCAAGGTGTGATGGTGTGGCTTTAGTGATTCACTCCGGTAAGAGAAAGCCTTCAAAAATAAAGTATTTTCTATCAGGGTGTTATTGGAGAAAATACAAAAATTCGGAAGGCTTACTTTCAAAAGAGGAAAATGAAAGAAGAATAAAAGTTTATAAAGAAACAGAACAGATGGAAGCGGATATTCAATTTCCTAAAAAGTATATATATATAAACTACATAGGAGTTAAATCTGAATTCCGCAATCAGGGCATAGAGAATAGAATAATAGAAAAGCTAATGGAGGAAGGCATTAAAAAAACACTTCCAATAGTGTTATATACTAATGAGCCTGATAACGTAGCTTTTTATCAGGATCTAGGGTTTAAAATTATAGGTATAACTAGCTCAAAGACTTTTCAGTTTATGAATATTTATCTTATAAAAGAATAAGTTTTGTATAAAAAGGATGTACTATGCTTGGATTATTAATATTTTTAATATCTATTTTGTTAATAGGTATCTGTTTTTTAGTAGCCATATCAAGTTATGGCAATGCTTCATTGCCTATAAAAAAAGGTTCATCGGTGCCTGATATAGTACAAAGTGCCTTTAGAGAATTTGCGGATGAGCTACTGGCAGGGGAAAATATTTTATTAGAAGATGCTAAATTATTAAAATTAGAGCCTTTATCCGAGATTCCTTTTGAAAATGGCATATTTCAATACTTTAGAGCAGAGTACGTTATAACTCCTGAAAGTCCTGTAGAAAATGCACATGGTATGGTTCTAAACTCCAGAGAAATTTTTGCAAAGGCAGGTTTAAATGATCAACTGGTTGTCTTGTATTTTAAAGAAGACGATGATATTTTTGAAATTGATTTTATGCCTGAAAAAAGAATAAATCTACAAGGGTTTAAGGCACATATTGAAGCAAGGTACAGAAATGTTAAGGAATATTTTCCATTGGAGGAATATACCTTTATTTTAGAGGACAAAAAATTTGCACTATGGGATAACCTAAAAGGCGAAAAACCTTTAGAGCAAGCAACTGTATTAAGATCTAAGGCAGATGGTCATTTAGGATACACTGCAAGATATGTTGATACATTTGAAACTGAAGACTTAGATATTTATTCATGGGTCAGGTTTGAGAGAAAGAATGAAATAATATATAAGATGACTGCCAAGACTTATAAAGTGCAGACATCACGAGGAATAAATGTTGGAGATACCATTGATGAGTTAAAATCTAAATATCCTATAAATCTGGCATATTTGGAAAACTTTGAGGATGAAGGTCCGGCATATGGATATATTCCTGAAGATGATACCTTTAGGTATATTGCCTTTAAGGTAGAAGAGGGTCTAATTAAAGAAATTGTCATAACTGAGGGCTTTGAAAAAAGACCTTTTGTCCCAAAGGATGGCTATGTAGATCAGGATATTCCATGGAAACAGGTTGACTATTCCAATAAACTTACAGACAAGTATGCAAGGTCATTATATTTAGGCAGACATAAGGCTGATTTGGATTCTAGGCAGGTATTTAATTCTTTTGTAGTAAACAACTTTAACTTTGCTGAAGTAATAGAAAAAGGATTATGGAGAGACTTACAGCAGGACAAAGAGCAGATTTATTTTATAATACAAAAAATAGAAAAAGAAGAGATACGAGTTTATACAGAAGTAAAACTTAAACAGTTGACTATTAATACGTTTTCAAAAGATACCGTCATTTGGGTAGTTACCCATTATAGGAGCCAAAAAAAGAGGGGGTAAATATGAAGGAGCTATTTATACTAATAATTTGTATAATTTTCATAGTAATTGCTTTTTTAAGTCTTTCAGTTCGCAAAACACCACAGCGTAGAACAATGCCGGAGGGTTTGGAGGAATATTTTAGACAATACTGTGAGTTGTTAATGGCAAAGTTAAATTTAAATATTACAGAAGTGACTTTAAAGCGATTTAGATTACTTTCAGAGGTTCCTTTTGAAGAAGGTCAATTTGAATATTATAGCTTTGACTATACGATTACCCCTGAAAAAGCGGTGGTAGATGGAAAAGGAATAATCCTTAACTCTACAGAGCTGTTAGAAAAAAGCGGGTTAAAGGGAAAACCCTTGTTGCTTTTTTACAGACAAGGGGATGAAATGTATGAAGTATCTTTTTTAGACGATAGGGATATTGCCCAAAAAGGTTATAAAGGGTATGTAAATTTTTTATATACTAACTTGAAACCTTGGCCCATTGATGATGAATTCTCTTTAAGTATAGATGGCAATGTAATAAGACTTTGGGAAAATATAAAGGGTGAGGCTCCTTTTCCGTATGCGGTGCAGACAAGAACAAGAACTCAGGACTTATTAAGCTATACAGCGCAGTTTACTGATACTTGGGAGGGTCAAGAATTAAAGATAGCAACATGGGTACAGTTTGAACGTAAACGAGAATTAATATATTTAATAAAATCAACAAATCCTGTTGCAGAAACAATGAGGGGCATTCACGTAGGAAGTACCTTAGAGGATTTAAAGAAAAAATATCCAAGGATACTTTCTTATGCAGAAGACTTTAAAGGTGCAGGTCCTTGCTATGGCTTTATGGCAAAGGATGACACAAAGAGATACATAGCCTTTTTCGTTGAAAATGAAAAAGTAAAGGAAATATGGGTTACAGACGGATTTGATGAGAGAGCTTTTATAGAGCCAACGGGATATGTTGATAACGATGTAAAATGGGTTATGTATGACAATACAGAAAAACTCAGTGAAAGATATGCCAGAGAGATATATGTAGGTCAACATAAGTCTGACTTTGATCCAAATAAAGTTTTTAACTCATTTATTGCCAAAGAACTTCACATGGTAACAATAAAGGAAAGCGGAGTTTTGGAAGATAAACCGGGCCAAAGAATTTACTTTGTAGTATGTCAGAAAAAAGGTTCAAATGATAAGCTATATGTAGAGGTAAAAGTGACCCGCATTAAGCTTTCCAATTCAGTAACGGGAGAAGAAATCTGGATACCTGAGCAATATAGAAGCCAGCTGGTTTCAGAGAATTAGGGAAAAGTGAAATGGGAAAAACATCAAAAATAAAAACAAATGCGTTGAGACAATTAGACGCAAAGAAAATAGAGCATAATGTTTATGAATATGAGGCACCGGAAGGCTTTTTAGATGGAGTTTCTGTGGCAAAAGCTACGGGAATGGATGTTGAAAAGGTATATAAAACTTTAGTGGCACAAGGTACAAGCAAGGAATATTTGGTTTGTGTTATACCGGTTGCCAAGGAACTGGACTTAAAAAAAGCAGCAAAGCATTTTGGTGAGAAAAAAGTAGAAATGATTCCTGCAAGGGAGATAACAAATATAACGGGATATATAAAGGGCGGGTGCTCTCCTGTAGGCATGAAAAAGCAATTTAAAACTGCAATTGATAAAAGTGCCTTAAGCTTAGAAAAAATAGTAGTAAGTGCCGGCAAAGTGGGGCTTCAAATGGAACTCTCTGTTCAGGATCTGGCTAAGATAACAGGAGCGGAACTAGCGGACTTAGCGACAAATGATGAAGAGCAAGAAAGTTAACTACAAATTAAAAGGCTGTCTGCATAATAAATAGTTTGTTATTTATTATGCAGACAGCCTTTTATGCAATAATTATGTGTTATAGATAAGCAATAGTTTCAATTTCTACAAGAACATCTTTTGGAAGTCGTGCTACCTCAACAGCAGACCTTGAAGGATATGAACCCTCTGTAAAGAATTTTCCATAGATTTCGTTTATTTTTGCAAAATCGTTCATATCTTTGATAAAAACTGTAGTTTTTAAAACTTTATCTAAAGAACTTCCAGCTTCCTCTAAAATAGCTTTAATATTTTTAAATACCTGTTCAGTCTGTTCTTCAACTGTAGTACCTACAATTTGACCGGTAGTCGGGTCAAGTGGAATTTGACCGGATGTAAATAATAAATTACCGAAAATATTACCCTGAGAATAAGGGCCGATAGCCGCAGGAGCAGCTGTAGTTGAAACTATTTTTCGCATTTTTTATCCTCCTTTAGATGAGTTCAATATAAGTTTTTTAGTGTAAATCAGAAGTACTGACTTATCTTTATATAATTATATAGCTATAGTTAAGGATGTTCAAGAAGAACAATAAAAAATATATTGTATTAGTACAACAATACAATTTGTAACATATATAAATAAAAAGAACTTTTTTGCTAAGCTAATAACTTCATATTAAAGAAAATTATAGCAAGATAGTTATTTTTTTAAAAAATAAGCAATGAAAAACATTAAAAATTGCTGGTGCAATAAACCTTAATATGTTAATATATATACTGATATTTTAGTTTGAATTTGTATAACCACAGAGGCAAGAGTTTATAATATGAGAGAGACAAAACAAAAGATATTTTTAATAGGATTTATGGGAACAGGAAAGTCAGAGATTGCAAAAAAATTGGGGCAAATGACAAACTTTAGTATTGCAGATACGGATGGCTTAGCAGAAGAAGCAATGGGAGACTCTATTTCTAAAATATTTCAGGAAAAGGGAGAACTATATTTCAGAAATATAGAGACCCAAGTATTAAACGATGTTGCAAATTGGGACAAGTATGTCATTTCATGTGGCGGTGGTCTTCCGTTAAAAGAAGAAAATCGTGAAATTATGAAATCTGCAGGAAAAGTTGTTTTACTTACTGCAAGTGCGCAAACTATTTTAGACAGAGTTAAAAATAATACAGATAGACCCCTTTTAGCGGGAAAGATGAATATTGAATATATAGAAACCCTTATGAAACAAAGAGAAGCGGCGTATGCAAACGCTGCCGATGTTGTAATTAGTACAGATAATAAAAGCGTTTTAGTAATTTGCCAAGAGATTATGAAAAATTTTGAATGGCTGAAAGGAGTGTAGATGGTAACATACAAAAATGAAATTGATATAGATAATTACTTAGCGTTAAGGGATTCAGTAAATTGGAGAAAAATACCTAGAGAGCAGGCTATAAAAGCATTAGCTGGCTCAGTTTATATAGTTGCTGCCTACGATGAAGAAAAGGCAGTTGGAATGGCTAGAGTTGTAGGCGATGGAACATATATGTCATTGATTGTAGATGTAATGGTTAATCCAGAATATCAGAACCAGAAAATAGGGACCAACATACTTAATAATATTCTATATACCTTGGAAAACTCAATTTCAGGGGATGAAATAATGATGATAAACCTAATGTCAGTACCGGGTAAAGAAAGCTATTATGAGCAATTTGGACTAGCACAAAGACCTAATAAAACAATGGGCGCAGGTATGTGTCGCTGGCTCAACGTTAAATAAAGGAGCAACAATGAATACCACTAAAGTAGGAAATTTAATATTAGGAGATGGAATACCGAAAATTTGTGTGTCTTTGGTCAGCAGTACACAAGAAGAACTGGAAGTAGAGGCAAGTGCTATTAAACAGTTACCTGTGGACATTGTTGAATGGAGAGCAGACAAGTTTGAAGGGGTAGAACAACTGAGTAGAGTATGTGAAACCTTAGCTTCCCTAAAAAGTATATTGAAAGATATACCATTACTTTTCACCTTTAGAACCATAAATGAAGGTGGAGATAGACCTTTAGACATTGATAAATATGAAAATCTGAATAAGAGTGTGGCGTGGACCAACCTTGTAGATGCAATAGATGTGGAAGCCTTTATTGGAGAGGCTACAGCTGCTTCTATAATCGAGGATGCTCATAAAAGCGGTGTAAAAGTTATATGCTCAAATCACGATTTTAACAAGACTCCTGCAAAGGAAGAAATCATAACAAGGCTTGTAAAAATGCAAGCAATGAAGGCCGATGTTACAAAAATAGCGGTAATGCCCAAAGCTTCTGCGGACGTGGCAACATTATTAGAAGCATCAATACAGATGAAAGAACAGTATGCAGACAGGCCTTTTGTAACTATTTCTATGGGAAAAGAAGGATATATAAGTAGATTTTGGGGGCATCTTTCGGGATCTGCAATGACTTTTGGGGTTGGTAAAACCGCTTCTGCACCGGGACAACCAAAAGCGGCTGACTTAAAGCTTGTACTGGACTTATTTAAATAAGAAATATCACAGGCAATGCCTGATTTAAAACGACGAGGTGAAGAAATCACCCGTTTTTTTATTGCATATAAAAAACGAAAGACTAAGATATTATAGTCTTTCGTTTATTTGTTTTTGTAGTTCTTCTATAATACGTTCATTTTCACTACTAAAATCTTGAGAAAATCCGGTGAAATATTCTGCGGCACAAGTGGCCTGTGCAACAAGCATAGCCAGACCTCCCGCATGAGGTATATCAAGCTCTTTAGCCTGAGTTAATAGCTTAGTATAATAGGGATTATAAATTACATCAAAAACACCTGAGCACTTTTGAAATTTCCTTAAGTCAATGGGACTGCTTTGCGTATTTGGCCACATCCCTACAGGGGTCGTGTTTATAATTATTTCAACATCAGGTTGAGCAGTTAAGTCATCATAGTTAATAGTAGTACAATTTATCATTTCAAAAGGCGAGATAGATATATCCGATTTAAAATGCTCAAAAATAGGATTTGTTACTTTCCGTGAAGCAATAATTATTTCATTTGCGCCACTATCCAGCACAGCCTTTCGCATAGTTTTACAGGTGGCTCCATCCCCTAGAATCAGCACTTTTTTATTGTAAAGATTTATGCCTGCTCGATTAATTGCATATAAAAATCCGTAATAATCTGTATTGGTACCGCAAAGAGTATTATTTTCATCAAAGTAGAGGGTATTAACGGCGCCTATCTCTTTAGCAAGTTCCGAAACCTTACTGCATAAAGGCATCACATCTTGTTTATATGGAATGGTGACATTTAAGCCTTTAAAATTCTTAGATAAAATAAAATCAACAAGATTATCTTTGGAAATGGGATATAAGTCATAACTATAACAGCCCAATAATTCATGTATTATCTTTGAATAACTGTGACCTAGCTTCTCTCCTATTAAACCGTATTCCATGTTTCTCAACTCCTTTCAATTTTCTACATAGTTGCCAAGGAAAACAAAAAAGTCCGGCTGTGTTGACAGCTCATAGAGGAGGCTCACTACATCTTGTGAATAAAGGTTTGCGTTCATATCAAAGTAAAACATAAATTCAAAGTCACTGCCGGGAATAGGTCTGGACTCCAATTTAGTTAAGTTTATACCTAAGGCAGAAAATTTAGCTATCATATTGTATAAAGACATTGGACGATGTAGCAGTGATAGCATTAGGCTTAACTTATTTGACCCCGGATATATTTCTAATTTCTTTGAAATGCATATAAATCTTGTATAATTATTATCACTAAGCTGAATATCATCACAAAGAACAGAAAGACCGTATAAATCACAACATTCTCTGGAAGAAATTGCAGCAATATCCTTTCGCCCACTTTTTGCAACTAAATCAGCTGCCATTGCAGTATTTTGACAAATAGTAATCTTTATGTCTCCCAGACTTTTTATAAAAGCAGAGCACTGCCCTAATGCCTGTTCATGGGATACTATTTCTTTTATATCCTTTAAACTTGAACCGGGTAAACCAAGAAGCTTATGTGAAATTCTCAGTTTACAGCTTCGCACAATAAAGAAATTAAAATTTTTCATTAAATCATATACCGGTCCAACTGAGCCATATGAACTGTTTTCGATGGGAAGTACACCGTATTGGCATAATCCTCTCTCCACAGCGTTAAAAACACTTTCAAAATTATTAAAATACATGATTGAAGGGAATTCAAATAATTTTTCAGTAGCTAACTGTGAGTAAGCTCCCTGTATGCCCTGACAAGCCACTACAGCCTTTTTGGGGAAAATATCCGGAGTAGATTTCATAGCAGCATCAAGTGTTTCTTTTAAACTTGAATTAGTATGAATCAATCCACTCTGATAGGATCTGCTCACCTCAAATATTGTATTATATAAGATTCTCGCATACCTTTCGATAGGTTCATCTACCTGGTCTGAAACCCTTTTTAAAATTTCCTTTTCTCTAGTAGCATTAAATATAGGCGTATTTGAACCTTTTTTTTCTTCAGCAACTTGCTTGGATAGTTTCATTCTTTCATTAAATAATTCTATCAGTTCATTATCAATTTTATCTATTTCATTACGTATATTTTCTAAAGTCATAATAATCACCTTTTATAAATTGTATAGTTTAAAAATAACTGGCTTATTATTTTTTATGAGAATTGTTTCAGGCACTATAAAAATCATCACAAATAAGTAAGTCTAATATTCCTATGGCCATTGCTGCTTCAACGATAGGAACGGCTCTGACCACAACACAAGGGTCATGTCTGCCTACAATTTTTAATTTTTCATTTATACCCTTACTAATACTAATGGAATCTTGTTCTTTACCAATAGAAGGGGTAGGCTTAAAGGCTAGCTTACAGGTAATAGGCATCCCGGAAGAAATCCCTCCAAGTATACCTCCATGATTGTTAGTTTTTGTTTGCACAATTCCATCTACCATGGTAAAGGCATCATTATTTTCAGAGCCTAGTAGTTTTGAGGCTTTAAAACCAATACCAAATTCCAGCCCCTTAACCGCGGGAATACCAAAGAAAATTTGGGCCAAATGCCCTTCGAGACTATCATACATTGGGCCTCCAATGCCGGCAGGAACACCTATAGCACAACATTCTATTACACCACCCACAGAATCTTGATTTAATTGAGCATCCTCAATTTTCTTACCCATTAAGTCCCCTTGGTTTAAATCTAAGACAGGAAGAGTAAGTTTCTTTAATTCCATTAACTCTGATACAGAAACATTGACAGGATCAAAGAGCTTATCTTCTATTTCCGCAATGGAAGAAATATGTGCGCCAATAAAAATATTTTTTGATTCTAAAATTTGCAGTGCAATGGCACCGGCAATACAAAGAGGAGCAGTCATTCTTGCGGAGAATGGGCCGCCACCTGACATATTTATTTGGTTTCCATACTTAACATATGCGGTAAAATCAGCGTGAGCAGGTCTTGGAATATCTCTAATTGATGAATAATCAGAAGAGCGGGTATTTGTGTTTTCAATTAACAAAGTTAAAGGAAGACCCGTAGTCTCACCATCTAAAAGACCTGACTTAACTATGGGTTTATCAGCCTCTTTTCTGGGTGTGGAATAAATATTATTTCCCGGGGCACGGCGATTTAAGAAACATTGCATTTCATTGAGATCTATAGAAGTGCCCTTTGGAAGGCCTTCAATGGTAACGCCTATATGCGGTTCATGAGATCCACCAAAAATAGTAACCTTTAAGTTTTTACCAAAGGAAGAAGAAATAATTTTAGTTGATGACATACTTACCTCCCAATAAAGAAAAATCGAATAAAAATTTAGGATATGATTTATTTACGGCTTCCGCCCCTAAAATAGTAACAGGATGACTACAGAGGATAGAGGCTATTGTAGCGGCCATAACAATTCTATGATCATTATGTCCATCAACAGTACCTCCAACTAGGTTTCCTGTGCCATATATTATTAACCCGTCGGGGAGTTCGTCCACCTTACCCCCTAAATTTATTATAAGCTCTCTTACTGTTGCTAGCCTATCGCTTTCTTTTATTCTAAGTCGTGCGGCATTGGTAATATGCGTCACACCATTTCTAGATGTAGCTAATACAGCAAGTATGGGAACTAAATCCGGTACATCGGACACATCAAAGTACAAGTCCTCGCAAGAAGCGGATAAAACCGTTTCAATAAAAGGGACAATGGCTTTATCACCTTGTACTGAATCGTAATTTAAACCACTGCAAGATACATCTTTAGAGAGGGCACCGGCAACAAGCCAAAATGCCGCATTTGACCAATCTCCCTCAGCAGTTACTTCCTTTGGAGATATATATTTTTGATTACCTTTAACATAGAAAACACAATGGGTTTCGGTCTTTTCATTATAAGAAAAATCACATTCAATTTTAATGCCAAATTGAGCAAGTACTTCCAATGTTAATAAAACATAGCCTATAGATTCTAACTTAGATGTAATATTTATAGTGCTATCCTGATTAAGTAAAGGAAGGGCAAAAAGTAAACCGGTTATATATTGTGAACTTATATTGCCGGCTAGATTAAAGGTTCCGCCCATTAACCTTCCTTTAATTGTGTATATATGCTTTACCTCATTTTGGACCAAACCTTTGACCTCTGACAAAGGTGGAAATGAGTTTAAATCTTTTGATAAAGGTGAAAATGAGTTTAAATTTTCTTTATAAAAGCAACATCCATGAGCCTCCAGCTCTTCCTTTAGAGGAGATAGAGGTCTTTCGGGAAGCCGCCCTTTTCCATAGAAAGAAACTTCCTCCTTTAGCGCCATGGCTATTGGTAACATAAACCTCAGGGTTGAGCCGCTTTCGTTACAGTTAAGAAGAGGAATATCATCGTTTAAAGACGATAAACAATCTTCCGTAGCATATAAATCTTGATTCATGTTGTTAATATTTACTTTGCACGGCTGCTGGCAAAGAGCTGCAGCAATCATAAGCCTATGTGCGTGTGACTTAGACGTTATGGCCTCTATATTTCCTTTTAAATGGTTTGGTTGTATTATTATATTCATATAAATACCTATAACTTAAATATGTAAAATATATCTTATCAGCAATATTGTAATTATTTTAACTTAAGGGCTAACTGAATTATTAATCAAAGGATTAACTGAGTTGCTAACCACAGGGTTAACTAAAGTGAGTTAAGACCCGCCTGAATAAGGGCTTCTATCTTATCAACTGATATTTGTTGAAGCTTACAGTCTCCTATATGAGAGGGAATAACTACAGTTAAAGTTTCCCCTAAACGTTTTTTGTCTTTTAATGCAACATTTGTGAGTTCACTTGCAGTAAAAGGGCAGTCTAACTGGAAGCCCAAGCCCTGTAAAACATTAGCTATGGCAGTGGAGCAATTTTGTTCTGACAGACCAAAAGAAAAAGATGCCTGTGAGATAATAACCATGCCAATGGCTACAGCATGACCATGGGAAATGGAGTAATTGCTACATTTTTCTATGGCATGACCCAAAGTATGTCCGAAGTTTAAAAGCTGTCTGATTCCTGTATCACGCTCGTCTGCTTTGACTACATGGCGCTTTAAAGATACACAGGTAGACACCACATCTAATAAAGTTTCAGAGGAAATAAGGGTGTCTATGGTTGTTTTATCATATTGTGCAAATAAATCAAATAAATTCTTGTCAAAAATGCAACCATATTTAATTGCTTCAGCAACACCATCTAAAAAAACATCATAGGGCAAGGTGCTAAATGTCGAACAGTCGCAAAGAACCATTGATGGTTGCCAAAAACACCCGCATAGATTTTTTCCGCTTTCTAAATTAACACCGGTTTTTCCACCCACAGAAGAATCTATTGCGGCTAAAAAGGTAGTCGGAATTTGAATAAAATTTATACCTCGCAAAAATATTGATGCCGCAAAACCAGAAATATCTCCAACTATACCTCCACCTAAGGCTACGATAATATCGCTTCTAGTAAAATTATTTATAGCCATTAGATTTAAAATATCTTGTACTGTTGTAAGTGTTTTGGAATTCTCACCGTGAGTAAAATTAAATGAAAACACCTCAAAGCCCTTTGAAACAAGAGATTCTTTTACAATAGAGCCATAAATATCAGAAACTATATCATCTGAAACCAAACAAACTTTGCACGGGGATATGTTTTCCAGTACATATTTACCGGTTTCTTTTAGAAATCCTCGGCTCACAACTACATCATATTTTTTTGATACATCTATGCAAATACGTTTCATTACATTTCTCCATTTATTTTTATCCCTTTAACTCTGAAAAGCCAGCCTATAACATTAACTTCAAAAAGATTTAGTCTATAGATTTAATTTTAAACCAAAAAATCTCATATTATTATTAACTTTAGATTAAAAGAGTTGGGAAATATATTATTTAAAATTTTTCCCCATCAATAATCATTTTTTTCTCTTTACCATCTTTTAGAAGTTCACGAAGTTTGTCTGCATTATTTTCTTTTATGGCTACGCTGTATTCTCTTAGCCTTTCTATAATACCATCTATCTCTTCAACTAAATATTCGGGATTATCTAAAAATAATTCGGTCCACATATCTTCGTTAAGCTTTGCTACTCTTGTCATATCTTTATAGCTTCCCGCAGAAAAACCTTGATGAATTAGAGCAGAAGGGCTTTTAATATATGCATTGGAAACTACATGAGCCAATTGAGATGTAAAAGCTATAACTCTATCATGCTCTTCCGGTGTAGAAATTTGTGTATTTGTAAAACCAATGCGTACACAAAGTAGCTTGATTTTTTGCACATCTTCTATACGAGTACCCTTAGTGGGGGTCAAAACCATAGAGGCATTGTTAAATAGTGCTTTTTTTGCATAACCGAAACCGGAGTGTGCCATACCGGCCATGGGGTGTCCACCCATAAATATAAATCCGTATTGCTGTGCTATTGGTTCAAGAGCGTTGCACACCACTTTTTTAACGCCACAACAATCAAGAACAATAGCATTTTTTTGTATGAATTCAGCATAGGTTTTTACAAACTCTATTGCCGCCGCAGGATATAGGGCCACAATTATTAAATCACATTGAGAAATGCTATCCTTTGTTAAGGGTTCATCAATTGCTCCTAACAAAATAGCCTTTTTTACAATACTGTCTTGTATATCAAAGCCCAAAACCTTATTATCTGTATTAATTTTTATGGCTTTTGCCATGGAACCTCCAATGAGGCCCAACCCCACTATTCCGATGTTCATTTATTTCTCCCCCTTAAAGCTAAATGGTAGAATAGCATTTACTGAATCTGCCAAATCCTTAAATGCTGAAGGTGTAAGTGACTGTGCACCATCACAAAGGGCATGAGCAGGATCGTTATGAACCTCAATCATAAGACCATCAGCACCACAAGCAGCAGCGGCAAGAGACATTGGCTTAACAAGTTTTGCAATGCCGGTAGCATGGCTAGGGTCAACAATAATAGGAAGATGAGTCATGGATTTTAAAAGCGGAATACTAGCTAAATCCAAGGTGTTTCTTGTAGCGGTTTCAAAGGTTCTAATACCTCTTTCGCACAGGATAACATTTTCATTTCCTCCTGCCATTATATATTCAGCACTCATTAGGAATTCTTGAAGTGTGCTGGATAGGCCTCTCTTTAAAAGTATTGGTTTACGAAGTGTACCCAATTCCTTTAATAGTTCAAAGTTTTGCATATTTCTTGCCCCAACTTGGATAACATCTACATCTTCAAATAAGGGTAAATGTGAAATGTCCATTACTTCCGTTACAATGGGAAGACCAGAAACCTTCTTTGCTTCCAAAAGGAGTTTTATGCCTTCTTCTCTCATTCCTTGGAAAGCATAAGGTGAAGTTCTGGGTTTAAATGCTCCGCCTCTGCATAGTTTTGCTCCGGACTCTTTTACATCCAATGCAACCTGGCAAATTTGTTCCTTTGATTCAACAGAACAAGGGCCGGCAATAATTTGAAAATTACCACCACCGATTTTAACTCCTGCAATATCTACAATTGTAGAATCTGGATGAAATTTTCTATTAGCATTTTTATAAGGTTCTTGAATTCTCTTTACCGTTTCCACGATATCAAGCGCATTTATTAATTCCATATCAATCTCCGAAGTATCTCCTATTAATCCAATAATAGTAGTATTAGCACCTTCACTAAGATGAATTCCTACATTCAAACTTTCTAACCAAGAAAGTAAATTTTTTAGCTGTTGTTCGTTAGGATTGTTTTTTAAAATTATAACCATTTTCTATTCCTCCAATAAAGTTAAAACCAAAATAATCTGTAAAAATATAAATAATCTCCATGACATTTTTTAAGCAAAATAAAAAGTCCGCAAGTGAATTTCACCTGCGGACCCCTAAACTCATCGTATGTACATCAATAAACCTGGTAAATTTATTAACTGAGAGTGCCCATATTTGCAGTGAAACTCAAATAAGCCTTACTTCTAAAGTAGAATGTAAAGCTATAGTACCAATATTCAACTGCAAAGTTCATTAACTTTTCCATGGACTTTACCTCTCAAAATTTGTTTTTTTTCACTAAAAATCGTTGTTATTATGTTTGATTATACAACTATGTTATGTTGTTGTAAAGATATTTTTTAAAATTCTCTTTTTTTTTGCTCGTTGACGGTGAATGTGAATAAAATGTATAATAAAAGATAACTGAAAATGATTATAATTTTACTGAAAGAAGGAAGATGTAATGTCGCATTTTAAAGGGCGTATATCTAAAACTATAATCACTGCAATAATTTGTATGCTGATGATAGTTACATTTTTTCCTATATCAATCCCTAGTCACGCTGAAGTGAGACATATGGGTAAAGCAATAAAAGTCGGCTATTTTCAATTGGATGGATTTAATGATATCTCATCGGACGGAGTATTTAGTGGGTACGGATACGAGTATTTAATGGAAGTCTCCAAATACACAGGATGGGAGTATGAGTTTGTTTATAAAACCACAGATCAAGCAAATGGACGGGAACGTAGGCTTACATATGAGGAAGCTATAAATATGCTTAAATCTGGAGAGGTAGATATTGTCTGTAATGTAAGAAAAAACGTGGAAACAGAAAAAGAGTTTCTTTTTCCGGAGATTCCACTGGGCAATACATACGGAGTACTTACGGCAAACGAGCTTAATACCAGATTTAATGAAAGTGATATTTCCACATGGAAAGGTATGACTATTGGATTGCTTGCAGGGAACAGCAGTAGGTATACAGAAATTGATAGATATTTAAAGGAAAGAAATGTTGAATACAAAGTAAAAGAGTTTCCTACAGTGGAGGCGGCTAAGGATGCATTGCTGATAGAAAATACTGTGGATGCTATATATACCAGTAATCTCAGGCAACTGGACAGAGAAAAAATTTTACTTAGGATTGAACCCAGTGCTTTTTATATCGCTGTAAATAAGAATAAACAAGACTTATGCAATCAGCTTATGGTTGCAATGGAAGAAGTAGTTGTGGATAGGCCTGAACTGTCAAGAGAACTATATTCAAAGTATTATAAAATAGTAGATAAAAAAGTGTTTAGACTAACACAGGAGGAAAAAGACTATATTCAGAAAAACCCTATAGTAAATGTAGGGATTGATACATCTTTTATTCCCATTGAGTACTGCTATTCTGACTTTAAGGAAAAAGGCGCAGAAAAAATTGGAGGAATCACCGGAGATGTACTTAATCGTATTAGTGAAATGACAGGTCTTACTTTTAAAGCCAAACCATATAAAAATTATGATGAAGCAACTGAGAATAGTAATGTACAAATGTTTACCTCATTTGTTTCAGACTATGATTGGGCCAAAAAGTATAATGTTAGACTTTCAGTGGAATATTTAGAAATGCCCATAAGCGCTGTCGCCAGACATGATGTTAAAAATTATACTTCATCAAATTTAAAGATTGCGGCCGTAGAGCAATACTTTTTAACACAGAAAGCAAAGAAACTGTATCCGTCCAGTCAATTTATTTATTATGACACTATGGAGGAATGTATTAAGGCAGTTAATAGTGGAACAGCGGATGTAACGTTTATTCCTACTTACAGCGCAGATTATTTTAGCTCACGTGCAGAGTATACCAGAATTAGGACTTATGCAACACCTGAGCTTAATTATTCTCTTGCTATTGCCATTACGCAAAAAAGCGATAAGCTTTTATATCAGATTATAGGGAAAGCTATTAGAGCAATTCCTAAAAGTGAAATAAACAATATGGTTTTAAATACAGTATTGTTTAATGAGAAAAAAGCTGGGGTTTTAGATTATATTTACAAATATCCCATAACATCTGTAATAGGGGTTTGCTTTTTTTGGGCATCTATAATTTTTATTACGAGCAGATACAGACAGTTTAGGAAAAAGGTATCTAGAGAGATTCATTTAAATGATGAAAGAATACACATTGCCTTGGCTCAAACAAATATGATTGTATGGGATTTTGATATAGAAAAACGCATAATTATCAGAGCAAAGGGAAGTAAAACATGGCTGGGCTTTGGAGATATAATACAGAATGTGCCGGAATGTATTATTGAGGCTGGACATATACACCCGGAATGTATTGATGAATTCAGGGAAATGTTTGAAAAAATAATTAAAGGTGAGAAGGTCTCGTCAGGAATCTTTAAAATATCAAAAAATAAAAACTCTATAGATTGGAAAAAAGACTATGTTTGGTATGAAATAAAAATAACAAATATCTATGACCAAGATGGAAAAACCATAAGGGCAGTAGGGCTGGTTGAGGATGTTACCGCAAAGGTTAAAGAAGAGTTAAGGTTACGTGACAAGGCCTCAAGAGACCCACTTACAAACTTATTAAATAGAACTTCTTTTCAGGCCTATGTCCAAGAGTTTTTAAATAAGGAGTATAGGGAAGATTTAATAAGCGCATTAATACTAATAGATACTGATGACTTTAAAATCGCAAATGACACATATGGTCACTTTTATGGAGATGAAGTACTTAGGGGTATTGCATCGAGATTGACTAAATGCTTTAGAACAGGGGACTTCATAGGCAGATTAGGTGGAGATGAATTCATTATATTTATGAAGAATGCCAAGTCATACGAAATTGTGGAGGAAAAGGCAAAACAGATTTGTAATAGTTTAGTCTTTGAAAAAGATGATCTTATAACTACCTGCTCAGTAGGCATTATTATCGTTCCAAATAAATATGCAGACTATAATATGCTCTACAAGTATGCAGATGAAGCTATGTATGAGGCTAAGAAGTATGGTAAATGTAGATATGTTATATATGATATAGCAAATCAGGAATAAAGAAAAAATAGGGGAGTTCTTTTTAGAACTTCCCTATTCTTATATAAAGTTTATTTTTAAGGCGTAGTAATTTTGCCCGTCAAGGCTGACATGGCGGCGGAAGCAGGGGAAGCAAGGTAAATCTGAACCTTTGATGTTCCCATTCTACCTAAAAAATTACGGTTATTAGTAGCTACAACAACTTCGTGGTCTGCTAAAATTCCACCGGTTCTACCGCAACAAAGACCGCATCCCGGATGTGTAACAATGGCTCCTGCTGACAAAAGGGTCTTTATAATTCCTGCATTACTTGCATCTGTAAATACTTTTCTGCTGGCAGGCGTCACTATTAGCTTAACAAAGGGAGAAATATTCTTCCCTTCTAAAATTTTTGCTGCAACTTGAAGATCTTCAAAACGGCCATTAGTGCATGAACCAATAAACACTTGGTCAATAGGTGTACCTTCTAAGTCAGATACTGGACAAATCTTATCTACTTGTGAAGGACACGCCATAACAGGGACAAGCTTTTCTGCGGAATAAGTTAGCGTTTTACAGTATGTAGCATTTTCATCTCCCACCAAATGTTTATGATTATTGGACAGAGTAATATTGCAATATTTTGCTGTTTTTTCATCGGGTGAGAACAATGCGCATTTTGCACCGGCCTCAACAGCCATATTAGCAATGGTCATACGCGATGAGATGGACATTTCATCAATAGTACTGCCTGAAAATTCAAGAGCCTTGTATGTGGCTCCATCAGAGCCTAAATCTCCGATTAGAGTAAGGATAATATCCTTAGCGCTTACATTCTTAGGAAGAGCACCATTTATAATAACCTTAATGGTTTCGGGAACCTTTATCCACATAGTCCCTGTTCCCAGTATACTTGCCATTTCGGTATAACCTATACCGGATGAAAAAGCACCAACACATCCATAAGTGGTAGTGTGACTGTCAGTTCCAAAAACAACATCTCCCGGCTTAACATATCCGGCCTCTGTCATTAATTGATGACAAATGCCATCAGAGCGATGAACATTTTTCATTCCATATTTTAAGGCAAAGGCGTCACCAATTTTAAAATGACGAACATCGTCTTGCTGACTGGCGGGAACCAAATGGTCATAGATTAGAACCACTTTATTGGGATCCCATATATTAGAAAAGCCCATTTCTTCAAATTTCTCTGAAACAAAGGGAATAAAAATATCATGTATCATTACCCTGTCTACGTTTACTGTAACTATATCTCCAGCACTTACAGGTTTACACCCATGAGATGAAGCGGACTCTGCACCTGGGGTAGTTAATTCTGTATTTAGCGAGTTTGCTTGATTGCCAGCTTGAATATCTGCTTGGGTATCTGTCTGAATACCTGCTTGATTGCCAGCTTGAATACCTGCTTGAGTGCGATATTGGGAGTTATTTTGAGAGTTATATATGTTCTGAGTAATTAATTTTTCTATAATTGTTTGTCCCACAGCTACCTCCTTCTTATAATGGGTTAAGCCCATTTTTTTTACGCATAGCAGATACTAAACCACCCGAATTTATTATATCCATAAGATTTTCAGGTAGTGAAGCAATAGGGTAGTTACTGCCTTTATACTCAATATGGCTGTTTATGACAACATCTATATGCTCACCTTCGGATATATCATCAAAAAGTGAGTCACTTTCAATAAGTAACAAGCCATTGTTAATAGCATTTCTAAAGAAAATCCTTGCAAAGGATTTTGCAATAACACATTTTATACCTAATGCTTTAATAATCTCAGGAGCCTGCTCTCTAGAGGAACCGCATCCAAAGTTTTTGCCGGCAACTATTACGTCTCCCAATTGTATTTGTGAAGCTAAATCAGGGCGTAATGGCGAGAAAGCATATTGTTTCATATGGTCTATAGTTTTTAGGGCTAGATAGTCGGTTGGAATAATTATATCCGTATCAATATCATCACCCAGAACCCAGACTTTACTTTTAAATCTATCCATTATTACTCCTTTTTAAAGCTGCTCTGCTGTTATAAAGCCTTTTATTGCAGAGGCTGTAACGGTTGATGCAGAGGCCAAATATACCTTTGAAGAGGGATGACCGGCTCTGCCCTTGAAATTTCTTGTACCTGTGCTTATAAGCGTTTCGTTTTCACCCATAACACCTTGGCAACTGCCCCAGCAAACACTGCAATTAGCATTCATTACAATGGCGCCGGCTTGCATGAAAATATCAATTAGTCCTTCTTCCAAAGCCTGTAAATATACTGTATTGCTTGCAGGAACAATTAAAAAACGAACAGAATCGGCAACTTTATTATTTTTCAGTAGCCTTGCTGCCACTCGAAGCTCGTCAATACGGCCATTATTACATGAGCCTAAAAAAGCTTCGTCAAGCTTAACACCATAAACCTCATCTACTGGGACAACATCATCAACAAAGTCAGGTCTGGCAACAACAGGTGATATGTCTGAACAGTTGAATGTATATTCTTCAATATACTTGGCATCCTCATCGCTGGCAAATAAGCGTTTTGGCTTGCGTCCATGCTGACTTAACCAAGTAATCGCAATTTCATCCGCTTCAAAGATAGCGGATTTTGCACCTGCTTCTACGGCAAGATTACATAAAACCATACGGTCGTCAACACTCAGGGATTTAACACCCTCTCCACAGAATTCCATAACCTTGTAATTAGCGCCATTAGCACCAATTTTTCCAATAATATGTAGCATTAAATCTCGCGGGTATACTCCGTCTTTAAGCTTTCCAATTAATTTAAATTTTATGGTTTCGGGGACTAGAACCCAAGAGGTTCCCGTCACCATTCCATATAAAAAGTCCGTACAACCAACACCGGTTCCAAAGGCGCCTAAGGCACCGTATGTGCAGGTATGGCTATCGGCACCAAAAATCAATTCCCCGGGGCAAACGTAGTTTTCCATCATTATTTGGTGGCAAACTCCTTTTCCTTCCCAAAAATCAATTTTATTTTCTTTGGCAAACTTGCGCATTTTTTTATGAGTAGCGGCGGTTTTCGGGTTATCCGCCGGCACATTATGATCGATTACAAATACTAATTTACTTGTATCAAATATAGTAGGATTAGTCACATCATTATTGTACATATCAATGGTTAGATGTGTGGTTCCGTCATTGCTCATTAACCTGTCAAGCTTTACGGTATGTATATCTCCGGGAGTTACACAAGGAACTCCCGCTGCGTCTGCAATAATCTTTTCTGCTATTGTCATTCCCATTGCTTTACCTCCTATCTTTTACATTTAAAGAAGCGATAAGTCCACCTTGGTCAAGAATTTTTTGCATATAAGGGGGAAGCTTTGTACAGGTATACCGAGCATTTCCGCTTTCTATAATTCCATCTGATAAAAGCAGTTGCATTTCATCTCCTGTGGAAACGTTATCGTATAAGTCCTTGCAAACAATGACAGGCAGACCGATATTTATAGCATTTCGATAGAAAATCCTAGCAAAGGATTTTGCTATAACAGCCCTTACTCCTAAAGCCTTTAAAACAGCAGGTGCTTGCTCTCTTGAAGAGCCACATCCAAAGTTTTCTCCTCCAACAACGAAGTCTCCCTCAGCTACTTTGTTTGAAAACTCGTTATCTAAAGATTCAAAAGCAAATGCTTTCATTTCGTCAATAGAAGGCAGTAACAAATACTGGGAAGCAATAATCTGGTCTGTATCTAAGTCATTGTGAAATTTAAAAATTTTTCCCATAGTGCCTCCTTATTTTTCTATTTCCCTTGCAATAATAGAAGCGGCAATTAAATCTCCGGCCTCCACTGTGCCAATGGATTTAAAGCCTTTCGTGTATATATCAGGTGTTCTGTATCCGTCAGTAAGTACTTTTTTTAGCGCATTTTCTATTGCATCGGCTTCCGTAGAAAGACCAAAAGTATATCTTAGCATCATTGCGGCAGATAATATTGTAGCCATAGGGTTTGCTTTTTGTTGCCCTGCAATGTCAGGGGCGGAGCCGTGAATAGGCTCATACATACCAAAATTGCCGGATGCTAAGCTTGCGGATGGCAACATTCCTATTGAACCGGTAATCATGCTAGCCTCGTCGGAAAGAATATCACCAAAAATATTACTGGTTACAATAACATCAAACTGTTTAGGGTTTCTAACCATTTGCATTGCGGCGTTGTCAATGTATAAGTGTTCCAAAGTGACCTCAGGATAGTTCTCAGAAACCTCTATCACGATTCTTCTCCAAAGTCTGGAACTTTCCAAAACATTAGCCTTATCAACACTGGTAACTTTTTTGTTTCTCTTCATGGCCATATCAAAAGCAACTATTGCTATTCTACGAACTTCCTCCTCGGCGTATTGCTCAACATCATATGCGGCAGGGCCTAGGTCTGTATTTTTAAAACCTTTTTCCCCAAAATATATGCCACCTGTAAGTTCTCTAACAACAACAATATCTAAGCCACCTTCTACAATTTCAGGTTTTAGAGGGCAGGCTTCAGATAACTGGTCAAACAAAAGAGCGGGCCTTAGGTTCGCAAAAAGACCAAGTTCCTTTCTTAATCCTAATAGTGCTCTTTCAGGACGTTGATCTCCGGGTAATGTATCCCATTTCCAGCCACCAACTGCACCTAGAAGTACAGCCTGTGATTCTTTGCATACATCAATTGTATCCTGTGGAAGGCAAGTGCCGGTTTGATCAATGGCACAGCCTCCTGCTAAAACTTTTTTATATTCAAAACTATGATTGTATATTTCTCCTATTTTATCCAAAACCTTTACGGTTTCGGTTATAACCTCGGGGCCAATGCCGTCTCCGGGGATTAAAGCAATTTTATAATTCATAAAATATCTCCATTTCTATGTTGGATTAACTGCAATAAGAAATACTTGTGGGCTTTTACATAGTGGTTAAAAGCAATTTTAAAAAACAAACCGTAATAACCAATTTATAAAAGCCCAAGAAAAATCCTAAAGCAAGCAATGTAAATATTATTAAGTAAAAAGATAGTATTATAATGGTTTTACTAGTTTTTGCCTATTAATAGCAGACACAAGGGCGTTAATAGATGCAAGGATAATATCCTTATGAAGCCCAACTCCCCAGTATATTTGGTTGGAAGCATCCATTATCGCAACATAAGCGCAGGCGGTAGAATTTGAATCAGCTTCTAAAGCGTGCTCGGAATAAGTAACAAAGGTATAGTCAAAGGTATACGGTGTTTTTTTCAGCGCATTACTTACCGCATCAAGACGACCATTACCAATTGCATTAACCTCATAAATATTGCCATCAATAGTTACACTAAGTTCAACAGACATACCATCATCACTTTTATATGTAGAAACTTTTCTAAAAGTTGCATCTGTAATATCTACAGGAGTAAAAACATTCACATATTCGTTTTTAAAGGTATCAAATATTTCAGCAGGACTAAGTTCCTTATGCTGTTTATCCGATAGATTTTTAATAAAGTATCCAACTTCTTCCCGCATTTTTTGAGGAATGTTGTAACCATAATTTTGTTCAAGAATATAAGCAATACCGCCTTTGCCGGACTGACTATTGATTCTTATGACATCTGCATCATACTTCCTACCCACGTCGTGAGGGTCAATTGGTAGATAAGGAACCGTCCATTGTGGCATATTGTTATCAGCATGGAAGTTCATGCCTTTAGCTATTGCATCTTGATGTGATCCGGAGAAAGCGGCAAATACAAGCTGACCGCCATATGGCTGTCTTGGATGAACGGCTAAATCCGTAAAGGCTTCATATTTTTCAACAATTGAAGGCATATCGGAAAAGTTCAACTTAGGGTCAACACCGTGGGAAAACATATTCATTGCCACGGTTATAAGGTCAACGTTTCCTGTACGTTCACCATTTCCAAATAGTGTACCTTCAACTCTATCACCACCGGCTAAAAGACCTAGTTCAGCATCGGCAACGGCAGTACCACGGTCATTATGTGGATGCAATGAAATAATAATGTTTTCTCGACAATGAAGGTTATCGTTCATATACTCTATTTGGCTTGCATAGACGTGCGGCATTGACATTGAAACAGTAGCAGGAAGGTTAATAATAACCTTATTTTCAGCAGTAGGTTCCCAAATATCAATGACCGCGTTGCATATTTCAAGTGCAAATTCCATTTCAGTTCCGGTGAAGCTTTCAGGTGAGTATTCAAAACTGATTTCACTTTCAGGCATATTTTGTTTGTACTTATTTAAAAGAACAGCACCACTTCTGGCAATCTCAATAATTTCTTCTTCTGACATTTTAAAGACCTGTTGCCTTTGTGCAAAAGAGGTTGAGTTGTATAAGTGAACAATAGCTTTTTTTACGCCTTTTAAGGCTTCAAATGTTTTAGCAATAATATGTTCTCTGGATTGTGTTAGAACTTGTATAGTTACATCGTCCGGAATTAAGTCCTTTTCGATTAGTTCTCTTAAAAATATATATTCTGTTTCAGAAGCGGCGGGAAAACCTACTTCTATTTCTTTAAAACCGAGGCTTACGAGGAATTGGAAAAAGTCAATTTTTTCTTCGAGATTCATGGGGACAATCAGCGCTTGATTCCCATCTCTTAGATCTACACTACACCAGATTGGCGGTGTATCAATGTGGTCTTTCTTGACCCACTTCATTTCATTGACTGGTGGCATGAAATAACCCACCTTATACTTTTCAAAATTCTTCATATTAATATTCCTCCTCGATTTTAGGTTTTTAATGTTAGTGTTTATTATATAACAAAATTGTTTGTAGTCAATAATAAAAGGCAAAATAATTTGTTGAAATACACAAAAATAGTGCGATTGTTTGGTTTATAAAATAAATAACTTAGACAAGCACGAGAGAATAAGAATTAGTAACAGGGAAAAATTGTATTATTTTGGTATTAGGGTGAAGAAAATATAAAACAAGAAATCCTCTCTAGGTAAAATTAGAGGGGATTTTCTTATGTATATAATAGGAAAGAAGAAAAAGTTTTAAGTTTTTATTATTGTTTGTCCAAATATGCTTATTGTTTGTAAACAATAATAAAACACAAAATAATTTGTGAAATAACACAAAAAATCGTTGACTTTTTTTGTGCAAAGAATATAATAGGTATTAATTATTAATAAAGAAGGGAAGTAGACAAATGAAATTAACAGGATCTGAAATTGTTGCAGAAGTATTGCTAGAGCACAGTGTAAATACCGTCTTTGGGTATCCTGGGGGCACAATCCTCAACATTTACGATACACTCTACAGTTATCAGGACAGGATTAAACACATTTTAGCTTCTCATGAACAGCATGCTGCACACGCAGCTGACGGTTATGCTAGAGCCACCGGAAAGACAGGTGTTGTATTTGCCACAAGTGGCCCAGGGGCTACAAATTTGGTAACAGGTATAGCGACAGCGTTCATGGATAGCATTCCAATGGTAGCGATTACTTGCAATGTCCCTGATTCGCTGATTGGGAGAGATGCGTTTCAGGAGATTTGTATAACTGGAGTGACAATGCCTATTACAAAGCATAATTTCTTTGTAAATAATGTTGCGGATTTAGCTGATGCTATTAGAAATGCCTTTAGAATAGCACAGAGTGGCAGAAAAGGGCCGGTGTTAATTGACATCACAAAGGATGTTACGGCAGATACATATGAATATGAAAAACAAGAGCCGTTGGCAATTATTGAAATGCCAAAAGCGGAAGTAAGTGATATAGAAAAGGTTGCAGAGCTTATAAATAGAGCTAAAAGGCCTGTGGTTTATTTTGGTGGTGGTGTGGCCGCATCATGTGCATCAAAGCAACTTGCAGAGCTATTGCAAAAAGCTGATATGCCAGGAACATATACGATGATGGCGGCAGGTGTATTGAGTTATGAAGATAAAAAAAATCTGGGACTAATCGGTATGCATGGCAGTATTGCCTCAAACAAAGCGATTGACAAGGCTGATTTGGTTCTAGCCCTTGGAACTAGATTTAGTGATAGAGTAGCACAAAATATGCAAAAATTTGCTCATGGAGCAACAATAGTACAAATTGACATTGATAAAAGTGAAATCAACAAGAATGTACAAGTGGATTTAAGCATAGTGAGTGATGTAAAAGATGCTCTAAACAAACTAATTCCTTTGGTAGAAAAAGCAAACCATTCTGAATGGATTGAAAAAGTATGGGAATGGAAAAACATTAAAAGCGTTAAAAGGGACGGAGATGCAAAACTTCATCCATATGAAATAGTTACAGCTACGTGTGACTTAACAGATAAAGAAACAATTTATGTAACAGATGTAGGACAGCACCAAATGTGGGCGGCTCAGTTCTTAAAGCATGAAAGAACAAGAAACTTTTTAACAAGTGGTGGTTTAGGAACTATGGGCTTCGGTTATGGAGCTGCAATTGGAGCACAAGTAGCTTGCCCTGAAAAGAGAGTAGTTCATTTTACAGGTGATGGCTCATTCCACATGAACCTTGCAGAAGTTTGTACTGCAATTAGTAACCAGTTGCCTATTATAACGGTTATTATGAATAACAGTGTTCTTGGTATGGTTTATCAATGGCAAACGGCATTTTATGGGAAGAGATATTCATCCACTACACCTGAGAGAAAAACTGATTTTGTAAAAGTAGTGGAAGGCTTTGGCGGAAAAGGATATAGAGCCAGAACACCGGAAGAATTTGAGGCGGCATTTGTTGAAGCTTTAAAGTCAGAAGGTCCGGTGTGGATTGATTGTATTATTTCCAGAGAAGAAAGAGTTTTACCTATGATTCCTAATGGTGGAACCGTAAACGATATGATTTTAGGATAAGGGGGAAAGCTGTAATGACAAAAAATAGAGAAGTTATCAGCATTTTTGTAGATAACCAGGCAAATGTACTTAGCCGTATTGCCAGCTTATTTGGCAGAAGGGGATTCAATATAGATTCTCTCACTGTATCTGCAACAAATAATCCTGATATATCAAGAATAACAATAGTTTTTACAGGAACAGAACAGGCATTAAACCAGATTATTACACAGACAGAAAAGCTGGAAGTAGTGAAGAAAATATATAAGCTTGAAAAGGATAAAAGTGTATATAGGGAGTTGCTTATTGTAAAAATTAAATCTGATAAGACAGAGAGAACAGCCCTTAGAGAAATAGTAGATATCTTTAGAGGAAAGATAATAGATCTTTCAAAGGAGAGTATGATTGTAGAACTAACCGGTGCGCCAGACAAAGTAGATGGGTTTATGAACATGGTTAGTTGCTATGAAATAATAGAAATGTGCCGAACGGGAATTACTGGTATTAAAAGAGGTGCTGGAGATCTAGGAAATATTTAGACAAGAGAAATGTATATGAATTAAAGGAAAATATAAGGCAGAAAAGAGAAAAAGGAGAAAAGAAAATGGTTAATAAATATTATGATGCAGATTGCAATTTAGGCTTATTAGATGGAAAAACAGTAGCGGTAATCGGCTTTGGAAGCCAAGGTCATGCTCACGCTCAGAATCTTAAGGACAGTGGTGTAAATGTTGTTGTTGGTCTTAGAAAAGGGTCGGCACATACAGCAAAAGCAGAAGCGGCGGGGCTTAAGGTTCTTGAAATAGAAGAAGCTGCAGAAGCCGGTGATGTAGTAATGATGCTGGTACCGGATGAACTAGCGGCAAACATTTACAAAACACAAGTTGCAAAACATATGAAAGAGGGAAATGCACTTGCCTTTGCACATGGCTTTAACATTCACTATAATCAGATAAAACCCACAGCAGATATAGATGTAATCATGATTGCGCCAAAAGGTCCGGGGCACACAGTTAGAAGTCAATATCAGGAAGGAAAGGGCGTACCTTCACTAATTGCAGTTTATCAGGACGCTACTGGCAAAGCCAAAGATATTGCACTTGCATATGCTTCAGGAATTGGTGCCGGAAGAGCAGGTATTCTTGAAACATCATTTAAAGAAGAGACGGAAACTGACTTATTTGGTGAGCAGGCAGTACTTTGCGGTGGTGTAACAGAGCTTATGAAGGCAGGCTTTGATACTCTTGTTGAAGCAGGATATGAACCGGAAATGGCATACTTTGAATGTATACATGAAATGAAACTTATTGTTGATTTAATTAACAATGGCGGTTTTGAAATGATGAGATACTCCATATCAAATACAGCAGAATATGGAGACTATAGAACAGGAAGAAGACTTATTACCGAAGAAACACGAAAGGAAATGAAAAAAGTACTTTCTGAAATTCAAGACGGAACATTTGCAAGTGAATTCATTCAGGAATTTAATGCAGGCGGTCAGGCAAAATTCTTGGCAACAAGAAGAAAAGAAACAGAACACTTGCTTGTAAAAGTAGGTGGCGAACTTAGAAAAATGATGAGTTGGCTAAAGAAATAGATAACACTACAAAAAAGATTTTAATTAACTAAACCTTCCTATACAAATTAGTTTATTAAAGAATGAGGAGAGTGCGTATGACACGACGAAGTGCAAGCGTAACTCAAGGTATAGAAAAGGCTCCCATGAGAAGCCTTTTTTATGCTATGGGTTATACAAAAGAAGAATTAGACAGACCACTTATAGCAGTAGTATCAGCACACAGTGAGATTGTGCCAGGACACTACCATTTAGATAAAATAACTGAAGCGGTAAAGGCTGGTGTGAGAATGGCAGGGGGCACACCCGTAATGGTTCCGGCCATAGGTGTTTGTGACGGTATTGCCATGGGACATATGGGCATGAAATATAGTCTTGCAAGTAGAGAATTAATTGCTGATAGTGTAGAAACTATGGCAATGGCTCATGCCTTTGACGGACTTGTTCTAGTACCAAACTGCGATAAAATAGTTCCCGGTATGGTAATGGCGGCAGTAAGAATGAACATTCCTGCGGTTGTATGCTCAGGTGGACCAATGATGGCAGGGCTAGTTGATGATGAAGAAATAAGTTTATCTAAAATTTTTGAAGCAGTAGGGGCAAGAAAAGCAAACCTGATTGATGATGAAAAACTTGAAGAATTTGAGCAGGGATGTTGTCCGGGATGTGGTTCTTGTGCAGGTATGTATACAGCAAACAGTATGAACTGCTTGTGTGAAGCCTTAGGTATAGCTCTACCCGGTAACGGAACAATTCCGGCAGTACATAATGGTAGAATTAGACTGGCAAAGCAAGCCGGTATGGCCATAATGAACTTGGTGGAAAAAGATATAAAGGCAAGGGATATTATAAATCCTAGGTCAGTAAGAAATGCGTTGAGATGCGATATGGCGCTGGGATGCTCTTCAAACAGCGTGCTACATTTGCTGGCCATAGCCAATGAGGCGGGGGTTCCACTTGATTTAAATATGTTTAACATGGAAAGTGAAAAGACTCCGAACTTATGCCACTTGGCTCCGGCAGGAGATACCCATATGCAAGACTTAAATATTGCAGGAGGCATTCCGGCGGTTCAAAGCGAGCTTGCTAAAAAGAACCTGCTTGACCTTGAAGTAATGACTGCAACCGGAAAGACTCTAGGGGAAAACCTACAAGGTGCAAGAAATAAAAACGAAAAAGCTATTAGGCCTATTGAAATGCCTTATAGTGAAACAGGCGGGATAGCCATATTATTTGGAAATATAGCGCTAGAAGGTTGTGTGGTTAAGCGTAGTGCCGTTGCTCCGGAAATGCTTAAACATTCAGGGCCGGCCAGAGTGTTTAATTCTGAGGAGGAAGCTATTACCGCAATCTATGCAGGAAAAATTGTGGCAGGAGATGTTGTGGTTATCAGATACGAGGGTCCTAAGGGTGGACCTGGTATGCGTGAGATGTTAAGCCCTACTAGTGCTCTTGCAGGAATGAAACTTGATAAATCAGTTGCCTTAATTACAGATGGAAGGTTTAGCGGTGCAAGCCGAGGAGCATCCATTGGCCATGTTTGTCCGGAGGCAGCTTGTGGTGGAAATATAGGACTTATAAGAGAAGGTGACATAATAGAAATCAATATTCCTGAATACTCAATATGTGCAAAGGTTTCTACTGAAGAATTTGAAAGACGTAGAGAAGAGTATGTTGCTCCGGAGCCAAACATAAAGAGTGGTTGGCTGGGAAGATATGCAAAGCTGGTTGACTCAGCGGCTAAAGGAGCAGTCATGAAGCAGGACTTTTAATTGTTAAAATCCTTTGGGGTTTTTGTTTAAGCAAAAGAGATGCATATTGGACTCTGTTCAATATGCATCTCTTTTTAAACAAATAGTATTATTGAGATAAAATAAGCATAGTTATTTTAAGCATACTTATTTTAAGCATAGTTATTATTTGGAATAAGTTCCAGCTGTAAATCTAAAACACTTTCCTCAAGAGCCTTTGGATCAGCTTGATTTAACCAAGTCATATAGCTTTGCGGAGTATGAGCCTCCATGGTCTCCTTAGGAATTTTATCGCCCTCTAAAAGGTAAAGAACTAGCTTTGATTTGTAAAATGACTCTAAATTAGGAGCGACTGTGGTAATCTCAGATATGAGCTTATTAGTACTTGCTAAATTACTTTGGTTCACTGTTTTCAAATCTAAAGTAGTATAGTTGACTCCGTATTTACTGTAACCCCATTCTTCAAGGGGTAGGAGTGTAATAATATCTGAGTTATCAAGAGCATTAAAAATATTAAAATATTGTTGGGAATCAAACTTGGCAACATTAGGAGTTGCAAAAGTGTATGCATAAATATTTTGATCATTTGCAAAGGTTTCTGAAGAGGATAAATCGGCAGCTAATAAATTTGCAACAGCAGCGCCCCTGCTATGACCGGTTACAAGGATTTTGGTATTAGCTTTAGTAGTATTAAGTTCTTTTAAATATTCCTGTAGGGATGAAAGTATTTCTTTGGTTGCCTTATCAAAACCTTCATGGATAGTAGGGTAAAGACCTGAATTATTAATATTAAAATTGCTAATCCATTCATTCTGCCCACTTGTTCCACGTATAACTACTGCAATTAGATTATACTCTTGCCCATCAGCATTAAGGGTTTTGTTAGCAAGAGAAAAGGCTACTGAATTGGCTCCTTTTTCGGAAGCTTTTAAATATGAATTTGAATCATGGGTTTCATCATTTGTAAAACCATAGTTGTTCAAAGCCGTTTCAATAGTCTCAGGGGTATCCCCATATGCAGATGTGCTAAGCTCTAGGGCAACTTTAGCCAACTCTGCATTAAAGTTGTAAGACGGTTGCTGAAATAATCTATCTATAGGTTTTTGTGAAGCAAATACAGAAGTGGTACTAAATAGTAAAAATAATAGTGTAATTATCGTAAATGAAATAATTAAGCCAAAGCTAATTGTTTTTGATATTCTCATTTTTATATGGTCCTCCTAATTTTTAAGTAGTTCAATTTGAACAAAGTGTTTAGCTGTTCTTGGACTTCTTCCACCATTTCTTATGGCAAAAGCCTCGGCTTTCACAATGAGTTCTTGTAAAGGAAGGTGTAACCCCTGCTGCTGTGCAATATATTTTACAATATCAATATAATTATCCTTTCCTGGAGATTGGAAGGTAACCGTTAAACCAAATCGTGCCGATAAACTTAAAGTTTCCTGAATCGTATCGTTTATATGTAAATCACTGCCATGTCTATGAGCCATGTCTTCTTTTACTAAATGTTTACGATTGCTTGTTGCATAAAGAGCTATATTATTGGTTCTATAGGCAATACTACCTTCAAGTATAGCTTTTAGGGCTGCAAAATTTTCATCATTTTCTTTAAAACTTAAATCGTCAATAAATAAAATAAATTTTAATGGATTAAAAGACAGTTGTTCTAATAAGAATGGTAAATTAACCAGCTCATCTTTTTTTATTTCAATAAGTCTTAGTCCATTATCTTTATACTCATTTAAAATAGCTTTAATCGTGGAACTTTTTCCCGTTCCCGCATCTCCATATAAAAGAACATTGCTGGCACCATGACCATTTATAAGGGATAAAGTGTTCTTTATGACCAATTGCCGTTCTTCTTCGTAACATGGTAGATTCTGGAGCAGTGGCAAATCAGGGTTCAATATAGGTTTTATTGATTGATTGGTAAAAACAAAAGCATAATGTTTTGAAAAAATACCGTAGCCATGTAAATGAATATTATTTATATGTTCTTCATATCTTTCAATAAAGTTTAGGTTTGAAGTTGTCCAATGGGCAAGAAAACCATTATAGTCAATAAAGGACTTAACTTCACTTGCGGTGAGGGCTGACAGCTGATTTAAGGTGCTTAAATCACTGTGCAAAGAATCATTAACGATAGAATCGAATTCTTTTCCCTGCCCTTTTCCTACAACATAGAAGTTTTCGTCAGACAAGACCAGCTCCAGTATATAATCCGATAGGGATGTAGTACTTAAAAATAACTTGGATACAAAATTACTATAAGCCCCTACGGCCTTATTAACATCACAAGGCTCAGATAATGATTTAATTAAATCTATTAAATTTGAAATGGCATTATCATTTAATATATTTCTAAAAATTACTAGGGATTGTAGCTTAGTAGATAGTTCAAAAATTTGATTCATTGTATGCTCCTTCTATGTGTATAAGTTTATTGCTTAAACTAAATAACAATGGTATGATTTAGCTAGTATTCTAATTAACGCAAATATATAAATAATGTGTTAATTATACAGTAAATAATGCAAAAAAAACTACAAATAGAAAGAAATAATTATTCGGGAGGTTATGTAAATGCTTACATTAGATAAAATATATCATGCGGCGTATGTATTGAGAGAAGCTGCCAGAAGAACCGATTTAATTTCGGCTCCCGGCTTAAGTAGTGAAAACTCCGTGTATTTAAAAACGGAAAATTTGCAAGTAACTGGAAGCTTCAAACTAAGGGGGGCATATTATAAAATTAGCCAACTTAGCGAAGAAGATAAAAAGCACGGAATTGTGGCTTGCAGTGCAGGGAACCATGCTCAAGGGGTTGCACTGGCAGCACAAAAAAATAATATTCCTTGTATTATATGTATGCCGGATGGGGCGCCAATAAGTAAGGTTGAAGCAACGAAAAAATACGGTGCGGAAGTATGCCTTGTAAAAAACACTTATGATGACGCACACACCAAGGCTGTAGAAATACAGAAGGAACAAGGAAGAACTATGATTCATCCTTTTGATGATGATGATGTTATTGCAGGACAAGGAACAATAGGTCTGGAAATTTTAGATCAGCTTACGGCAGTTGATGCGGTAATAGTTCCAGTTGGAGGGGGTGGACTTCTTAGTGGAGTAGCCTTTGCAATCAAGAACTTAAATCCGGATTGTAAAGTTTATGGAGTGCAAGCGGCCGGCGCGGCAAGTATGTACCGCTCTATTAAAGAAGAAAACATTATAACATTAGATTCTGTTAATACTTTTGCTGACGGTATTGCAGTTAAAACACCCGGTAATATTACATACGAAATGATTTCAAAATATGTTGATGATATTGCGGTAGTGTCTGAAGATGAGATTGCAGCAGCAGTCTTAGCACTTATGGAAAAACAAAAACTTGTGGCTGAGGGCGCGGGTGCAGTGGCAGTGGCAGCAGCAATGTTTAACAAGTTTGACTTGCACGGAAAGAAAATCGTTTGCCTTGTTAGTGGGGGAAACATTGATGTAAGCATTTTAAATAGAGTCATTACAAGGGGTCTTATTATGGGAGGCAGAAGGACTACTGTTACAATAGGGCTGACAGATAGACCGGGGCAACTTCTTTTGGTCAGTGAGATAATAAGTCGCTGTGGGGGAAATGTTGTAACAGTTTTCCATGATAGAAGTGACCCGAACATGGCTATTAATAGCTGTTTGTTGAGAGTGGTGGTGGAAACCAGAGATGGAGAGCAGGCGACACAAATAAAACAGGAGTTATTAAAAGCCGGGCTTAAGCTGGTGGGCGAAAAATAGATATAGTCATGATAGTAGCTGTAATTAGAAGCAATAGCAAAGAAGTTTAAAAGAATTCCCGAAATTAAAGAAGAACACATAATAGTGCAATAAAGAAAAGCGTGTAAGATATTGACGCTTACTAGAAGAAATTGTAATATTAAGGAGTGTGAAAAATAAAAGGAGTAAAAGGGGATTAAAATGTTTAGAATTGCTATTTGTGATGACAATAAGGAAAACTGCCAGCAGATTAATGAACATATACAAAAATATTCAAAACTAAAGAATGAAATATTAGAAGTGGAAGTGTTTTACTCTGGTATTTCATTTTTTGATGCAATAAAAACAGAAGGAAGTTTTGATTTAGTTTTTCTAGATATAGAAATGGCTGATATGAATGGAATAGAAGTAGGCCATGGTATAAGAAATCATCTTAAAAATGAATTAGTTAAAATTGTATATATATCTGGGAAAGAACAGTATGCTATGGATTTATTTGAGGTTAGACCATTAAACTTCTTAATAAAACCAATAAGGGAAGATTTCCTTTTTAAAGTTATAGATAAAGCAATAGAAATAAATAATAAATATGAGGAGGTCTTTGAATTCGAAAGTAGGAAAACCAACTACAAAGTTCCTCAAAACCAAATCATGTATAACTCGAGCAGGGGACGAAAAATAGAACTAAAAGAGGCCGATAACACAGTCAGAGAGTTTTATGGAAAACTGTCAGAGATAACGAATAAGCTAACAGAAAATTTTATTAGAATACATAAATCATATTTGGTAAATAAGCATTATATAACTAAATATAGTTCAGAACAGGTAAAGATGGTAAATGGAGAAACTTTTAATATTTCTAGAGGATATAAGCGTGAGATTATTGATATGATTATGAAGGAGGACTAGAAGTGGAGAAAATATTTGTTTTTTTATCATATTATATCTATAATGCGTTTGGAATCTATGTTATATATTTGTTTAATAAAATATTTTTTGATCGTAGTGAGGTAAAGAGATGTATTGAAAATTTATCTTATATAGCATATTTTATTGCAATCTCAATCATATATCAGCTTTGGAACAATCCGTTGTTGACTATTGGAAGTAATATTTTAATATGCTTTCTTATAACCTGTCTTTATAAAGATGGGAAACTAAAGGGAATTTTTTTATCAATTAAAGAAGAAGGAATTAAATATGATACGATTTATAGAGAAAACATTAGCCACATATATAGCTAATTCTATAGTATTAGCTATAGCAGGTGTTTCAAAAGGTTTTAGTATTGGTATGTTTGTCATTGTAAGTGGGTGGAGTATATTTGCGGCTCTTTTAATGGAGTATTTTCAAAAAGAAAAATATAATATTAAAATTTGTTATTTAAATAAACAAGTTAAAAAATATACAATGAGTCTGTGTAAATACAAAATATTTGTATGCTTTTTAGGAATAATGTTTTGTTACATATTGGCAAGCTTCAAAATATCTTTTCTTTTAATAGCATATACTTTTATTTCTATAGCAATTGTACCTTCAATTTGTGCAGAAGAGTTAATTAAAGAAATAAAAACGAATAAGCAACTATAGGTTGCAATTATCGTAGATTATGCTAATGAAAATTTGTATGATATAACAAATTTTTAAATTAGAAGTATTACATATGTATAATCATACGCTATGGTTATACATATGGAACAAGAGGACTTATGTCAGAAAAATTTAAACTAGCATATAACAAAACTTTGAAATTACAAAACGTATTAATAAAGGAAGTAATTGAAGAGGATTTTCAGCATTTAGACAAAACTGTAACAATGATGGAAAATTACATAAAGTCAAAGGGAATGATGGCTATAGGACCGTTGATTCAGTATATGACAGCTGAGATTAATGAAAAAATTAAAATTAAAATAATAAGTGAAAAGCGTATTGCAAATAGGCGGGTTATGCCAGTTGTAATACGCTTTTTAATTGATGAATTGTCAGTCCAAGTGCGACAAATAGTGTAAAAATATTTGAATAGGGGATTAAAAATTACTAAAACTTGTAGCCTAGTAGACCTAGTAGATAGTTCAAAAATTTGGCTCATTGTATGCTCATTCTGTGTGTATAAGTTTATTGCTTAAACTAAATAACAATGGTATGATTTAGCTAGTATTTTAATTAACGCAATTATTTAACTAATTTGTTAATTGTACAGTAAATAATCAAAAAACTATACTTCAGTAGCAGTGGCAACTTCTTTTGGTCAGCGAGATAATAAGTCGCTGGTGGGCGAAAAGAACGGATAAATTGTTTATGGAACAATAGGAGAGAAAAACGGGATGAACGTAATGAATCACTTATTTAATGGAAACGGATCAATTGACGGCATTACTATAATCGACACTAAGGGAGAGATCCTATTCACCGCTAAGTTTAACAACAAGCTTAACTCAGGACGGGGTAAGAATTATGAAGTAGTGGGGAAAAAACTTTTGGAAGTGTACGACATGGACGAGGGCACCAGCAGTATGTACAGAGCCATGCGCTACGGAGTACCTATCTATGTGGAGAGTCAGGACCTGAAGGCTGTGGGAAGAAACTCCATAAAGATAGCATCCCTGTCAACTCCCATAAAGTCGGCGGGGAAAATCGTCGGTGCCATTGATTTATCCTGTTCAGTAGTTGTAAATGACGATGAAGAGGCAATAGAGCTTTCAGAAGAGCTGGTAGATGCCATTGATGCCATGAAGAGCATGGAAGCATTTCAAACTGAAAGCGGACTGCATTACACAATAGATGACATTGTGACCGGTAACCACAAGATGCTGGAAATGAAAAAACTTATTAAAAAGGCTGGGGCTTGCGATTTACCCGTAATGATATATGGTGAGACGGGCACGGGAAAAGAATTGGTAGCCCAGTCAATACATAGTTTGAGCGATAGGGCAGAGAAACCTTTCGTGGCTCAAAATTGTGCGGCTATTCCGGATACTCTTTTGGAGAGCATATTGTTTGGAACATCTAAGGGCGCTTTTACCGGAGCCATAGACAACGTGGGTCTCTTTGAGTTAGCCGATGGCGGCACATTATTTCTGGATGAAATTAACTCTATGTCGGTGAACTTGCAGGCAAAGCTGCTGAGAGTATTGCAGGATGGCACATTCAGAAAAGTAGGCTCCCATAACTTGCAAAAGGTGAACTTGCGAATAATCACCGCCACCAACGAGGATCCCGTAAAAATAGTAAAACAGGGGACATTGCGACAGGACATATATTACAGGCTGAGTGTCTTTAATATTAACATTCCTCCGCTGAGAGAGCGAAAGGACGATGTGCCGCTTTTGGTGACATTCTTTATATCCAAATATAATAAAGCTTTAAATAAGGACATACACTTCATATCCAACAAGCTGTATAAGACTTTGCAGAATTACTCATGGCCCGGAAATGTCAGAGAATTGGAAAGCCTTATTGCATATGGAGCAGGAGTAGCAGAAGACAATTCGCTGTGTTTGGAGTTCATGGACGTAAAATCAAAATTGGAACTCATGGAACTGCCTGTAAGTGGAGAGTTGGAAAAGGACAGCAATGAACCTGGGCGACTCTCGGATTTATACGGATTAAAGACCGCAGAAAAACCATATGAGGTGACGGGAGAGAGCGGAACTTTGGCGGACATAGTCTGTGAATATGAAAAGCAGCTCATCAAAAAGGCACTGAATGAAAATGACAATAATATATCTCAAGCGGCAAAATTACTGGGCATACCGAGGCAAACTTTAAGCCGTAAAGTGAAAGAGTACAGGATTTTGCAGTGTTAAGTGATAAACATCTTTCTTGAGAGATAAGCTAAAACACCCGCTATCAAATGAGCGGAAGAAGGCTCTAAAATGGGCGAAAAAAGAAGTATTTTGTCGACGGATAAAAAGTACAAAAAAACGTAAAAGGCGTAACGTGTTGGAAAACGGGACATGTTACGCTTTTTTTATGGGTTGGCACAAAACTTGCTCTTATGTATAAGCGTAATACTTTCTATAGATAATAAATAAAACGCAAAAATACTGGGAGGTGTAAAATGAAATTTGGAGTTTTGAAGGAAATCAAAGACGGTGAATATCGAGTCATAGCTACTCCTGCAGAAGTCGACGCCTTAGTTTTGGACGGCCATGAAGTGTATGTGCAGAAAAATGCAGGGTATATGGCAGGATTTGAAGATAAAGAATATGAAGAGGCAGGAGCAAAGATAGTCGATACCATGGAAGAAATCTACGCTACTTGTGAATTCGTGGCAAAGGTAAAGGAAATCGAACCTTGCGAATACGAATTGCTCAGAGAAAATCAGATTATCTTCACTTGTATTCACCCAGCGGCTCACCCCGAAGAAGTTGAAGCTCTCTTAAAGAAAAAAGTAATCGCATTTACAGCGGAGGATTCCCACCGATACGGTTCACCTAACTGTGAAGCGGCGGGAAAAGCAGGGGCATTTATGGGTCTTGCTTCCATGCTTACAAACTATGGAGGAAAAGGTAAGTTCGTAAACGGACTTGGAGGCGCTCCCGGCGTAAATGCCGTAGTTCTCGGCTGTGGTACAGTAGGAAAAGCGGCAATCGAGGTTCTTGTAAATAACAATGCATGGGTTACTTGCGGCGATGTCAACATCGGAATTTTAAGAGATATTGGCAGTAAGTATGGTGGTAAAGTAAATACTATGATTGCCAACAAATATAACATTAAGAAGATTCTTCCGCAGACAGACCTTCTCATAAACTGCGTAAGATGGCCTAAAAACTCCAAGGAATTCATGATTGATCGTGAAATGGTTAGATCAATGGGCAGAGGAGCTGTTATTGTAGATATAAGCAATGATGTGGGAGCTATCGAAACCTTCCATGAAACAACTCACTCAGAACCTACATATATCGAAGAGGGTGTGGTACACTACTGTGTATCAAATATCCCCGGTGCCATTGCTCAGTCAACATCCATCGCTTATGCGGCATCTGTTCTGCCTCACTTTAGAAGCATTATGAACGAGGGCATTGAAACAGCTTGCGTAAAGAATGGATTCCTTAGAAGAAGCTTGACAACATATAAGGGATATCTGACACATGAAGAAACCAGTGGAATACAGGGTTACCCGTGGATTAAGCCAGAAGACATCTTGAATATTACAAAGCAGAACTTAGACCCTGCTCCAGCGGCGACAGGCACAAAATCCAATAATTTTATCAAATTATAGTAGTAGTAAGTGTGCAATGCTTCCACAGCATTTTTATACGGAGGAAACATTATGGAACATATGGGTATATTGTCACTGCTTCCGGCGGTGATAGCAATAGTATTGTCCTTTGTGACAAAGAATACAGTCGCATCCCTTTTAATCGCCTGTTTGGCGGGAACTTTGGTAGCGGGGCAGGGTGTTTTTGGACTACCTACCTTGATCAAAGAGAGCTTGGGAACTACCAGTTTTGCATGGGTAATGCTTTTAAATATGTACATCGCTATTCTGGTAGCATATTTCCACAAGACAGGAGCTATTCAGGGTTTCGCACAATTTGTTGACAGAAAGAACCTGAAAAGAAAACAAATTCAGTTGGTTTCTTGGGTATTGGGAATGTTTGTATACTTCTCAGACTCTTTCAGCCCACTGTTTGTAGGAACAACCATGAGAGAAATCTCTGACAAAGCAAGAATTTCAAGAGAAAAGTTGTCATACATCGCTGACTCAACATCCGCACCGGTAAGCGTACTGATGCCTATCACGGGATGGGCGGCATATCTGACAGGACTTGCTGTTGGAGTGGGATGTATCGCAAATCAGGAACAGGCCATGGCATTGTTCATGAAAGCTATCCCCCTAAACTTCTACCCAATTTTATCAGTACTTCTGGTAGGACTGATTGCATCCGGAATCATAAAGGACTTTGGACCTATGAAAAAGGCTGAAAAGAGAGCTATGGAAGAAGGTAAAGTTATTGCAGATGGAGCGACACCGCTTATTGGCAAAGAGCTTACAGAAATGGAAGCATATCCTGGTATTCAGACAAGAGTATTTTTAAACTTTATCCTTCCGGTAATCATGATTATTGTCATAGCCATGGGGACATACATCACTATGAAATCTGCAAAGACTATGGAAGCATTCCTGTTCGTTGTACTTTTCATGAGCGTTAGCATGATGATTCAGGGTATTCCTTTTAAAGAAGTAATGTCCACAGTCACAGCGGGAGTTAAGGGCGGCGTACCAGCGGTAATGCTTCTTGCACTTGCTTACTCTGTAAATTCATTGAGCAAGACTATGGGTACTGCAAACTACATCGTATCCGTAAGCGAAGGCTTCTTAAGCCCTGAGCTTCTTCCGGCAATAATCTTTACTATCGCGGCTATAATGGCGTTCTCAACGGGTTCATCCTGGGGAACATTTGCAATCTGTATGCCGATTGCGCTTCCTTTAGCGTTCTCCTTTACAGATGGGCAGATGACAACTCTTATCGTTGCATCCTTTGCGGCAGTAGCAGGCGGCGGCGTATTCGGAGATCACTGCTCACCGCTTTCAGATACTACAGTATTGGCATCCACAGGTGCGGCGGCAGACCACATCGACCACGTAAAGACTCAGATTCCTTATTCCTTGATTTGTGGAGCACTAGCAATCGTAGGATATTTGATTCTTGGCTTTACACAAATATAAATTGGCAAAAGTCTCTTCTTAAATAAATATAGAATCTAAAAAAATGGTAATGCTCAACATGAGGTGGGATAAGACCCACCTCAAAAAGCTAGACACCATATCCTAAAAAGCTAAAATTTAATAATTAAGATGCTAAAAGGCTTGAAATCTGCATTTTGCAGGTGTCAAGCCTTTTAGTTTGGAGTAAACACTACCATTATTATAATAATCACTATAATTAGTTAGCCGGGATTATAGCATATTTATCCTTTTAACATAGTTTTTGTTGGTACCCAAAACTATAAAGCAAGAACAGTAAATACTAAATTTAGCATAATTATTCATAGTAAAGTGATACTTAGGTAAAGCAATAACGATATAAATCAATATCTTAAAAGTACTATGTTGCTTTATTTGAATACAGTAATAAATTTAAATTGTATGCAAAATGACTTATAAATACAAGGGTTAGATTAATTTTTAGAAAATTTAAAATTAAGTATTGTAAAATATATAACAAATTTGATATAATCAACCCAAAGGCTATAAATTTGTATAAACAAGTATAAATATACATATATAATGAATAAATATAAAAAATAAAACTCAGGTAATTATATAAAGAAAGGATATAAAGGAATGAGCATTATAATAAATGGAATGAAATTGACAGTAGAAGAAGTTATTCGTGTGGCTAGATATGATGAAGAGGTTTCTATTGCACCGGAGGCTCAATTGGCTGTAAAAAAAGCTAGAGACTATGTGGATAAAAAGCTAGAGCAAGGAGCGGTAATATACGGGCTTACTACTGGATTTGGTAAATTCTCAGATACTTTTATATCAAATGAAGAAACTGCTGATTTACAGAGAAACTTAATAATCAGTCATACTTGTGCATTGGGAAATGGTCTGCCTAGAGAAGTTGTTAGAGCTGCCATGCTTTTAAGATGCAATGCTCTTTCCAGAGGACATTCTGGGATTAGACCGGAAACATTAAATACATTGCTTCAAATGTTAAATAAAAAAGTACATCCGGTTATTCCTGAAAAAGGTTCATTAGGAGCTTCTGGGGATTTAGCTCCATTATCACATATGGTACTTACTATGATAGGTGAGGGTGATGCAGAATATAATGGAGAAATTATGCCGGGGAGAAAAGCCATGGAACTGGCGGGAATTCCAATAGTGGAACTTGCGGCTAAGGAGGGCCTTGCCTTAATCAATGGAACTCAGATTATGACGGCCATAGGGGTGAATGTTCTTTGGGAAGCTATGAACTTGCTTAAGGTGGCGGACATTGCTACTGCAATGACTGCAGAAGCTCTGAATGGAATTAAGAAAGCATACGACCATAAGGTTCACGATGTAAGGGGACATAAAGGTCAAAAGGATGTTGCTAAAAACTTATTGGCGTTGCTTGAAGGCAGTGAAAACGCTAAGGAAATAAATCCAAATAAGGTTCAAGATCCATATTCATTAAGATGTATTCCTCAAATTCATGGTGCATCAAGAGATGCAATACAATATGTATACGAGGCTGTGACAAGAGAACTTAATGCAGTAACGGATAATCCGCTTATCTTCCCGGATGAAGATGAAGTAATATCCGGAGGTAATTTCCATGGTCAGCCTATGGCTTTGGCATTTGACTTCTTAAAGATAGCCATAGCTGAGTTGGCAGATGTTTCAGAAAGAAGAACAGAGAGACTTGTTAATCCTCAATTATCAGAGGGTTTACCTGCATTCTTAACAAAACATGGTGGAGTTTGCTCCGGTTTTATGATTACTCAATATGCGGCGGCATCAATGGTGTCAGAGAATAAAATATATGCTCATCCTGCGTGTGTAGACTCTATTCCTTCATCGGGAAATCAAGAGGACCATGTAAGTATGGGAACAACTGCGGCGAGAACTGCGGCATTAGTTCTTGACAATGCACAAAAAGTTCTTGGAATTGAATTATTTGCAGCATCACAAAGTATTTGGCTTCGCGGTGAAAAGGGATTAGCAAAGGGTACGCAGGCAGCCTATGACTTTATTAGACAATCGGTGGAACCGGTGGATCAAGATGTAATCATGCATTATGAATTGAAGAAATTCGATGAAATGATAAAGAACAACTCATTGGTAGAGGCTGTAGATAAAAAAGTTAGCATTTTATAATAGACAATATAGATTCAATAACATAGATTTGGGAGGTAAAACGAATGTTTGATAATAAAAAAATTGCAGAGGCAATGACTGTAAAGCTTGATAATATACTGCCAGAATATCCGGCTTTTGTGGAAGGAAAAAGAAGGGCTCCGGATAGAGGATTTAGGCTTACACCGGCACAGACAAGACTTGCATTAAAAAATGCACTTAGATATGTACCGGAAGAGCTTCATGAAGTTTTAGCGCCTGAATTTATGGAAGAATTAAAAACATATGGAAGAATATATGCATATAGATACAGACCGGAAGGAAGAATCTATGGAAAGCCTATTGAGGAATATAAGGGCAACTGTATAGAGGGTAAGGCTTTTCAAGTTATGATTGATAACAATTTAGACTTTGAAATTGCACTTTATCCTTATGAACTTGTTACATATGGAGAAACAGGCCAGCCTTGTCAGAATTGGTTGCAGTATAGATTAATAAAAAAATACCTTGAACAGTTAACTGACCAGCAGACTTTAGTAATTGAATCAGGTCATCCACTTGGCTTATTCCCATCAAAGCCTGAAGCACCTCGCGTTATAATCACTAACGCATTGATGATAGGAATGTTTGACAATTTGGATGATTGGGAAATAGCGGAGCAAATGGGTGTTGCAAACTATGGTCAAATGACAGCGGGGGGCTGGATGTATATAGGTCCTCAGGGTATTGTTCATGGTACATTTAATACTATATTAAATGCAGGTCGAAAATATCTGGGTGTTTCTGAGCAGGGAGATTTAGCAGGTCATACTTTTGTTTCATCCGGACTTGGCGGTATGAGTGGAGCACAGCCTAAGGCGGCCAATATTGCAAGAGCTGTTGGTATTTTTGCGGAAGTGGATTTATCAAGAATTGAAACAAGATTGGATCAAGGATGGGTTGACATTATACTAAGCGACCTGGATAAGGTATTTAACTTGGCTAAAGAAAAATTAGAGGCAAAAGAATCCATATCAATAGCATATCACGGGAATATTGTTGATTTACTTGAAAAGGCAGTAGAAGTAGGATTTAAGATAGACCTTCTTTCCGACCAAACCTCATGCCATAATGTATATAATGGAGGATATTGTCCTGTAGGATTGACATTTGATGACAGAACAGCCTTACTTAAAAATGATAGAAACGAATTTTGCAATAAGGTTGATGAGTCATTACACAGACATTATGAAGCAATTAAAGCTCTTACAAAGCAGGGTACATACTTCTTTGATTACGGAAATTCTTTTATGAAGGCCATGTATGATGCAGGAGTAAAAGAAATTTCAAAGAATGGAATAGATGAAAAAGACGGATTTATATGGCCCTCATATGTAGAGGATATTATGGGACCAATGTTATTTGACTTCGGATACGGGCCGTTTAGATGGGTATGTTTGTCAGGCAAACCGGAAGATTTAGATGCAACAGACCAAGCGGCTATGGATTGCATTGACCCAACCAGAAGATTCCAAGACAGAGATAACTGGGTTTGGATAAGAGATGCAAAAGAGAATAAAATGGTAGTTGGAACTCAGGCTAGGATTTTGTACCAAGATGCTGAGGGTAGAACTAATATTGCGCTTAAATTTAATGAAATGGTTAGGGAAGGAAAGGTCGGTCCAGTTATGTTAGGTCGTGACCATCATGATGTAAGCGGTACAGACTCGCCATTTAGAGAAACATCAAACATAAAAGACGGAAGTAATGTAATGGCCGATATGGCAGTTCAATGTTTTGCCGGCAATGCGGCAAGAGGAATGAGCTTATGTGCGCTTCACAATGGTGGTGGTGTAGGAATAGGAAAATCTATAAACGGCGGATTTGGTCTGGTGCTTGATGGAAGTGAAAGAGTTGATAACATCATTAGATCTGCAATGATGTGGGATGTAATGGGTGGTGTTGCAAGAAGAAACTGGGCAAGAAATGTAAATGCTTTGGATACTTCCGTAGAATATAACAAAAAATATGCAGGGAATGGACACATTACTATTCCTTATGTAGCCAGTGATGAATTGATAGATAAAATTGTATCACAATATGTTAAATAGTTAGCTCTTTAAAGTTTATACTTATATTGATTAGAGGTGTGATGTTAAATGATTTACAATCGTAAGAAAAAATATTATACCTCTAACATTATATTATGAAAAAGCTTTTGACTAATATAAGAATAATTTGATAGGGGATTTTATGAGAAATACATTACTTATTAAAAATATCGGTATTCTACAAACACCGGTGGGCAGCTTTAGCCATAAAGGAATAAAGCAAGGCCATAATATAAAGCTAAAAGACGCTTCAATTTTTATAGAAGAGGGAATTATCAAAGAAATAACTGAAAATGGCGAACTTCCAAAGGATGCAGAAAAGGCAGAGACAATAATAGATGCTGAGGGAAAGCTTGTAACTCCCGGATTAGTTGAGGGACATACACACCTTGTTTTTGGGGGCTATCGTCAAAACGAAATACCCTTAAAGCTTAAAGGCGCGTCCTACCTAGAGATTTTAAAAGCAGGAGGCGGCATTTTAGACACGGTTAGGCACACTAGAGAAGCTAGCTTTGAGGAATTATATGATAAATCTTTTGATTTTCTTGACGAAATGATGGCGCTTGGTGTAACAACCTGTGAAGCGAAGAGCGGATATGGTTTAGACATGGAAAATGAACTGAAGATGTTGAAAGTCATAAACCTGCTAAATGAAAAACATCCAATGGATATGGTGGCTACATTTATGGGAGCACACGCCATTCCCGATGAATACAAAGGGAGAGCAGATGAATTTATAAACTTACTCTGTCAGGAAATAATACCGGAAGTAAAAAAACAAAAGCTTGCGGAGTTTTGCGATGTTTTCTGCGAGGACTCCGTATTTGATGTACATCAAAGCAGAAAATATTTAGAATGTGCAAAAGAGCATGGATTTGGATTGAAAATACATGCAGATGAAATAGAGGAAATAGGTGGATCGGAGCTGGCAGGTGCATTGGGAGCCATTTCTGCTGAGCATCTTATCGCTATAGGAGAAAATGGCATGGCATCTATGGCTAGCGGAGGAACTACAGCAATGCTTCTTCCCGCAACCTCTTTCTATTTAGATAAAACTTTTGCTCCTGCAAGAAGAATGATTGAACTTAATATTCCTGTTGCAATTGCATCAGACTTCAATCCCGGGTCTTGCCCTTCATTAAATTTGCAGTTTGCAATTAATTTAGGATATTTAAGATACAAGATGACGCCGGAAGAAATTTTAACTGCTGTTACAATAAATCCTGCCTGTGCCATCGGCAGAGGTGAAAGGGTAGGAACTATAGAAATAGGTAAACAGGGCGATTTAGTTATTTGGGATGCCCCGGATATGGAAATGCTATGTTATAGATTTGGTTCTAATTTAGCTATGCAAGTTATAAAAAAAGGAGTATTAGTGTAATGAAGTTAGTTGAAATGAAAGTGAACGAGTATTTGGATGTTTTAAAATCTGATGCTCCTGCACCTGGTGGTGGATCCGTTAGTGCTTTGGATGGAGCACAAGGAGTAGGGCTGTTTTTAATGGTCTGCGACCTTACTTTAGGGAAAGAAAAATTTTCCGAATATCAGGATATTTGCAAAGAGGCAAAAGAAAAAGGCATTAAGCTATTTGAGGGACTTGTTGATGCAGTAGATAAGGATACGGAAGCATTCAACCTTGTTTCAGCAGCTTTTAAAATGCCAAAAGATACAGAAGAAGCTAAAAAGGCAAGAAGCAAAGCTATTGCAGATGGAACATTGGTTGCCACAGAAGTACCTTTTAAGACTATGGAAATGGCGTACGAAGGCTTGCTGATTACCAAGACTCTTGAAGGAAAATCCAACCCAAATGCTGCAAGTGATTTAGGCGTTGCGGTTTTAAATCTAATGTCTTGCATAAGAGGGGCTTGGTTAAATGTTAAAATTAATTTGCCTGGAGTTAAAGATGAAGAGGCAAAAAATAGTTTTGAAGTGAGAGGACAAAGAATAGTATCTGATGCGGAAGAGGTTGCAAAGGTTCTGTATGATAGAATTCTAAACTCCTTATAGGGGAAAATATGTTTACTGCTAAAGGTTAGGCTAGTTTATATATTATTGAAATAATCATTTATTCCAAATGAGAATTTGGAATGTAGATAAAGTTTTTAAAATAAGATAATATAACATGGAGGAAAGAGATGGCAAAAATAATTGAAAGCGTACCAAATATCAGCGAAGGTAGAAATAAGGAAATTATTGAAGCGTGTGTTGATCAAATCAGAACAACCCCGGGATGTACTCTCCTAGATTATTCATCCGATACAAGCCACAATAGGACGGTTATTACATATATGGGTAGCCCGGAAGCCTGTGAAGAGGCCAGTGTTAAGCTTGCTAGAAAGGCGGTAGAACTTATTGACCTAACTAAGCATGAAGGTGAACACCCAAGAATGGGCTGTGTTGACGTAATGCCTTTTATTCCTATTAAAGATGCTACAACAGAGGACTGTGTAGAACTTTCCAAAACGGTAGGTAAAAGGATAGCGGAAGAAGCTGATTTGCCTGTATTTTTGTATGAGCAATCCGCAACAGCACCGCATAGACAAAATCTGGCGGCAGTTCGTAAGGGACAATTTGAAGGTATGGCAGAAAAGGTGAAATCTCAGGAATGGATACCTGACTTTGGGGGTCAAAGAATACATCCAACCGGTGGAGTTTTAGCGGTGGGAGCAAGACCGCCACTAATTGCTTTTAATATTAACTTAAGTACTTCAGATGTGGAAATAGCAAGTAAGATTGCAAAAATAATAAGAAGATCAAATGGTGGGTTTGACTGTGTAAAGGCTATGGGTGTCATGCTTGAAGAAAGAAATGTCGCTCAGGTTTCTATTAATATGACAGACTTCACAAAAACTCCTTTGTATAGAGTAGTTGAATTGACTAAAGCAGAGGCAGCGAGATATGGAGTGCACGTTATTGGAACAGAGATTGTAGGCCTATGCCCTATGAATGCTTTGTTCGATGCGGCAGAATACTACCTACAAATTGAGGAGTTCAATCCTTCGGTACAAGTGATTGAAAATCATTTGTTATAAAGGTGTTTTGTACTTCTCCATAAACAAAACAACTAAAAAATAAAGGGTAATGCCATTAGATATACTTATACCTACTTATGCACGCCTCCATTGCGTCATATAGGATAGGAAATATTAGAAGGTGGCAACCCTTTATTTTTTATAATTAAAATTAAAAAATTATAGATATAGCCTTTAAATATAATAGGTGGTAGCAAAAAGCTACCACCTATTAATCTATTTAATATTCCATTTGGTTTGTGCACGATTTTTAGAGTTATCTAAATGTCTGGCAATCTTATCTTTAGCATCCTCTACATTTTTTTCTTTTATAGCCTTAAGAATTTCTTTATGTTCTATGCAAATAACATCTAAATTTTCTTGTTCTGAAACTGTTGCTCTTCTTGCCTGCTCAACATATTCCTGATAAGACTTTAAAATGTGTGAGAGAAACCTACTGCGAGTAGACCTGTAAATAATTCCGTGGAAAGCCACATTTGTTTCCATCACCTTTTGGCAATCCTTTCTTTTTGTATAGAACTCCATAAGCTCAATTTGTTCCTCTAACTGAGAAATTTCCTGAGGTCGCATTCTTTCAATTGCCCATTCAATTGCAATTTGTTCCAAGGCTCTTCTAACAACATAAATATCTTGCATATCCTGCTTTGTAAAACCTTTGGCAAAACTACCTCTATTAGGAATGTAATCAATAAGCCCTTCGATTTCTAACTGACGAAAAGCATCTCTAATGGGGGTTCTGCTCACCATAAATTCGCTAGCAATTTGGTTTTCTACTATTTTTTCACCGATAACATATTCGCCCTTGAGTATTCTTTCCCTTAGTATTTCTACAATTTCATCTGTTAGGGAAGCTGAATTTGAAAATCTTGTATCCGACACTGTCTTACCTCGCGTATTTTTTAATATTATAAGCTATCCTACCAATTATGTAATTAAACCAATTGTACTTAAAACATAATAGGAGTAATGGTAATTTATAGGATAGAGTAAAACTTCTTAAGCATTTTGATATATTATAGGTTATTCTTAAAAAAACCTACTATGAACATTTTATCAAATATAAAGAAAAATTAATAGGAATTTTTAAAAATTTCTTAAAAAAATAAGGTTTGGATACAGCAAATTAGTACAATTAAAAATACCATAAATTTTATATGTCAGAAGTTATCCGCTACAATGTAGTAAACCCATAGTAATATAATAAAACGTTAAAAACTCAATATTTTAAAGCATTTTTAAAAATCGTATACAATAATACGAAGTACGAATTAAGTGCATAAAAATATTCAAAAAATTCGGTTATTTGTTTGCTATTTTAGCTTGTTTGATGATATTATAATCATATGAAATTGCTTAAAACATTAACGAAATGAGGTTTGATGTTCACATGGGAGAGAAAGAATTACAGAAGCTTGTGCTTCAAGGCAACGAGGCTTGTGCCAAGGCTGCCATATATGCAGGATGCAGGTTTTTTGCAGGCTATCCTATTACACCTTCTACAGAAATAATTGAGTTACTTTCAAGTGAAATGCAAAAAGTAGGCGGAGCATTTATTCAAATGGAAGATGAAATTGGGTCAGCGTGTGCAATACTTGGAGCTAGATGGGGAGGCAAAAAGGCAATGACAGCCACCTCCGGACCGGGATACACCTTAATGCAGGAAGCCATAGGCTTTGCAGCAGTGACTGAAACCCCCGTTGTTATAGTCAACGTGCAAAGGGGAGGCCCTTCAACAGGGCAACCGACATTATCTTCACAGCAAGACATTTATCAGGCAAGATACGGAAGCCATGGAGACTATGAAATAATATGTTTGGCACCTTCATCCGTACAAGAAATGTATGATTTTACAGTTAGGGCCTTTGAACTTTCAGAAAAATTTAGAACTCCGGTTATACTTCTTGCAGATGAAGTAGTGGGTCATATGAGAGAGAAAATTATTGTTGAAGATGGCTCTAGGCAAATTAACAGTGGGAAACAGTCGTATGTGGCTTCTCCGCAAGCAGATTTCTTTTTAGGAGAGCATTCACTGGTTGAGGGTCAGCTTCATGATGAACACGGCAGAAGAATTGGGCATTTAGCAAATAAGAGCGGAGAATTTATAAATAATATAAATAAGAAAATAAGTGATAATATAGATGAAATAACCGATATTGAAACCTACTTTTTAGAGGATTCAGATGTAGCTATCGTAGCTTGGGGGTCAGTAGCAAGACCGTCTTTAAACGCAGTTAAATTGGCTCGTGGTATAAAAGATGATCGTATACAGACCAAGTTCAAACCTTTTAAAGATTTATTTAAAAAGAGTTTGCCAGAGGTTATTCAGACTGATTACAGTCATCTGAAAGTGGGATTAATAAAAATTAATTCGGTTTGGCCTTTCCCTGAGGAGCAGTTAAAAAAGTTAGCTAAAAACATAGATTTAGTTATTGTACCTGAAATGAACATAGGAAAGTATTGCAGGGAAGTTGAGAGAGCTTTAAAAGATAAGAAAGTAGTCTCTATGCCAAAATGCGGAGGAGACATACATACGCCACAAGAATTACTCGACAGAATACTTAAGGAGGTGGGTGTCGGTGAATAAGCTTTATAAAGAATACATAAAAACTGATTTACTACCAACGTTATTTTGTCCGGGTTGTGGAAATGGAATTGTTCAAAACGCAGCCATTAGAGCTATAGATGATTTAGGAATTAAAAATGATGTTGCCTGTGTCAGCGGCATTGGATGCTCTTCATGGATACCTTGTTATTTAAAACTTGATGTTATGCATACAATGCACGGAAGAGCATTGGCGTTTGCAGAAGGTTTGAAACTGGCACAGCCGGATAAGAAGATATTAGTTTTTACCGGTGACGGAGATTGCCTTGCCATCGGAGGAAACCATTTTATACACGCCGCCAAAAGAAATATTGATTTAACTGTAGTCATGGTAAACAATTATATTTATGGAATGACAGGAGGACAAAAATCTCCATCAACACCAATGGGTTCTGTTACTAAAACATCACCATTTGGAGCAATAGATATACCTATGGACGGTTGTGAGATTGCCATGGCAATGGGAGCTAGTTATGTGGCTAGATGGACTACTGCTCACCCTGTACAACTTGAAAAGGCCATAAGAGATGGCATGGAGCATAGAGGATTTTCTTTTATTGAGGTACTGACTCAATGTCCTGTTCAAGCCGGTAAAAATGTGTATGGTGAAAAGGATCCGGCAGCAATAATGAGGATGTTTAAAGAAAAGACTTATGTTTATAAACAGGGAATGGATATTCCGGAAGGAAAAACAAAAATTGGATTGTTAAAACATGATATGAGTGCTAAAGAATATATTGAAAGAATTGAAGAAAGATTAGTCAATCAAGGCGTAAAGTGAGGTATGACATGGCTACAATAACAATTGATAAAGCGTGTTGCAAGGGTTGCGACATTTGCATTTCCATATGTCCAAAAAAAATATTTATACGTTCCAAAAATAGAAATAAGTATGGTACAAATATGCCTGAGGCAGTAAATGAAAAGGATTGCGTGCAGTGCAGAATGTGTGAAAGAATGTGCCCGGATGGCGCCATTGATGTTATAGGGGAGGAAGAGTAATGAGGATTAATGTTAGATTTTCAGGTGCAGGTGGTCAAGGCGTAATACTCTCATCGGTGCTACTTGCTAAAGCGTACGGCCTTGGAGAAGATTACAACATCTCACAGACCCAAAGTTATGGTCCTGAAGCCAGAGGTGGAGCCTGTAAGGCAGAGGTAGTTATTTCTGACGAGGAAATAGACTACATGAAAGTAGATACAGCAGATGTATTTATTGCATTTAATCAGGCAGGATATGAAAAGTACGGAAAAACAGTAAAGAAAGATGCTATAGTACTGGTAAACAGCACATTGGTAGAAACAGAGATGGAAAATAGTTATAAAATTCCGGCCACAGAGATTGCTGAGGAAATGGGAAAACCTTTTGTTATAAACATGATTATGCTAGGTGCTCTTACTAAGCTAATGCCAAAGTTACACTATCCTACAGTAGAAGCAGAGATAATGGACAATTTTGTAGCTAGTATAGCAGGTTTAAATCTGGAGGCATACGATAGGGGCTATCAATATATGGCTAGACAATTAGAAGAAAGAAACAGAAAGACCGCATAGTAATAATTTATAAAATTATAAACTTGTTAAGTCAAACCCAACGCGAAAAGCTATATAATAGTTTTGCGTAATAATAACAATAAAAAAGCTGTGGTTATAAACCACAGTTCAGACTGTAGACAAAATACCTTGCAAGATTGCATTTTCTATGCTTTCTGCAAGGTATTTTCTATTTTTTTCGTTTAACTTTTAAAATATAAAAAAATAGAAGGATATCCTTATGCTATT
>JBKECQ010000007.1:0-22967 GCA_047974845.1 Aminipila sp. | reverse complement strand
TCTACCCCTGAGCCACTTCCGCATATATTGGTCGAGGGTGGTGGATTCGAACCACCGAAAGCTCAGCTAACGGATTTACAGTCCGCCCCCTTTGGCCACTCGGGAAACCCTCGAAATTTTTTACTTGTAATTGGCAATATGCTTACCAGTTTTTTGTATCTTTTATAAAATTGGAGCTGGTGGAGGGAATCGAACCCCCAACCTGCTGATTACAAATCAGCTGCTCTACCGTTGAGCCACACCAGCATACTATTCAACTATCTTGCTATATATCTTTCAATAAAAATGGCGACCTGGATCGGGCTCGAACCGACGACCTCCAGCGTGACAGGCTGGCATTCTAACCAACTGAACTACCAGGCCATTTGTAATTTGGTGGGCGTAATAGGGCTCGAACCTATGACCCTCTGCTTGTAAGGCAGATGCTCTCCCAGCTGAGCTATACGCCCAAACTACTTGCTGTACCAGTATTTATTTACTTGACACATTTACTAAGTATATACTATCTTGCTGTTTTTGTCAAGACTTTTTTATTTTTTTAAGTTTAAATTTTTCTAACATTATCCATTTAAACTCTTTTAAAAATTGGCTCCAAGGGTGGGGCTCGAACCCACAACCTATCGGTTAACAGCCGAGTGCTCCACCATTGAGCTACCTTGGAACAACTTATCGCTGTGTTCATTTGTCATCAGCGACGATATTTATCTTAGCATAGCATACACAGTATGTCAAACACTTTTTTACAATTTCTTTTACTTTTTTATTAGTTTGTTCATTAAACCCCATAATTTCAATATTTCTAAATAATTACTTTTATTTCCTGAATTTTCTCTTCTATAAGTTCACCTGTCCCTGCAGTTAAATTTGCAATCAAAGATTTCAGCTCCTCAACTTTTTCAGGTTCTATGGCTAAAAAAGCTTTAACTGAATCTTCATAGATAATATCTTTTATTTCAAAATCATTTTTTTGAGACATATTTTGTAATTTACTTAAATATGTATAATCCATTTTCACACAAATTATTGACATTTCTTTTACAGCACAAATGCCTGCGGCTTCTAACCCCAGTTTTGCTGAGCTTGTGTATGCTCTTACTAAACCGCCTGTCCCTAATTTAATTCCGCCAAAATATCTCGTAACAACCACCGCAATGTTGGTTATTCCCTCTTTTACAAGCATCTGAACCATTGGTGCCCCTGAAGTACCTTGAGGTTCACCATCATCACTTGCCCATTGAATTTGAAACTTATCTCCGATAACCATTGCGGGGACATTATGTGTTGCATCCTTGTGTTTACTTTTTATTTTAGATATAAAGGCATCGGCCTCTTCTTTTGACTCCGCTGGGCAAACATATGCAATAAATCTTGATTTATCAATAATTTGCTCAGCAGATGATTCTTTTAATATTGTATTATAACGTATCATATTCTTTTAACCTATTATAATCTACTTCTGTCAGTTCTGCCTCTATTAACGTTCCATTTTCCACATATTCTGTTGCAATAATTTTAGCTTTCTCACATAAATATGATGAAATATCACCTCTATTGTAAGGTATAAGTAACTTTGCAATAATTCTATCGGAAAAAAGTTTTTTCTTAATAATATCAATTACCTGATCAAAGTTGTCTCCTCTTTTTGCAGATATACAAATAAATTCCTCGTCTGTAGTTATAACGGGATCCTCTTCAAGTAAATCTATTTTATTGTAGACAAAGACTCTTTCTTTCTCCCCTGCTCCAATTTCCTTTAATACCTTATTTGTTACTCCTATATGAAAGTCACTGGCCTCATAGGATGCATCCACCACGTGCAGAAGCAAGTCAGCATAGTTCACTTCTTCTAACGTTGCTTTAAACGCATTTACCAAAGAGTGAGGTAGCTTGCTTACAAACCCAACCGTATCAATTAATATGAATTCACAATTATTGTCAAGCTTTACGCTCCTTTGTGCCGTATCAAGGGTAGCAAATAGCATATCCTTTTCAAAAACAACCTTTTCTTCACGGTCTACATTTTCTAAAATCCTATTCATAATAGCAGATTTCCCGGCATTGGTATACCCTACAAGTGCTACAATTGGGATACCCGCTTTTTCTCTCTTAGCCCTTTGTGTATTTCTATTTCCTTTCATTTCAATGATTTCTGCCCTTATGTCATCCATTCTTCTTTGGATGTGCCTTCTGTCTGTCTCTAGCTTTTTTTCTCCTGGCCCTCTTGTGCCAATACCTCCGCCTAATCTGGATAGACTTTTACCAAATCCAAGCAATCTAGGCATTCTATACTGTAACTGCGCCAACTCAACTTGCAGCTTACCTTCTCTAGAAACTGCTCTGGATGCAAATATATCTAATATGAGTATTGTCCTATCAATAACTCTTACCCCAACAACTTCTTCAATATTTCTAAGCTGCATTCCTGAAAGTTCATCATTAAAAATGACCGTATCTGCTTCCATGTTATTGCACATTTCCGCCAGTTCTTCTACCTTTCCCTTTCCTATAAAGGTAGCATTATTAGGTCTTTCTAAATTTTGAATCATTGTACCTAAAACTTGAACTCCCGCCGCCTCTGCCAAGCCTTCAAGTTCTTCCATAGAATAAGTAATATCTTCATTTATCTGTAGTCCTACAAGTATCGCTTTATATTCTTCATTCTGTATTACTTCATTTTTATCATTAAATCTTAACATAAGTATTATTTTACCATACCTTTTTTCTTTTAACAATCACTGACCAACATCCATACCGTCTAAAATACTTTGCTCAGGAATATTAACATAACTATTAGGCACCTTACCCAATATAACCGCTTCTGATACCAGTACAATATTATTTACTTCTAGAGTTTCAGAAGAAAAAGGAGCCATCACACGAACCTTGCTGGTTAAAGATAAATACACCTTGTATTTTGTCTGATTTATCCCCTTGCTTTCTAACTCACTAAAAAATTCCACATTAGATACGCTTAAAGGCATTATCTTTAAGTTTACATTTACATCTGCCTGTGACATTAATTGGCTTCCCAGAATTGTACCTACAGGAACCTTAAGCGTCGCCGGCTCAATGTTTCTATACATATCTTTTATCCTTTTCCCTAAATCGGCTGCAAGAATATTCATAGCTACAGTATTTGATTGTACTAATTCTATATTCCCCTCTTTATCACTATTTATTATAAGTAAATCCTTTATATTTGTACTTTCTTTAAAAAATTGTTCTCGAGTTGCTTCGTTTATTATGTAGGATACCATTTCTTTAGCTTTTATTTCTGACAGGGATTCCAATGATGGTTGTATAACGGTGCTGACCTTCCATGAAATTAATCCCATTATCATAACTACCGTTATCACGAACACTAAAAAATAGTTTATATGTATTTTTTTCTTTCCACAAGCTTTAAATCTTTTGGAACAGGACAATCCAAACATAAAAACACCCCCGAACAGATATATCATTATATGCTGAACGGGGGTAAATTGTTATAATTAATTATATACTCATCTTTTCTAGCTCTTCGCTGAATTTAGGGTTTAATATTTTAATATGAGTACCCTTCATACCCAATGAGCGTGACTCAATAACTCCTGCACTTTCAAGTTTACGTAGTGCATTTACGATTACAGATCTGGTAATTCCTGATCTATCCGCTATTTTACTTGCAACTAAAAGACCTTCATTGCCCTCTAATTCTGCAAATATCTGCTGCACTGCTTCAATTTCTGAATATGAAAGAGTGCCTATAGCCATCTGAACTACTGCTCTTAGTCTTTCATCCTCTTCAAATTCTAAAGTTTTTCTTCTTTGGATTTCCAGTCCGACTACAGTTGCACCATATTCTCCTAATACTAAATCCTCATTGCTAAATTCAGGTTGATATCTTGCGCAAATTAAAGTTCCCCATCTTTGCCCTCCGCCTAGAATAGGGATAATAGTGTGAAGCTTATCATAAGTATCATAATCATACTTAAATATCTCAAGAGCGTCGTCTGCCTTTAAATTTGCTTCTGTAGATACCACTCTAAGTAAGGCTTCGTTATATTCATTTGGGAATTTTTCTGTTCCCGTTTCCGGATCTGTAATAGTTGAACTATCAGATTTAATCTTATAGTGTACACCGATAACTTTCCCTCTTCTATTTGCAATATAAACATTAGCATCCATCATATCACTCAATATATTGCAAAGTTCATCAAATGAAAAGGCTCCAGTAGGACTTTCCTGTAGAACCCAATTCAACTTTCTGATTTTGCTTAGTAAATCTTTTCCCATATAGTATTTCTTTCTCCTTTTTTACTTTATAATAAAGAACAGCCATTTTCTCTGTATCATTTTCATGCTATCTATATTATATGTTTTTATTTTAATAATCAAGTTATTTTTTGATTTTTCAAAAAATTTTTTATTTTACGTTTTTAATCTGCAATTCGGACATTTTTCTACGAATTCTTACAAAAAAAACAGACTGGCTCTATAAAAGATATACCAATCTGCTCATTTTTGTCAAGATTAAAGAATAAATTTGTCTATATCATCCGCATGAATTTTTTCTACAAACTTGTCTTTTACATAATTTTGATCAATAACAATCTCTTCTTCTTCCATATCTGGAATATTAAATGAAATATCCTCAAGTAATTTCTCCATAATTGTATGAAGACGTCTTGCTCCTATATTCTCTGTCTGTTCATTCATTAAGAATGCCATAGTAGCAATTTCTTCTACGGAGTCGTCTGTAAATGTTATTTTTATTCCTTCTGTCTCCAACAACATTTTGTGCTGCTTTAAAAGAGCATTTTCAGGAACCGTAAGAATCTTAACAAATGATTCCTTAGTCAGGTTTTCAAGTTCAACTCTAATTGGGAATCTTCCCTGAAGCTCAGGTATTAGGTCTGTTGGTTTTGATATATGGAAAGCTCCTGCCCCAATAAACAGTACGTGGTCTGTTTTTACAGGCCCATACTTGGTATTTACCACACTTCCCTCCACAATAGGTAGAATATCTCTCTGAACGCCTTCTCTTGAGACATCTGCACCTGATTTATAACTTGAACCTGAAGCTATCTTGTCTATTTCATCAATAAAGATAATGCCATTCTGCTCTGCATTTTGTAATGCCTCCTCAGTAACCTGATCCATATCAATCAGATTTTGGGCCTCTTGTTCTCTTAATATTTTCTTAGCATCCTTAACCTTAACCTTTTTCTTTTTCTGTTTAGGAGGCATCATATCTCCAAATATATTACCGATGGCAATACTCATGCCTTCATTTCCAAGGTCAAGTGCATTGGTTTTAGGTGCTTCATTTACTTGAATTTCAATATACTGTTCTTCCAGCATACCTTCTCTTAACTGCTGTCTTACTTGTTCTCTTGCCAGTTCTATATCACTTTTATCTTCATTTGATACCCCAGATTCATTTTCCAACTGTGGTTTCTGGTTTTGTTGGTACCCACCGCTTAATATGAAGTCAAATGGTGTTCTAAGTGTACTTCCACTGCCTGAAGATGATTTTTTCTTTCCCGGGATTATAGCTTCAATTATTTTTTCCTCAGCTATTTCCTCTGCTATGGAATACTTTTCTTGCAATCTGTTTTGCTTTGTGATTCTAATAGATGCTTCAACTAAGTCTCTTACCATAGAATCAACATCACGACCCACATATCCCACTTCTGTGAACTTTGTAGCCTCAACTTTAACAAAAGGAGCATCCATTAATTTTGCAAGTCTCCTGGCAATTTCAGTTTTACCACACCCTGTAGGTCCCATCATTAAAATGTTTTTTGGTGTTATCTCTTCTCTCATTTCATCAGGTAGCAAGCTTCTTCTGTATCTATTTCTAAGAGCAATAGCAACTGATTTCTTCGCTTCATCCTGACCAATTATATATTTATCAAGCTCCGCAACAATTTGCTTTGGAGTCATATTGTATAATTCACCCATTATAAAATCCTCCTATAATCTTTCTATAGAAATATTATCATTCGTATATACACAAATAGAAGATGCTATTTTTAATGATTCTCTTACAATGTCTTCTGCCGGCATATCTGTATGATTAAATAAAGCATTTGCTGCTGCATATGCATAATTTCCACCTGAACCAATTGCAATAAAATCCTGATCTGGCTCAATTACTTCACCATTTCCCGATATAAGTAGCATACTTTCTTTATCTACGGCAATCATAAGAGCTTCTAAATTTCTCATGGCTTTATCTGATCTCCACATTTGAGCTAAAGCAACCGCTGCTTTCTTTAAATTTCCTGAATGCTCTTCAAGCTTTTTTTCAAATTTTTCAGTAAGTGAAAAAGCATCAGATACCGACCCAGCAAAACCAGTAATTACAGAATTTTTATAGATCTTTCTTACTTTCTTTGCTTTATGCTTCATTACTGTTGTTTCACCCATGGTAACCTGACCATCTCCCCCAATACAGATGTCATTTTCACCTCTTCTTACTGCTACTATAGTAGTTGCATGGAACTGTATCATCTAACCGTACCTCTCTTTCATTTTTATTCTTTGTGTCCGCATTCATTATTAGAACATGCGAGTGTTGTGGTTTTAGTCTTCTTCTCAAGCATAATAGATCCACACTTTGGACATTTTTTATCGGTAGGTTTGCTCCAAAAAACTTGGTTGCAATTTGGATACCCACTGCATCCATAAAACATTCTACCATTTTTTCCTCGTCTTGCAACTATATCACTGCCACATTTCGGACATTTTGCATCTATTTTAGTCACAATCGGCTTTGTATTCTTACATTCCGGATAACCTGTACAAGCAATAAAGTCGCCAAACCTACCACTTTTCTTAGCCATAGGTTTTCCGCAAAGTTCACAAAGTTCGCCTGTCAGCTCATCTTCCAATTTTACTTTTTCAATTTCTTTATCTGCAATTTCTATCTCATCCTTTAAAATTTCATAAAAATCGCTTACAATAGTTTTCCAATTTAGATTTTCAATTTCTATATCATCTAATCTATCTTCTAAATCAGCAGTAAATCCAACATCGACAATTTCTTTAAAGTACCTTTCCATCAATTCAGTAACAATAAAGCCTAAGTCTGTTGCATATAAAGATTTCTTTTCCCTCGATACATATTTTCTATCCATTAATGTTGCTATGATTGGAGCATAGGTACTTGGTCTACCAATATTTTTTTCTTCTAAATCTTTAACTAAACTAGCTTCAGTATACCTAGCAGGTGGCTGAGTAAAGTTCTGATCGCAAAGAAGCTCTATTAGATTTAGATCTTGACCAACTTCAACAGCAGGAAGCATTTTTTCATCGTCATCTGTGTTTGCATCTTGGTAAACTCTCAAGTATCCATCAAATTTAAGTTTTGAACCATTAGCTTTGAAAGTATAATCGTTATTTAATATTTCAACAGCCATAGAATCATACACTGCCGCCGTCATTTGGCTTGCCATAAATCTAGCCCAAATCAATTTATATAAATTATACTGTTCCTTTGTCAAAGATTCCTTGATTGAGTCAGGTGTCAAATCCACATAGCTGGGTCTTATTGCTTCATGGGCATCCTGAACATCCTTCTTTTTATTTGAATACATATTGTTAGACCAGTATTGATTTCCGTAGTTATCTTCAATAAATAATTTAGCGGCATCTTTTGCTTCGTCTGAAATTCTTACCGAGTCAGTTCTTATATAGGTAACAAGACCTATAGTTCCATGACCTTTTACTTCAACACCTTCATATAGCTGCTGTGCTATCATCATGGTCTTTTTAGTATAGTATCCCAATTTGTTAGCTGCATCTTGCTGTAAGCTACTTGTTGTAAAAGGAGCATAAGCTCTTTTACTTCTTTCTTTTTTCTCAACAGATTGTACGACATATTTGTTGTTTTTAAGTTCAGATAAAATTTTATCTGCCTCTTCTTTATTGTTAACAGTTATCTTTTTGCCTTTATGCTCTATTAACTTTGCAAGAAATTTCTTATTTGCAGTTGATTTTTCTTTTTCACTTAGAGAAAGAGTTGTTGCAATGGTCCAATATTCCGTTGGAATAAAAGATTTAATGCTATTTTCTCTATCACAAATAAGCTTAAGCGCCGCAGACTGTACACGTCCTGCACTTAAACCTCTTCTAATTTTTCTCCAAAGTAATGGACTGATCTGATAACCAACAAGTCTATCTAAAACTCTACGAGCCTGTTGTGCATCTACCAGTTTTGTGTCAATGGTTCTGGGATTTTTGACTGCGGTTTGAATAGCATTTTTTGTAATCTCATTAAATACTATTCTGCAAGCCTTTTCAGGATCAATACCTAAAAGATGAGCGATATGCCAAGAGATTGCTTCTCCTTCTCTATCCGGGTCAGTTGCTAGATAAACTTTGTCAGCACTTTTTGCTTCTTGCCTTAGTGCTTTAATAACATCGCCTTTGCCCCTAATCGAAATATACTGGGGTTCAAAATTATTTTCTAAATCGATTCCAAGTTTACTCTTTGGCAAATCTCTGACATGCCCTACGGAAGCAATAACTTTATATTTACTTCCTAGAAATTTCCCTATTGTTTTAGCTTTCGAAGGTGATTCCACTATCACCAAATTCTTGGAACTTGCCATATGATAATCCTCCTAAAGGAATTTTTTTCTTTTATTAGCTCTATACAAAAAATGATTATATTTGTATTTCTTTCAGTTTGCAATAAAAATTTTCCCCATTGCCGAATAAACAAGACCCTTTATTTCCAAAACAGAAACCAAAGCATTGACCTCTGAAACATTCAAATCGGTCTTTTGAGCTATGTAATCTATGGAAATTTCACCCCCAGAAATTAATGCATTAATTATCTTTTTTTCTTTTTCTCCCAGTTGTTCTATAATATAGCTTTTTTTCTTTTTATTTATACTGAGCATATCAAAAATGTCATCTATGACAGCTAAAATATTTGCTCCGTCCTGTATTAATTTATTTGTACCAAGCGAATATATACTATTTATGTTTCCCGGAATACAGAAAACCGTTTTTCCTTGTTCAATTGCCCTCTCAGCTGTAATCAGTGAACCACTATTTAACCCCGCCTCAACAACAACAACGGCCTTTGAAATACCACTGATAATTCTGTTTCTCTGTGGAAAGGTATATTTGCTTGCCGGATACCCAGGTGGATATTCTGAAAGTATCAGCCCTTTTTTAGCAATTTCATTCATTAATCCCTTATTAAAAGCAGGAAAACAAATATCAATACCACTGCCAAGGACTGCAATTGTATGGCCTCCCTCTGATAATGCACCCTTATGTCCCATAGAATCTATTCCAGCCGCCAAACCACTTACTGTTACCACATTATTTTGTGCAAATCTCTTTCCTAATTCTTTTGCGGCCCATAGACCGTATGAGGAAGCTTTTCTTGCACCAACTACTGCTATTAAGTCATTTTTCAATAAATTTATCTCACCAATGGCATAAAGTTCTTTGGGAGGATTATAAATATTTTTTAACGGCTCCGGATAGTGGTGAGAATCAATTGAGATTTTCTCCACCTTATTTTTAATGTCCATTATTATTCCTTTCTATGTATGATAACTTTATTTGTAAATACTATAGTTTGCTTTTCATGTTTTTTATTAACAATTGCAAAAATTTAAACAAAGCTATATTTGCTTCCATAGCTTGTCCTATAGCTTAATGCTTCTGCAACGTGATTGCTTTGAATTTCCTTGCTTTCTTCCATATCTGAAATTGTACGCGCTACTTTCAAAATTTTGTGATATGCTCTGGTGCTCAATGACATTGCTTGAAATGCATTCCCTAAAAGTTCTTTGCTTTCACTATTTAACTTGCAATATTTTTTTATTTGGGTTGTAGAAAGCTGTGAATTAAGAAAAATGTTTTCTTTTATATATCTATTTTTCTGCCTATTTCTTGCCAAATCAACAATAGCCTTCATTTGAGATGACCCAATACCCTTTTTAGTTTTAGGCTCAATATCTTTATAACTTGGAGGCTGTACATCCACGTGCAAATCAAACCTATCCAGCAGGGGACCAGAAATTTTACTTCTATAATTATTTATTTGCCATTGGCTACAGGTACAGTCATGATTTTCACTTCCAAAATATCCGCATGGACAAGGATTTGAGGTAGCTACCAGCATTACATCACAGGGAAAAGACACCACACCCGATGATCTTGCAATGTTTATTTTTTTATCCTCTAAGGGCTGTCTCAACATCTCTAAATTTCCTTTATTAAATTCCGCAATTTCATCTAAAAATAATACTCCGCAGTGTGCATATGATAATTCTCCCGGTCTTGGTTTTATTCCACCTCCAATAAGAGCTACTCCCGAAATTGTGTGATGGGGTGACCTAAAAGGTCTATTACAAATAATAGGTATTTCAGCAGACAATTCGCCACCTATACTATATATCTTGGTCACCTGAAGTCGCTCTTCATAACTCATTTCAGGCATGATTGTCGGTATTCTTTTTGCTATCATAGATTTTCCTGTTCCTGGGATTCCTCTAAGTAAAAGTCCATGCCCTCCCGCACAGGCAATAGTTACCGCCCGTTTTACATTTTCTTGGCCTTCAACATCTAAATAATCTATATTATATGAAGGTATTTTTGTCACCATTTTTTCTTTATAGCTTAGCTTTTTTATGGTTTTTTATTTGTTGAAGTGCTTTACTATCTCAGTTAAATTTCTAACAGGAAATATTTCTACATTTTTAACTAAACCGGCTTCACCCATATTCCCCTCAGGAATAATAAACTTATCAACACCACAAGCCTTTAATCCCATAATAAGAGGAAGAACTCCATCAATCCTAAAAATATCTCCGTTTAATGAAAGTTCCCCCATAAAAGCATATTCCCCCATCTCATCTCCCTTTATTTCCCCAATTGCCGCCAATACACCTACTGCAATTGGCAAATCAAAATGACTACCCTCTTTTCTGGTATTTGCCGGTGAAAGATTAATAGTTACTCTTTTCATAGGGAATAAAAATCCGGAATTTATAATAGCATTTCTTATTCTTTCCTTGGATTCTTTTACAGTAACATCGGGCAAGCCAACCATTAAAGTAGTGGGCAACCCCTTAGACAAATCGGTTTCCACATAAACCATCTTTGTCTCAAGCCCATATAAAGAACCTGTGCACACTCTTGATAACATTTATTAATTCCTCCTAAAAAGCATTTTCTGTATGCTTTATATATAGTTTTCCCTTTTCTTGTAAAATTTCAATTACATCAATTCTCTGACTGTCAAAAGCAACTTTAGCCTTAAACAAATACTGCATTGCAACTCTTTTTATATGGTTCTTTTTATTGGAGTTTATGGACTCACAAGGCAGTCCATAATTTAAATTACTCCTTGTTTTAACTTCAATAAAAACAAGGGTATTTTCAAATGTTGCAATTATATCTATCTCTCCCTGTCTGCACCTAAAATTACGGCACAATATAACATATCCTTTATTTTTCAAGTAACGTTCTGCAATTTCTTCGCCCATTTTACCTAGATTCATGCTCCCTCCTTTGTTTTACATTTTATTACATTTTTATATATTTTATACTTTTATTAAATATATTGTCAATACAATTGTTGTTATTAGACCTGAAAAATTCCTCTGAAAGTTTTCATTCCGTCTGAAGCCGTGGAATTTCTGTATGAGACTTGCGCAACCTATCACAGATACGGGCAAGGCTTCAACTGAAAAATTCCTCTGAAAGTTTACATTCCGACTAAAGCCGGGGAATTTCTGTATGAGACTTGCGTGCCGTATCACAGATACGGGCAAGGCTTCAATAAAATAAGCTGTTTTGCTAATAAATTTAATTACATAGCAAAACAGCTTTCTTTTTTCATTTAATCCTTATGGTATTTTTAGTAGACCTATTGTATAACGCATTTTTATTTTTATTTAACTTACCTATACGACTTTCACAGACATCCTACAATGCTAATTTTTGAATTGCTAAGGCAACTCCATCTTCATCATTGGTGGCAGTAATATGTTTAGCAATTTTTTTAAGCGAATCCTTTGCATTTCCCATTGCCACCGAGGTGCCTGCCAATCTTATCATTGCCTCATCATTCGGGCTATCACCGCAAGCCATTATTTCCTCAGGTCTGACATTCAATTTTTTGCATAGGTGCAATAGTGCAGAAGCCTTGCTTGTTGTCTCTCCACCAATTTCTAAATTATGTTCCATGGAACTTGTAATAGTAACATTAGGTAACAATAAAAGTTTTTCCCTCATGTATTCCCTATCCTTTTGGTTTCCAAAAACAACATTTATATTTTCAATATGACTTCTATTTTCCATCATTAGCTTAAGTACATTTTCATATGGTGTCCTGGTTTTCCTTATATACTTTACACTAGACTTAGATAATCCTACTTCTTCTAGCTTATCCATAATGCTTTTTTCAACATATGCCCTGCCCCTTATAAATATCTCAACCATAAAATCATGACTGCCCAGCAATTTATATATTGCATCTATTTCTTTTTCGTCTATACAATTATCATATATTATCTCTTGATTATTAATTTCTGTAATAACTGCACCATTTGATGTAATGATATACTCTATGCCCCTAAATGATTTTATTTCATCAGGTAATGCCGAATAAACTCTACCTGTAGCAACTACCACATGAATTCCCCTTACCATTGCTTCATTTAAAGCTTTTTTTGTTCTATTTGTTAACTCACTATCACTATTTAATGTTGTACCGTCTAAATCTAACGCAATTAGTTTTACTGCCATAACCCTCACCCTATTATATCTAAAAATTCCTTATTATTTTTCCTAACATATTTCATACTGCAAAATTCACCATGTCCCGGATATATAGTAATATCATTTCCCCATAAATTAATAACATTTTTAATAGAAGAAATCATTTCCCGTTCCGATCCATCTTTTAAATCTGTTCGCCCCAAATCCACATTAAAAATTGTGTCACCGGTAAAAACAAGTTTACTCTTATTAGAAAGAAAGCAAACGCTTCCTTTTGTATGACCCGGTGTGTGTAACACCTGTATTTCTTCCCCATCTAAACTTAATTTCATGCCGTCTTCTAAAAGAATGTCCACCCTAGATTTATACATATCTAACTCTTCACCATGCAGGTAAATAGGGCAACTGAGCATAGCACTCAGCTTATCTACTGCACCTGTATGGTCATTATGATGATGCGTTAATAATATGCCTTTAATATTAAGCTTTAATTCCTCAATTTTATTTGCAAACTTTGTTGCATTGTAACCAGGGTCTATTACAAAACCCTCTCCACCCACAGAATTATAGATAATATATCCATTACTCTCCAAGTTTCCACCTATAATCGTAAAAATTCTCATATTTATACCTCAAAAACTACATACTAATAATAAAAATATAATTAATTTTAGACTATTTTTATATATCTTGCAAATTTATGTTGCCAAAATGTAAAGAAGTGGTACAATAATTGTTATTACTGTTTAGACAATGGTAATAATTATTATTATTATTTGGATCTACGCACTGTAATTTTCAACATTTATTTGCGCAACCGTTTATATATTTTATCGGTTATATATATAAAAAAAATAATTAAAATATACTATAGAAGAGGGAAAAAAATGAAAATAGCTATAGCCGGAGCAGGGAAATTAGGATTAAAAATTGCAGAATCCTTGACTGTTGGCAACCATTCAGTAACAATAATAGATAAAAATGAAGAAATTTTACAAAAACTTACAAGCCATATGGATATATTGTCAGTTCATGCAAATGCAAAGCAAATCAGTATCTTGCAAGAACTAAATATACAAAGTTATGATTATTTTCTTGCTGCTACAGACCGTGATGAAAAAAACATTGTAATAGCAAGCTTTGCAAAACAATTAGGTTGTCCAAAAGTAATTGCCAGAGTAAGAGACCCTGAGCATATGAATCAACTTGATTTTATTAAAAGTACAATGGGAATTGATTATATTGTTAATCCGGACCTAGCCATTACCGTTGAGATTTATAAATACTTAGTTGAAAAATACACATTAAGCAACGGTATCTTTACAAGCGGAAAAGTTTCGCTATTGGAGTTTCCAGCCAATAAAATGCCTCAACTAATTGGGGTTTCCATGTTTAATATCGGCCTAGTATTTCCGAATATGTTAATGGTGGCAATCTCAAGAAGTGGTAAGGTCATTATACCTCACGGAGAGACCACTATTCAACGTGGTGACAGCCTTTATATTATAGGTGAACAATCCCCTATTCAAAAACTTGCATCAAAGGTTCATGAAAAGGGTAAATATACTAATCTACAAAAAGTAATGATTATAGGCGGAGGAAAAACAGGACTATACCTAGCAAAAAAACTTTCAGCCTTTGGAATTCATGTAAAAATAATCGAACGTGATAAATCCCGTTGTCATTATCTATCTACACATCTGGATGATGTTATGATTTTACACGGTGATGCTACAGATATTAATTTATTAGAAGAAGAAAATCTAAACGATATGGATGCAGTTGTAACTGCAACAGGCTTTGACGAGGAAAATCTTCTTTTGGCATTAATGGCAAAACAGCATAATATTGAAGATGTAATAGCAAAGGTTAGTAGGGAAAGCTATGTAGATTTAATAGAAAAAATGGGTATTGATATGGCATTAAACCCACTAAACATTACATCTGCAAGTATCCTACGTTTTATTCAAGGTTCTAAAAAGGTCATATCTTCACAGCTAATCCAAGGACAAGCTGAAATTATGGAGATTATAGCAAGTAAACAAATGCCTTTAGTGGGTGTTCCGCTTAAGAACCTAAGACTTCCGGAAGGCGTGCTTATCGCAGCAATTCATCGAGGAGTGGAGGTTATTATTCCTTCAGGAGAAACAAAAATTTTAGAAGATGACAAGGTTATTATTCTTTGTCTTTTGTCAGAACTTTCGGACTTGGAGAAATTAACAAACAACAACCGAATGGGATTTTTAGGCAGGAGATAGGTTTATGAACTTAAATATAAAAGTATTTTTAAGGTCACTTGGTATTCTAATGGTAGTTATGGGGGCAGCAATGATTCTGCCCCTTATCGTTTCTATAATATATAATGAAACAAAAATAGTAAATTCTTTTCTATTAACTATTTTACCAGTGATTATTATAGGATTTTTAATATGTTTAAAGATTGCCCCCTCTCAGTCACGCCTTAATGTCAGAGATGGGTTTCTTATTGTGTCAATTTGGTGGATTGCGGCTTCAACTATCAGTGCAATTCCTTTTATGATTTCAAATACCATACCAAACTTCTTTGATGCATTTTTTGAATGTGCATCCGGGCTTAGTACTACCGGTGCATCAATACTTACCGAAATTGAAAGCCTTCCGAAAGGAATTCTTTTTTGGAGGTCCTTTACACATTGGTTAGGTGGTATGGGTATACTGGTTTTTGCAGTAGCCCTTTTACCTTCTTTGGGAATAGGAGCCAATATTCTGGCTTCTGCTGAGGCACCCGGACCTACAATGGATAAAATAACACCTAAAATTTCTGATACCGCTAAAAATTTATATGAAATGTATACTATCCTTACTTTAGCAGAAATAGTTCTTTTAATGTTTGCCGGAATGGATTTATTTGATGCAACAACACACTCTTTCGCTACTGTAGGAACCGGTGGTTTTTCAACCTATAATACCAGTATTGCACATTTCAACAGTTTTACTATCGAGATGATAATTACTATATTTATGATTCTTTCCGGAGTAAACTTTAATTTATATTTTTACACCTTCAGAAAGCGCGGAGGTATCAAGAATCTTATTGCAGATGAAGAGTTTAGATTTTATTTATTGATAATAATTGTTATTACATCGCTAATGACAATTAATCTTTTCTTTTCTAATGTATACAATAGTATTGGAGATTCGGCAAGATATTCCTTTTTCCAAACAGTGTCCATACTCACTACCACTGGTTTTGCTACAGCTGACTATGATATTTGGCCTACATTCAGCAAAATGCTGATATTCCTGCTTATGTTTATAGGTGGTTGTTCTGCTTCAACCGGAGGTGGTATTAAAGTTATAAGAGTTTTAGTTGTACTTAAACTAATAAAACGTGGTATTCAGGTAAAACTACATCCAAATGCAATAATCTCTATAAAAATTAATGATAAAAAACTAAGTATAGATACCGTATCTGCAATTGCAAACTTTGTTTTTCTTCATATTTTGGTGGTTGCTGCTTGTACACTTTTAATATCCTTAAACGGATATGATATCCTAACAGGATTCAGTGCAGTACTAACCTGTATGGGAAATATAGGTCCAGGATTTAATTTAGTGGGGCCAACTATGAACTTTAGTATTTTTTCTGAACCTATAAAATTCTTACTATCACTGCTAATGCTTGCCGGTCGTTTAGAGCTTTATACTTTTATCATGCTCTTTGTTCCGCAGTTTTGGCAGCAAGATAAATAACAGAGGTATTAATAATGTCGTTTAATTATCGTATTATATTTAAAATAGTAAATATTGTAACAATAATCATTGGTGTTGCTATGCTTTTCCCTATGATTACTGCTGCAATATATGATGAGTGGAAAGAAGTAGTGATTTTTGCCACTCTTAGCATTTTGATGATAGCCATTCCAACTATTATTCTAAGTTTTTTACGGGCTGTACCCTCACATTTACGAATTAGAGAGGGATATTTAATAGTTACCTTATGTTGGATGACTGCATCTATTTTAGGCGCACTGCCATATCTTCTTTCAGGTCAAACAACATCTGTTATAGACGCATTCTTTGAATCTGTCTCGGCCTTTACGACTACAGGTTCAACACTATTTGATATGGACCTAATGGCTAAAAGTATTCTAATGTGGAAAGGTATATGTAATTGGTTAGGAGGAATGGGAATTCTGGTTTTAGCAATTTCTATTCTTCCTGCTTTAGGAATAGATTGCAAAGTTTTAGTCGAAGCAGAAGTTCCGGATCCAGTATTCAATAAGATATCCAACAGAATATCTGACTCGGCAAAAAATCTATATCTATTCTATATAGTATTTACTGTTGTTGAGTTTGTACTTCTACTTGCCTCACCTATGAATACCTTTGATGCATTGATAAACACCATGAGTAGTGTAAGTACCAGCGGTATGCCCGGAATGAGCTATGCAATTACCAGATACAATAGCTTCTATGTTGAAGCAATCATTGGGATTTTTACATTCCTTACATCTGTAAACTTTACTTTTTACTATTTCATTATCCATAGGAATTGGAAAACAGTATTCTCAAGCATTGAATTACGTGCATTCATATGCTTAATACTTATTGGTTCTGCCCTAGTTTCTTTAAACTTATATTTTACCAATACCTATGACTTATTGAGATCATTTAGATATGGTATATTCCAAGTTGTATCTATGGCAACTACATCCGGATTTTCAATAATTGGTTATGCTGATTGGCCTGCTTTCAGTCTGACAATACTTGTTGTTCTTATGCTTATTGGTGGTTGTTCCTTATCAACTTGTGGTGCTATAAAAGTGGTACGAGTCCTGGTTATGATAAAACTTGTTATAAGAGGATTTTATAAGAGAATACACCCACGTTCTGTGGTGGCTGTTAAGATTGGTAGTAAACCGGTTTCTGCACAAAGAGTATCTTCAATAACTATATATATAATGTTATATTTAATAATTACTTTATTTGGTGCAATTTTACTTTCGCTTCAAAACCTTGATTTTGAAACAACACTTTCCTCTTCGCTGGCTATGATTTCTAACATTGGTGTTGGTTTTGGTGATGTAGCTAACGGAGATTTCAGTATTTACTGCAGACCTCTAAGATTAGTTTTATGTTTCCTAATGATTGCAGGAAGACTAGAAATATTTACTTTAATTTCTTTATTCATGCCTTCATTCTGGAATCCTGATAAATATACAAATAATTAATCTTAATGATTTATATAAGGCATATTATGAAATAAAAAAGAGCAAACTATAAAATATAGTTTGCTCTTTTTGCATTTAAAAACCGTTAAGTTAGAAAGGAGTTTTCCATGTTAGTAAAAGAAATTATGTCCCCAAGTGTTAGCTGTGTTAAACCAGAAACCTCTTTGACACAAATTGCAAAACAAATGAAGCAGGAAAATATCGGGGCAATTCCTGTATGTACTGATTCCGGACGAGTGCTTGGAATAGTAACAGACCGAGATATAGTTATCAGGTCTGTTGCAAGCGACAGCAAAGACTTAAAAGCTGAAGATATCATGAGTCAAAATGTCAGATTTGCTACACCGAATATGAACACTCATGATGCCGCCTTATTGCTTGCAAATAATCAAGTAAGGCGTTTACCTGTAGTCTCTAATGATAGACTGGTTGGTATTATCTCCTTGGCAGATATAGCTAGAAAAACATTATATATTGATGAAGCGGGAGACGCACTTTCTGCCATATCAAAACCAAACGGCCTGATTTAAAAATCAGACCGTTTTTTCTTCTTTTTCTATAATAAAATCAATTTCTCTATCTGCAATATTAGCCTTTACTAATTTGACCTTAACCTTGTCACCTAATCCATAAATTTTATTCGTTTGTCTACCAATAAATCGGTATTTCATTTGCTCAAAGTCGTAATAATCGTCTTCTAAATCTTCCACTCTTACTAGACCTTCTATAGTATTAGGTAGCTCTACATAAAAGCCATAATTTGTAACACCGCTTATGATGCCTTCAAAACTTTCTCCAATATGATATGACATATATTCTGTCTTTTTCAGCTTCTCAACTTCTCGTTCCAGTTCCTGAGCATGCCTTTCTGCTTTTGAAGATAATTCCGCCGCCATATCAGTTTTCTTCTTTAGAGTCTTAACTCTCTTTTCATCTAACTTTCCATCTATGGCTTCCTTAATTATTCTGTGAATAATTAAGTCTGGGTATCTTCTTATAGGTGATGTGAAATGGCAATAAAATTTTACTCCTAAACCAAAATGACCATCACAGCTTACATCATAAAATGCTTTTTTCATTGACCTGAGCATAACCGTGTTTACCACGTTTTCATAGGACTGCCCTTTTACTTCTTTTAGCAGGTCACTCAGCACCCTTGGATGTATATTCTCTGTGCTTCCCTTAACATTTAGCCCAAAGCCCTTAACAAAGCTTTTAAATTCATCCATTCTGTCAGGAGCCGGTTTTTCATGCACCCTATATACAAATGGCGCTTCCAACCAATAGAAATGCTCTGCCACAGTTTCATTTGCAATAAGCATAAATTCTTCTATTATGCGATTAGCTACTCTTCTTTCCGCAGTCTCTACAGTAATAGGAATACCCTGTTCGTCCAGCTTAATATATGCCTCGTCAAAATCAAAGTCTAAGCTTCCTCTTAAATCTCTTCTCTTGTGTAAAATACTTGCCAGTTCATCCATTAATAAAATGTCTTTATATATATCCTCATATTTTGAAATAAGTTCTTTAGAACTGTTTTCCAAAATATCGGATACATCGTCATAGACCATCCTATGCTTAGAATGTATGATACTTTTGAATATATCGTGGCTGACTACTTCCCCTGTTGAATCCAGTTCCATTTCTACTGATAGGGTAAGTCTATCTACTTGAGGGTTCAAACTACATATACCATTGGATAAAGCCTTTGGCAACATTGGTATAACTTGATCTACAAGATATACACTGGTTCCTCTTTTTAAGGCTTCTTTGTCCATTGGACCCTCTTCCACCACATAATGACTTACATCTGCAATGTGAACTCCCAATAAATAATTGCCATTATTTAATTTCTCTATTGAAATCGCATCATCTAAATCTTTTGCATCCGCTCCATCTATGGTTATTATGGTTTTAGCTCTTAAATCTCTTCTACCTATTCTTTCTTCCTCTGTTATAGGTTCAAAATCTTCTTGCTTAGATTGCTTTATCTTTGATACTGCCTTTGCCTCTGCATTTACCCTACTAGGGAAAGTTTGAAATAGGTTATACTGTCTGATAAGGGATTTTATATCCCCTCCAGGCTCTCCAAATCGGCTTATAACCTCTATTATTTTCCCCTCAGCACTATTGTCACCTTCAGGGTATCTTGTTATCTCAACAACTACTTTATCACCTGTTTGTGCATTCTTCCAATCACTTTTCTTAACATAAATATCCTCATTGTTAAAATGCTTATCATCAGGAACTACAAAACCAAAACGCTTATTTTTTTCGAAAGTACCAACAAGCTCTTTTACCTCATGTGAAATAATCCTATCTACTACACCTTCTCTTGATTTATTGGATACTTCCTCAGAAAATAAAGCTACCAGAACGATATCACCATTCATAGCTCCGTTTAAGTTTCTTGCAGATATAAAAACATCTTGTTTTTCCGCCTCGCTGGCATTCAATAACTCTTCTTCACTTAAAATTGGCGTAACAAAACCAAAACCTCTTTTGTGCTTTGAAAGTACGCCTTCAATCATTTTATTCTCTTTATTCAGGTTCTTATTTGACCCATTATTCTTATTAAATATTAATTTACTCATGTCTTCAGTATACCACAATTCTCCAAATTATTCATATAAAAACATCATTATATAACATTCAGATGATTTTATCTACTATATAATACTGTTTTGAATTTATTGTAATGTTACTTTTATTTATTATTTGCATTTTAATTACATTTTTTGGCTTTTAAGTATAAATATAAAGGATGGCATATGCCACCCCTTATACTTTTATTGGTTATAAATTGTTACCTTTTTGATCTACAGCACCATTTGTAGTTACTAAATTTTCAACAGCATTACCTGCATCATCTACAGCTTTGTTTACATCATTTTTGATTGTATCGGTACCATTGTTAACATCATTTGTATCAGTTACAGTATCGGGTGTATTTGGCGCTGCTTTGTTAACCTTATCATCAGTTGTACTACAACCCGCAAATACCATTAATGCAATAACCAATAAAAATCCAAGAAAAATTCGTTTATTTCTCACTAGTTTCAACTCCTCTCTTTTTTCTCAGTCTTAGTATTATCAAAATCTTAGTTTTTACTCTAATTATAATTAAAAATTATTTTCTACAATCTTGAAAATAATTATGTTAAATTATTGAGTGAAAATAAAATTTTAAACGAATAAATAAGTGTAGAGATTTAAAATAAAAATTTACTTTAATAATATTATTCTGTTCAAAATAATTAAAAATATGAATTTTTAAAAGCAAACTTTTATTGCTAAAAATATATTGTTTTTTTAATTACTAAATTAGGAGAAAAAAATGACCGATAAAAAAATAATAAAGCTTTTAAAAACAAATCCCGAAAAAGGATTATCAAAAGCAATTGATTTATATGGTGGTATTGTTAAATGGGTTTGTTCAAAAATCCTAGGTACATCATGCACCCAAGATTTAGAAGAATGTATATCAGATGTATTTTTTAAATTATGGAAAAATATTGATAAGTTTGATTTAACCTGTAATGTTGCATTAAGTAGTTATATTTGCGGAATTGCAAGACATACGGCAATTGATTATAGGCGGAAACAACACCCCAATATTGAGCTTATTCCACTTGAGGAAAATGATTTAGGTATTGATTTAGATTTTGCAGATGAACTTGCCTTGAAAATCAATAGCAGTATTTTGCAAGAAGCTATAGATTCATTGCAAGAACCGGATCGAAGTATATTTATTTTGAGATATTACTTTTGTTATAAGGTAAAAGAGATAGCACTAACATTGGATATTACTGCCAAGTCCGTAGAAAACAAGTTATATCGTGGGAAAGATACTTTGAAGAAAAGTTTAATAGAGAGGGGTATTATTTTATGAAAAAAATTGATGATATGATGCAGAATTATAAACTTGTTGACTTTAACGTAAGTAAAATAAAGCCAATGTCTAATGAAGGTGGGATAAAGTCAATGAGTGGGGAAGAAAAAAATGCTATTCTTCAACAAACTTTAAAAAAAGTCAATCAAGATGGCAAAGCTTATACCCCGAGAAAGAAAAGATTTATTTTATTAGCTGCCGCTTTAATTACAATTTTTGCCCTTGCAGTATTTTCTTTTGCATCTACTAACTTGAACATGAATTTTTTAAATTTTTTTAATCCAAAGTCCAACACTGAAACAAATATGTTAAACTCATTGGGCACTATAATAGATAAAAAGGTTACACAAAATGGAATTACTATACACGTAAAAGAAGCATTAGGTGATAGAAATTCAATATATGTTTTGTTTGATATTATATCTGATGATAACACAATATTATCTGATAAATACTATACTTTTGCGGAGGAACTGGTTTCCATACAATCAAAGAGTTCTTTTGTTCACGGCATAGGTTATTTTTTTGAACAGCTAGAGGATGATAATACTAGTGATAATAAAATATCCATGGTCCTATGCCTATCCTCCAGCGAAAAGCTTATTGGCAAAAACATGACTCTTAGATTTACTGATTTTTCTACTTACAATACCTTTACTGATAATGGGCATAATACTAACTCCAGTTCAGATATTTATAATTTAGTAGCCTCCGGTAGCTGGGAGATTACGTTTCCTATTGACTACCAAGATAACACTTTGGTTTACAGAGTAAATAAAAAAGTAATATATGAAGACGCTCCGCTTAAAATAAAGACAGTAAGGATTTCACCTGTATCCTTAAGTATGACTTTAAGCAACTTAACTCTAAGTAGGGTTAATATGAGCAATGTTGCCATAACTATATATATGAAAAACGGTGAAGCTATTGATTCAACTAGAAGTAGCGGTATCCATTCAAATGGTTTTAGAATCGTATTTGATACTCAGTTTAACGAAGTGATTGATCCAAAAGAAATTGATTATATAGAATTCTCAGGTGAGAAAATACAAATTTAGATTTGGCTATTTTTAATTATAAAGATGTATATTATAAAAGCAAAGTTGTAAGGAGACAACTTTGCT
>JBKECQ010000115.1:0-8605 GCA_047974845.1 Aminipila sp. | reverse complement strand
GACTAATAACAGGAGTGCTAGGATTTGATGAAACAGGAACAGCCTTAATGCTGACAATCTTTGCATTGCAGGATAGCTTCGGAACAGCGTGTAATGTAACAGGAGATGGAGCATTGACATTGATGTTAACGGGGTATGCGGATAAACACAAAATAGAAAACCAAAGGATAAGCGTAGACTTATAGAAAACAAATATTTAAAATCAAAAAATAAGCGCAGAACTATAGTGAACAAATATTTAGAATCAAAGAATAAGTGCAGACTTATAGAAAATAAAAAGAGCGTATATGGTTGAGGTATTAGACGTGTTATAGTCTAGGTATCAACATATATGCTCCTTTTACTTTAATAGAGAATTTAATAAAATCATGTAGGTTATTTCACTCTTCTTCTTCTTGTTTAAGAACTGCTAGTGTTGCTAAAGTATCTGCGAATTGCACGAATACTGCGGCCAAAATAGCTACTTCAGATGCACTTCTGTCCTTTGCAACAACATTAGCAATAGCTGTTATGAAGGTCGTGATCTCACATGAGTTCATAGAAATCACCTCGTAGTTAGTATACGACCTTTTATAGATATGGTTACAATTTCACATGGAATGTTTTTACCACTAAGTTCAATTGCTTTTTTAACAGCGTATTCAATACCGCCACAGCACGGAACTTCCATTCTAGTAACTCTAATACTTTTAATATTATTATTAGCTATAATTTGAGAAAGTTTTTCACTGTAATCAACAGAATCCAGTTTGGGACAGCCCACTAAAGTTATATGATCTTTTATGAAATCTTCATGAAAATTTGCATAGGCAAAGGCTGTACAATCTGCAGCAATCAATAAATCTGCATTATTGAAATAAGGTGCATTAATAGGAACCAGCTTTATTTGAACAGGCCATTGAGACAGTTGCACATCTTCAACATAATCCGCCGCTTCTCTTTCTTCAAAGGATATTGCATCTGTGGGACATACGGGAAGACAATCTCCAAGACCGTCACAATAATCATCACGCAGTAAGTGTGCTTTGCCATCAATCATTCCTATTGCTCCTTCATGGCAAGCATTAACACATAGACCACATCCATTACATTTTTCCTGATTTATTTTTATTATTTTACGAATCATATATATTACCTCCAGAATCGTTTTAAATTTAATTTAAAAGATGAACTATTGACTTTGTATGTTTATACTAATATACTACAAGAAAAGTTTCTGTTGTTTTTACAACCAAAAGGAGAAAAAATTTTATGAAAAGATATTTGAGTTTGTTAAAGCAAAATCCGCTATTTATAGGAATAAATGAAAATGAAATAGAGCCAATGATGAACTGTTTGCTAGCCTCCTTTAAAAGTTTCAAAAAGAATGAGATTGTTTACATGGAGGGGGATAGAGCAGATAAAGTTGGGATTGTTGCAGAAGGCGGAATTTATATTATAAATGATGATATTTTGGGGAATAGAAATATAATAGCAGAAGCAAAAAAAGGCAGTTTGTTCGGAGAAGCTTTTGCTTGTGCAAATATGGAAAGGTTTCCTGTCAGTGTGGTTGCGGCTATGGATTGTTCCGTTATTTTTATTGATTATAAAAAAGTAGTCACCACTTGCAGTCATTCATGTACATTCCATCAAAAACTATTAGAAAATATGCTTAGGATAATAGCAGAAAAAAATATTTTATTAAATAATAAAATTATGCATCTATCAAAAAGAACAACGAGAGAAAAGGTTATGTCGTATCTACTATTTAGAGCAGGACAAACAGGGAAAGAACACTTTAAGATTCCCTTTAACAGACAAGAGTTTGCAGACTATCTTTGTGTAGATAGAAGTGCTTTGTCTGCGGAATTAAGTAGAATGCAAAATGAAGGAATTATAAATTTTAATAAAAATGAGTTTAAACTTATTAAGTTATGAAGCTAAAGTTCAAATAAATATAATTTATTGGACTTTCTTATAAGAATATAAGAATAATAATTACAAGTTAAAAATATCATAATAATAGTGTAACTGACTTGAACAAAAGAGCAGGGCAGGGAGGGGAATTATGAGTATTTTTAATAGAAGTAATAATAAAGGGAATTTTAGTAAGAACCTAAATAGGTTTAAAAAGCGTGCAATTGTAGCCAAGACAATGCATAGAGGAACCGTAACAAGAGTTATGTCAATATGCATGGTGGCCGTACTTGTTGTAGGTGGAGGGATAATGGGCATAAGTGCTATGGTTCCAAAATCTGTTGAAAAAGGACTGGATGTTATTTCTCCTATGATACCGGTAGATAATATGGCAGGGAGCAGTGCCATAGTTAGTGAGACTCAGGCTAAAGATGCTGAAAACGGTAAAGTTAGTCAAAAATCTCAAGATATTAATGATGCAGGACTTATTGTCGATGCTAAGGCAGCGGTATTAATGGATGCGGGAAGTGGGACAGTTTTATTTTCACAAAATGGAGCAGCACAATTACCACCGGCTTCAGTTACAAAGGTAATGACAATGCTTCTTGCAATGGAGGCCATAGACAGAGGTCAAGTAGCCCTTACAGATATGGTAACAATTTCAGAACGTTCTGCGTCAATGGGTGGTTCTCAAATGTATATGGAACCCGGTGAACAACATACTTTAGAGGAGCTGATGAAGGGAATTTCTATGGTGTCAGCAAATGACGCGTGTGTTGCGTTTAATAAATATGTAAACTGGGAGAATCTAAAACATTGTTTAAATATCAATGTTTAAAGTGATTTTTAAATATTGATAAATTACATATCGGTAAAATAAGCTTAAAAGTGAAGTAAAAAAGTTTCTTCACTTTTTTTAATATAAATAAAAAGGTTTACCTGACTTTTGGACGAGCTGGTAAACCTTTTTTCCTATCCAACCACAGTCATAGTTTGTACAAATATGAGTGGCTCTTTCTTGATATATTAGCAGAGCTGCTTTAGTTTGTCAAAGATAATTTAATAATATTTTATGACAATATATTCCAAAAAAGAATATTATTATCTGCGGGAAACTGCAAATTGTTAAGAAAGGAAAATTAAAAGATGAAAACTAAAATATACGCTGCATATGGAAGCAATATGAATATATTCCAAATGCAATATAGATGCCCAAGTGCAAAATTGATAGGGACTACAATACTAGACAATTATAAACTTACATTTAGAGGAAAAAAACGTGGGGTTGCCAATATTGAAAGAAGTAAAGACAACCAAGTCCCCATAGTGTTATGGGAAATAACTGAAGAATGTGAGAAATCCCTAGATAAATATGAAGGATTCCCAACACTTTATGTAAAGATAGAAATAGAGGTTATTGTAGATGGAGAAGTAAAAAAAGCTATGGCTTATGTAATGAATACGGTATACGAAAATTTCATATCTATTCCACATGAAAATTATGTGAGAAAAATACTAAAGGGATATGAAGACAATGGAATTGACAAAGACACTGTATATAATGCATTACAAGAAACCTATTACGAAATATCAGAAAATACATTAAAAGTAATTTAATAAGGAGGAAATTAAAATGTGTAAAGTATTTGCAGTAATTAATCAAAAAGGTGGAGTTGGTAAAACTACCACCACTTTTAATATGGGGGCAGAAATTGCAAATAAAGGAAATAAAGTTTTGCTTATGGATATGGATCCTCAAGGCTCACTTACAACTTCAATGGGATTTATCGCATACGACATAGAGAATACAATAGGTAAAGTTTTTGAATATATAATAAGAAGCGAAAGAGCTAGTAATATTAGAAGGGGAGAGACAGGGGTTAATATTAATGATTATATATTGACAAGGGATAATCTCGATTTAATACCATCAAATCTAACTTTGTCGGTTGCAGATATTTCTATTGTTACTGCTACTGCAAGAGAATACATATTAAAAAAAATAATTATGCAGCTTAAAGATTCATATGACTATATAATTATTGATTGTCCGCCAACACTTGGAATGTTAGTAGTAAATGTATTAACGGCTGCTGATTCGATTATAGTTCCGATTAAAGCTTCGGAAATGGATGCAAAAGGCTTTGAAACATTATTAGATACAGTAGAACTAATAAGGATGCAAACAAATCCAAACTTGCAAATTGATGGCGTTTTGATGACAATGTTTGACAACAGATTAAAAGAAGCAAGAGAAGTGTTAGAAAGCCTATATAACTTTTGCAGTCAGTATGGTATAAGAATATACAATTCAAAAATTGGGACAAGTACCAAAGCCTCAAGAGCTTTTAGAGAAAGAAAGACATTAGCAGAGTTTGATAAAGGTTCGAGCCTTGCAACTGGATATAGCGACTTCGTATTGGAGGTTTTAGAAAATGGAAAATAATCTTAGACCACGAAGTTTAGGTGATGTTGCAGGACAACAGTCATTAAACCAAGGGACAAGCTCAATAACTGAGAGAGCAAACAGGTTGAGAGGCCTTACTAGTTCAGATGCACAGACAAATAATACAGATAATTTCTCAAATGTTTCTATAGATTCTCTTAGAGAGTTTAAGAATCATCCTTTTAAGGTAATAGAGGATGAAGAACTACACGAATTTGCAGAATCAATTAAAGAAAGTGGAGTAATAGAGCCAATAATTGTTCGTAGAATAGGTAATGGGGAGTATGAAATCTTAGCAGGGCATAGGCGTTTTGCTGCCGCTAAACTTAATGGCTTAACACATATACCTGCTAAGATATATAATGTTAGTGATGAAGAAGCCACAATCATTATGACCAATACTAACTTGAAAAGTCGTCAGAAGATTCTTCATAGTGAGAAAGCAAAAGCGTATAAAATGCAGATAGAAGCATACAAATGCCAAGGAAAAAGAAATGATTTAATTAACTTTGTGAGAGAAAATATTGACTTGTGTTCCAATGGAACACAAGTGGACTGTGAAAGTATAAATGACTTGTGTTCCAATGGAACACAAGTAAAAAGCCGTGATATAATTGCACAAAAAAATAATACCTCGCCACTACAAATTACTAGATATTTAAGATTAAATGAACTTATAGAAAGCTTACTAGAGTTAGTAGATAAAGACGAGATACCATTTAGAGCAGGAGTAGCACTTTCGTTCTTATCAGAGGATGAACAACAAATGGTGTTCAATGGAATAGAAGAAGGTATTATTAAGAAAATAGATTTGCCAAGTGCCGAAGAACTTAAAGGGTTATCAAAAGCAGGGCAATTAAATCAAACAGAAATAAGAAATATATTTAAAAAAGAGATAAAAAAAGTAACTACACCATACAATTCTCTAAGAAAAGCAACATCAAAGGCTTTAAAGAGTTTAAAAAATGTTGATTATAGCAATATAAAAATTGAGGAAGATGAATTAGAAAAAGTTATTATAGAAGCAATAAAACGCTATACTGAGAGACAAATATAATAGGTTATTAGGGCGTAATGAAATATCAAAGTACTCATGATAAAATTACGCCTTAAAAATATAGCATATTAACATTGACTTTACAATATTAACAAGTGGATATCCTAGACATGAGTTACAGGTAAGAGTATATAATAATATGTATATTATTATAAGGTGTAACAGATGTGAGAATAGGTATAAGTATAAGTGTAACGAGATAAGGTATTGATAAAATGAATGAATTTGAGAACACATTAAATGTATATGTAAATGTGGTTGATAAATTATTGAATATGAAGGGTAATATATGTTCTTGGTCTAAGGATAATAGCTATGCCAACTTCCTAGTGCCTGCATTTAAAACTATGGTGACACAGCATGGCCGGGGAGAAAACTACAGATACTACATGAGGCACTTTAGAATAATGAGCTGGATAATATGCCAAGAAGAAAAGTTCTCGAATGTTCAAAGGATTGAGGGAAAACCAGTAAGAGTTATTACAGTAGACTATAAATTATATGCAAAACTTAAATTAATGGTAGGGAATAACACATACAATAACTATTTAAATACCTTTGTAAAATCAGTGGACTTAATTATAGACGTAAGTAAAACAAACAAAAAAGATATATGTATGTTTTCATGTAATGGTACCATAGCAAACATTAAAAGTAGTGATTTTAGGATGTTATTAAGGAAATGCAGTGAAACAATGTCAGAGTATAAAGAGTGCATAGAAATTTTTAGAAATATGGCATGGATTATATCACAACCAGGTAATTATACTAATGTGCAATGGATAAAAGGTAAGTCGATAAGGGTAATAAGCGTAGACTATGTCAAATATAAGATGATAAAACAGTTAATGGGAGAGAAGATATAAAAAAACTACTAGCAAATATGTTAGTGGTTTTTTATTGTTACCAATTTAATATAGGGAGGCAAGAACATGGCTAAATCAACATCGCAAGTAGCTGATATATTAAGGGTAGAAGGAATAATGGCACAAGGCTATGGACTAAATCCAAAGATTGTTATGCGAGATAAAAGGCTGACAACTACAGCAAAAGCTATATATGCCTATATATCAAGTTTTGCGGGAGCTGGTAACCAAGCTTTCCCTAATAGAGATTTGATGATTGAGGAATTACAGATAAACAAAAACACGTACTATAAACACATGAAAATCTTAACCGATACGGACTATATTAGAATTGAAAGAACAAAAGGAGCAAATGGTGTTTTTGATAAAAATATTTATATAATAGTAGCTCTTCCCAATCCGGCAAATAATGACAAGAATGTGGGTTCAGAGCTAAATATAAATGCAGATGATAAAAATAGTATGTCAGAGGAAGAATCTAAAAGGCCTCGTATTAAGAGATTAAAGGTTAATGAAAAAGCAAGTGTTAAAGAACTTAGAAAAAGACTAGAAATTGACAACTTAAAGTTAAGTGATGCAAGCAATGCTGACGTAATAGAAGAAGTTTTTATGGCTGTTGAAGATATGAACTCTTCAGAACAGATTTCAATAGGTGGAAACATAAAAAAGAAAGAGGCAATAGACAATCTAATTTATGGGTTAACGGCAGATCATATACGGCTAGTAGTGCAAATTATGCTTAAGAATAAAAAGCAACTTACTAATAGGAAAGCTTATATACAAACGTGCTTAGTAAATAGCATATTTGATGTGGCACATAAAAATGCTAAAGCAAAGTCCTTTGTAGAAGAAAAGAACGAAGATATTCTCGAACGGGAGAAAATTGAGAAAGATAAAGCGGACAAACAACAACAAATTGAAAACTATAAAAAGTACCCTAAATTGAAGGTAATAGATGAAAAAATTACAGAGGTTGTAAAGAAAATTTCAATAGCTGTAATTAAGAAAGATAAGGCACTAGTTGAAAAACTCGAAGAAGAGAAGGAGAAATTAATAGAGGAAAGGGAGAAAATAAAATTATGAATTATGTTACCCATTCATTAGGAGGTGTTGCTGCAGGAATGATTGTTATATCTGCGGTAAATATTGATCAACCAGTTCAACAGTCAGCAATAATTGCTGGGGCTACATTAGGGGCACTGTTTATTGATATAGATCATCGTCAGAGCTGGATAGGACATAAATTCCCAATAATTGCTGAAGTGATGTCAGGAATATTTAAGCATCGTGGTCCAATACATACACCATCATGTATTTTAGCAGTCAGCTTAATACTTGGAATATTAGATATAAGTGTGCTTGGCGACATAAGTGAATTAGTGCCATATTTTATAAAAGGATTTATACCTGGTATGTTTTCACATATTATTTTAGATACTTTAAATGTACAAGGCATTATGTGGATATGGCCATTATCAAAGAAGAGGTTTCATTTACTACCAATTAGGACAAATAGTATCGGGGAAGTACTCGTATGTGGGGTGATGGCATTATGCATATATGGGAAACTTGTGGTCTTATAAGGTCTTAGAAGATGGGTTAGTTTTAATCGCTGGTGTTGCTGGGTTTGCTATAACATTCCAGCATTAAAACAAAAGATTTAATTGGGTATAGAAATTTATATATGAGGAGAAAAGGAGAAGTCGCAGGGATGGAGAAGTTTTTTAAAATTAATAAAGATAGCAAAATGTACATTGATTATTTTAAATATCTTAAAAATGAAAAAGCAGTGATAGCAATTTTTAATAGTATTGCTGAAAAGCATGGTATAGAAGCAGGAAGTTTTGTACCTTTTAAAGAAAAGTTATACATACTACCAACAGAAAATGATAATGCAAAGTTTGATGGTGTTTTAACATTGGAAGATACGAGTGGAAAAAGACAATTTAAAATTAGATCAGAAATAGGAAAAGAGTGGAAAGAAGCAGTAAGTAATATAGAAATACTTGATAAGCCACGGTATTTTATGTATGGACAAAGAATGATGGGACAATTTAGTTCTAGACTATTTCATATAAAAGAAGAATTATACGGGTCACTTGAATCTAATGTCCATAAAGTTGAATTAATGGACTTTATGGAAGAAATTAAAGCTAGTGAGTTTTATAAAATTATTGAGGAGAGTTAGTATTTAACGAACTATACTAATTTTTCGAGTAGTTAGGTTTTAAGGAGAATATGCATATGAAAAATAAGATTTTTAAAATTTGTAAAGACATTACTAAAATTACTGAGGAAGAGATAGCAGAATGTAGAGGAATATATAAAGAGCAGCTTGCT